>MWCO01000012.1 GCA_002070115.1 Deltaproteobacteria bacterium ADurb.Bin207
ACGAAGGGTACGAAGGGTACGAAGGGTACGAAGGGTACGAAGGGTACGAAGGGTACGAAGGGTACGAAGGGTACGCAGGATCCGGGGGATCCGGGGGATAATCGAGGAGTCTAGAGTCAACGACAGGCTTTCGAGCCTTCTTGTCATGATCTTCCGCAGGTTCTCCCCTTCCAACCTATTTGTTTTTTTTCTGTTATGGGTTTGCTTTGCCTACTTTTATCAAGGTGGCTTCGACAATCAGAATTCGCGTTTCGATTATTCTCTGGCCCTAGCCTTCGATCATCGGCTTTCCATTGACTCCTTTCATGAAAACACGATCGACAAGGCAGCTATCGACGGACATTATTATCTCGAGAAATCTCCTGTCGTTTCCTACCTGACGCTACCTGTGGCGTGGGTGGGTTCCATTTTCTGGACGACCGAAGACCTTCAGGCGCAGCATTGGCGGGGGGATATACTACTATATTTCGCGGGAATCCTCATTCTCGCGCCCTTGTCGGCGGGAGCGGGGGTATGTTTTCGTCAACTGCTGCGGGTCTTGAATCCCACGTTGAGTGAAGGCAAGGCAACGTTGCTGGCGGTGTTGGTATTCCTATGCACTCTCGCCTGGCCGTATTCAACGATGTTGTTTGGGCATCAGGTGGCTGCCTCGTTGCTGATCGTTGGTCTTTATTTGGGACTCACTGAGGCCCGTACCAAGTTATTATCCTATTTTCGGATGGCTGCGGCGTTCGCATTGCTTGGGCTTGCGGTTTGCACTGAGTATCCGACGGCTATTCTGGCGGCGTCTTGCGCTTTAATCATTCTATTTCGGGCGCGGCGACGGGGCATGGTGATGCTTGTCGGGGCGGCGTGTGCTTTGCTTCCTTTCGTCCTTCTGTTGTTGCATAATTGGATGATCTTCGGCAGTCCTTGGGCGCTAGGGTATGGCAAACTGCAAGGAAGCCGTTTTGGTGCTGGGATGTCGACGGGATTGTATGGCGTGGCGCTGCCTTCGTGGCCCAATGCCTTACAGCTATTATTCGGGCCTTATCGTGGCCTGTTTTTTTATTCCCCTCTTCTTTTGATTGGTTGTGCGGCCTATGCCCTGTGGCCTCGTCGAGCCTTCTTGCAGGTAGCAATCCCTTCGATCGTGGCATCTTTCGGACTCGTACTCATTATTTCTGGCTATTCCTATTGGCAAGGCGGCGTTTGTTTCGGGCCTCGACACCTTGTCCCTTCGATACCGCTCATCGCTCTTGGCCTGGCTCATATACCGCAAACATGGCTATCCAAGCCTTGGTTCTGGGTAGTTGCCTCGCTATCCTTCGGTGTCAACCTGCTTGGCGTGGCGACCACCCCTTTCATCGCGGAACGGCAAACTGCTCCTCTCTCCCTTTATCTCAAACTCGCCAAAGAAGGTGCTCTGGCCCTCAATCCCTCCGGGTTCATGGCCCCATCGTCGGAGCGACGCTGGCGCTGGGCCGCCATGGCCAAGGACGGCACTGGGGCTTTCAATCTAGGGGAAACTCTAGGATTGCAAGGCTGGTGGTCCCTGCTGCCCTGGCTGTTGGTTGTCGTCATTCTCATGGTGGTCTTTGTTTACATCGTAAAACCACGTGGAGATCAGGACGAGCATCGGAACCGGGGGTCACTCAGTGTTGCTTTCATTCTAGAATTTTTTTCCCTACAAATGCTCAAAAATACCATAAAATCATCAATTTCCTTTCGAACCAAGAGGGGCCAGGGCGGTGTGCTCCGCATCGCGTCGGCGGCGCTGTTTTTTTTCAGCTTGCTGCTGTTACGGTTTCAGGTGGTGCAGGATTTGGGAACAGGGGTGCGGCAAGCCTTCCATCAGGGGTTGATTACCGGTATTTTCGCCGATTTTTTCCTTACGCTTCTGGTTTTGGCAGGAGCTTGGTGCGCAGCGTGGATGGTGGTTCCCGAGTTATTTTGGCTCGCTTTTATCGCATTGGGGGTGGTGGTATGGAGCGCGGAAATTGCCGGTGTGTTGTATTACAGCTTCTTCGGCGAGCCCCTTGAATGGTGGATTGTTGTGCGCCAAAGCGCTGAGATCCCCTTGATCGTCGACTCGGCACTAGCGTTGGGACGCACACCATTCATCGTGGGCAGCGCCCTGTTGCTGTTGTCTTCGCTCGGTTTGTCTGGATTCTTCCTCCTGCGGGCGTGGCGGATATGGAGAAAAAGCGCTTCTCCTCCGACGGAAGAGAGCCCTATCCCCGCGGTCCCGGCGAAAACCTCCTTATTTCCTGGTCTCCTCTTGGGGATGATCAGTGTGTTGTTCATGAACTCGCTGGCCTCCTCTTCGGCAGCCAGGGGTTTGCTCGACGAGTCAACGGTGACCCGATGGTGGCGTCAGGCGTCGGGCCATGACAAGGAGGCATCCCGTTGGCCCAACGTGCGAAATCCCGCCCAACAACTAATCATCTTCCGGCAACTGGAGTCAGGGACCGAGCCACAAAACTTGCTTCCCGCGGCGTGGCTTCAGCCCACGGTAGAGGCAAGCTCTTCGGAGGGGAATCCATGGCCGCTTGCTCGAAGGCTATCGTTCGAACCCAAAGATATTGCTGAAATGCGTGAGCCCCTGGGCATCCCCACGGGTGCCATGGTCAATATGATCGTAATATTCGTGGAGTCCTGGCGAAGCTTCGAGTTCGAGCACCCGCGACTGGGACCGCTGGTTTTTCCGCGTCTACGCGCACGTTTCGCGCAACAAGCCACGTATTTTCCTTTCACGTATGCGAGTATCTATCCCGAGGCAAGTACGGCTCGCGGTCAGTACAGTGCCCTATGCTCGAGTCTTCCCAATCTCGGTGGCCCACCGGTATTTCTGCGTTTCACCGGAATCAACGTGCAGTGTCTGCCCCAACTGATGGGAAACGGCGGATACCACACGGTTTTGATGAGCGCCGGCGCCAACGAATTTCACAAAACCAAGGCATTTTTCTCGACACACGGGGTGCAGACTTTTGTCGGCCGTGAGTATTTCCGACAATTCGATGATCCGGATCGCGTAGGCACGTGGCCCCAACAGGTCCTGTCGGATCGCCCTTTTTTGCACGAAGCTTTGCAACTTCTCGAACACCCCAATCAAGAACAGCCCATCCGCAAACCTTTTTTGGCCGTGTTGGCTACGCTCAGTTCTCATCATCCTTATGTGGGAGTGTTGCCGGACGTAGACCTGCCCGGGGCAGACCGCGATTATCTCGGCTATCTCGCTACTCTGCATTATGTCGATGAGGCTCTCGATCTTTTTTTGTCGGAGCTTTTTTCGACTCAGCTCGCCGACGACACACTGGTGGCGCTTATCGGAGACCACGGGATCCGGCTCCCTCCCGTCGAATCACTCACGAAATTGCAGCAACTCGAGCTTATCTCACGGGTACCCATGGCGCTCATCACGGCCAAACCCCAGAGTTCACGACGAATTCCCGCTCCGGTACACCAAATGGATCTAGCCCCGATCCTTACCGCGATTGCTGGCGTGCCTGGAAAGGTATCCTGGATCGGTCGCAACGCCTTACTCGGCAGCGGATCTCCTTGGGTGAGTTCTCGTCATGACTCTTTCGCCTACCGCCTTGGACCCCACGAATGCTTTGGAAATCCCAATGAACGACCGCGTTGTTATCACCTGAAGCCGGGCCAAGACCCCCTTTTCGACCAGAACCTCGAAGAAACCGATGAAGTCCCTACGTTGACGTCGTTTATGCATCGGGTGGTCAAGGCTAACCAACGGTTGATTCAGTATGATTTATTGGCTCCACCCGATGCAGAGCCTTAACCCTGCGCGGCCAGACGTCCAACCACCCTTGTATAAGCGTTCACTATCCTACTATCACCGATGGCACGGGCCTCGCCTTTCGATGCCCTGTAAAATCACATAAACTCAAACACTTACCCATCTCATCCGCTCCTGCTCCTTGCCCTCCGGCCCGAAAACGCGCCAACAGGTTCGCCCCTTCCCCTGTCGCTCCGATGGGGCAGACTCGCAGGCTCATCGTGGACGATTGGGTCTTTTTCCGCCCCCCCGCCGGGTGGAACGAAGCAATTGGGTATGGGTCGACACTCCGAGATCGAAGTCATGTCGGGTTCCGCGGGCCAGTTCCAGCGCCCCGGCGTAACCGATCATGGCACCATTATCCGTACAGCGCTTGGGTGCGGGCACCACCAATTTCAGCCCGTATTTCTCACAAGCTTGTTGGAAGGAACGTCGAAGCCCACGATTCGCGGCCACGCCACCGCCGAGCACGACGGTGTCGATCGTTTCGGCCCGCGCGGCGAGCAGCGTTTTTTTGACCAGGGTTTTGATCACGGCAGCTTGAAACGAGGCACATAAGTCAGCCAATTGGCGTTCGTTGGCGGGCCGTCCGGCCGTGGCTACATGAGACGCCACAAACGTTTTGATGCCGGAAAAGCTCATTTCGAGCGATTTTCCCCCATACATGGGTCGCGGAACGTCGACCGCCTCCGGATTGCCCTGGGCCGCGAGCTGGTCGATGATGGGGCCTCCCGGGTAGCCTAGCCCAAGCAGCTTGGCGACCTTGTCGAAAGCCTCTCCCACCGCATCGTCGCGGGTACCTCCCAGTTCGCGCATCTGCTCCGGGAAAGGGCCATCCACTCGGTACAAGGAGGTATGCCCGCCGGAAGCAAGCAAAGCCACATAGGGGAACGTGGCCTGGGTGTCGGGCGCATGGTCTTTTTCAAAAAGAAACGAAGCAAGCAAGTGACCCACGAGGTGATCGACGCCCACGAAAGGCTTGTTGGCACCCCAGGCGAGCCCTTTGGCGGTTTGTACTCCCACGAGCAACGCGCCCATCAATCCAGGACGGCAGGTGACCGCGATACCATCGATTTCGCTGAGTTTCAGATGGGCGCGAGACAGGGCTTCGCTTACGACCGGGAGGATACCGCGAATATGGTCGCGGGATGCCAGTTCTGGCACCACGCCGCCGTACGGAGCGTGCAACGACACCTGGCTACGAACCACGTCACTGTGGATGCAACCGTCATGGGAAACTACCGCGGCGGCGGTTTCGTCGCAGGAGGATTCAATACCTAAAATCCGCACGAATTCGATTGCCTTGTGAGAGGGAAAACGCCGAATAATTCAGGGCCGAACCAACCAACGGGCACGGCTTCGATGTCGGTAGGCGGCGCACCACGCAACACACGAGCTTCCACATCTTCGTTGTCGAGCAGCGAAAGGATGACATACGCGACAGCCCCTTGCGTGGGTTGGGCGCCATACAGCAGATTGCGCACGCGCCCCTCGCCGAAATTCAATGTGGAAAGGGAATCGTGGGCGAGTTGTGGAATGGGACGCAACGGCGCATCGGCAAAGAGGCCATCATCGGTAGCGACATCTCCCGGAGCATCGTAGAGATGATCCGCATCGAGATGAACGCGCATCGTCACCCCGGGAGAAAAGCCTTCCCGTACGAACCCACCGGGAACGATACGACCGCAATAGCTCTGCCCCGGCCCGGTTCCAAACCGCGAGATATCCTGACAACCCGTTGTACCCAACGAAAGCAAACCGATCGACATCAACAAGGTGGCAACGCGCGTCACGAACAGAACCTAGCGCATCGTCGGCTCGCGCTCCACCCTGGAAACGCATTCATCCCATGCAAACCAATCCAATGGATTTCCAAGGAAAGAAGCTGGTTGGACAGCGAATCCCAGGGTAGGCTGCCGCCGTGTTTCGCCGTCTATCCTCGCCCCTCGATGTCACCATCAGGGCGCTACGCTCCACCGATAGTGCCGTGCCACGGGTCCAGCAACTCGACAACCGCTGCTTTCAAGGCGGGGAGCGCTCGGATATCGTCGCCGAAATCGATAGACCTTTCACATACTTATGGATAGCCGCGCTATCCGCTGACCCCCAATGCGTCGTGGGCTATATCCTGACCTGGCATGTCGCCGACGAATTGCATATTTTGAATGTGGCCACGGACCCCGATCATCGTGGGTTGGGTGTCGGCCATGCGCTCGTAGCCCAAGCGATCGCATGGGCAGGTCAGCATCACGTGCAGTCGGTGTTGTTGGAAGTACGTCGAAGTAATCTCGCGGCGCTGCGTCTTTATCGCTCCTTTGGTTTTTTTCTTCGGGGGCTTCGCAAGGAGTATTACGGCGATGGGGAAGACGCCGTGGAGATGGGGCTTGTGCTCGATCCAAAAACAGGGGACATCGTGGCAAGCCGTGACGAAGTGCGGCTCGAGGAGGTTTCGTGGAGCAATATGACAGGCGTCCTGCACGACAAGTGACGGTTCCCCTCGTTCGGCGAGATTCGATCGGGGCGAGCCATCACGTTCTCACGTTCGAGTACGACACGCCGTTGGAGGCCCAGGCGGGGCAATTCGTCATGGTGCGGGGAACGAACTGGGGACAATCACCTTTTTTGCCCCGTCCCATGAGTTTGCTTCACGGGGGAAAGCGCCCTTCCATCCTGGTCAAGGTCGTGGGTGAGGGCACCCGGCGTTTGGCCAATGCCGAGCCTGGGGACCTGTTCTCGGTGCTAGCTCCTCTCGGACGCCCCTGGTCGCCATGCTCATCGCATCGAGTCCCGATATTGGTAGCCGGTGGTGTTGGCGTATGTCCCCTTTTATTTCTCGCGCGAACCTTGAAACAGCAAGGGATACGACCCGTTGCTTTGTACGGTGGACGATCGAGCGGGGATCTGGTTTTGTACGAAGAGTTGCAGGCCGAAAGCGATCTTCGTCTTGCCACCGAGGATGGCAGTGCGGGTGTGAAGGGAAAGGTGACGGCTCTTTTGGACGAAGCGCTCATGGAGGCCGATGGACGCGCCACCGTATATACCTGCGGTCCTCGGGCCATGATGGCATCGGTGGTGGCTGCGGCTCGGAAGGCAAACGTTCCCTGCGAGGTATCTTTGGAAACGGTCATGGCATGTGGATACGGCGTATGTTTGGGCTGTGCCGTTCCCAGGTTCGACGGTGGGTATGTCTACGCCTGCTCGGAGGGCGCTTGCATCGATGGACGGGTCATTGATTGGAAGAAGTGAGGAGGCAGGGACGTGGATTTGCAGGTGAAGATTGGGGAGTTGAGCCTATCGAATCCCGTGCTGACGGCATCGGGGACATTTGGCTATGGTATTGAATTTGAAAGCTTTTTTGACATATCGCGGCTCGGAGGTATTTGCACGAAAGGGTTGAGTCTTTTGCCGCGCGTGGGCAATCCACCACCTCGTATTCGCGAGACGGCATCGGGCATGCTCAATGCTATTGGTCTTGCGAACATTGGTGTGGAGGCGTTTTGCAAGGACAAGCTTCCTCGCTTGCGCGAGCTTGGGGCAACGGTCATTCCGAATCTCTATGCATCGAGTGTGGAAGACTTCATCGCGCTCGCGGAGCGTCTGGATCGAGAAGAGGGAATCGCCGCGGTGGAGGTCAATGTATCTTGTCCCAACGTGACGAAGGGGGGGCTTGCGTTTGGGGTCGACCCGGTTGCTGCGGCGGGGGTTACGGCAGCGGTCTGCAAAGCGACGCGTTTTCCCGTATGGGTCAAGCTTTCACCGGAAGCGGGTCGAATCACCGATGTGGCGTGTGCATGCGAAGAGGCGGGAGCGCAAGCTTTGTCGGCCATCAACACGATTCGTGGGTTTGCGATCGACACCGAGACATGGCGTCCATTGCTTGCGAATCGAACGGGGGGGTTATCGGGTCCAGCCATCAAGCCGATAGCGGTGCGAATGGTGTGGGAGATATGCCAGGCGGTACGCATTCCTGTCATCGGCGTTGGGGGGATAGCTTCGGCGGAGGATGCGATCGAGTTCATGCTTGCGGGGGCATCGGCGGTTCAAGTGGGGAGCGCGAACTTTCGAGATCCGATGGCGTCGATGACGGTATTGGAAGGTATTTCTGCGTATTGTGAGCGAAAAGGGCTTGCGGCGAAGGACCTCATAGGTAAGGTCGTGTTGGACTGAAATGCTACGCGAATCATTCATTGTTGGGACCCTGGTGTTGAGTTTCACGATGTTGGGATGTCCCAGCCAGGACCCTGTACGCCCGAAAGAGGAAGCGGGAAAAAGCCCGAACACCACGCAACTGCCGTCACCTTTGTCGTCGATTTCTACTCCGACACCGCGAGATGCGGGATACGAAGGCCCCGTGGGTATTCCCGCGGACTCACGGGGGCGTTTGGTGATTCGCGATGCGCAGCCTCAAGAGCCTACGCCGCTGGTTCCTGCGAGACCGCTCGACGCCGATCGTCTTGCCAACCGGGAAATGCAAGGTCTTACCATGACCGCGGAGTGGACATGGGAGGGAGTAGCCGCGGCGCCGGGGGGAGCCGAGGTGAATCAGCCGGGCATCAAAGCGGCGCGTGCGGCCACTCGTCATCTATGGCAAATCGAGCTTCTCGAAGCAGGACGCCTGCGTATCGTTTTCGATTCCGTATCCTATCCGCTCACCAAGTATACGGAGCTTCGCGCTCGTCACGATGCTTATGGTCATATTTTGGTGTGGCCGGAGGCGGACAACTACCGTGTCATTCCCTCGGGAGCCTTGCGAGCGTTGTTGGATGAACGGCGTGTGGATACGAGTCCCTTGGTGGCGGGACGAACGGATAAGGAGCAACCTGGGCGTCCCTATTTTGGGTTTCCGACCCGTAGCGTGGGAGTATCCACGCCTTGGGGCAAGCTCGATTTGGTGCAGGCGCGGACGTCCAACGCGGGTTCTGGCGGAGTTTTGTTTTGTCGTTTGCTTTTGGAACTCATTGGCGCGCGGCCCGACTCGCCCGTATGCGAAGAGGGTCGAGTCCCTGTTCGCGCTTCTTATGCTTGGAAAGACGGTGGAAAAGTTGTGCTGGAAGTGAGTACGCTGATGATTCGACCGGACTTTCAGCCCACGATGTTCATGATTCCGCCTTCGCGGGCAACATTCACAGACGTGGGTTTACCGCCTGATGCGACGGGTTTGTTTTTGACACGGGAGCAAATGGAAGCGTTTCGGTCGCGTCCGATCGAGCCTGCGACTCGTTCGGATCGAGAAAGCAAGGGGGCGCCGGGAGAAGGATTTTTCGCGGTGAATCGTACGGATGCGCTTCGATTTCTTTGCATCGACGGTGTGCCTGTGACCTGGGTTCCGGCCCACGGCGAGCAATATGTCATTGGGTCACGGCCTGGAAAGTACACGGCACAGTGGCGGTCTTTTTTGGGGACGAGCATCGAGCCACCCACGGAGGTTCTCATCCCCGCGCGTATTGTCTTGGGTGAAGAGCCGGAAGAGGCAGGAGCGCCGGAAGTGGACGCGGCTCTCTGAGGTTTCGCATGAAAAAGGGCCGGATATAGGACCGACCCTCCTTAGGCACACACGTAAGATTACTTGGCCAGGCGACGCGCCAAGGTTTGAGGAATCAACGCTGCCCCAGCGACCGCATCGACCAGGTCCGCGACGTTGATGTATTCGTCCGTCGTATGGGCCAGTTCTTCCAGTCCAGGAGCAAATCCGATGGTGGGGATACCCAAGCGTCCCATGGTAGCCACACCGTTGGTGGAAAACACCCAACGAGATACCTTGGGTTTGGTCCCACGGGCCGCTTCGATGGCTTCGACGGCCGCTTGCACGAGCACGTGTTGCTCATCGAGCACCCATGTTGGAAAGTACTTGTCTTGCTCTACTTTTTTGCCGGTCCAGGCGGTCGCTTCGTATTGCAAAATCTCCACCTCGGCGTCGCCCATGCTTGGTAGCGCACGGATTTCTTCGAGTGCGCTTTCTTTGGTTTCGCCGACCGTGAGGCGACGGTCCAAGTAGATGATCGCCGCGTTGGGAACCGAATTGAGGGAAGCAGTTTTCACGTCCATGAACGAAGCGGTGATGGTTCCCTTGCCCAAGAAATCGTCGTGGGCGAGTCGATCATTGAGTTTTTCGATATCGAGCAGAATACGAGCTGCCTTGTACAAGGCGCTCACACCTTTTTCGCAATGGGCCGCGTGCGCCGAACGCCCTTTGATCGTGATGATCATCTCCACGCGTCCACGGTGCCCGCGATAGACGTTGAGGTCCGTCGGCTCTCCCAGCACCACGTAATCCGGGCGAATTCCCTCGTTCTGAATGAGATGCAGTTGCGTCAACCCATCACAATCCTCTTCGATGGCGGAGCCCACCACCCACACCGTACATTGGTCTCCGAGTCCAAGTTCCTTGATGATCTTGGCAGCGTAGACCGTGCTTGCCATCGCCGCTTTTTCATCGACGACACCGCGGCCCCAAATTTTTCCGTTTTCAAGCTTTGGATCGAAAGGATCTCGTCCCTTCCAAGAGGCAGGATCGCCCACGCCTACGGTATCGATATGGTTGTCGAACATGATCTTCACAGGGCCATTGCCCATGCGACCGATCACATTGCCCACCGCATCGATTCGGACCTCATCGAAGCCGACGGTTTCCATTTCTTTGGCGATACGTTTGACGACATTCTCCTCTTGGGTGGAGAAGGAAGGAATGGCAACGATGTCCCGAAGAAACTGCACGACAGCAGCTTCATCGCGTTTCGCAAGCTCTCGAACCTTATCCGCGTTCATCTGATTCACCTCACACATAACCATGGACTCATCGTCCATTTCTCGCTTGTACTCGGAGAGCCACCTGGCTCGACCGGCGAAACAACGGTTCGCGCGGCCCCAGAAGACCATGGTCTCCAAGCTTCCGTTCGTCAGGAATACGCCGAACACCACGTTCGGCTCCGGCCCGGTCTTGTACACGCAAGCGAGCGAAATCACAACGGATCGATTGGTCTTCCCCCCTGCCGAAAAACGGTGAAGCAATTGAATTTGTTCACCATTTAGGCCAAATCATGAGACTCAAGAAGACGAAAGCGCCATAGACGGCATGGACTTTGGCAGTTCGTTCCACGACCATGCGTTTGCCGAGTTCCAGACCATCGGTGCTGGTCACGAGATCTCGCAATACCCCCACCGCGGGCACCATGGCGGCGAGTCCCAAAACCACGGACCAGGGCGTCACACCAGTCAGGACGATCCCCAACGTGACCGCAAACGCCAAGACAAAAAGCATCATGACATACCGTCGGGCCCAGCGGATCCCCATGACGTGAGCCAGCGTTCGAATGCCCGCTTCGGCATCGTCGTGGAAGTCACGAACGTTGTTGGCCGCAAGAATCGCTGTCACGAGCAGGCCAAGAGGCACGGAAGCGGCCAGTGCCCGCAACAACACGCTCGCTTCGGTGACGCCCGTGAGTGCGTACAAGGAAAAGACCACGAGCAGGGGGCCCATCAGAGCAAATACTCCCAGATCCCCGAGAGCTTTGTACTTGTACCCGGGGCCGGCGGTGTAGGCATACCCACCCAATGCGCCCAACAAGCCCATGACGAGCACGGGCCAGCCCCGTACCATGATCACAGGAATGCCAACCAGGGCTGCCAACACCAAAAAACCCATGCCCACACGAAACACGGACTTGGGATCAAGCGCTCCGTTGGTCAACATCCCGCTACCGCCGGTCGTGCCCGGCCGGTCCACGCCTTTCCATAAGTCCACGGCATCATTGATTAAATTCGTTCCCAGGTGCAACGACAGGGCCGTGGCCACAACCAAGCCCGCAAACCATGGGGAAACGTCGAGGTCCAGAGCCCGCGCCAATCCCACCGCGAGTAGCACGGGCATCACCGATGCGGTCAATGAATAGGCCCGAAGCGCCAACAACCACGCATGGAGTCCCGTGGGCACCGTTATTTCTTTCATGGCAATTCCCTTTTGCAATCCTGGACGTCATGCTGTCCCGCCGATCGCCACACGAGCAGTTCGACGAGGGTTTCGAGCGCACGACGTTCGGTCGAGGGCTGGAGTTCGAGCAAGGCGTCGAGCGAGCGGTTGCCGTAGGAACGAACCAGGTTGCGGCAACGGTCGAGCACACCCGGCTGATGAGCTATTTCGAGCAACCGGTGGCAGATCCAGGGGGGCAAGGGTTCTTGGGGTGTGGCGCTTCGATGGTCGGAAATGGCAATCCGCAAGGCGGGGTCGCGGTTGAGCACATCGGATACGGGCAGAGTCACCGAACCGGTCGAAAGGTCTTGCCCCACGGCTTTGCCAATGGCTTCAGGTGTGGAACATAAGTCGAGCAGGTCGTCGTCGAGTTGAAAGGCGAGTCCGGCCGCGCAGGCGAATTGCCGGAGATGATCGAGGATAGGCTGGGAAGCACCTGCTAAAAACGCGCCTCCTACGGCACCCAATACGAAAAGGGATGCCGTTTTTCGATGCGCGATTCGCTCGAAGGTATCGATATCCATCTCGAGCTTTCCCCGACGTTCGAGTTGTTCGACTTCTCCCATCACGAGTTCCTGCAGAGTCTGCACCGTCATCCTATCCAAAAACGGTTTGCCCAGGGCGTTGATGACATTGAGCGCACGCACCATCAGCAAGTCCCCGCCGATGACGGAAACAGGGTTCCCCCAAAGCATTCTTGCCGTGGGTTTGCCTCGTCGCAACGGGGCCTCATCGATCACGTCATCATGAAGGAGCGTGGCCGTATGAAGCATTTCTACGGCTGCAGCGAATCCAAGGACCTGGTCGGAACGAATATCGGCTCCGCAAACGAGTCGGGTAGCCAACAGAACGATCGAGGGGCGCATTCTTTTTCCGCCGGCGCGAATCAAGTCCGATGCGGCGATGGAGCAACTCGACTCCCGCGCCATGGCGTCTTTCAACCACAACTCGACCGATGCCAGTTCGCCATGAACGAGTCGTGTCACATCGTCGAGGCGAGGTGTCGCGTGCTTCGCTCCGGGATTGCGTCTGGAGATCGAGGAGAGGTGTTCGATGGCCGTGGTGGGATCGAAGGAGGTCGCCATGCGCCAAAACTTTCATAAATTATTGAAACTTGTAAGATGAAAGAAGCGCTTACTTTCGTTTTCTTCGTCGTGGCCGTCGAAAGGCGGGTGCTGTGAGTCTATGCGGCGGGATGGTATGGCTGCGGGGAAGAAGCAGCGAGACGGCTGGGGGTATGGGTGGCGACCGCCGCTTTTCGGGGTGGCGGCCGCCAGTCATAGATAATCCATTGAAATATAAACTAATTTTTATAGCCCAGCGCAGAAAAGGCGGTCCATGGGGTGGCGGAGCGTCAGGGGTGTCAGCAGCCAATCTCTTGAAAAATCAACGGATTACGTTGGCCCGGGGGATGCATTGCACCAGGGAATGCGCTGTAGAAAAACCAATCATCACGTTTCTTGGTCAACGTCGCCATTTCATCCGAGTCTGGTATCGGACGAGGAATTGGTGGCCTGCTTGCTTGCTTTGCGCCCGGGGGGGGGTTCGCGCCAACGGGCGGCTACTTTGTTGAAGCAGGTGGGGGGATTGGCGGGTTTGGCGCGGATCGGGCCTTGTTATGCCCCAATGACGGGAGTGACCGCGAATCAGGTTTATCGTTTGGCGGCGGCTCTCGAGCTTGGATTACGCTGTGCGGAGCCGAGTCTCACGCCCACGTCGGTGGTTACTTGCGCGGAAGATATCGTGGCGATACTGGGTCCTCGTTTCCGGCTTTTGCAGCACGAGCAGGTGTGGTTGTTGGGCATGAATGCGCGAAACGTGGTGACGTCCCGATGGCAAGTAGCGAAAGGGGGGCAGCATGGCTGCGCGCTTCTCGCTCGCGACGTATTGCGTGTGGCCGTGCAGGCGGGGGCGCAATGTTTCGTTCTTGCGCACAATCATCCTGGAGGGGATCCAAGACCGAGTGTGGAGGACGTAACGTTGACGGAAAAGCTGGCGGTAGCGGCGTTATGTATTGGGATCCCGCTTCTGGATCATGTGATCGTGGCACAAGGGGGTCATGTGTCGATGTTGCAGATGGGATTGATTCCGGAAGTGGAGCAGGAGGCAACCCGCGGTGCCGTTCCGCGCCATGCATCTTTTCGGATGGATCATGACGAATCCGTGCATGGGGCCGATTGACGTCGCGGATACAGATTTCCATACGCTATGGAAGGATGAGTCCGAACGATTCAGAGTATCGCTTTTCACGGGACTTGCCGCAGAGCAGGCGTGGCAATCCTCGTGGGCAGAGCCCGGATAGTGAGCGACGATCACCGGTATCGTTTCGGACCTCGGCGTTGGCGTTTTTGGATGGGGCGCTCGAGCGATGGGGAATCCACCACTTGGTGACGTGGATGGATCAGTGTTTGATTCGTCCGGGCCGATTGCTGACGCGCCACCCTTTTCCTCGGGTGACGGTGTGGGAGCGCGGACTTGGGGAATTGAGTTATGGTAATCTCAGTGGCCACGCGGATCCAGCGTTGTATTTGCCCCATGGCAAGGCATCGACGCTCATCGATGCGACGCGGGCCCGAGTCTTCGACACGCTGTCGGGATTGCATGATGGCACACCAGACGACAGGTTCGTGCAAGCGGCCATCTACGACGGTCGGGTGGTTCGGCGTCGTCAACCCAGCGGGCAGCGGAGTTGGGAAGTGATGCTGACGGAACGTCATTCGCTGAGCGATCAAATTCTTGCCCTGCTGTCCGCGGATTTTCTCGATCACCGGCAGGACTATGAGCATGACTTAGTTTTGTGCGGCGTTTGCAAGCGAATCGAGTTCTGGCCCGAGCGTCTGTCACGGCGAGCCTGTCATCAGCATCCGGAAGAACTGTTCAGCGTTGCTCATCGAAAGACTGGCTCCCCGTAACGAGGTCGTGAGAGACTGAGAATAAAACAGTTCAAGGAGTGACAGACGAGATGATCAAAGGTGTGGTCACGATCGATCCGCTCTATGCTTCACGAAGGAGGCAGAAGCAGATCGCCGAGGTATTGGAAGCTCACGGTTTTCGGTGTGAGTTGCGGGAGCGTTTCGACAGGCTACATATCGTGGCTTTTGAGATCGAGGCGTTGCCAGGAGATCCGAACGAAGAGATCTATCGCATCGTTCATGAGTCGAACGGATGGCATGAGAAAGACTGTAAGATTCGGATTTTATAAGCTATTTTACGATTCGGAAACCTGAAGAGACGTCTAGCGAGCAGCCTGGGAAGCCATGCGTTCGGGGTGAAGGTAAGGAATGTCTTGCCATGAGTGCGAAGCCGTTTGGCAAGTGCAAAGGGGGATGATGCGGTTCGATAGGCGTATTCGAAAAAGGCCATTGTCGGCAGGCATCTGGCCTCGGACGATCCGTTAGCGCAAGCGACTCGTTTGGGAGTTGAGCAGGAAGCGCAACAGGTCGGCGAAGTCTCCCGAAGCGGAGGGCAGAGCATCACGAGCGGCTTGGATCAACCTTGGCCCGCAGGATCTGATCCATGAGTCAATGAGGGAGCGTTCGGAGGAACCGACTTGTTGAAGCACGGAAAGCATGAATTCTGCAGCCTCTTCGGTATCCACCATGGCGAGGGCAGCCAGGGCGGCCTGTTGGGCAGACAGGTCGGTGGACTCGCGATAAATCCGCGCCAGGGGGTCAAATGCATGGGGAAAACGAAGCTGGCGAATGGCGTTCCAGGCTTGGGTTCGAACAGTAAGCTCAGGGTCCAATAACGCACGTCGCAGCGTGATGAAGGATCGTTTGAATAGGAAACGACCAAGCGCTTTGATAACGGCGGCGCGGATTTCGGGTTCGGGTCGACGATACATTTTTTCGAGAGGTGCGATGGTTGCATACAGCTCGGTTTGAGCGAGGTTTTCGGTAACCTGAAGCCACGCCCCGATGGGTGCATGAGGAGCCATTTCGCATGGCAACGCGGTCATTCGTGCAACCATGGCGCGACGTCGGATGACTTCGGACCATGTGGCTCGATCGAGCATGACATCGGCACACACTTCCGAAACGACTCCCCTTTGCTCCCATTCGATCACGTCGACATGCCAAACGTCGGGGAATTCCGAATCCCCACGGACGGCATTGGGTAATTGACCCAAGTCGATCGAGGTATCCTGTGCATTTTGATAGCGTTGGGCCGCTCGGGCATAATGGTTCCGTCGTGATGGCTCGAGGGGAAGGTGAGCCAGTTCCACATAAACATTGCCCGCGAGTTTGAACTGGCCGAGTTCGGCGTAGGACAAGACCGCGGCAAGCAGTGCGTTTTCGGCAATTTCAGGCCCCTGTCCGCGCTGAACGACGGTCGTTGCAAGCTCACGCCACATGCCTGCTTGGTCGATGATTGCCCGGTTGGCGAGGGGAAGGAGCCCTTGACGGCGGGCGTAGTCTGCCATTTCCCGGCAGAGGGTGGCGGCAGCGGCGATCTCCGAGCGTTCTCGTAAGAACTGGATCGCGGCTTGGTATTCTTTCAAGGCATAGGTTCGGAGATGGTCCTCTCGAAGGATACGCGTAAGGTTCACATATCCTTCGAGCACATGCTCGATGGTTTCCGTCTCTCGTCCAATGGCGACCAGGACTTGGTAACAATCAAAAGCGCGTTCCCGTTGTCCTAGCTGTTCAAATCGGTCCGCGGCTTCTTCCAACAAATGAACCGAGGTTACCGTCGCCGCCTGCGCTTCTTTCTGGTTACCATCGCGTTTGGCAGTTCTTGCGAGGTTGAAGTACGCGAGTCCCGCGGCGTAGATATCATCCTCATCATGCAAGGCAATGGTGTGGCAGAGTCGAAGCCATAAGGGATGAGCGTCACGGAACAAACCAGCTCGTTCCAGGTTGACGGCTGCTTGTGCGAGGCAACCTACGGACTCGAACTCCCGCGCGGCGTGGGCGAAGAGTTCGGCTCTGCGGCTGTTTCCCGATGGCCATCGCAACGCTTGCGCGATGTACGTTCGAGCCCGATCTTCAGCGGTTACTCTGGGCATCAATGACTCTGCGAGTCGATCGTCGTCCAGGTACCACGCGCATGTGATAGCCCTGCGGGCATCACCCAGGCGGCCGAAAACATCGACGAGGTGTCTTAGCGCGAGGATGTAGTCCTGATCCGTGACGTACGTTTGATTGAGCGATTGAAGGAGTATTTCAAGGGCTGCGCTTAAATTTCCGACTCTGATATCGTGCTGGGCCTGCGCGATCGTACGGGCAACATCGGGATCTCCACCTATCATGACGTTTCTCCCATCGAGTGAGAGACGGCAACCATTGGTGATTGGGGCGACTGGCTACCGATTTGTCCAAGGATATCTCGGGCTTTTTCGGCGCGTGCTCCTCGAGAGGCAAGGGTGTCATGGTCCACCACGAAGTGGGCATGGAGCAAGTCGAGGTAATCCAAGTCGAGCGAGCCTCCGGAAGGCAGAATGAACACAATGCCGAGTTGTGCGATACGAACGAGGTTTTCTACGATTCGTCGTGGGATATACAAGGCCGCGTGGGTAAAAACGTGCAGCACGACATCCCGTTGGTCACGGATTTTTTCGATGGAAAGAGCCGTGATGAGGTCGGAAAACACGCGTTGGGGATTGCGTCCTCGTTCGCCTTTGAACGAGAGGATGAACGGTGTAGGCAGACGTCCTGCTCGCGCCGATTGCGGCTCGTACAACCGTGCGTCGAAAAACCGAAGGGAGACGTCTTCTCCTTCGAGCACCAGTTTTTTGGCTGTGGCAAGTGCCATGCCTCGTGCGAACACTTGGCGCTCTCCGCGCATGGAGGCGGAAGCATCGATGAGAAGGATATGACGACGGCCCGCGGGTTCTCGTTCTGTTTCTTTCGTGTAATAAAGGACTTCGTTATCGATGACACGTCGTGTGAAGTCATCGGCGTCCCAGGCAAGCTCGGTGAGAACGAGGTTGTCGATGCTACCGCGGGTGCCAAGGCCACCGCAGCCGAATCCAGCGCGTTCTGAGGCGCCTGGACGGGTTTTGGACTCCAAGACACTTGGCAGGATATCAAGGGAGAAGTTGACGACATCGTGAGCTGCGGGTGTAGCCATGGCGGACAACAAGTCGACTTGAAGTCCTGCTTCGGTTCCTGCCTCTGCTCCCAACACGCCAAGCAATTGCAACGTATCCAAATCCAGCGCGTCGGCAATGGTCAGCAACAGCAATCGCGAATTCGTCAATCGATGCAACGTCTGCAACTCGAAAGACCGATCGAATCGTCGATACAACTCCACAAGACCATCCTCGATCCTTTCGAACATACTGGCGTCGGGCACGAGATCCGTTGGGTATTTTGGTTTGAACGACGGGTTTGCCGACAACGAAAAGAGTAGTTTCGACAGCAGGACGCTAACCATATCATCCGAAAGATGCAGAGAAGCGGCACGTCGAGCTGCCTCGCAAGTCGCCATTTCGCGGATCAAGGAAACGTACGTATTGGACAAATCATAGCGTTCGGACAATATGCCCAGCAGCATTTGGGGGGCACATCGTGGGCCGATGGCATAATGTTCGCTTCCCGCGGCGAACAACAATCCCATGTCATGAATGACAAAGAACGGCAAACGGAGCCCAAGGCGTTCCAAGTCACGGAACCATCGCAATGCACGAAGCGCCAGTGTCGACGAACCTGGGCGTATGGCAGACAAGGCCAACGATCCCAACACGCCTGAAATGTTGGGAGGCTCCTGATGGGCGGAAGGATGGGACATGGCTGGAGAAGTGTACCGAAAAACGCTTCACGACGGTGGTATCAAGCGTTTGATTCTCCAACAAGTCGTACGGTCAAACAGGGAGCGTCGTTCGATCACGCAATCCCGAGTCTCCTTCGTGGTTCGAAGGGGGTAGTTTTTCCATGCGGATCAACACGGCGGTGATATTGTCCTTGCCCCCTGCATCCTTGGCCTTGGCGATCAAGGCATCGGCCGCGACGTTCAAGTCAGGATGATCCATCACGGTAGCGCATATCTGGTCATCGGCGACCATTCGGCTCAGGCCATCGGAACATAGGAGCAAAATATCGTCGGGTTTCGTTCGATAGGTCATGATATCGACCTCGACATTCGGCTCGATTCCGACGGCGCGGCTGAGCAGGGAGCTTGTTTTTCCCAAGACGCCCACGCTGCCCAAGGTATGGTCCGTGGTAAGTTGCGTGAGTTGCCCGTCCCGAATGCGATAGCAGCGGCTATCTCCGACGTTGGCGATGAACACATAGCGTTTGTGGACGGAGAAATGAGCCATCACGACCGTGGTTCCCATGCCACGGTACGCTTGTACTTCGTTGGACATGGTCCAGACGATTTGATTGGCGCGTTCGAGGATTCGAACCAATCGCATTTTCCTGTGGGAAGGTTGTTCTGAGCTTTCCGCGGAAAGGTACCGATTGTGCTCGAAGGCATCACTGATGGCTTCGAGAGTCAGCTTGCTCGCTACTTCCCCTGCGGCATGGGCTCCCATGCCATCGGCAAGCGCGTACAACTCATGTTCTGGAAGGCAGACAAACGCATCTTCATTGAGTTTTCGCCGTAATCCCACATCCGTGCGTCCGACGCCGAAGATTCGCAGCTCGTAGTCCGTGGGCGCTATTTCTTCTGCTTCTTGTTCGAGTTGTTCATGGGGAATGACAGACAATACAGCTTGTGGCTGGAGCGACTTGGGAGGTTCGTCATGGCGCGTATCGGCAGCGGTGCTGCGTTTTCGGGTGAAAACGAAGATCGCCAACGCCGTTCCGAGAGCGAATAACACAATCAGGACGACGACAGTGGGAGACACGGCAAGAGCAGTTGCGGTCAAGGTCCCGGAAACGGTGCTCCGCCAGGGGCGCCAAACGGGACGGGTGGATAGTTGGGTGTAGCGATGAGGTGTCCGACAGGAGACCACAGCGAATGAATGAGGTAGTCACGCTGTTGCACGAAGTTGTTGTGAGCCACGAAGCCAAGGACGATAGCGACGGGGAAAAAGAAGAACCAGGCGAGGATGAAGGCAATGATCCCGTTGCCCTCGACATCCGCAAATACGCGAATATCAAGGAAAAATCCTTGTTGCGAGGGATGTGCGTTGATATGGATTTTTGGCACGAGTCCCCAGGACGGCACGGTGCCACGCCCGGACCAGGAGGTGGCGCCGGTTTGTTGCAGGGGGATACCTTGGGAATGGAGGACACGCTGCAGGGGCGTGACAACCCCTTGAACATCTTGCCCAGCGAAGAACTGACGGTCCGTCCTATCGAACACGTGGTGATTGTAGGACCATCTCGGGGGAAATGCATCCGTTTGTGGGGAGCCAGGAAAGAGGGTTGGACAGAACCGTCAAGGCACGGCCGTGAGTGACTTTAGATCGAGCATTTCCTCGACATTGGGCATGACGATGAGTTCGACGCGACGATTTTTTTGCATGTTGTCTGGGGAGTCGTTGGCGGCGACGGGGTCGGTTTCGCCGTATCCTGCGGCGCTCCAGCGGGATGTGGGCAAACCGCCGCCGGGTTCGATTCGGTTGGCGCCGTAGCCGGAGGGTTCGATATCGGTTGGGGTAACGAGAAAGACGAGCACGGTTCGCGCTCGCATCAAGCTCAGCCCCCAGTTATCGAGATAGGGTCCTCCTTTGAGGGGTTTGTTGTCTGTATGTCCTGCGACCTGGAAGTCGCGAGCGAGCAATGTTTGGTCATTTCGGACGACTTTGGCGACTTCACGCAGCACGTTTTTTCCTTCTTCTTTGAGTTCGGTTTTGCCCGAATCAAACAGGATGTCGCCGGGAAGGGAGATGATCATTCGATTTTTTCGAATGTTGACGTTGAGGCCGAGGCGAGTGAGTGACTCGAGTTTTTTTCGCAAGGTGAGCATACGCTCTTTGATTCGTTCCAGGGTTGCCGCCCTGGCTTGGTATTCGGTCAGCGCTTTGCGCATTTTGTCCATGTCGGCGTTGAGGTCCGCGAGAGCCTGGCCTCGATCCGCCAAAGCGGTATTCAACTTGTTGATGTCCAACCCCATGGCCTCGAGTTGCATTTCGAGTCCGGCGACGCGGTTTTTCGAGGCTTCGAGTTGTTGCTCCAGATCGGCTACCCGTTGGTTGGCGGCCTTATTTTTCGCCACTTCGGCATTGTATTTCGCAAGTTGCGCCTGCCATTCATCTTCTGAATAGCCACAGGCGGCCATCGCCAAACCAAGCGCTACCACGGATGAGAAAGCTACTAAATTGCGCTTCATTTCCTCAAAACTCCTTATCGACGACTCGACGAGGCGAGTCATTTCGGACGCATTCCATGCACGCACCGGATGGTTGAGCATTCGATAGCCTTTGCGCAAGAACAAAAATGGCGTTCGCTTTGGCGGAGGATGGCCCGAGGCAGCTTGTCAGAGTAGACTTGCCAAACCGTGAGCATTCTGAAACGAACGAAAACGATCATCGGGCATGTATTCCTCGTGGTCATGGCGTATGGCTCGACGGCTCACGCTTTTTTACCGTCAGACTTCAATCCCGAGGGACGACGAACTCCTCGCCCCGGCCCGCCTACCCAACGTCCGGCGTCTTCGACGCCTCGGGCTTCGTCGGACGCGGGGGTGGGAACCGATGCCTTGATCAAGCGGTACTTCGCCATCGTGATGGCTCGTCCGGACGAGGTTTTTCCGTTGCGTCGTTTGGCGGATTTGTATCGTCAACGGGACGGGAATCTTGCGCAACTCATCACGGAATTGGAGCAACGGGTAGCGGCGGGCGGTACGGAAGCTTGGTCGGCACGGGTTGCGTTAGCTGGGGTATACCGGCTTGACAACAAGAAGGCGGAAGCGATCCGGCTGTATCGTGAAGCGGTTCAGCAGCGGCCCAATGCTTTGGGAGCGGTTCGTGCCTTGGCGGAAGCGGTACTCGACGATGGGGATTTGGCCGAAGCGCGAGGTTTGTTCGATCAGGTATTGGCGAATAGCACCGAGCGAGTGGATAAGGAAGCCGCGCTTCGGACGTTGATTCGCATCAGTCTCGATCAGAAAGACCATACGGCGGCCAAGCGCTACCACGAACAGCTTGTCAGTCTTGCCCAAGGCTCCATTTTCGTTCGTGCGGAACTCGGGCGGGAGTATTTGCAACGGGATGAATTTGCCTTGGCTGAAGCTGAATATCGCCAGCTCGTCAAAGCGGCTGCCGGTGACAATCGAGCGCTGGCACCGGCGTTACGGGATTTGGGCCAAGTTCTCGTTCGACAACGAAAAACAGCGGAAGCGATCGAGGTTCTCCGAAGAGCGCTCCAAGTCGCGGGCCAGGGCGCAGGCGTTCGTCGTGAGATCCATGCGCTCATTACCGAAGCGTATCGTGCGGAAGGAAAACTCCCTGAGTTGATTGTCCTGCTCGAATCGTCACGGACCCACGACTTCGATGAAGTCGTTACTCTCGGTTTGCTTCTGGAAGAGACGGGGCAAGTCGATCGTGCGCTAGACGTATATCGACGCGCCTTGCATTTGAACCCGCGACACATCGACACGCACCTCAAGATCATCCATTTGTTGCAGGCCCAAGGGGAACTCGATCAAGCCATTCGTCAGTTCGAAGCTCTCATTCGTGCGGTGCCTGGCAACCCGGACTTTTCTCTGGAACTATGTGAAATCCTTATTCAAAGGGGCGATCGGGCCAAAGCACTCGCCTTGCTGACTCGTTTGGAGCAACAGATTCGCGACGAGGACCAGCTAGGTCGTCTCGCTGACTTTTATGAACGTATCGAGGAGAAGGACCGTGCGACACGCTTGCTGCAGCGGCTCGCACAAGGCGGAGGCAGGGACCCTCGATATATCATCGATCTGGGCGATCGGTATTTTCAGCAAGGCGACAAGAAAAAGGCCATGGAAACATGGGCGCGTCTTCGCACGGTCATCACCAACCGCGCGGAAGCGCTAGCCACCTTGGGTGAGGTTTATCTCGACCACGACATGACGAACGAGGCGTTGGAGGCGCTACGGGAAGCGGTCTCTTTGGAGCCGAATCAGCTTCGCTTTTTGAAAACCCTTGCGATCGCGCTCGAACGGACTGGCTCGACGATGACGCGACGTCGTGTGTTGACGGGAGCGCATGCGGAAGCCCTTCAAATCTGGGGGAAGATCCTCGATATGGCGTATCGCGCTCAGGACGAGGCGCAAGCTCGTGAAGCGCGCGTGCATATCGTTTCTCTTTGGGCGTTGTCGGATCAACTGGGCGCGCAAGTCTCTCCGTTATCCGCGAAATTTTCGGCAAATCCACCGGATATTCAAGCGGGACGTATGTTGGTGGAGGTCCAAATCCGTTTGCGTCAGCTTGCCGAAGCCGAGCAGACCTTGTCGCGTCTCACGCAGCTTCGTCCTGGGGAAGCCGATCTATTTCTCACCCTCGAGCGGGTATATGTGTTGCAGCGTAAGATCGATGAAGCGATCGATGTGCTTGCCAAGCTCACCAGCATCGATCCCAAACGAGCGCGCCAGTATTATCAGCGGATGGCCCAATACGCCGCGGAATTGTACCGCGACGACGATGCGGTCAAGTATGCTGCCCAAGCGGTAGCGTTGGCGCCCGATGATGCGGAAGGCCATCGAAAGCTTGGGGAGATGTATCGCAAGCGACAAGACACGGAACAAGCGGTCGCTGAGTTTCGTGCGGCCATCACCAAAAACGATCGGCTTTTCCTCGTCTACTTCGACCTTGCGGAATTGCTCTTGTCCAAGGGACAAACCGACGAAGCGGACCAGCTTTATCGTCGTGTGGTGCGGTTATGTCCCGACGAAGAAATGGTGGCAAGAGCGGCTCGTCTGTCGATGCAGATCAATCTTGGGAAAAACAGTCTCGAAGTGTTGGAACGTGAGTTGTTGCCTACCGCCTTGGGAAACCCGCAGAAGCGTGTTTATCGGCGTTTGCTGGTGGATTTGTATGGAGTGATGACGTTTCCTTTGGTGCAAGACGTGCGATATGGGTCCAAGGCATCGTCTTTGGCAGCGCGTGAGCAATTGAGTAAGATCGGCGCGCGGGCCGTCAAACCATTGCTCGATGCGCTTGCGGATGAAAACGAAGCGCAGCAACGCATAGCCATCGAGGTGTTGGCTTTCGTGCAGAACCGTAGTGCTGCTCCAGCGTTATTTGCATTCGCCACGGGGTCAGCGGAACCGGAATTGCGCTCCCGAGCCATGCTTGCCTGCGGCGCGTTGCGAGATCCCGGACTTCTGCCACGATATGCTTCCATTCTGTCGCCCACGGACGATTCTTCCGTGTTGCTGGGAGGATCGATTGCGTTGGCGGCCACGTGGGGCGTTGCGAGAAGCGGTGATCCTGGCGCACGTCCTGTTCTTCGGCAATTGGCCAAGCAAGGTTCTCCGGAAATCCGTGCTTTGGCTTTGCTCGGTCTGGGTTTCGACAAGGGCTCGCAATCCGCGGCATTGCTTGCGGAGACGACTCGTTCCGTGGAAGCGGGAAACGTGGCAATCGCTGCTGCTGCGCTCGGCCTTTCCGAAGCTGGAGCCACGGATCGAGCTTCGGCGCTCGTGGCTGTCTATCGAAGCTCCGACCCGCTGCCTCAACAAGCCGCCTTGGTGGCGTTGGCGCGTCTTGCGCCCGAGCGCGCTCGACCTCTGCTCACGGGTTTTTTCGATCCCAACGTGGCAACACGCAAAGCGACTTTGGCAGCAGCTCTCGTCGTGGCGACCGGTCAGTTCAAGCGCTCCATCGACCCTTGGGAAGTACCGGCCGGACAGCTCGACGTGCATGCGCTGCTCGATCATCTCATGCCCTCTGGCTATGACCGTTCGGACTATGCTCGGGTGTTGGTGGAACTCGAAGAGCAAGTGGGCGCCTCTGCCTTGCAAGCAGTACGATCATCGGCGGAAGGTGCTCGTCTCGTGGCAGATGCGTTGTTGTCGTACGATGGGGATTACGCTTTGGCGCCGTTTACCGATGGTGTGGACAAGCTCGATCCGGATTTTCGAAAGAGGGTACGAGCGGCGGCGCAACGGGTTACCGCACGCGTGGAGCCGGCATTTCTATCTCTTGTTCGGCATCCTTCGGTGGACTTGCGCACGCGAACCATTCGCGTGTTGGCGCGTCAGAACACTGCCCAGTCGCGCGCGGCGGTCATCGATGCGCTTGAAGATGACAACGAACTCGTTCAGCGCGCTGCCTTGACCGCGTTGGGAGAGCAGGGTGCGGATGAAGGGATACAGGCATTGTGCAAGACGTTGTTGGAGGGTTCTTCATGGTCTTTGCGGCTCCGCGCGGCCCGTGCTCTCGGCTTGCTCAATCCTGAAAATACTTCTTCTCAGGCTGTTCAGGCGCTATCTCGCGCAGCCAGGCAGGATTCTTTTGCCTTGGTTCGGGAAGCTTCTCTCACAGCCCTTGTTCGTATCGCCCATTCCCAAGCCCAGCCCATTGTCCGTGAAGCGGCGGCTTCCGACCAAGAGCCAGCGATTCGGAAGTTGGCTTCTCAGTTATTGCAGTCGTATTAGCCAAGGATCTGACGGATCCGTCTGGGAACTGGGGACTCCCCGACCTAGGCATTTTTCCTCGTAAATAGGGGATAAGGACGAAGCCTGCCCACGAATTCTCGGGCGCGCGGGGGTGTGGGACAGTTCACTGCATGGCATGACCCATGCAGTGACATCCACGCCGAATGCATCCTGGAATGGGTGCCTTAATCACGTGGGTTTCTTATGCAGTCCATATCGAATCTTCCATGTCAAGCACCTGCCGACCATCGATCCACGAACCATGAAGCTTGCGTATCGACCGCGTTCGATGCGTGGTTTCAAGTTCTTGGGGATCGTCCGTTGTTGAGCCGTGAGGCAGAGGTGGCGTTGGCTCAGCAGATGGAAAACGGCGAGCGGGTCATGTTTCATGCTTTGCTTCGCACGAGGCTGGTGGGGCAGGAGTTGGCTCGCCTTCTTGAACGACTGGAAGGGGGAAGGGTTCGACTCAGTCGTGTGTTGCGTGATGGCGATGACAATGACGAGGCGGCTCGAAAGCACTTGATGAGCGTTCTCAAGGCGTTTTCCGCACTCCACAAAGCACGTGAACAAGGCTTGAAAGCCCATCGCACCGTGGGATCCAGCGGGATGCCGTCAACCTGGGACGACCAGATGGTGGCCATATTTGAAGACATCCGATGGGATCGGCAACAAATTGATCGTCTGGATCACAAGGTCACCACGGTGCAACGTCAGATTGAGGATGCAAGGCGTGGTATTCGTGCGTGTGAAAAGATGGCTTCCATGCCTTACCAAGAGGTAATAGCGACCGTTCGCGCCTGGAAAGCGCAAGCCGATGAGGGATGCATTCTCGGACGTCGGGGCATGAGAATGGATGAGTTGTCATCGATGAGCGACACCATTCGCCATGCGTTGGAGGTCATTGAAGCTGGGAAGCGATCCCTGGGGGTGAGTGAAGAAGTCCTCGAGCAGATCATGGCGGAGGTAGCAAGAGGGCGAGCCATCGCCCAGCGTGCCAAGGTGACTTTGGTGGAGTCCAGCTTGCGGCTTGTTGTGCATACCGCGAAGAAATATGCTGGAAGAGGCGTGGATCTTCTTGATCGTGTGCAAGAGGGAAACCTTGGTTTGCTACGGGCTGTCGACAAGTTCGATTATCGTCGAGGCTATCGTTTTTCCACGTATGCATCCTGGTGGATTCAGCAAGCCGTGGCTCGTTCCATCGCGGATCAAGGTCGCACGATCCGGGTTCCCGTTCACATGTTCGAAGCCTTGACTCAACTCCGACGTCTTCAAAAACAGATAACTCATGAGCATGGTTACGTGGCAACCGCTGATGAATTGTCACAACGCTCTGGCATCCCCCTCGATCAAGTTCACAAGGCTCTGAGCGTCGTCGAAGATCCGGTCAGCCTCGATGCGCCGGTTAGATCGGAGGACGATCGGCTTTTGGTTGAATTCGTACAAGACGCGCGGAGCGAATCTCCGAAAGATGCGTTGGTGCGGGACCGACTCGGAGTTGTCACGCGACAGATGCTTGCGACGTTGACGCCGAGAGAGCAGCAGGTGTTGCGATTACGATTCGGAATCGATGAGCAACAGGATTGGACGCTGGAAGAGATTGGCAAGCGGTTCGATGTGAGCCGCGAACGAATCCGTCAGATCGAGGCGAGGGCGTTGGCCAAGCTTCGTCATCCCAAGTGTGCCGCACAACTTGAGGCTTATCTTACGGGGTCGGTACTGTGACGTGTGCTGAACGAGCCGTCGTGCGTGAAGTCATCCGAGTTTGATTTCGTATCGCCACGAGAATGGATCTTCTTCCGTGGCGGTTTGGATGCCGACGAGTTTGTCGTAAAGTTTTTTCCACCGTTCATCAAAGGGGAATTGCCATTTGCGATCCGAGTCATGGATTTCTTGGATCCATGTGATCACCGCGGCGGTTCCGCAGCAGGCTGCCGCATCGATTTCATCGAGTTCGTCGAGGGCGATTTTTCGTTCTTCTGTCGGCCATTGGAATAGATCGGAGGCAATCCGCATCAACGATCGCCGGGTGATGGAGGGAAGCACGCTGGTTGATTTGGGCGTGAGCAACGTATTTTTTTTGAGGGCCAGGAAGTTCGCGGCCCCGATTTCGTCGATGTACTTATGCTCTTGTGGATCGAGATACAGCGCTTCTGCGTAGCCCTGGGATTTGGCATCTCGACCTGGGAAAAATGAGCACGCGTAGTTGCCACCAGCCTTGATGTGACCGGTCCCATGCGGCGCCGCCCGGTCATACTGGCTCACGCGGAATTTTTGGCCTTTTTCTGGGCCAAACCCACCTTTGAAGTACGGTCCCACGGGGCTTACAAAGATACGGAAGACGTAGGATGAGGCCGGTTTGACCCCCACGTTGTCTCCTATGCCCAGGTAAAACGGACGAACATACAGGGATGCTCCTGTCCCGTAGGGGGGCACATAAGGAGCGTTGGCTTGTGTGACTTCTTCCACTCCCCGGAGAAACAGTTCTTCGGGGACTGGCGGACCACAGAGGTAGTCCGCGCCCGCATTCAAACGTCGTGCGTTATCGAGGGGACGGAAGGCATATAGTTTTCCATCGGCACCGGTTTGCACTTTCATTCCCTCGAAAAGTTCCTGGCCGTAGTGCAAACACTGACTGCCTTCGGGCAAGTGCATGGTCGTATCTTCCACGATGCCACGCACGCGCCATATTCCATGCTGGAACACGGCTTCGAACCGCCACGGGCAAGCCAAATAATCGAAACCCATGGTGGCGAAGTCGAGCGACGCATGTTTGCGTTCGTTGATGAAATAGTATCTCGGCTTGTTCATGCTGACGTCCTGTGAACTCGAGGATGCATTTCAAACACGGAAAACGAAGTTTCCCATGACACCAAGGCTGCTCACGCTCGACACGGCCAGTCTGTCGCCAACGTATGGTTTGGAGACTTCACGTGAGCCAAAGGGACGATAGTCCTGCCTTGTGCTGGTTGCCAACCCCGGGATTCGACGACAACCGTGCGACGGTCGCCCTCATCGCACGTTCGTGATTCTCGAAGCAAGAGGCAGTGGTTGTGCTTGTCCGTGGGGCCAGGGCGTACCTAAGCTTGGTTCATGCTTCCGCTCGTGAGCGTTTTGTTTCCCTATCGCAACGCCGCGGAAACGGTCGAACAAGCCCTCGACAGCATTCTTTGCCAAACCTACGAGCATTTGGAGGTGTGTGCGGTTGACGATGGTTCGTTGGATGAGGGGGCATCGATCGTGGCGGCGCGGGCGAGGCGTGACTCACGCGTGAGGTGTTTGTCGACGGACGGCCGTGGGCTCGTCGCGGCGTTGCAACATGCGCATCGGTTTTCTCACGGTGAATATATCGCTCGCATGGATAGCGACGATATTTCGCTTCCCACGCGTATTGAGCGTCAAGTGCAATGGCTACGCGCCAACCCGAAGGTGGGCGTCGTGGGGGTTCAAGTCGAAGGGTTTCCTACCGATGATCTTGGGGAGGGGATGCGAAGGTACATCGATTGGCAGAACGCGTTGGTTACCCCGCAACAGCACGCCCAAGAGATTTTCGTCGAAGCTCCCCTCTGTCATCCCACGGCATTGCTTCGTCGTGAGGCTCTCGAGCAAGTCGGTGGATGGATCGACACGAAAGGGCCGGAAGACTATGATTTGTGGCTACGTCTTGATCAAGCGGGGTGGCAGCTCGCCAAGGTAACAGAAGTGCTCTTTCGATGGCGACACCATGCTGGTCGAGCGACATTTTCGGAGAGTCGATACGCCTTGGCGCGATTTCGGGAAACCAAAGCCAAGTATCTTGCCCATCGCATTCGCAGCCTTGCCATGCCAATGGTGATATGGGGCGCGGGCCCCACGGGTAAACGGCTTTGCCGAGAACTCGAATCGCATGGATTGCGTCCGCGTTATTTCGTGGATATCGATCCGCGAAAAATGGGTCGGGAGGCTCGTGGAATTCCCATCCGCTCGGTGCAGGAACTCAGAAGCGGGCGTGAAACTATCGTAGTCGCGGTGGGAGCCCGGGGCGCACGGAACTTGATCCGCGATTTTTTGATCCCTCGAGGGTTTGTCGAGGGAAAACATTTTCTATTCGCGGCCTGAACCGATCTTTCCCTCAGCCGTACTCTCCCCGAATATAGTCTCGCAAGTAGGTGGCTTCCGCTTCGATGGTCATCAATTGGGAGCGCACTACATCGCCAATCGATACGATTCCCACCAATTTTCCTTTTTGCATGATGGGCATGTGTCGAAATCGCTTATCGGTCATCACGCGTTTGGCGACCTCGACATCATCGGAAAACCTTCCCACGACAATGTCGCGGGTCATGACCTCGGATACGGGTTTGTTCAAAAACCCCTCCCCTTGCGCGGCTTGGCGCAACACATCGCGTTCGGTGACGATTCCCGCGGGTCTGCCTTCCGAGGTGATCACGAGAGCCCCAAAATTGTTGGTCGCCATCATTTTGACGGCTTCCCGCATCAAGGTGGACTCGTCGGCCGTAACCACACCGCCTTTGGTTTTCCCTTGTAGCACGTCTTCTAGCGTCATTTTCACACGCATGGCCGTTCCCTCCTGACGAGCAATTGGTGAACATATCGTTGGTTCGCACGATTGAAAGTGTCAAGGGTTTGGCGTGATAGGGGGAAAGAAGGAAGCGGAGATGGTCCTGGGGAGGTTCCAAGCGAACGGAGGGTAAGGAGTTGTGGGCGAGGCAAACGTTGGGGTCACGTGAAGGCGGTGGGTCTGGCATGATGGTGGCGCAAGCCAAGGACCCAGCATGTCGGATACGTCATTTCCTTTGGTACGAATACTGTCCCGCTTGAGCCAGCGTGGAAGCAACGTGGATCGGGACGAGCTATTGAGCTTGTTTCTCGACTACGTGAGCGAGCTTGGTTTTGATTTATACCCTGCGCAAGAGGAGGCGATTCTTGAGTTATTGCAGTGGCATCATGTGATTTTGAACACGCCCACGGGGTCGGGCAAGTCGCTGGTGGCGATGGCGTTGCATTTCCAGGCGCTGGCGGAAAATCGGGTGTGTTATTACACATCGCCGATCAAAGCGCTCGCCAACGAAAAGTTTTTTGATTTGTGTGAGACGCTGGGTCCAGAAAACGTGGGGTTGATGACGGGCGATGGTTCGGTCAACCGGGATGCGCCGATTATTTGCTGTACAGCGGAGATCCTAGCCAACCGAGCGCTTCGAGAGCCTGACTTTCCCGTGGATTACGTGGTGATGGATGAATTTCATTACTACGGGGATCGGGAGCGGGGGATGGCGTGGCAGATACCGCTCATCACACTACGGGACACGGTTTTTTTGCTCATGAGCGCCACGTTGGGGGATGTGAGTGAGATTGCGAAGCGATTGGATGCGTATACGGATCGGCAGGTCTCGGTCATTACGGGCGCGCAGCGTCCGGTGCCTTTGACCTTTTCGTATCGGGAGGCGATGACGCACGAGACGGTTCAGGAGCTATTCGACAGCAACGAGGCGCCGATTTATCTTGTGAACTTCACGCAGCGTGCTTGTGCGGAGCAAGCCCAAGCCCTCACCAGTCTATCTTTTCTCTCCAAGCAGGAGCGTCAACAGATCGCCGCGGAGCTGCAAAGTGTTCGTTTCGACACACCGAACGGCAAGGAACTATCCCGTTTTTTGCGTGCGGGGATTGGAATTCATCACGCGGGGTTGCTTCCCAAGTATCGCCTTACGGTCGAAAAGCTATCGCAAGCCGGGTTTTTGAAAGTGGTAAGCGGAACCGACAGTCTGGGGGTGGGGGTCAATATTCCCATTCGATCCGTGGTGTTTCGCCAGCTTTGCAAGTTCGATGGGGATAGGACGGCGATCCTGACTGCTCGAGAGTTTCATCAGATAGCTGGACGCGCAGGTCGTCGCGGATTCGATGATCACGGCCTGGTCGTCGTGCAAAGCCCCGAGCACATCGCGGAGAATCGTCGGCTCGAAGCGAAAAGGATCAAAAACCCGCATCTGAAAAACAAATTGGTCAACAAAAAGCCTCCCATCAAAGGGTACGTTCCTTGGGACGAGAAGACCTTCGACCGACTGCGCGAAGCTCCTCCCGAACCGCTCGTCCCGCAGTTCAGTGTCAACCACGGCATGCTCATTCAAGTGCTCCAGGCCTACGCCCATGTTCCTGGAGGCGGTTACCGAAGGATCGTGGAAATCATCCAACGAGCCCATCTTCGGGATGCGGAAAAACGGATCCAGCTTCGTCTTGCCGCCAAGCTATTTATGTCTTTGCGTCAGGTGGGTGTGGTGCAAGTCGAGTGGGAGGACAACGAACCGTTGCGATTCGTTCGCGTCCGTGAGGACTTGCAGAAGGATTTCTCGCTGCATCAAGCGCTGTCGTTGTTTTTGGTGGAGGCGGTGGAGTTGATCGATCCCACGACGGAGACCCACGCGCTCGACGTGCTGACGCTGGTCGAGTCGATCCTCGAGAATCCCACGGTGGTGTTGCTCAAACAGGTGGACAAGCTCAAGGGAGAATTGGTGGGCAAGCTCAAAGCCGAAGGCGTCGAATACGAAGAGCGCATGGAAGCCCTCGAGCGTGTGGAGTATCCCAAACCCAACGCCGAGTTCATTTACGAAACGTTCAACCTATTCGCCAAAGGGCATCCTTGGGTGGGAGCCGAAAACATCAAGCCCAAGTCGGTCGCTCGTGACATGGTCGAACGAGCCGTGACGTTCAACGAGTATGTGCGAGATCTTGGTCTCGCTCGCTCGGAAGGCGTGCTGCTCCGGTACCTCACGCAAGTATACAAAACGTGCGTTCAAAACGTTCCGGAGACGTTGCGAACGGAGCCGTTCGACGATGTCATCTCTTTTCTTCATACGATGATCATTCGTACGGATTCGAGCCTCATCGAAGAGTGGGAGCGAATGATGCGCGGCGAGATCGTGCGTCCTAAGGATCGGTTCCAGCCTCCGGAACCCACTTCCCCCACTCATCTTGCTTCAGACTTCAAGGCGTTCGTCCGTCGCATTCGTAATGAGATGTTCATGCTTCTCAAATCCCTGTCGGACCGCAACTGGGAGGATGCGGTGACGTGCATTCGCGACGATGGGGACGAACCGTGGACAGAAAAACGATTCGAACAAGTGATGGCGCCGTACTTCGATGCTCATGCGTTCATCGATGTATCCCCTTCGGCACGGGGAACTCGAAATACCGAAGTGCAACAACAAGGCGAGCAATGCTGGAGCGTGCTTCAGCGAATCATCGATCCGGAAGGCGACGAAGACTGGTTCATCGAAGGATGGATCGATCTGGATCTCATCCGTGATCAAAGCGAACCGTTGGTATCGTTGCGTCGCATTGGCTCGTGAACACGAGGGGCAGCAGAAGAGAATCGTGGAGACAATCAGGATAGTCTAATAATTTCACATAGATACGACTCAACCGCCCTGGGATTTTTCCGCGGTTTTGGAGGCTCCGATGCCCTGGTGGAGTCAGTTTTTTCCACAACGATCATTGAAGGGGATAACGACGGCGACCAGGGTATCTTTGCAAGCAACGGTGGGCGGTCGTCATCTCGTGACCAGTTTTTTGACCGGAGTTCGTGCCGTATATTTTCAGTACACCTTCTTTCGCGAAGTGGTCGCCAAAGACGCGGCGGATAAAGTCATGTATATCGACATCGGCACACAATCGCATGGAACGAACATGCAGCTCGAGTGTGACGATGGGATCGTGGAGATCGATCCGAATCGAATGATCGTCGCGTTCGTGGGAGCGCAGGGTCATGGGGTATTGCTGAACCAACCGCTACCGGCGTCGATGGCCGCGATCAACGAAAAGATTGGCGTATCGGGGCAGGTTTTCGTGCGGGAAATGAACCTTACGGTGGGTGAGGAGGTAACTTTCCGGGGAATCGTTGAACCCTTGAGGGGCGATTCACCCCAGGGTCCATTTCGGCAAGCTCCCCATGATCTACGTCCACGATTTCGGGTGTGTGGGAAGCGCGGTCCGGCTCATCTCACGCAGAAGCTGCGGTTGGGATGAGGATGTGCATTTCTTGATGGCCGTGCCGTACGGCAAACCGGCTCGGTTTGGCTTCGTATTGGAGGTATCATGGGGGGATGGTTCAACCGATAGCATTGTGCATTGAAAACCTGGACGCGCACACGCCCAAAGACCGTTATGTATGTTGTGTTGCGACGCCCGGTTATGACATTGCCCTGGGTTTGGATGAAAAAGGGGGCGTGATTTGGCGGGAAGAGGAGCGCTTGGCGCATGAGTTATGGGTTTCGGCGGACCAGCAACTCATGCTCGTTCGGCGTACGGGTCGGCCTGCGATCGTGGTCACGCGTGCCGGCCGCAGTTTGTCACTTCCGTATGACAAGCCTGTCGTATTGCTCGATTGCGATCGAATAGACGTGCAAGGCGTGCATCTTCGGATTCACATCCATGGCGAAACCGATCAGGTGGTCGCCCCTTCTTTTTGGGAGCCGGAGCGGTCGGCGGGGACGGTGGCAGCGATCGCGACGGCGGTAGCGATCAGCGCGTCGGCCCTTGGATGCAAGTCTTCCTCGACGAGCACCAGCGAACTTACGCCCGCCACGGTGATTCACGAACCCGAGGCACCCCAACAGGCACCACCGGTCGAAACGGGTGAGGCAGCCATGGGGGAGCCAGAAGACGCGGAGACAGGGGAGAACCCCGATGGTTCGCAGGAAGAAGGTCCTGCCGCGGCGGCCTCTTCCGCATCAACCGCGGTTCCGACGCCTACCACCGTGCCAACGCGCAAGCCACCGATTGAGGTTCGGGTTCATCCTCCCAAACCGGTTCCACCAAGGCGTGACGGGGGTTATTGATTCGACGGACTGGAGCAGGTTTTCAACAAGGTGCCCGTTCGATCATGAGCGGCGAAAAAACGTATGGACGAGTTCGTCGCCACGCACATCGCTATAGGTTGCGTACCCCTTTTTCTCCGCCATATCCACGAGCGGAGCGGGAACGAAGGGAGTGATGAGAAGGTATACCTGTCCCGGAGCGAGTTGATTCAGCGCCGAAAGGACTGGTTGCATGGGATGGCCGCCCGCATCGAGCAGAGGACGAGCATCGAATGATGCGGTAACTTGTTCTGGATTGGCCCAGGGGGGAGCGGGCAGAGGTTCTTGTTGAGGTTGCGCATCGGTGGGTTGTTGTTCTTGGCCGACGGCTTCTCGCAGGCGATTGATCAAGATGCCAAGGCCAATGCCCCCGACGGAAGCAACTTGTCTCAAGGTGGCGACCTTGGCCACGGTACGACGAAGTACTGGATTTTTCAGGGCTTGAAAGGTGGGAGACAAGCTCACGAGGACGGCTTCTAGTTCGGGGTATACCTCGAGCAGTTGAGCCACACGAACATCGGGAGTGATGAGCAACCGTTCATTCGCCATGCTCGACCTCACGTTCCCAAGTGAGGAGGCGCTGTTCACCTTGCAGTGCCCGTTTGTCCGTGAGGTCTTGGCTGACTTCGATACATCCGAGGTATTGACCATCGGCATCGCGCATGGCGAAGTATTCGATGGAGATGAAGCGTCCTTTCATTTCGATCCAGAAGGCCGCCCGATCTTTGTTACCGTTGCGGAATTGTTCGAGAATTTGTTCGACCGTATGAACGCTCGAGGGCGGATGGCAATACTGGACTTTGCGTCCGAGGATGGCGCGCGTGCGAGCGAAGATACGTTCTGCGCCTTGGGTGAAGTAGCGAACGGTATCCTTGGCATCCACGAAGGTGATGTCGAAAGGAATGGTATTGAGCATGGCTTCTAGTTCAGCCAGGTCGAAGCTTCCCGATTTGAGTTGAATACGACCGCTTTGCGATTCTTGCGCGAGAGATTCGGGCAGATCGTCAGGGCGCCATTCACTCGGAGGATCGTAAAGACAAAATCCGATCTCGGAACTCTGGCGTGCGATTTCAAACCATTCCTGGGACGACAACGTATCGAGGCACATGGGAAAAAGAATTTGTTCTTCTTTATCCGTCATGTCGGTGATGGCTTTGCATGCGGGAGCAAGAACGAGGTCGATCACTCCTTTGGCTTCGCCCGCGGTGACGGTGCGAGTGGAGGCCAGGGCTTCGGCGGCGGACTTGAGCAACGCGCGGGTTTCGTCGTGCTTGCCCCACATGATTTTGGGTGGACCGGTGATGCCGTGTTTTTCGAGGAAGGGGAAGAGCAGATGTTCTTTGCGAAGGTAGTGTTTCTCGACATCCATGAGGGCGTTGAAACGGAGTCGTAAGGCACTCCACACGGAGGAGACGTCTTGTTGAGGGTCGGCGACGGTGAGATCGGCACTGAGTTTTGCGACTTGTTTGACTTCGAGGCGCAAGGCTTGGTTTTCGGCGGCAAAGGTGTGGACGGGGTGTCCGGTGGGCAGTGGTTTTTTTGGTTTTCGGATTTGCACGAGACCGGAGAGGGCTTCGGCATGGACATCGCATAGTTCGAGCACTTCTTTTTCGGGAAGTCCCTCGGCCATCAACTCTTGTTCGACCTCGACGACATCCCCATAAGGAACTTCGCCCAAGAGGCGAGCAAGTTGCGCCCGCACCGCTTGTGGCGCCGTACCGTCGTGAAGCTGGCGAATCATGTGCTTGAGCAGTTCTTTGCGACGCGTGGCGTTGTCGATCACCTCACTCATCGTGCTGATCTCCTGGGGTTGTGGGTGGGAGCAGAAAGACCAATCCGGGCGTTACTATGCGTCGATCTCGTGCAAGCGCAACCGTCGCGCAAAGATCATCCATAAGGGCAACGGCAAGGCGCATGGTTCGAGCAAGCCATCGTATCGGATCAGCTATCGGGAATCGTAGATATTCATGGCCGGAAGCTCGAGAGCGGAAAGGTACCCCCCGTGTCCACATCCCGTATCGATCCCGATGGCGTCGCCGCAACGCCAGATGCCAATCTGATCGTTCATGACACCTTTGGGGATTTCTTGGGCGAGGTATTCAGTCCCCGTGTGGCCAAAAACAACCAGCTTTCCCGTATAGTTAGAAAAGAATTCCTCATCTCGACCCCACAGCAGGCTCATGGAGTCGGTCACTTGTCGAGGGTGATAAAACCCTCCATCCGGATGCTGTGGCAGCCCCGCATGAACATAGATGGCGTGCTCATCTTCGTACCACAGGGGCAATTGCCGAAACCATTGCACCACATCGTCGGGAAAAAAAGCCCCTGTCTGAATCATCATCCGTTCATCGGCCCGGGGTAGTTCGTTTTCGGAGGGCACCGGTCCGTCGACAAAAGATCGGAACGCGGCGAGGCATCCGTTGAGTGGCGGCATGACGAATTCGTCCCATCCGTGGTCCACGACCCGAAGCCAAGCGTCTTCGTGATTTCCGCGCAAGGCCACCACGTTCGCGCGGGTCATCGACGGAAGATTTCTAATATAATCAACAACTTGCGCAGACTTGGGACCACGATCCACATAGTCACCGATGAACACGAGGGTGTCTTCCGCATCGAGTTCGGGAAAGCATGAAAGGAGACGAAACAACTGGTCGAGGCCACCGTGTAAGTCTCCGACAGCGAACGTTCGGCCGGCCATTGGAGCGCATCTTGACAGGTGGGGCGGTACAAGGGAAGCGCAAGAGGCGATGGGTCGATAGCATCCATCGGATAGACAAAAAAGCTGTCGCGCGGAGAGCCTCGGGGGGGGCAGTCATCCGCGCGACAAGCAAAAGCGCGAAAGGACAGAGGGGGGGAGGGAGGGGTATGTCTCTCTCGCGCCGATGTTGGGATAGCATATCGTGGGGGGAAAAACCAAGATTTGGTTGCGTGGGCGCGTTGGCAGCAGCGAGGCGGCAAGGGACTAGCTTGCCGTCTTGGAATTTTCGCGACTTACGACGGTTCAGGGGCAAGCCAGGTCGAAGTCATCGATGACGAAGGCGAGGTCGGAACGAATTTTTTCTGCGGTCAACCCGAATTTTTCGAGACTGTACGTATGAGGGCTTTTTCGTTGTCGTTGCACGATCGCTTGCTGTTGCACCCGAGTCCGGAACTGGGTGGGGGGTTCGATTTCGAGAAAGTCGACAATGTCGCGCATGGTGGATTCGAGGTCGGCCATGAGTTGGGGATAGCGCACGATGAGTAGGTTTTTTTCCGGGATGGCGCCTTGTTTCCACACCTCGTGGAAGTACCGGAACAAGTAACAGGAAGCCTGATAAAGATTATCGAGATATCGTTTCCGGTCTTGCTCCCGGGTGCTGTGAAATACGTCGTAGGATTGCTCGAGCACGCCGGTAATCATGGACATGCCGCTAGGGATCGTTTCGACGGGATCGCGGACGACATACAGCAGTTTGCAGTCCGGATAGCGATGCAACAGCGTTTTGATGCGCAAGGTGTAGCTGCTTGCTTTCACCGCGATGCGCGATTTGTTTTTGACGAGCAGGTTTCTTCGCCAACAACCTTCCATATAGTGGAAGTGTCGTTCGATGTTTTCGGCTGAATCTTGGTCGAGTTCGAACAAGGCCCGGGCAGATTCGCTTCCCCAATGGTCTTGCCAAGCGAGGAAGTAGGTCCACAAAAACGCGCCATCGACGAAGCGAAACAGGGCGAGGGCGTCGTCCGTTTCCACGTCCCGCAAGCTGGTTTCATGAGCAGCGGCGCTGTGATAACGGGCTGGAGAAAGAGGCGCAAGTCGATCGACGAACGGTCCGATGGTGCGACGAGCGGTGATGGCGGGAAAGAGCATTTCCCACAGTTCGAAAGCAGCCAAGGAGTCTGTGTGGAGCAAGAATCGGTGCAGGAACGTGGTGCCGCTGCGTGGGTTACCGAGGATGAACACGGGGCGATCGATCGGTTGTCGAGTGAAGGACGGCGACCACAGATGGTCGGCGGCGAGCGTTGCGGCGTTGACAACGGAATGGGCTTGTTTGAGAGCGAAGGTACCGATGGGGCGAAGTCGGAAGCCGAAGGTTTTCAGGATGATCCGGTAGATTTGGAGGTAACGATTCATCTTACGCTTCCCAGACGCCGGCCAGGCTAACCATGCTGAAGCCCGCTGCTGCAGTGCCAAGCACGAGTTTATCTCCAGGACGTACGCGCTTTTGTTTCAGCAACTCATGCAAGGCCAAACTCACGGTCGTGCTCACGGTATTGGCGTAAAGATGGTGCGTCAGAAGCCCCTTGCTTCGATCCACACCGAGGTCATCGAGCACTCCAAGCAAAATGCTCTCCGACGGTTGATGGAAAACGAAATGGTCCACGTCGTCGACTTTCCATCCCACTTGCGCCACCAGTCTTTCGACTTCCGGGGCCACGTGTTCATTGAGTTTGAATAGATCCGTGGACAGGGACGTGAAGGTTCCATCGATTGGGGCGGAACACAGATGCCAATGGGTGGGCATGGAGTGATTGCGGAATCCGAGGAGTCTCAGACTTCCTCCCGCAAAAGGCTGACGGCCGAGCAACCATGCGCTTGCCGCATTTCCGATGGTCAGACCCGCCGCCTTCGTGAGAAGGTCTTTCACCGTCTGAATATCGAAACAAAGAAAGTTTCGCGTGAGTTCGGCGGAACCAATCAAAGCCATTCGATACTCATCATGCATGGAAAGATAACTGGCGGCGATGTGAATGCCTTCGAGCTGTCCCGCGCATGCGCTGGTGACGTCGAAAGCGTGGACATGCCGTAGCCCGCACTTGGCGGCGACTTCCATGGCCGTAGCTGGCTCGAAGTATTCGCGCGCCACACCACCGTAAATGAGCAAACTGATGTCCGAGGATGCAACGCGGTGGGTTTGCAGGCATAGGTTTGCCGCGCGAGCGGCGTAGTCTCCGACCCGAGCCTCATGATCTTCCTCGAAATAGCGAATGGAGGTGCCACAACGTTCGAGCACTCTACGCATGGCCGCTTCGAGCAAAGGCCACTTGATAGGGTTTCCACGATAGTTTTCACGAACGCGAGCGATCACCTGCTCGTTGGTAAGCCGCGTGGCAGGGAGAAGCACCGCGGGAGGTGACAAGTACAAAGGCGGATGCGGCATGAGCTAGGTCACCAGTCCGTGAAAAAAGATCGCGGCACGTTCACGGCCTTGTAGATCCAGTAATACTTCTGTACCAAAAATTCCCACGCCTTGTGCTTGTCCCGCGTAACTTCCACCACCCTTCCGTTGATGCCGTCGGTCACAAGGACGTTGCCATTGTCCAAGGCTTGTGCCGAACCGAGAGCAAACGAATAAAAATCCGGTGTTTCACGGTACTCCCAGACGATTTGTGCCTGTTTCTGTTCGGGATCGAATTCCACCTCGATCACACGTGAATACTGGGGTTTTGGGCGACGATATCCATTGTCGAAGATCAACACGCGGTGGTCAGAAAGAAATTGTGGATCATGGCAGTGGTCCCAGATCCCAGCGCCGAAATCTCCCCCATCGCCCATGATCCAATCCACCTTCTGGGTTGCCACATCGATTTTGTAAATTCGATTGAGATTCCGAACGTTGAGCAACACCTTGCTGCCGGTCTCATCGAAGGTAATCGCGTTGGAGTGTGTCCAATCCTGTCCGAGTCCAAGCTCGTTGGAGGCCAAGTCCTGTTCGTTGACGTCAGTCCACGGAATATGATCTCGTCCCGCCCACTTCCACTCCACTGCCGTGCCTTGCTGATTGAGTATCACAATCCCATCGCCCAACCGCGTCTTGCCATCCACCTCGAACGGATCGAAAAATAAAAATGCCCAGCGACCGTCGGATAACCGATCGATGTCATGCCGCGCCGTGGTCTGCGTCCAACGAAACAACTCCGAGCCATCCAGATCGATGTGAACCAGATACTGATTCTGACCTGTCGCTATCGTTCCATCCGCAAGAGGCTGCACCTCCGTAATCGGTCCCCATTCGTACGTGACATATTCCCAGACGATCGATCCCGTTCGATCCACGGCGGCCATTCGACCTTCCCGAAATAGCTCCGCGGCAATTCGATACACGCCAAAGATGGCAACGTCATCGGATGAATTCACCGCCGGCACCGTGGTTTCGATGGAGGGAAAGCCGCTTTCGGGAGTCGAGACAGACCCGGTTTGAAACGGTGGTTCACAAGAGTCCTGGTGACACAAGGTCAACCGATACGAATACGAGGACTCCGGCTCAAGGGCGAGGTCGAGAAACCGACCGTGGCTCGCTGGCTTGCGCCCCACTTCCTGAACCTTGTTCCCGGAAGAAATCCGATGAATGATGACCTGTCCGTCTTCGACCGGCTGCCAACGAAGGCGCACATTGCGGGGACTGACAGCAGTGATTTCGATACCTTTGAGCGACGATACGCCTTCGACCGTAGGGTCATCGCCACTGCAGCCCAACGGGAAGCAAGCCGCCACGAGCGCGGCACCATGAAATAGAGCAAGAAGACGAAGATGCACGGGTGGCAGGATAGCGCCCGAATCCCGTGGAACAAGGCAGTTCGTGCAACAAGGAGGCATGGGAAGAAAAGGGGCTTGTGACGGAAGATACCTATTTGTCCAGGTTTAGCATTCGAAATTGCAGGACGATGAACCAAACGAAAACGGCATGGGACAGGATGGAGGGAAGGAGACGCTGGGTTTTGGCCGCGAGATAGCTCCACGTGCAACCGCATAACAATGCCGCCCCAACCACGAATGGATTCGGTCCGGAGTCCGAGCGTAGCCACCAAACGGTAGGAAGAAACGCAACGGCATACAACAGGCCCGTCAAAGGCCAAGCTAGACGAGTCCCATGGCGCTGCTCCAACATGGGCAACACCCAGCCGCGCCACCCCAATTCCTCGATGATGGCGATAATGCAAACACCTACCAACACGAGCATCCAATGTTTTTCCAAGGCGTCCGATGCCCCGAGTTGCGCATAGGCTCGCGCAAGCCATTGCGTTCTCGCCGAACCATTCGGAGCCATCACGGTTCGGCCCATCCACGACGCTGCAAAAAGCAACAGGGCCGAGCCCATTCCCAAGGAAATATCTCCCCAGCGAGGGCCCAGCCGATCTTGTAACTCATTGTTTTTTATTATATTTTTTAGCGAATAGGCAGCGATCGGTAGCTGGGAACCTCCCAGCGATACCCATACCCACGGCGACCCGGACAGGCCCGGATAAAAAGCCACGGTCACACCGACCAACGACAGAACCAGGGCCGCGACGATCCCAATCACGTCAACCTCGCCCGGATCGAAGGCCAATCACACGGTCAAGAATCCGATCGGCAAGCTCATCTTTCGTCATTCGAGGTAAGCGTTCGATATCATCGCTACCCACGAGGATGGCCTCGTTGGATTCGCCACCAAAGCCGATCGAAGCGCTATTGGCCACGATGAAGTCCACACGCTTTTTGGAAAGCTTGCCGCGGGCATGCTCGATCAAGGTAGGTTCATCGGCAGTTTCGACCGCGAATCCGACGAGCAGCGGTGACGAACCCGTACGCATGGAACCGAGTTCTGCGAGGATGTCCGGGTTGGCGACAAGCTCCAACTGAATCGGTTGGGCACCTCGTTTCATTTTTTCGTTGTGGATATGCGCGGGACGATAATCCCCCACGGCCGCGGCCATCACCAGTGCGTCCGCGCCGCCGAGCGAAGGACCCAGCACATCGTGTAGCGTGCTTCGCATGTCGCTTGCGGACCGCACATCGCGACGTTGCACCCCTGCGGGTGTGGTCAATTCCGTGGGACCGGCGATCAAGGTAACGCGAGCGCCCCGGGCGGCGGCTCTTCGCGCCACGGAAAAGCCCATGCGTCCCGTGGATCGATTGCCGAGAAAACGTACGGGATCGATGTCTTCCACGGTAGGTCCAGCCGTTACCACGATATGCCAATCGTTCAAGTCAGGTGGTCTGAGACGCGCCAGCACGGCGCTTACGATATTTTGTGGTTCTGCCATGCGCCCCAAGCCGATTTCGCCATTGGCTACCGGGCCAACAACAGGTCCAACCCACTCGATTCGCGCATCTCGTTGGAGCGTTTGGACGTTGCGTTGGGTGGCGGGATGGGCCCACATCCGTGGATGCATGGCAGGGGCGACGATGACATGCCCACGGGCGCAAAGGGTCAGAGCGGTCAGCAAGTCATCGGCACGTCCTTGCGCGAAGCGAGCGATGATATCCGCGGTTGCGGGAGCGACGAGCACCACATCGGCCTGAGACGCCAGCGCTACGTGCAGTTCTCCGGAGAAGGAAGGATCCCACATATCCATGCGTGAAGCTTCGCCGCAAATGCCGGTGAAAGTGACAGGACCCACGAAGCGTGCGCCGGATTGGGTCAACACGGGCAAGACGCGGATATGGTGTTGAATCAGCAGACGGGCGATTTCGATGGACTTGAAGGCGGCGATGCTTCCTGTGACGCCAAGCACCACGGTTGGGCTATGGGGGGTTGTGACGGGCTGGTTCATGGCGGCGGGCAGCCTAGCGTGAATCCCATGGCAGCGGCCAGGTTTGGTGAACGGTTGTCTCGTGAATGGACCTTAGGCTTCCGCCGGATATCGCTGCCGCGTCCATCCTGCCCATAAGATAGCGGCAAGGTAGATCGCAGCGGCAAATAGCGTGATGGGCGTGCGGCCCATGGCAAAGCAAATAGGAACGAAAAGCATCGAACCAAGCACGTTGAAAGCGGAAGATACCGCCCACATCCACGCCAAGCTTCGCGCATCACTCGTTTTGAGGGAACTCATGTACCAAGGGACAGGAACGCCAAGCAATGCACCAAGCGGCAAGGTCAGAACGATGGACGCGAACACACGCAATCCCCAACTCGTTCCGATGAGGTGAGGCAAACCGAATCGAATGGCCGATGCGTACAAAACAGCACCCAGAACGAATAACCCCACCATGATTCCGAAACTACGCGAAGAACGAACCAGGTACTTTTCCGTGGCCAGGCTTCCGAAGGCGTAGCCGATGAGCACGCTCGGCAAAACGATGGATAGCGAATACAGCGGTCCGCCCACAAACAAGGTCAAGTTCAAAAACGCAACGTTTTCTACCAACATGAAGGCGAAACCGGAGAGGGCGAAAAAGGGCAAAGCGGCGACGACCTGCTTTCGCGCCGTGGCGTTTCCACCTTCGAGCTTGGCTTTGCGCCGCACCAGGATCGGCGCGGCCACCAATGCCGCGGAAGCAAGCAACGCGCAGAGGAACATCCATCGCACGGCGGGCTGGGGATAGACGAACGCGCCATCGATGGCGCTCAACCACGTGTGTTGGTTGGTACCGACGAAGTAGAAATAAGGACGTTCGTCGGTGGAAGGTCGTACATCCCAGCGCATCTGGCTTAGGATTTTTTCTCGCTCTTCGGCGTTGGCAGCCCGTGCCAAAGGAATGAAAGGAAGGTCTTTTTGCGTCACCGTCTCGCGCAAAGGATCGATGAACGGTGCGTAATACTTGGCAAGCTCATCGTAGGTGGCGTCGTCGAGCTTGGAAAAAGCATCGCCCAGAGGACGAACGGGAGGCGTATCGTCGGGTTGTAAGGGGTGATAGATGAAGCGATAGTGGTTGGCGGCGGCGTACGCTTCGAGTCGAGCGATCTCGTCTTTGGTGAATGCGCCTTTTTTGAGAAGCCCGTTTTCCCAATAGCTATCGAAAATGAAAACGAGGCTATCACCGGGGCGTTGCACTCCGTGTTTTTCCAAAAAAGTCAAATAAGTCACGAACTTACGTAGTGTCAGCGAAGCGGGGGACGAGTAGCCATGAGACAGCGACAGGATGCCTCCCGGCTTGAGCAAACGGTAGTAATCGGCCACCGCATCCTCGGTATACAAGAAGTTTTCCGATAGCGCGTTGGCAGCGGATCGAATCGCGGTAAGAGTGTCGACACCACTGGCTTCGATCACGTCATAGGTTTCTTCTCCTCCGAGGGTGTGACACCAATGCCGCGCTTCGGTATTCAGCAAGTTCACCGAGGTGCGTTCATCGGATAAAATCCAAGGACTATAGCGATCTCGCATCGGGTCTTGCGGCAGACCGAGCAACACACGGTAGGTGTCGGGATTCAACTCGATGGCATCGACATGCTTGGTTCCGAAGGCTTTGGCGACGAGCACATCGACGCCACCACCGGCACCGATGACGAGTGCCTTTTCGGGTGGGGAGTCGGCAGAGCGCGGGACATAAGGTGCCGCCCACAACGAGTTTTTTAGAAATTCCTGCTCGGGAGCCGGGGCGTGGAGAGCGAATTGACGCGTGCTGGCACCTCCGTCCACCAAAATGAAGCGACCAGGAAGATCCACCGTATCGAAGCGATGGGCAATGCCTCCCCGGTACGATCGCTCCCGAGAGTCTCCCGTCTTGCTCACGTCGATGCGCGCGATGGCGTTCCAGAAGGACATTTCGATACCTTGGAAATCGACCAACAGAGCCTTACGCAGCAGCCCATACTTCATGGAAAAAATGTCATGCCCGTAGATTCCGCGCGCCAAGCCCGGATAGGCGAGCACGCCGACACAAAGCGCGATCGCCAGGGGAATGCGCCATGGCAACGAATACTTCCAGGGCAGGGAGCCGGTGGCATGCCAATAAAACAAGGCACCCGCGACACCGAGCAGGGCCACCATCACGGTGGCGCCATAACCCGTCAGAGAACTGATGGCCGATGCGGCGACGGCGGCACCAAGCCCCGCACCGAGCAAGTCCCAAAAGTAGATGATGCCGGGCCCTTGTTTGGCAGCGATCAACGTGTAGCTCACGCAAACGCCCACAAAGAAAAAGGGCAGTGCAAACATCAGAAAAAACAGCGGAAGAGCGATCACACCTCGCCAATCCGCAAACAACGGATCCACCGGCAGAAAACAAAACACCGGAATGACAATCAAACAGGATAACGCAAACCAATAGGCGTATCTGCCCAACACCTTCGGGGAAGGGCCGTCGTCGGTGGGAAAAGAGCCGGGCCGAAGGTGAACGAACACACCCGCACTGCCAAAACCCAGCATTGCCGTGCTGATGATGGCAAACGTGTAGTGGTGCTCGAGTTTCGAGCCGAAGAACTTCGTGAGAAGAATCTCGAACAGCAACGAAGCCGCGCTGACGAGAAACAGTCCTATCAGGATCGCGTTGCGACGAATCACGTCGCGAAGCTAGTTCCGAGCGGGCGGACTGTATAGCGGGTTTCCCATTTCCGACCGATAACACTCATATTTTTGGGGAATCGCGAAAGGGGAACCCGTGAGGCGACAGTCCATATTGGCGATGACGTTGCGGGAAGGGCAATCATCGACTCGTCGAATCAGTTTGGTGATCTCAAATTTCGGACTCCGCCGTCGAGCCCAGCAGCCATTCGATGTCACCGCTTGTGGGAGGAATTCGGCTGCTCGGTATTTCAACAAACGGATGGGGAAGAAAATGCCGCGCGAAGCACTCTTGCCTGACCCGCAATCGCCTTGTCTTGGCATCCCAAGTCATGCAGTTGCACAAGCGCTGGCGAGGCATTGACCTCGATAATGACTGTTTTATCCGGGGAAACCTCCCGCCAGTCCTCGTCCTCCCCCGCGGGAACGCGAAGATCCAATCCGAAGTGCCGCAATCCCGTCACCTCAGCCACGGACAGACAAAATCGAAGCCACCGATCCGGCACACCGTCCAACACCTCCGCGGTAGCCCAGCGGTTCAAGTTCAACACCGGGTTTTCGAAAGACACTCGTTGTCCACGAGCCAGCACGGTGTTCTCATCCCATCCTCGCGATAGCACCACTTGCTTCCAAATGGGTTCGGCCTTTCGACGACCAAACGTCTCGTCGTCGGCAAATCGCCGATCCAACTCGACAAGCAAAGCCCTCAAGCTGCTTCGTCCATCCCCCACGATACGGATGGGATGACGTCGATAACCGGCCAGGAAAGTTCCATCGAGAAAGTCGAGCCGAACGTCGGCACCCCAGGCCACGCGCTGGACGAGGGCGAGATAGTCACCTTTCCACACGGTTTCGATGGCACGTAGGAGCGAGGATTCGTCGTGGACCGCTACGACATCACGCCCAAGAGCCATTCGATTCGGCTTGACGATGACGGGATATCCCACACGGTTGGCAAGGTCGATTCCAGGTTGGGGACCGGCACGATCGGAGAAGTCGTCGACACGAAAGTAGTCCGCGCGAAGACAGCGAACGCCTTGCACGACGCGAAACCCCCGGTCTGCCAGCAGCATGGAGGTGTAGTACTTGTCCTGAGCAATTCGCGCGGCGACCGCATCGTTCAGGGGAGACATCCCCCCCACAAAGCAGCGTTTTTCGACCCCGTTATCGACCTCGAAAAGGTATCCATATTCCGGGTCGAGAATACGTGTTCGATAACCGAGGGATTCCGCGGCACGCAAGGAAAGCTGAACGATACGAGGTAATCCTGAATTTATTCGTGGCATCGAGCACGATGCTACTCGTGCGCCGACCATGGGGGAAGGGTGGGTAGCAGCGCTCCAGCGAGGATCAGAGCTTGGCGAGAATGGATTCGGTCACCTCACCAATGGTCTTGGAACCATCGACGGAGATGACTTTGGGGCCTCCTGCCATTTTGAAGTGCTGAATGGCTGCCATGGTGCCCGTCACCTCGTCGTAATAGATGTCGTGACGCTTGTTGATGGCTGCTTCATCTTGATCATCGGCACGTGTCTTGAGATCACCGCCGCACACGCGACATACGAGTTTGCCGTCCTTCTCGACAGGCTTGATCGCATCGAACGCGATGTGGTTGGGATGGTTGTTGTCGTTGACGCACAAGCGCCGCCCCATGATTCTGAGCTTGGCGATCTCGCGATCGAGAATGATTTCGATCACGTAATCAAGCGCAATGCCTGCCTTGTCGAGGCTTTCCGCGAGGCTGATGGCCTGGGCTTTGGAACGAGGAAAACCGTCGAGCAGCCAGCCATCCTTGCAATCTGGTTTTTGCAGGCGTTCGATCATCATAGGGATGGTGATGTCATCGGGAACGAGGTCACCTCGATCGATATAGGCCTTGGCTTTTTTTCCGAGGTCGGTTCCACCGCTGATGTGCTCACGAAAGATGGCACCAGACTCGATATGGGGCACATTGACTTTTTTCTGGACGATGGCTCCTTGCGTTCCCTTTCCGCTTCCATTCGGTCCAAAGATGAGGATGTTTTTTCCCATGGGCAGACTCCGCGTGAAGATGGAGCGGTGCAACGGCGACCGCTAGCGGGGGGCATTGTGGACGCACGGAGCGTGAAGGGAAACCGGAACCGTCGCCAATGGGGGATTCGATGGGGAAGCGGGGGAGCTGTCAAGATATAATTATTTGTATTTATTATACAATTTTATCATGCGGACGAATGGGGTGGAAGGCGTTGGGGTACCAGAGGGATGAAGGGAAAGGGATTGGGACGGAAGGCGAGTCGAAGCGGCTTGACGAAAACGTGCAGGTGCTGTCAATAAGCGTCGAAGGTCACACGGTGGTGTTGTTGGCCATGGTGTGGCTATTGGTAAGGAGAGCCGCGCACGAGTGGCGGAATTGGCAGACGCACTGGATTTAGGTTCCAGCGCCGAGAGGCGTGAGGGTTCAAGTCCCTCCTCGTGCACTTAGTGGAGAAGCTTGGGAGGATCGGTCGGTAGGCTGGGTGCGTCGGGTTTCCGCGGCCCGAAGCGGGGTCACGTTGGGGCCACGAACTCGGGAATCGACTGGTCCATCGGTGCGAGCGCATGCAGCCCGAGTTCGGCGAAGGTTCGCGCCTTGCGGTAGTAGCGGCGGATCATCTCGCTGGACTTGTGGCCCGTCCGATCCGAGATCCACGTCTCCGACTTGTCCGACGCGAGGGCCAGGGTGACGAATGTGGCCTGCAGGTTATGAGCACGGAGAGCCTGCCGATGCTTATTCGACACGAACAACTCTTCGCGGGTCACCCCGGCCAGCCGGAGATGTGCTCGCAGCACTTCGGCTGCGTGCTCTGCGTTCAGCCGACCGCCGTGTTCCCCCGGAAACACGGGCTCGTTTGGCTCGACCTTGCCGCGTATCGCGTGCCAAAGCCTCAACGCTGCAAGTACGTCCTGTGAAAGCACCCATGTCCGTGGGTCGTCCGTCTTGTTCGTGTCCAGACGGACCAAGCCCCGGTCAAGGTCGATGTGGCACCAATCCAGGCTTACGCCTTCATCGCGCCGCATCCCTTCGCGTGCCAGCACCCCCCAAAACATTCGCCAAACCAGGGGAACGCGACAGCAGCCGAGCAACTACCGTTCTTCGTCGGGGTAGAGCAGGCTCTTTGCCTTGGCGGAACCCAGCGACGGCAGGAACCCGCGAGGGAGGGGGTTCGCAGCGATCAACCGTGCTGGATAGGCGGGGTCGGATGATCGGGTCGTTCAGCTCGAAAGCAATGCCGCAAGTCGATTGGGTTGCGGCAGTCAACGACTGCCGACACGGACGATCGGGTCTACCAGCTCATAAGCGACACCACGGCCGTCTTCCGGTGAGCGCGACGGGAGCAAAGCCTGCGCCTCTTTATGCGCATCTTCTTCACTCATGATCGCGATCATAAGTTGATCGTGAAGAGCTGCTTCGTCGATTCGATCGGCCCACTTCCTGGGCGGCTGCTTCCCATCGCCCACGTGCTTTTTTCTCTTCCCGGTCTTTGCCATGCCACACCTTGATGCTGAGCGTAACACCGGTTGTCGGCTCACGCCATGGATCCCCGCCGTCGTAGCTTCAGAGCCGAACAGCTCGAACGCGCCAGGCAAATCCACAGGCGACGGCATCAGGGGTACGCATTGGCAGCACGACGATGTAGGAGCCCGAGCCGGTAGCTCACCTGATGAAATACCACGCGTCGCGAGATGCTCTGCTCTACCGAGCCTGCGAAAAACCCGTCACGAACGCCGTGCTCCATCGCACCGTTCCGCCGGGGCAAAGCAAACGTATCCATGCCGGCCCGCAGACGGCCCAAGGTCGCGTCCATGCGCTTGGGTCGGACCCCGAGTACTGTCGACCCCGCCAAGAGCGCTCCAAGTGGCAGGGACGGGTTGGGGAGCGTCCATCTCGGCTGGTGCAATGGGATGCGACGGGCGCGTGGGCTCCTGGCTGGCGCACCCCCTCGCGGACGGTCACGTCGTCGCTTTTCAGTGCGTTGGCTGAAAAGCCCTGTGGGATCACTTCCGCTTGCGCTTGTTCTTGCGCGAAGGCCGCTGCGGCGAAGGTCGCCCGTGCTGCCGGGCGATGCTCATCACGCGGTGCCGCTGGTACTCGATAATCTTTTCAGCGAGCGGATGATCGAGTGGCGGCACCAGGTGCGTGATGGAGACAACGAGCTGATTTTCAGTGTCGCTTGCGCGAAGTCCAGCAAGGATTCCCCCTTCGTCGCCCGCGTAGAACGTCTTCTCGACGAGCACCGGCGCAGCGGTGTCGATTTTCAGTCCCTTGCTTTTCAGCAGGGTTTTCAGCTCGGCACCGATCATCATCGGTATGGGCAGCGAAGCGTCCAGAGCATCGAGCAGCGCAGCAGTTTCGTGTGGATCGTCGATGGGCATGTTGTGTTGCAGCGAAGCACGATAAGAAACGTGCTTCAACTCGCTAACTCGGCAAATGGCCGGGTGGTGGCGGAGATGAGCCATTTTCAGCTATTTTCAGTCACTGTAGCTCACTGCATTCGATTGACCTTGCCTTGCTGTCTCGCTTCGGGCGCACGATCATTCGGTTCATCGTAGCTGCACGAGGATCGCCTTTCCCACCAGTGCATCACTGAAAATAGACTCGGCTATGTGGCAGGATCGGGCCAGGAGCTGGTGCGGTGGTGGGTTGGAGGGGCTCTATGATCAGTAGGCTCTCAAGTATTGGAATTTGAAGCAGTTGCGATAGCTTCGCTTGGCTCTGCGAGCCGCGTGTTACAGGGGGAAGAGTACCGAGCGAGGGCGGCCACGAACTGCCTTGCAACACGCCGTCCAAGCTCGGGATCCTCTTCGACTTCCTTCACCAAATCCGCACAAATCCGGCGCAATATCGCAGTGCCGTCGGCGGCTTCGAGCGGGTTCGTGACCGCACTGATGACGACTTGCCGATGGCAACGCGCAGCGTATGCCGCGATGTTACCTATATGTCCTTGTCATACACCGACCATCCAATTCGACGGCAATATCACCGGACACATGGGGTGTTCAGAATGCCGTCTTGGAGGATGGGAAGATGGCCGCAACGTATACCGCGCAACAACGCACCGAGATTCTGCGTTTGGCACAAGAGGTGGGGCCACTCGAGGCCGCAAAACGCAAAGGGATGCCCCCGGGGACTGTGACGGCGTGGCGATGTCTGGAAAACAAAAGAGCAAAACTCGCCAAGCCCCCAGAGTCCCCAGAGCCACAAAAACCCTCGGCTTCGGCCCCCAAAAAACCACGTACCGGCAAAAAAGTCGCACGCCTGTACACGCCATCCGAAAAAGCAGCCGCTTTGGAGTTGGTGCAGCAGCTTGGGGTGTCCGAAACACACAGTAAAACTGGCATCTCCCGCTTTTCCTTGTACGAATGGGCTCGCATCCACGAAAAAGCCATGCAGCAAAAGCACATCTCCGACCCCCTCGCCGACCAGACCCCCGCCTAAAACGACCGCGATGCCCTGGTCTTAGCCGAGTGGAACAAGCATCCCGGATTGGGACCCAGCCAGATCCGCAACCAGCTTCGACGCGCCGGCACCAAGATATCCGTGCGCACCGTGCGCATGGTGATGGAAAATAACGGCTACGTGTTGCCCAAGGTCCAGCGCAAACAAGTTCATGACCAGCGCTACGAGGCCATTCGCCCTAACCAATTGTGGCACATGGATTTTCTGCAAAGACATATTCATTAGCAGAAAATCAGCGTGCTTTTATCGTCGATGATTTTTACCTTTATATTCGATGGGTTGCCTTGTTGGGGGAGCAGTGCTCCGAGGCTGTGCTCGAATGCTTCGAGTAGGCAGTTAGTCGTCATGGCAAGTCCGAAGCCGTCATGAGCGATGGGGGAGCGGCCTTTTGGGCATGGCGTGGCGTAAGCCGTTTTACTCGTCTTTTAGAGGAATTGGACGTCGATCAGCTCATTGCGAAGGTGTCCCAGCACAACGGAAAGCTCGAAGTGCTCCACGCCAACATGCAAAAGGAATTGTTCAACCAGAAGCGTTTCTTCGACTTGGGGGAAGCGGCGGCCAGATTGCGGGCGTGGGTGGCGTTTTCAACTTGCGACGCACCCATCATGCCCTCGGAGGCCTTCTGGTTCCAGCAGACCGGTATTTTGGAAGGTCCGACGTGGTGCTGGCGCAGATCGAATCCGGCGCGGCTGCCGAGGGTATCGGTGAGCCCATTGCCGTGGGTGAGCGTATGCTGGACGTGGTGCGTGTCACGAGCCGGGCGGGCAAAGTCGAGTTGTGGATGATGGGCCAGTGAGTCTGGCTATAAAGCGGTACACCTTCAATCTCGAAGCCTGGGTCGATGGCGCCACGGCAGCAACCGTCGGAGCGGTGGTGTCTGCCACTGAAGACGCACAGGCTGTCGTCGATGCGTTTCACGATGGGCTTGAGACGGTGCAGGGACAAGTCCCGATGGCGGTAACGCTCGACAATCGCCCCTGCAATGACACTGCCGAGGTGGTACAAGGCCTTTGTGGCAGCCAGTTGCTGCATGCCACGCCCGCACGAGGGCAAGCCAAAGCTCCTGTAGAGGGAGCTTTCGGCCTATTTGAACAATCCTTGCCCAGCCCGATGGTTGTGCGTAGCGAAAACGAGCAAGACATTGCCGCAAGCATCGTCGAACTTGTATCGAGAGCCTATTTCCTTGGGAGAAACGGCAGGCCCTCGGCACGACTCGGAGGCCGCACGCCAGCACAAAGCTACATGGGTGCCAACCCAACAGAAGCACAAATTGAGCAGGCCAAGCCGTGGCTCTTGGAACTGCGGAGGTGTGAACAAGTGACACGCTCCACGCGGCTGCAACGCACCGATCCGATTCGACGCGAGCTTTTGCGCACGCAGTTGGCGCGATTTGGGATCGACGACCCGAACGATAAGATGGCCCTATCGCTTGCCGGCTATTCGATGGATGCAATTTTAGAAGGAATTTCGATATTCGAAGCCAAACTCCAGCGTGGGACCTTGCCGAAAGACTGCCTGCCTGAACGGTATCTCGGTGGAATCATTCGAAATGTCGAACAGCGTGATTTTCTCGAGCAAATGGGAAGAAACCTGCTGGAACTTCGACTCGAGGTCAGCGACAGACAGCTCGATGCGTTGCGCGCGCGAGCCGCCGACATCGAAGCGGTGGCCACTGGTGCCGTGCAGCGGACCGAAGAATATGTGTTGCAAGCTTTGCAATCCGACTCCACCCTGGCGTTTCGCTTCTGGTCGCGCCGAGCCTTGGATGCCATTGGGGGTATTGCTTGGGCTGAAGTCAGGGCCGTATGTACCCATTTGCGGCGTATGATAGGGGCATCGTTTCGACTCGATTTCAAACGTCGCGAGTGTTTTCTGGCCGAGCTGATGGCTGCGGCTGTGCCGGTGGCTGGGTGATTGGGCAGCGCGGTGGCCGCCGCACTTGCGCACAGCCATGGTCATTGCCGGTTTTACGAAAATGGGTACGGCGATTGATCTGTGGCCGTGGCGTCAGGCCGCCTGCGGCTGTCCGGAGATTATTGGTTGGATGGTGCTTGACAAGGGCAGGTAGGCAGTCGTGCTGGCCCTGCGGACCACCAGATCCTTGCCGCCGTCACGCGTTTGCTTCGTTTGGTAAACGTCCCAGCCTTCCGCCCGAAAGACTTCGGCGACCAAGTCCTCGAACTGGCGCGGACTGACGACATCTTCCAAACACAACCCGCGAGCAAGCAAGTAGTTGTACAGCAGGCCAGGTGCCACACCGTCCAGTCGAACGCGCTGCTTCAGTTGGACAGTCAACCCGGCGCGCTCCTCGATGAGGTTTCCCAGAGCGCAGTTGACACCCACCGGAAACGTCCACACAGCGAGCCCCTTCCTTGCGGGGTGTGCGTGAGCGACTTTCTCCAACTGCTGCTGCACCCTGTAGGATTCGTCAGCGCACTGTCGGTGCTTCGCATGGCCCTCTTCGTCATGGATGCTCGGATAGAATGTGTAGGCTCAGGCCAAGATGCAGCGGCCCTCGAGAGTCAATTCCCACAGTCGGCGATGGAATGCCTCGCTGTTCGGTCTTGTCTCAAGGGTCACCGACCCATCATTGCTCGACGGGATGCATTCCGATCAGCAGATCGAAGCGCTCCTCTTGGGACGGGGGGACCGCAACGGCTACGGTCAGCTCGGGATGTGGGGACTTGGAAACCATCGAACATCATGATCTGAAGTCGAACTTACTCCATAGCGCGCACCTTGGCGTTGATCGTGTTCCCCGCCCACAAGTCCCGACAAATCAGCCAAAGAGTGGCCGCATCCAGCTCGCCAAGCATGTCCGGGAACCCTTCGATGGAGTACTCGACCGATGATGCCAGCAACAGATCCTTGGTCATCACGCTCGCGACCCACACCTCTTTTGCCGTCTGAGCCTCTTCGGCTGCGTTCCAGACATCGCGCGGAACGTTCTCGCCCTTCGAACGCGCGATGAGCGCCGCGTTCAGCTTGTCGATCGCTTCTTCAAGAGTATCCCATGCTTGTTCGTGACTCATGGGAAAAGACTACACGAAGCGAGACTCGATGGGCGCTACCGACACCGATCGCACGTTCGACAAAAGACGCGGGGAGGTACGTCCGAGCTGCTCACCTCACAATACGTCATGTAGCGCCGCCGCGACCGACTGAACCGCCACCCAGACAACCGCGATGGCACCGAGCAACAGAAAGCCCCGGTGCTCAACGATGATTTCTCGAAGTTGCCGGGCGGAGAGAGTGAAAAGGTCCGGTCGGATTGCGAACCAAGAGAGTCGGAGGGCCGCGACGACAGCCATCACGCTCAAGAAGACGCGAACACCAGCACCAAGGTCTGGGCACTGCCCATTTGCAACGGCAATCAACGCGTAGCAGGTGGATCCCGCAACACAGCAAACTATGGGAGACGGACACCTTGAAAGGAACGAACGCATAGCCGGCCTCACGAGGACCTTCAGAGCATGCAGCTCTCGGGTCTGTGCGAGTCGGGTGTTAGCCTGCGAGCTGGCCTGTCCGACGGTTTGGTTCAGGTGCCGGTGGTCCGTCTTGTCTCACAATTTTCGATCGCGACCGGCTGCGGTGCTTGCGCACGGCTTCGTGTTGATGGGTTACGCCCGAGACGTTCCAAAACAAAGTTGGATCGCCACTGTCCAACCGTCATGGCGAACGAGGTGATCGTGGGGGGCGCTCGACCTACACTCAGAGTTGCCCACCGATCTCTCTTGCTCTACGCTCTGAAACGTGGGCCACGATCTTGTCGCATCCCGTGAATTTGCCATCCGGTTCCAACCAACCGGAGGGGGGCGCTTCGTTCCGCTCGACGGATACGTAGCCGCGCTCGCGGAACTGCGGGACGGCTTCGCGGGGTCACGTCATGCGCTCGCGCCGAGCATCGCCGAGCGTGTACGTCGCCCGACATCCGAGCTGCGCACGATGCTTGAGCTTTCCGTGGGGCCTGCGGAGCCAGGTAGCCTCATCGTGCCCGTCGCCGTCACGTCGCCGATGGGTCAGCTCGACATCGAGTGGACGAAGATTGCGACGCTATTCTGGCGGATGACGGCCAACTCGCTCTGGCGGGCAGCGCGGGGTCTTGCCGTCGTCGGACTCACGGCAGCGTCCGCGCAGAGCTTCGCCAAGGCGGCTGCAATGGGTGGGAATCGAGGCTTCGTTCAGGTCGAGCTGGTAGAACGACGCGACGCCAGCAAGCCTTGGCGTACCAACGTCGACCTCACCGCGATCGAACGCGGACTTCGGCAGTACGTCAGCAAGAAGTCCGAGCCGATGGAATCGACCGAGCAACTCGTCGGCCGTGTCGTCGCGCTCGATTGGGATCGACCTTCGCTCACACTCGACGCTCCCGGTCGAAAGCTCACGGTACGGATGCCCGCGAAGCTGAGAAAGACCGCGCAGACGCTTTGGGGCAAGGAGGTTGCGGTCACTGCGAAGGCGAAGCTCACGCTGGATGGCGAGCTTCGGGATCCCATCGCTCTGCAGATCGAGGAAGCGGTTCAGGTCTCTGACTTCGTCGACGACTTCGACAAGTCCTTCGGCCGTTTCAAGGACGCGTTTGCGACGTCGGAGGTCCAGGACTACTTGAGGGACCTTCGGGGTGAGTCGTCATGATGCGCGCGCTGTATGACACCAATGTGGTGTCCTATTGGATGGCAGGGCAGCAGGAGTTCCACACGCCGTTGCGTAAGCTGCAGCACGATCTGCGTAGTCTGAAGGCGATGCTTTACGTTTCCGCCGTGACGATCCAAGAACTCGCTGTCGTCGGGCAAATGACTGGAACCTGGCCGGAAATGCACGACTTCATCCGCGAGCGGTTCAACACCGTGCCCTTCACATCTCTTTGCGCTGAGAAGGCTGCCGCTCTCCAAGTCGCAGTAGGGAAACCATCGAAGGGGACAAAGGCGGAACGCCGCGAAGCCAAGGACCTGTGGTTCCGAGACGCGGCAATCGTCGGGACCGCCATCGCCGAAGGGTTCGAGATGGTCGTCACGACGGAGAAGTGGTTCATGCACTACACGAACCACTTCGAGGGTGAGATCCGAGTCGTCAAAGCCGTGGCCGTCGTGGGCGGCGCGTCCTCGAGCGAGGCTTCGCGACCCGCAAAGTTAGAAAAGTAGGGCTGGCCCCGCCGTGGCCCCGCCCTGATCGCACCGCTCCCCGGGGGTCCGCACCCAATGCATGCCGTTCGCGACATCTGGCGCCCCCTGGCGACCCCTTCGGGGATTAGGTTCCAGCGACGAGAGGCGTGAGGATTCAAGTCCCTCCTCGTGCACTACGTTGATTGGAAGGGGGTTGGACAGAGGGGGTCAGGCGAATCGAAGGGGCTCCGACGTTGTCCCGACGATTCGGGGTTCAGCGGCCCGCAGGGTTTTGTCCTCCAGCAGCACAAGCCGGAGGCGGTGGGCGAGCTTGGCAAAGCTCAGGGGAGGCGAGGCACCGAAGATATCGAAATCGCTCGACAAAACGCGGGGAGCGACCAGGTGCAGCGTGATCGTTGGGCAACGCGCACGAGATTGATGGATCGTGGTGGACCTCGGGATGGCGTATAGTGGTGCGGATGAATCACCGAACGGCTTCGAGCATCATCGTGGGCTGCCTTTTTGCGTGGGGTGCCATCGCGAGCGGTAGTACCTGGCTTGGATGTAGCAGTGATTCGCACGAAGACGATCGGGGCGGGACTTGGCCCTTGCAGGACGGGTCGGTGGAGGGCGCACAGCCAGATGCGCATCAAACCGACGCCGCCACGGAGAGCGCAGACACGGTGGTGGTGGAGCCCACGGAGATCGACACATTGTTTGCAAATCCTGGGATGGGTTGGCAAACGTTCCATCACGTAGCCACAGAAGACGATTCGTTGGAAGGCATCCCAAGCGGATCGGCGTATTACCGTTACAGATGGCTTCGACTGCAACCGACCCAAGAAACGATCGATCTGGAGGAGATTCAGAACACGCTCGACAAAGCGAGGGCAGCGGGGCAGACCCTAATGATACGGGTGATGACGGCGGGATCGGATAAGGAATACTCGCCCGATTGGCTTGCTGCAGCAGGGTGCAAAATCTGGGAGTACAAACGGGATGGTCCTACGATCCATGCGCCGGACCTCGACGACCCGGTGTGTTGGCAGTGGCATGAGAACTTGCTTCGAGCCATTGCCACGAGGTTTGCCTCGGAGCCTGACTTGCAGATGGACATCGGTTCGGTAGGACTGTGGGGCGAGTGGCACTTTTCGTCCACGACGCCCGAAATCCCGATGCCGTCGTTGGAAACCCGCAAAAAGGTGGTCGATCTGTACCGGGAGCTGTTCCCGGACCTTCCCCAGCAGGCGTTGATAGGGGATGTGGACGCGCTCGCATACGCGACAAGCCAAGGGTCTGGATGGCGAGCGGATTGTCTGGGGGACTACGGGTTCTACTCACCCACCTGGAACCATATGGATGATATGTACCGTCAGCACGTGGAACAGGCCAACGCGACACTGGCATGGCAGAATGGCCCTGTGGCGTGGGAGACCTGTTACGACATGAGTCGATGGGTCCAGGAGGGATACGATGTACATCGGATCTTCCAGTATGCCGTGGATATGCACGGATCGTTTGTGAACAACAAGTCCGCGCCACTGCCAGAGGGCAGCCAGATTCGGCAGGAGATAGAGACGCTGCTTCGCAAGCTCGGATACCGATATGTGCTTCGAAGGTTGGAACATCCGCGACGAGTCAGCGGCACGCTGCCCGTGAGCATGGACTGGGACAACGTTGGGGTAGCTCCCGCCTACGGACCTTACTCTCTGGCCGTGCGGCTTACTTCGCAAGCAGGCGATTCAGTGGTGTTGAGTGCCTCTTCCAAGCCCAAAGCATGGCTTCCGGGATTGACGCATGTGCAGGAAGACCTTGTCCTTCCCGCGTCGATGTCAGCCGGAACGTATCAGCTAGCGGTTGGGATCATCGACAAGACGGGGCGCGCAGTCGTGAAACTGGCGATTGCGGGAGAGCAATCAGGATGGTACCCGCTCAGTGAGGTAGTCGTACCCTAGTCCTCGTCATACACCTACCCTCCGAAAAATCCCTCCAAGGACCGGATACGTAGTCCGGTAAGGAGAGAGGTTGGAAGGACGCCACGGTACCCACAAAAAGCCATACAACCTCTCCCAGGAATATTTCGTGTTATTATTCGTTAGTTACAACACTGCCGACAAAATGACGGCTAAGCGTTTGCGCGCGAAAAAAACGCAAGCGCTGCCCGGAATCCACGCGTTCAACCCCAAATCCCCCGGCAAACTCCAGCCGCCGCTTGGCAAGGGATGGGTTCGCGCTTCTGCCCGAACGCTCTCAGGGCCACAGAAAGCGAATATGCTGGGGCGAAGGCGACGGGGGCACTATGACCCAAACCGCTTGTCGCGCGGTATCCATCCACCATCCTGATGCAGCAACATCTAATGAATCCCGCGTTTCTCTCTCTGGAACTGCCGCATCGCCAAGCTTCACCTGCCCCGGTCTACGGGTCATTCGCACCTGAAGCACTACGGCGCGAATCGCTCGAGAAAAGGTCACTTCCACCGTATCCTTCCCCGCGATTGCATGAAACGTTGTGACAACATCATCTGTATCCTGAAGGTCAAAGCTCGTTGTCTTGGCCGAGGGATAGACCAGAACCGTCCACGCATCCCGGCTGGCCGTCGTTCCCAAGCCGGTCACCTCATCGCTCACCTGAAGGGGTATGATCGCTCCCTGGCGCACGAATAGGGGAATCTGGCCTGGGGGCGAGTGGTAGGAGCGAAGGATGGTTCCCCCCGCGATATCATCATCTTCCGGATGCCAGAAATCATAATAGTCCTGTCCTTCTGGCAAAACGATATCGCGAATCGCTGTGTCATCGAGGATGGGAGCCACCAGCAAGGCTTCCCCAAGCGAGAATCGGTAGTCTCCCAGCCAAGCGGAAGGCTCACCGTGGGCCGTGAGCACCGCAGCACCTCCCGCGCGGGCTTGATGGGCCAAGCTATAGAAAAACGGCACCAATTCATGGTGGAACGTCAGCCAGAACCGATGCTGGTCCAGCATTTTTTGCGCACAATCCCCTTCACAGCCCGGCATGGCCCACGGAAGCATGTCGCGGCTGCCTCGCCAATGCATCCACGGCATCAACGCCCCCACCGCAAGCCATCGCTCGAACACCGCCCGATCGAAGGGGATGGGATCGCCCAACGGATCGCCAGGATCGAATTCCAGCCCGCCCCCAATATCCGTTCCCACCACCGCATATCCAGCTCGGGAAGACCGAAACACATGCTCAAGGGCATCACTCAAACCACGCCAATCACGACGCTTTTCCCCGACATACGCCACGGGGGCGTGTTCGGGACGAGCATGAAAGCGAGCCGAACGACCGTATGGTTGGTCCCAGGCCCGGGCCAAGGTGACGAATTCGTTCAATCCGCCTTTGCGATGGGCCCCATAAGCAAAAAAATCCCGATAATAGGCTTCTGAATACTCTTGATGGGATATCTGCCCCTGGGCGGTCTGCACCGGATCCGAACGAACGAAAGCGTCGCCCACATCGAGTTTCCACCCGTTGATCCCCAGGTCGAGCAACGCGTTTTGCTGCTCATGCCACCACGCCCTGGCTTGTGGATGAAAGAAGTCCACAGCCGCCCCGCCCCCTTTCCACCACGAATAGGTTTGCCCCTCGTCGACAAAAAAACCGCATGTCTTTGCGAATTCGAAGTTCGGCGACGGCCCGACCACCCAATCGCCTCCCTTCTCATCGTGATACCAGCGATTGACCATCTGGGTCATCCAGAGCACGACTCGCACCTTTTGCGCGTGCAAGTGGGCCACCAATTCCCCGAGCTTCGGATAGCGTCGGTCACTCGGAACGAACGTATTATAGTGCGTTTCCCACGGACTATCGATCACGACTACCCCCGCGGGCAGTTGTCTTTCCGCAAAGCCCGACAGAAGGGCGCGAATCCCCTGTTCATCCGAAACCCCTTGCGAAATCCAGGGTTCGAAGGCCCATCGCGGCGTAAACACAGGCGGTGCGGAGATCTCGGGCTCGAAGGCAACGACATCGCAACCGTCTTCTGAAGCATCGGCCAAAGGCCCCGGTGGCTCGTCTTTGGCGCACGATATCCCGATAACGGCGCATAAAAGAGCCGGTCTTGACCATAGCAAGCGCGCAGCGGGCATGCGGGATAGCCTAGAGCACTTTGCCCCAAGAGCAAACGGATGTTCGAATTGGCAGCATAATCCTTGACGGCCACGATGAACCGGATGGCCGCCCCTTTCGACCTCCCCCCTGGAACCATCCTCCCTCGGGCTTGCCACCCTGCACGCGGGCCCTACGAATCTTCATACCCCCACCATGGTGGGCGTATCCGCAAGGAGGCAGAACCATGAAACCCATGAATGACTGCCCTATTCAAGAGGACAGTGGAATGCCATGCACGGCAGCCGTCGTTCCGTTCACACTGCAAGGAATGTCCGCGGGAATATGTAGCCGATGCGGAGAGATCGTTGCCCAATCCGACCGCAGAGCAACGAAAAAACTAGCAAAAACAACAACTTTAATCTCTCTGCGTCGCGCCAGCCAACGCCACGACGACACCTAACGTTGTGGTATCATGTCTTCCGGATCCGGGCGAAAAAGCAAGCTAAGAATCATGGTATCGTGACGGTTTTCGGGAAAACTCATCCGTTTTCCGATTGGAGAAGTCCTTCAACGATACCATCGAGCATGGCATCGAAACGCGCGGCATCGAAGCCCGAAAGGGAGGAAAGCCAATCCACATGGTCCTTGGAATCCCGGTCATCGCTGAAATGGCCGACCACATCCAAATGGTCGCCTCGTCCCGCCCACACCAGGTCGCCCCAAACCTGAGAGCGAATGGGTACGACCCCATCATTGGCGAGATCGGGAAGGGGTTCGGTGAAATAAGCCCGCAATTTGTCATCGGCTTCGGTGCCCGGGGGCTTGCACGGATACCGGGCATGCTCGAGGCCGGAAAGACGATTCAGCATGGCAAACACGGGCAAGGAAAGGGCAGCCCATGGACGTACCACATATTTTGCCCAGGAAACCACACCCGGACTGGGCGCATAGGAAGCCACCGATTGGTAATACACGCGATCACTATTTTCGACCCCCGCCTGGAATAAATCCATCGATTCGGGAGAAAGCTGAATGACCGCGCCCTGATCTTCCCGAATCAAGCGCAAAAACTGCGCCGTCTCATCCGCTGTCGCACTGTCCAATACCCGAACGAGCTTGTCGGTCAGCGTATCGATGAGCCGAAGCTGCACCCCCACCGCCTTTTCGATCCCCGAAAACGCGGCCACCAGCGATGACGTCAGCGCAAGCGGCGGACGACCAAGCTTCAGAACCGCAACGGTAAGTGCTGATAACGCATACAGCAAACGTTGCCCCGACAACGTAGCAAAAAAACTCGCTAGAGGCGTCCCAAAATGCGGCGTGTTCATCGTCGTCACCGAACGAATCGCTCCAGCCCAACGCGGCGTCGTCAACGCCCCACTCACGTTCATCGTGGGGGAGGCCACCAGCCGCGCATCCAACCCCCCCGTCGAATGCCCCACCAAGTGGATCGCCCCATGCCCATCGTACGTCTCATCTATCACCTGCACCAGCTTGCGTCCCCGACGACGAATGGAAGCGGTGGGATGAACGTCGATGATATGCACCTGAACGCCTTTGCCCACGGCTTGATAGCGTCGACGGAGCCCTGCCTCCACATGGCAAAAATAATGGTACGAACCCAACGTCGAAAAACCGAACAACCCGGGGGATAAGTAGATTCGCGACACACCCATGCCCAACAATGTTCATGAGACGGCGCCGATCCGCAAGGACTACATGCCCATCCCTTCGAATCATCGGACCCGGATCGTGGCGATCACGGCCCCGCCATCCCGCAGGTACTCATCGAATCCAAAACCTGATCCAACACCTGCGCTTCATGGTCGGGACCAAGCACATAACGAACGACCCCACAACGATCCACCACGAACGTCACCGGCAGGTCCGACACGCGAAAACGACCTGATAAGACATTATCACGATCGTGGATGACCGGAAATGTCAGCCCGTAGGCACGAACGAGCTGCTGCGCATCGGAAACCATCTCATCCTCGGAAATCCCAACGAAAAGCACATCCCCCCGACGAACATGGCTGCGTTGCGCCGAGGGAAGCGTGCGCTTGCATGGCTCGCAATATTTGGCGAAAAACTTGATGACGACCGGGCGGCCTTGCAGATCCTGCGGTTTCATCGTCTCGCCACTCACCGTATTTCCACGTACCGAAGGTAGTTCCTTCCCCAGCAACGGGCTTGGAAAAGAGGCGGGGGGAGGTGCCGTCGTTGCGCATCCCACGGCGATCCACACCATCAACGAGCATCCCAACCACATCCCGCGCCGTACCATCGTGACCAGCCGTCCTGAATCCATCGAATAGGCATACTCGCAGTTCGTGACAAACGCCACGTCGGCTTCGCTCCCCCCTGCCCGAACGATTCTTCACCCTATATGCACACGTTGCTTCATGAAAAACCCGTGGCGGAGCGTTTCCCCCAAAGACAACTTTCACCCCTTGTCGAGGTGGTAGCCCATGGGGTTGCAGCGTACCATGCCCTCCGTGACTCTCTCCCTACGTTTGCTCCTTGCATTTGGTTGCGTGGCGGTCTTGTCGACCTCCTTGCTCGGAGCGCTCGTGCGCTTCGAATGGCGACGTACCGAAAATGAACGTTTCGATGCCCAGGTGCAGGGGGCAAAAGATGGTATTTCTCTCGAAATACGCGCGGAACACGATGCCGTGCAAGACATCCTTCGACCCTTGTGCAAACACGACGCGTTCGTGGACCGCACACTTGTCGACCTCGAGGCCGGACGATTGGATGGGGGACGCCGCCTCGCCCTTGCCCAACTCGTGCCCGAAGAAATGAAAGCGTTGCGCCTCGATGAACTGGTCATGGTCACCGGCACGGGTGAAGTGCTCGGTGCCGGGCATGATCCTTCTCTGCTCGGAACGCGTCGTAACGACTTCGCAAGCATTCTGTCATCGAAAAACCCCACCGGTAGGGTTCGTCCGCCATCTTTATACGATGGCAAACCCGTTTCCGCCGCTCTCACGGGAACGTGTGCAGCGCACGCGGGAAATCGGACGGTCGGATTGCTCGGCGCAAGACATATCCAACCCGTGCTGGAAAGACTGAGCAAAGCCTATGGAGTACGCCTCGCCCTCGAAGGCACCCCCGACGCCACCGTGTTGCCCAACGAAATCGCACAACAAATCGTGATCGATGAAGCCGCGGGGTTACGCGTCATCGTCGCAAAATCCCGTCTCGACCTCGACCGTCACCTCGAAACCCTCGACCATTGGATACTCATGACCGGCGGCGTCACCCTTGCCGTCGCCATTTTGCTCGCCTTCGTTCTCGCAAGAAGCCTCGCAAAACCTTTGGCCGCCTTGTCCCACGAAGTCGGTGAAGTCGTCGCTGGCGAACCCAGACCCGTCACCGTCCGGGGAACCCCGGAAATGCGTCGCCTCGCTCATGCGTTCAACAAAACCTTGCATGATCTCGCTGCCTTACGTCAACGCCACGCCGCCCTCGAACGAATCGCGGCATGGCGCGAAGTGGCGCGTCGTGTCGCCCACGAAATCAAAAATCCCCTCACCCCCATCCGATCCTCCGTCGAAACGTTGCGACGGCTCAAAAACCGCGACGATCCGACGTTCGATGAATTTTTCGACGAGGCGACGAAAGGCATTCTCGACGATGTGCATCGCATTGCCACCATCGCTTCCGACTTTGCCAAATTCGCTCGACTCCCGGCTCCTCGTCCCGCGCCTTTGGATCTGGAAGACCTCGTTCGTACCGTGGTGTCGATGCATAGTGTCCAAGGAATGACGATCGAATTGGTGTTGACCCCGTGTCCCATCGTGCGGGCCGATCGAGATCAACTCGGGCAAGTGCTGACCAATCTCATCCAAAACGCCGTGGATGCGGCACAAAGCGTGACAACGACCCCTCACGTATGGGTCATCCTTGAGCCCGAGGGAAACGAATACATCCGTCTTCGTGTCAAAGACAACGGACCGGGCGTGGCCCAGGACTTGATCCCGAAGCTCTTCGAACCCTATGTCACCACCAAGATGCACGGAACCGGATTGGGCTTGTCGATCGTACAGCGCATCGTCATCGAGCACGGCGGCGAAATTGCCTATGAACCCCAACCCACCGGAGCATGCTTTGCCATCTTGCTGCCCTGCGCGGGCCCCGTCGCCACGGAAACGACTTCCTCCATCCCTTTGGGAGAATGAATTGTGCCGCTCGACGGTTAGCCCCCATAATCTTGTCTCCACCCTTTGAACGAGTCCCATGCAATCACGCTCTTTTCTCTACGTCGCCCCCATCGCTTTGGTGGTTTGTAGCCTTTCATGCGGCGGCAGTGCGCCCTCTCGGCTTTCCCCCTCTTCGGCCCCTGCCGCCACGGCTCCCACACCCGATGCGCACGACGACGGCCTTGCCTCGCTCATCACCAGCGTGCCGGAAGGCACCCTGGGACCTTATGTAGGGTATGGCCCCAAAGGTGCCCTCGCTTTATTCTCTCCTCCCCACGAATCGCAACGACGATGGTGGGTTCAAGCCCTCGACGAGCAAGGAAAACCGAAAGCGGAACCCTTTGGGCTCGGGCCAAGTCCGGATGATGTGCCCTTCGCGACCGTCCGACCCATCGGTGAGGACGTTTTTGGAGCGATATGGGTGCGAAGGATTCACCATACCGACGTGCTCGAAGGCGCATTGGTCAAAAATAACAGCATGTTGTCGGACAACATCACCACATTCACCCAGGCGCGCGGAAAGGTGATTTGGGCTGATGCGGTCGCCACTTCCAAAGCCACGATCCTGTTGTGGGTGGAACAACAAGGCGAGGAAACGCAATTGCAACGCCTGCTGCTGAATCCCAAAGGCGAGCCGATCGGACAAAGCGAAGTCCTGCAACGCAATGTCAGGGCATGGGATACCGTCGCCATCGACGACGGTATGGCCGTTGCCCTGGTGATTGGTTTGGAAGAAAAGAAAAACCTTGGTTCCGTGGCGTTGCTGACGTTGGATGCCGCGGGACACCCCAAAGGAGCTGTAACCCCCATCTCGCATGATGGCTCCGCTCGATTCGATATTGGCCTGGTGCGTGCGGGGCAGCGGCTACTGCTCGCCTGGACGGAAGTCCGTCAAGCCGATAGCGTGATTCGAGCGGCGGTAGCCAATTTCGAAGGCCGGTTGTTGGTGGAACCGCGTACGCCACGACAATCTCTCGGGGGTCAGGCCCTGGTGGCTTTGGTAGCGCCTGCGGCATCGAAACCAAATCAAGCTCTCTTGGTATTCGAAGAATTCCCATCATCGAACCAGCCTCAGCGCGAATTGCGGATGACGACACTCAGTGATGAGGCGATAGCTTCCTCCGAGGGGGTTCGGCTCGCCTTTTCCCCTGTGGGTCAACCCAACGGGGAATACGCCACATCCTCCGATGGATTCGTGTTTCTCACACGCGCGCAGGCCTGTGCGAAAAACGGGGCTTGTGATGATATCCCTTGGTACGTCCGGTTGAGTTCCAGCCTAACCATCGACGCTGCGGCACCCGTGGTGGTTAGCGCCTTGCATTACGAGCCGCCCGTATTGATGTGGTCGCCCGGTTGTACTTCGATGACCTGCCTTGCCTTGGCTGCGGGCGGACAGGATCCGACACCCATCGTCATGGCAAAGCTTCCGAAGGGTGCCTTGCAACCCAACACGTTTTTGGTTCGTGAACCGGCGCCCAAACCTCCCTTCGTGGAACGAAGCCAAACCCTATTGACATCGATCGAGCCCCTTTCCGCTTTCGATGCCGCCACGGCCGGGTCTACAACCTATGTCGGATGGGTGACGCATTTCGTCGAAGGGCAAGGGATACCGCAACAGGCGCCTCGCCAAGCGCCAGGAAACCCAAACAAACCTACCGCCGCGCATCTGCTGGTTCAACGCATCGACCCGTCCGGCATGCCCCTCGAGGGCCCTACCACCGTTTCCGTTCGCGCCATGTCAAGGGGCGGCATCGCCCTTGCGCCACACCCCACGGCCCAAGAAGTTTGTGTGGCGTGGACAGCTCGCGATGCCGGCACGCCGCAGGTGTTTTTGACGCGAATCGGAGCCGACGGCAAAACAAAATTGCAACGCATGATCACGCATGGCAAAGGAGACGTCTCCGATGTCGCGATCGCGGCGCATGGTGATGGGTGGATTGTCGCTTGGGTCGACTGGCGCGATGGCCAGGGCAATGTGTATGCCGCGCGGGTAGGCGCATCCTTGATCAAACTTGGTCCGGAAAAACTCATCTCGCGGGCTGCTGGCGATGCTTCCGACCTCAGCTTGGCCGTGATGGGAGATCTCGTCTTCATGGCCTATGGCAGCTCCCGGGCGGATATACCGAATGGGATATCCAATCCAACCATTCGGAAGCTGAATGCCAAAACGCTGGAACCTATTGGAGAGGAACAAATTATTGACAGCTCTGCCCTACCGGTACACCTTTCGAAATTATCCGTATCGGGACATGATTTGGTGTTGGCATGGATGGCGCAAGGATCCCCGGATTGTGAGGCGGCAAGTTGCGCGTTCGCGCGAGCGAGCCGAATCGATCCTGATACCCTTCGGGTCCTTACGACAGCGGATTTTCGGAAGTCAGGAACAACGCCTGCCAGCTTGAGCCTGCGCTGCGATGAACAAAGGTGCCAAGGCGTCTTGCTGGCGCCTCATGCTGGAAAACTCGATCTATTCGGCCTCACCTGGGTACCGACCAGCACCGCCATGCAGCGCAATGAATTGGGATCCATCACCAGCCCATCGGTAGGAGCGCTGCCTCCGGCCATGGTGGGCGACGCGCTTTTCCTTGCCGATCAAGGACTCGAAGGACAAGATCGCTTGCGACGAATCCAGGTGCGATGGACACCGTAGGGCATGAACAGCTCCCCTCCCCCACGAGCCCAAGCATCCATGGTTGGAGCGTCCGACGATTCGATGCACCACAAACGGGAAAGGCCCCGTCACACCCGCTCTCTGCTACCGTTGCTTCCTTCCGGACCTGGCGGGTTCACAGCGCGCTGTCGACGAGGCCATACATTTCGAACTGAGTGATTGTGTGTAGCGCATCATCCTGGCTTTGTCGAGGGAGATGACGAACGCTGTCGAACCCAGCCAAAAACGTGGGAGGCAGGGAAAGCAATCCCGTTATTTCATCGGTATTTGCCGTCAACGCGTGTGAAGCTCCATCATCGCAAGCTCTCGATCCGGCCCTGGTACGGCCAGAGAACCCGCAAATGCCACGGTATCCACATGGGCGTCGTGTTTGCGCTCCCCTCGCGCCACCAAACACGTATGAACCAGCGACAACCGGCAAAGCGCCCCCCGCGCGCCAAGATGCTCGACCAACGCTTGCGCCACCCGCTCACCAATCTCTTCTTGCAACACGAGCCGCCTCGCGTGACCGTCCACCAAACGCGCCACCGCCCCAAGCCCCGCAATACGCTTATCCGGTACGTACATCACCGTCGCATGCCCAATGGCCGGCATCAAGTGATGAGGACAAACCGTCACCGTCGATAGATTGCGCAACACCACGATCCCTTTTTCCCCAGGACGCGCCGGGCTGGAGCCCTTTTTCAACATCGTGGCGTCATCCATACTCTCACCGGACAACAGGTCTTGGGAAAAAGCTCCCACCACCCGCTCGGCCGTACGCGCCAATTCCGGATGATCCTCGATATCAAAACCAAGCCCCCGAAGGAATTCCTCGATTCCACGCCGGGCTCGCTCGAGATCCTGTTTGCGTTTCATGACTCGACTCAACAACGATCATTCCTTGTCGGAACCCGCTCCACCAAGATTCCACAATACCCGAACCGTACGCGGCAACAGCTCAGGATGATCCATCACACCACAAATCCCGCAGGAAGACGGAAACGTGCCTTGCGTTTGACATAAATGGCATCGGTGGAAGAGTTCGTCCGCCCGACCAAAATCATCTCGAAGACGTTGCAGCACCACCACTTTTTCTTCCATCTGCCGTATCTGCTCACGAAGATACTTTCCCACTCGCTGCGCCGCCTCCACCCCTGTCTTGCTCGTCGTTTTGATCGCCAAAATGGTTTTGATCTCGTCGAGAGACAATCCCGCGGCCCGCATATCCGTCACGAGCAACAGCTTTTCCAATTCCACGGAGGAAAACAAACGGTGCCCGCCGTCGCTGCGAACCACAGGATGAAGAATATCCGCTTCCTCGTAAAACCGGACGGTCCGAAGTGTCGAATTCGACAGACGCGCCATATCCCCCGTTGTCAACAACCCATCTTTCCTCTTCTTTTTCCGCCCTCGACGACGAACCGTCGAGCCATCCGAAGAGCTTTCGTTGCACACGACAACCTTCCTTTACGTTACCCCATCCTGAAAGCTCCGTTTCGCGATGTCAAGGGCTGCTCCCTGCAAAACCAGAGCAAACGCAACGCAGCACCCCTATCTTCGACGAAAAAACCAGGGTCAGGGTACTTTACCCAAAAGCCAGAAAGTACAGTTTGGTGAGAAAGAAGTCCGCGATGAGGATCGCGATGGAAACCACCACCACCGTTCGCGTCGTCGACTTACCCACCCCCTCCGTGCCCCCCGTGGTCGTCAAGCCGAAATAGCATCCCACAAATGCGATAATTGCACCAAAAAACGGGCACTTACAGATCCCCGACATAAAATCGTTCATGGTGACCGAGTCGATGGCGGAACTCAGGAAAAAGCCCGGCGGGATGTTGAATTGCGCCCCAACGACCATCATCGCACCCGTGAACCCAAATACCAGCGCTAGCAAGGCCAGCACGGGCATGCCCAGAACCAGTGCCACCACGCGCGGCAACACTAGTTTTTTGACCGGATCGGCTCCCAACGCCCGGATGGCATCGATCTGCTCGGTCACGGCCATCGACCCCACCTCCGCGGCCATCCCCGCCCCCACACGCCCTCCCACGATCACGGCTGTCAATGTCGGCGCTAGCTCACGAGAAAACGACAGCCCCACCACCCGTCCGGTGTATTCCATCGCCCCGAACTTTTGAAGACTGATCGCGAACTGAACGGCCATCACCATGCCAATGAAAACCGATGTGACCGATGCAATGCTCACCGACTTCACTCCCACCGACTCGAGCTGATACACCACCGCTCGAAAATCGAAGGGAGGGGTCACCAACGCGCGCGCCGTGCGCAAAATCATCAGGCTGCACGCCCCAAGATGATCCACGAACCCCAACAACTGATCCACCAGAAGGTTCGTAAAGCGTGACGATGGGGGCCCTTTGTGGGCAAGCAACGCCAACGACGAGCGCTGCCGATCCTCCGTCGACGGCGTATTCGGATGCCGCGGTCGCTGCTCGTCTGTCATCGCTCAACGCTCGTACGTTCGAAACGTGGCCACATAATTGTCGAAGGCTTCGACCCCTGTCGCGGCCATCGAAGACTCGCCTATATAAAAAAAGTCGTAAACACACCCATCTTTCTTCAGCACATACACCACGAATTGTTTGGGAACACCATCGAGTTTGGCCGTGATCTCCGAGCGCATCGCTTCCCGATCATCCATGGAAAGCAGCCTCTGATCCAACGTCTCCCGCTCGGTAAAGTGAATGAATAGATGCTGTGTCAACGCCTCGAGGGGAACGTCATCGCCATCTTTCCCACAACGACCATGGACCGCAATGGTCGCATGCCGTTCATCATCCCGAAACGCCAGTAGCGCATCCGACACCTCGATGTTCCGCCATGATTTCGGAGCAGGCCCAAGAGTGAACTCCAAGGGACCCCGTCGATAATGCCGACCATCGAAGTGCGTGGACGAGCATCCAAGCCACGATGCCCCGACACTACACAGCACCAAAGCCAGTATCTTGACCCGTATCCACCATCGAAACTCGGATTGCCAGTTCATCAAAGGCTCACAACGTACCACGTTTCGAAGCAGAATCGACGAGGCGATGGTCATCGAAACGATCCGGGAGGCCGTCGATAGCGAACGCGAAGGGATCGGGACGGTTGCTCTCGAGTGTAGAAGCCTCGCCATTTTTCGTAAGCAATGCGTTCACGACCCACCATACCGAGACGAATGAGAAAGAGACCCGCCAAAAATCCACCGACATGGGCAAACCAGGCAACCCCGGCACCCGCCCTATCTCCCACCGACACCAAAGCTTGCACGACATTGAGGACAATCCATTCGAGCATGACGAGCCACGCGGGGAATTCGAAGAAGAGAAAGACCACAAATACCGGAAAAAGAACGAGAATTCTGGCTTTGGGGTAGAGCGTTACGTAGCCCGCAAGCACGGCGGCAATGGCCCCGGAAGCACCCACCATCGGCACCGCGGCGCTTGGTTCCGCCAGGCATTGAGCCATGGCCGCGAGAAATCCCCCGGCCAAGTAAAACAATAGGTAGCGACCATGGCCGAGGGCATCTTCCACATTATCTCCAAATACCCATAAAAACAGCATATTTCCGGCGATATGGAGCCAGCTACCATGCAAAAACATGGCGGTCCACACCGTCATCACCTGCGCTACCGGATCCTTGAGAAATCGTTCCGGGACAAATCCCCAATCGTAGGCAAGAGCCGTATTACCCACATCCGCCGACGCCAATTGCCAAAGAAAAGCTAGTACGTTGGCGGCAATCAACCCATAGTTGACCCAGGGCGTCGTGCGGCTCGGAAGCCTGTCTCGTAGCGGAATCATGAGGCGTCAGGAAAGGTAAGCGCAGTCCAAAGAATCGGCGATCCGAATACGACAGGCAAGGTCTCAACACCCGGCATCATCCAAGACCCGGCGCAGTGCCACCATTTCAATCACACTCAAGGCCGCGTCGAATCCCTTGTTGCCGGCTTTGGTTCCCGCTCGTTCCACCGCCTGCTCGATGGTATCGGTGGTGAGCACGCCAAACCCAATGGGAACCTTGGGATTATCCAAACCAGTATGCGCAAGACCTTTGGAGACCTCCGCGGCAATATAGTCGAAGTGCGGAGTCGAGCCTCGGATCACCGTGCCTACGGCAATGACACCGTCGACGTTGCCCGATTCTGCAATTCGACGCACGATCGGGGGCATTTCCCAGGCTCCTGGCACGCGAACGACGGAAATATTGGTGAGTTCACAGCCATGTCGGAGCAGCGAATCGACGGCTCCTTCGATCAATCGATCGACGATGAAGCTGTTGAACCGGCTGGCCACGATGGCGAAGCGTGCGTTGGGGGGAACGACGAGCGCGCCTTCGATCAACTTCGGTTTGTCTTGCATATCACTCCTCTGCATGGCTCAACGAATGGGAGCGCTTTCCACGATCTCGAGACCATAGCCAGCGATCCCGGCAATTTTTCTTGGGTTATCGGTCAAAATTTTGATTCGACTCAATCCGAGATCCGCCAGGACTTGTGCACCAAGACCGAACTCCCGCAGGGGCGCATCTTTGGATTCCAACACCTTTTCGCTCTTTTGATAGCTCTTGAATTCACGAAGAATATCCCCCCGAGGCGGCAGATATAACACCACGCCACAACCCGCTTCCTCGATCCGTCGCAACGCGGTACGCAGGTTGTGCCCCCCTTCCGAATCTGTCGAACTAAATATATCCCCAATCGTGGAACCTCGATGCACGCGGCATAAAACCGGCTCCTTGGCTTGCTGCAAATCCCCTTTGACCAAGGCCAGAAGCTGCTGCTGATCCACCGCCGTCTCGTACACGAACCCCTTCCAATCCGACTTGGTTTCGTCAATCGACAAAATCCCTTCGGCAATGCGATGAACCAACCGCTCCGTCTGCGTGCGATACTGGATCAAATCCGCGATGCTCAAAATGGTAAGTCCGTGTTTTTTCGCAAAAATTTCGAGATCCGGAAGACGCGCCATCGTTCCGTCATCGTTCATGATCTCACAGATGACACCGGCGGGATTCAGTCCGGCCAACCGGGCCAAGTCCACCGATCCTTCCGTCTGACCGGTCCTCACAAGCACCCCGCCTTTTCGTGCTCGCAAAGGAAAGATATGTCCGGGAGACACGATATCCTGTGGGCGAGCATCGGGACGAACCGCCACCCGAATCGTATGCGCGCGGTCGGCCGCGCTGATGCCTGTCGTCACACCGTGTCGGGCCTCGATAGATACCGTGAAGGCCGTACCCAAGGGCGGACCGTCATGGTTGGGCCCCGCCATCATCGGCAGTCGCAATCGTTCGATTTGCTCTTCGGTCAACGTGACGCAAATCAACCCTCTGCCATGGGTCGCCATGAAGTTGATCGCTTCGGGCGTGACCGCCTCCGCCGCCATCGTCAAATCACCTTCGTTTTCCCGATCTTCGTCGTCCACCAAAATGATCATTCGCCCTGCACGAATTTCGTCCAACGCGCGATGCACCCGCTGAAGCAACTCCGGATCGATCATCAACTGGCGTGAGGTCATGACTATTTCGACTCCGTGTTCTCACCCACTTCATAAAAATCCCGATGAGGCCAACCGTGACAGCAGACTGTCGTCCGTTGTCCCACCCGACCCTGCGGCCGACCGGCCCACCTCGAGCCAACGCGCCACATACCGTGCAAGCACGTCGGCCTCGAGATTCACTTCCATGCCCACCGACATCTTCTCCAACAACGTCTTTTCTTGCGTATGGGGAATCACCGCCACATGAAATACCTTCGCGTCGACCGCATTGATCGTGAGACTCACACCGTCCACCGCGACAGATCCCTTTTCGGCCAGCAACGCAGCGAGGTGGCCATCATAGGAAAATGCCAAATCGACAGCCTCACCCAAGGGCCTTTTTTCCACCAAACGTCCCAAACCGTCGACATGCCCCGCAACGATATGCCCTCCAAACCTTCCCCCCACCGCAACCGCACGCTCGAGATGTAATCCGTGACCCACGGGCAATCGACCAAGCGTACTGCGAACCAACGTCTCGCCCGAGGCATCCGCTTCAAACGCCCCATCGAGGATTCGTTGCACTGTGAGACAGACTCCCATGACCGCAATCGACTCCCCCAGTACGAGCGGTGAAAGACGTGTCGCTACGCGCAACCGGGCCCCCGGGCCTCGCGGTGTGCGAGAGAGCAACTGACCAACATCCTCAACGAGCCCAGTAAACACGGCGATGGAGTTAGCGAAAACCCGCAATGATAGCAACGACCATCCCGCCGCTCGCCCCAATAGCCGTTCGTTAGGGCCCCCCCTGCTCATCACGACGTACAAAAACCTTCGGTTTCAACTCCCCCTTGCCTTCAGTCGCCAAGGATCGCACCCTTTGGTCTGCATGGGCATCGTCGTCAGGTTGAAACGGATAACCCGCCCTGGGCCATACCTCACCCTTGCGGGACTTTTCTGCTCATCCAGCGGATGCGGCGCCAGTTATCAAGCCCTCTACGAAGGGGAAGTGCGATTCGAGCATTGTTACCGGCTCGATGAAGAGCCTTCGATTCCGCTAACCCAACGACGTGAATGTTGGCGGGAATGGACCCAGTTCTACACCTTCGGCCAAACGCGAGATCGGTTGGAATACGCTCTTCGCCGTCAGCGAGAACTCACCACCCAAATCGAAAATCCGCACGCACAACCAGACGAAATATCCGATATCAAAACATTGTCCAGCAACCCAATGGCTACCCCCTCTCCCACGAATCCCTTTGCGCCTCCACCACACCTTCAGAACGAAAATTCACCGTCTACACCCCCAGCAGATCCCATCCCATGGTTGGAATCCCTGGCCTCCAACCCGCAACCCACCGTCCAATCTTGCCTGATGCAATGCATGTCTCGCTGGAAAACATGCACCGACACATGCTCGCACACCAACGACGAATGCCGAAAAGGTTGCGATAGTGCTTTCAAAGCCTGCAGCCAACGCTGCCTCGAGTAAAAGCAGTCATCCTCTCACAAGTCGCTCCAACAACGGTGGAAAGGTCATGATCATTTCTTCCACCATGGACCGCTCCGCCATCATGACCACCGCCCCCCCAGTACCTGCCCGCACCGTCCACGGTACCTGCTCCATCGATAGCAGTGTCGTCGGAAAAAGAATGGTCCCCATCTCCAACGACGAAACCACGCTCCCTTCCGCATCGACCCTTTCAAGCACACCCAGCCCAAGAATCATCAATCCTTTGATCACATCACCCGCCGCTACGACCACCTCACCCTCGAGATAATGCTTCGGTTCCAATCGTGCCAAGACTTCTTGCAATCCTGGCGGATCGAAAGCTTCCCCCAACGGCCCCAACGTTACCCCGATCCGGACGTGCGTCCGATCCGCCTGCTCCCGAAGCTCTTCCTCCACCCACGGAAGCGCTTCGAAACTATCGTCCACCACCTGCTCGGTCCAGGTAGCCACACGAGCCGAATCCGAAAGGCATACCAGACGCAACGGAACGGGCTCACCCACGGTCCCACGATTGCGCAGCGCTTGTCCCGCTCCGAGTACGACCGCGGTCATATCACTGACCAAAGACATGACCGATAGTTCGCCCCGTTCCACCCACGCCAGCGCAAACCCCGAAATCTCTTCGGTTTCATGAAGAAGATGCACCTGCGCCTGACGCTCTAACGCACGTCGAAGATCGTCGGGCATGTCCACAAACGCTTCGGCCTGAGATAGATCGAGATCAACGGTCGGCTTGTCTTCCTCCGACGGCATCTTTCGCGGTGGTGGTGTTGGAAAACGGACGGCAGCAGCTTCCCCTGGCGAGTCGTCGACCACGAGAGGCTCTTCGAATCGTAGGGGTGGAGGCTTGACGCCTGGAGGCGGCAACTTGGACGGCGCACGCTTGTTCAACCCACGATCCCGCGCCGGTGGCGGAGGCACGATGGGTCTTTCCGTCGGCCGCGCCCCGGTCTCTTGCTTGCCTTCGGCACTCGTCAACGACCTGTTGCGGTGCATCGGGGGCGGAGGCGGAACCACGAATCCCGAAGCCTTGGATGGTTCGACAACGGCCGGTTCGATGTCGTCAGCTTGCCCCTCGGTCATGACGCTCGTGGAAGGTATCTCCTCCAACGAGATCGTATCCTGTTCCGACGTCCACGTGGTATCCACCGCGCCCGCGGCATCGGCAACATGAGCCGCCGCGGCAGGTTCACGCGTTGGCACCTCGTTCGCTGAAGGTGGTAAGGGCGGTAAGGGAACTGATTTTTTAGCAACAATTTCAATGGGTTGTGTGTATTCCGGAGAAACGAGGGTGGGCTCGGCCATCGCCGCAACCGGCGGCGCCGTCTTGATGGTCGAGGGCGTGGAACTCACCCACCCTCGTTCCGGACTCCCGCTTTGCAACACCGATATCGGTGGCGCACTCGTCACCACATCGTCTTCGAAAAATGTCTCTGCAGAAGACACCACCGAAGACAAGCGCGACGTGGAGTCAGCCTCTTGCCCATCGACCGGAAGCTCGACCCGTCGGGTGGGGGCCATCGAATCCGCAAAATCCGCTGCGATCCGGGCAAGCTCGAGCGATCGAACATCGTCTTGTTCCGCCGCGGCACGAGCGGCACGACGAAGCCAGGTCAATGCATCCTGCAGCTCGTTTCGTTCTACGAGCGCGGCCGCTGTCTGCAAAGCCCAGACGACATCATCGGAGTCGGAGTCGATAGCAGGAGGGACTTTCACCGAAACACCTCACCTGGCCCCGGAGTGTACCCAATAATAGGAGCAAAGAGGATGGTTCCTTCCCTTTCTGGGGTCGAATGAGAAATGGGTAATCCTACATCGGTTGACCAGCGCGGTATTGTCACCATCCTTCGAATCGCCATGAGCCATCCCGCGCGATGGCAGATGGGGAAAAACAGGCTAGATCCGACGGAGAAGCGTTTCGGATTGACGATGGGGGGCAGCTATGAAAACAGCAGAGCGCCTGTCGGTATTCGGCTCGTCCCAGGGAACCGCTTGCGACCCGTGGCATGATCCGGATATCGCGTTGACCCAATATTTCTGCCATCGGTACGTCCAGTTTCATCAACGTGAATCAGGTTTCTTCTTTCATCGCCCGTCTGGTTGCCTGCTTCGATGACGTGAGGGATCGTGATACATCGCTCATCGTTGCTTATGCGGCCTTGGAGCAATACGCGAGAAAACAAGTCGATTTCGATCGATTGCTGGACCACGTAGAAAAGACCGAGTCTCGAGGGCAATCGGATCGAGCGCCTGCGGATATCCTTCGGCAAGCGGTGGCTCGATGGCTCGAAGCGATTTCGGGGTTGTCGCCTTCCGCTCTTGCTTACTTGCCCTGCGAATTATGGTTGGCACTAACCCCCCTCGAGAAGCGCAAACGGTTTGGTGAGTTTTACACCCCCCGTTGGCTGGTGGAACTTGCCCTCCAACAAGTAGGCTGGCCCCACGCTTCCGACCGTCTCATCGATCCCACCTGTGGCGCAGGAGCCTTTCTCGCCGGAGCGGCTCTCGCCCTGCGCCAGGATCCCAAACGCCTTACTGAAAACGCCAGACGGCTCTCCGGGGCCGACATACACCCGCTGGCCGTGACCGGTGCCCGCATCGCCTGCCTCTGCGCCGTCGCAGACCTACTCGAACCCGACCAACCCTTCGAACCCAATATCCACGTCGCCGATCTTTTCGATCCACCCCCTTTCTGCCCCCACGACGTTGTCGTCGGAAACCCTCCTTGGCTACGCTTTTCCGAGCTTCCACCGTCCTTACGCCGTCAAGTCGCCGATGCAGCTCAACACTACCGTCTCGTCCCCTCATCGTCGTTTCATGGTGGCAGCGAGTTGGATACTGCGGCGGTCTGTGCCTACCGAATGCTCGACAAGCACTTGAAATCAGAGGGAAAAGCCGCGTTGGTGATGCCGAGCACCGTGCTTCGTTCCGCGGCCGCCGCGTCGTTTCGTCGCTTTTCGTTGCCCGATGGCACCCCTCTGCGGCTCGAACACATCACGGACTTCGGCCCTCTGCGCGTCTTTCCCGATGCCGCCAACCATACGACACTCCTTCTTTTCACAAAGGGACATCCACAAGCGTCCATTATCCCCGCCTCGTGGACGTCCCATCCTCGTGCGCCGTCGTATCAAGCTGGCCTGTCTGACGCCCTTCAAGCCATCGAGCTTGTCTCTGGCATCGCACGTCCGGTCGGAAAAAGCCGCGCTCTCGCTTGCATCCCGGAGCCTGCGGTTTGCCTCGAGGGCTCTTGCTCCCACGTTCGCGGGAGAAAAGGCGTCACCACCGATCTGAACGGCGCCTATTTCGTTCGAATCCTTGGTCCCGGATCGGAACCAGAACGGCTTCGGGTCATCAATGATGTGACGTCTCGCGGAAAACCTGTCGCCACCCACGTGTTCGAAGTCGAACAACAACTCGTATTTCCTTTGCTCAAAGGTTCGAAACAAATTCATCCCTTTCGTATCGACACACCATCGATCGCCATTTTGATTCCCAATCGTTCGGTGACCCGCATCCCTAGCGAGGAGGAGTTTTCGAAGCGTTATCCCGCTGCCTATGCCCATTTTCTGTGGGTGGAGGAGCAAACGAATGGCGCGCTCCGGGCTCGCTCCACCTACCGACGCATGCTGTCTTCACGCGATGCTTTTTTTTCCGTGTACAACGTGGGTGACTACACGTTTGCTCCCTTCAAAGTGGTGTGGGCGGAAATCGCAAAGACGTTGGTAGCCGGCATCGCGAGTTCGAGTTCCCTACCCTATTGCTCCACGCCCAAAACGATCGTTCCGGATCATAAGGTGTACTTCGCTCCTTTTGAGCAACTCGAACCCGCCCTCTTTTTATGTGCCCTGCTGTCGAGCACCCTCGTTCGTCAGTACGTCGATGCCATCACGGAAAAACTTCAAGTAGGCTCTTTGCTCGATCGCATCAACCTTCCGTGTTTCGATCCCAATGACGAAGACCATCAACTCCTGGTGCAGTTCGCTCGCCAACCACAACCCATCGATCCCAAGCAGCTCGACTCGTATGCGAAACGGGTCATCGAGCGCCGTTCGCAGGATGGCAATACAACTTTATTATTGAATTTCAATAGTTTATAACAGAAAGGAAAGTACGTTCATCCCTTGGGGAGCAGCTTGGCGAAGGGATGATTCGAAAAGGATTTGGCCTGCTCGGGGCGTTTATGGGGCTTGCCTCGATCCGAAGAGCGCGCCTCTTGGGAGGCCGATGGCGGCGATGGATGATCATGGCTCCTTGCCGATAGGGAAATCCGCTTTCGAGCGAGATCGACTTCCATGACGCGCACGACGATTCGATCGCCAACCTTCACGACTTCGTTGGGGTCACGCACGAATCGATCCGCGAGTTTGGAAACATGAACGAGTCCATCCTGATGAACTCCTACGTCCACGAAAGCGCCAAACGCGGTGACGTTCGTCACGACCCCTTCGAGCACCATCCCCACCGTAAGGTCCTCCATCGTTCGCACGTCATCGCGGAACTTCGGGGGTTCGAACGAATCACGGGGATCTCGTCCTGGTTTGGCGAGTTCCGCAAGAATATCTTTCAACGTCGGCTCCCCGACGTCCTGGGAAACGTACCTTTTCCAGTTGATTTTTCCTGCCCATACGCCATTGCCCACCAGGGTCGGCAACGACACGCCAAGATCTTTGGCCATTTGTTCGACCAACGCGTAGCGCTCGGGGTGTACGGCACTGGCATCCAATGGATGCTCACCATCACGGATCCGCAAAAATCCTGCGGCTTGCTCGAACGTACGTGGTCCGATGCCCGTCACTTCCAAGAGTTGTTTTCGCGATCGAAAGGCTCCTTGCTTGTCCCGATACGCCACGATTCGCTTCGCTACGGTGGCGCTCAACCCGGCTACCCGAGACAAGAGCGGCACACTCGCCGTGTTGAGTTCCACCCCCACCAAGTTCACACAGCTTTCCACGACCTGGTCGAGCTTGCGAGCCAGCATCGGCTGATGCACATCGTGTTGGTACTGACCCACACCAATGGACTTGGGATCGATCTTCACGAGTTCCGCCAAGGGGTCTTGTAGCCGACGCGCGATACTAATGGCCCCTCGGACGGTGACATCCAAGTCTGGAAACTCCTGTCGTGCGATATCCGACGCGGAATACACGCTCGCTCCGGCTTCGCTGACGGAAACGGCAAAGACTTCCTGCAGACCTTCGGAAACGAGGACTTCTCGAACGAACGCCTCGGTCTCACGACCATGGGTGCCATTGCCTACCGCAATGGCGGCGGGCTGATGGGTCTTGCACATCGTCCGCAAGGATTTCCGCGCCTCATCGAGCGCTCGATCCCCTTGCACCAAGTACAATACCGCGTGATCGATGAGCTTGCCGGTGTGGTCGACGACCGCCACTTTGCATCCCGTGCGTTGCCCCGGATCGATGCCCACGACGGTTTTGGTTCCAAGCGGTGCGGCTAGCAAAAGCTGTCGGAGGTTGAGGGCAAAAACCTCGACAGCCGCTTTATCCGCCTCGAGTTTGCGGTCGACTCGCACATCACTTTCCACCGATGGCATCATCAACCGCGTCAACGCATCTCGTATCGCAAGCTCGAGGTGCTTTCCCCACGGATTGTCTTTGCGCACTTTCAATCGCGTCACGAGCGTATCGCCGACCTGCTGTTCATCGATCCGCAATTTGGACCGGAGAATCCCCTCTTGCTCCCCACGACGAATCGCCAGAAATCGGTGGGAAGGAAGCGATGCCATGGCTTGCTCGAACGACGCATACGTGTCGAATTTCGTAACCGCGTCCACATGCTCTTTGGCTTTCGACACCACCAGCATGCCCGTCGTCATATAGGTGTCACGAACGATGGCGCGCAGGTCTGCATCCTCAGAGACTCGTTCCGCACAAATATCGCGCGCCCCCGCCAACGCCGCCTCCACGTCCGTCACACCCTTGGCTTCGTTCACGAACGCGACCGCCTCTTTCGCCGGGTCACCATCGCCCTGCGCCCAAATCCGATCGGACAACGGTTCGAGTCCTTTTTCTTTCGCGATCGTCGCTCGAGTCCTTCGCTTCGGTTTGAAAGGAAGATAAAGATCTTCCAACCGCGCCTTTTCCGAACACCCCTCGATCGCTTGTCGAAGATCGTCCGTCAGCTTGCCCTGTTTTTCGATCTCGGTGAGGATGACCTGCCTTCGTTCCTCCAGCTCTTTCACATACGACGCTCGCTCTTGGATGGCCACAATGGCCACATCTTCGAGGCCTCCCGTCACCTCCTTCCGATAGCGGGCAATGAAGGGAACTGTCGCTCCTTCTTCGAGAAGACGAACGACTGCCGCCACGGATTGTGGGGCCAACTTCAAGTCGGCAGCCACTTGCGGAACAGGATCGAAGGCAACTTGTTGTTCTTGGCTCACGGAGCAGCCCTTTACGACGACTCGCCTTTTTGGTCGAGCTTGACAACGCGCGATCGTGCCGTTCCTTGGGTTCACGACTCGCGAGCGAAGGGAATAGCTCCCACCATTCGCTGGATCAGGTCGTTGTGGCTCGAACCTGACGAGCTACAGATGGCCGACGATCGCTACCATCCGCGAAATGTTCCCTGTACCAGCATACCCCGAGGACCCAACGACACGTTGACCGTCTCGGAAGGTTCCTCAGACTGCAGAAGATAGAAGCCCAGCGCGGAAAGCAATCCAACGCCGCCCACCGCCGCGCCGATGTTGGCGATCCGTTGATCTCGCTTGCCCGCGTCCGCCACATCTCGCTCCGCTTCACCACACCGAGGCGAACAAGCTTCCAACTCGGAAGCCTTGCTTTTGGCACTGGATCCAAACACAGCAAACGTCGCAAACCCAGCAACCCCAACGCCCGCCGTCACCCAAGAAGCCGTCGGAATCGATTTCCCAGGCTTTTCCGGAAGCGAAACCACCGGTTCCCTCGGTGCTTCTTCCGTGATTCGCTCCCCAAAATCGATGGTCTGCGTCACGGTTGTACCCGCGCGAACTTCCACAACAACCCGTTTCGTTCGCCCTTCACTGTCTTTGACTTGCACCTGAACCGGACCCGCTTTCCACCATAATGGTCCTAACGAATCCCCCGATACTTCTACTTGCTCCCTGCCCAACCACACCGTCGCTCCCGACGCATTCACCAATCGGATCGATACCTTGCCATACCGCTCGGATAACCGATCGAGCCATTCCTGCGCATCTTCCTCGGTTTTTTTGTAACGCGCCTCACCGTTCGCAACCCTCTGCGAAGCGTCCTTGACCACCGTTTCGTACAATTCCACGGCTTGTTGCTCCCGGCCAAGCTCCCGCTGGGCATGGGCCATCAGCAACATCGTGTTGGGGCTTTCCATCAACGCATACGAAGCGGTCAACTCCTGCAACGCTCCTTCATAATCCTTTTTTTCGATGAGCGTCCGGCCTCGCTTGTACTTTGCGACAGCCTGTTGCTGGGAAGCCGCGGACTGCCCCAACGCGGGTGAAGACATCAGAACACACAGAATAGTCCAATAAATCCAAGCAGATCGAGATGCTCGCATCATGGCAGGTCCGGAAGATACGGGGCCTTCTTTGTCGAAGTCGGCACACGATAAGGTGTCGTTACAGGAGGCGTCACGGGTTTAACCTCCACCGATCGATCCGTGGGTTGTGGTTCAGAAGCTTTGGCATCCTCATCGTTGGTCATCGGTTCCACGGGCTGCGGAAATATTTCAGTCGACTTTACCTCGGGTGCCGCATGCTGCGATACCCAAGACGACCCTGTAGACAGTACCACCATCGGCTGCGAAGTGCCTCGATTCGAACTGATTATCGCTACAATCAAAACGACGAGCGTTCCGAGTACCAAGGAAGAAATCAAGACAATCGGTAGATAACGATACTTCGAGAAGGATGGGACAGCCTCGAACGCGGTTCCCGTGGGACTGGTTCCGAGCGACGGCATCGACGATTCGTCGTGGGATACTGGCCGGGGTGTTGCCGTTTCCAACGAGGGGATGGATATCGGACCGGAATGAGAGGGCTGCGACGATCGAATGGGGGGGGAAAGGGGGGGTGCGGGCTCGTGGGCGGAGGAAGACGCGATGGGAATCGGTTCAGGTAAAGAAGAATGAGACGGCTGTGACGATCGAAGGGGGGGGGAAGCGGGGGATGCGAGGTCGATGCTCGAAGAAGCGGAACGTTTGAAGGGGGGAGCCACTGGCGGAGGTAGCGGACCGAAGGCGGCGACAGCCTCAGAATTGGATTCGTGGGTGAAAGAGGGCTCCGGTCCTCGGGCCATACCCTCCGCAACCCCATCAGCCATGGCGTGCGATGACAGGGATTCCATCTCGCGAACGTATTGGGTTCGGTTGACGAGCACCTCGCCGGCGAGAGAGGCAACCCACGCGGCAACGACTCGGGGCGAGGCTGGGCCTGCTTGGATGGATTCCTCGAGTTCAGAAGCGAATTGCTCGGCGGTTTGCGGCCGCTGCTCCGGACTTCGACTTAGCGCCCGTTGCATCACATGGTCGAGCGTCGATGGGATATCCGAGCGGATGGCGGTCAACGAAGGAATCGGCGCGGACAAGACATTGGCCAACGTTTCGCCGGGATGATCGGCGCGAAACAGGCTCCGCGACGCAAGAAGCTCCCAAAGCACAACCGCGGAAGAGAAAATATCCACTCGTCGATCGATTTTCGAACGCCCTCCCGACAATTGCTCGGGCGCCATATACGGCAACTTCCCCTTCATCTGGCCATCGCGGGTTATCTGTAATCGGCTTTCCGCCTTTGCGATTCCAAAGTCCATGATGCGAGAAATACCGTCTTCTCCAACCATGATGTTTTGCGGGGATACGTCACGATGAACGATACCCAAGGGCGTTCCCCCTTCCCCCAACGCCTCATGGGCCGCGTGAAGACCGGCGAGAACCTGGCCCATGATGCTCACGGCCACCGGTACGGGAACCATCTCCTGACGTGACTTTGCGGCTCTTCGCAGACGCTGCAAGGACTCACCGCGGATGTATTCCATGACGAGAAAGACCTCGCCCTGCTCAGCGATGACATCGAGGGTAGCAACGACGTTCGGATGTTCGATGCGTGAGGTTAGCCGCGCCTCATCGAGGAACATGGCCACGAAGACGGGATCCCGGGCAATCTCTTGGCGCATGCGTTTGATGGCGACGGTCCGGCTGAAGCCTCCGAGGCTGCTCATTCGCCCGAAATGTACGGTTGCCATGCCTCCAGCCGCAATCTCCCCGTACAGCGCATAGCGCCCTAGGGAGAGGATCGGCCGAGGCGGCGATGCCTCGTACATCGGGCTCATTATTGATACGGTACAATGGAGAAATCAAAACGTCCAGCTTGGGTGCAAACCCATTCCCCCGCAAATAACGCTGAGATGCTGATGCTTTCAGCCTTGGGGTTTTGGATTTCTCAACCGCGCCAACTTTTCTCCAATGGCGATTTCCAACCCTTGATTCGAGGGCTCATAAAACCTCCGACCCTCCAACTCATCGGGAAGATAACGTTCCCCCGACGCTACGTGCCCGGCTTCTTCATGCGGGTTGCGGTATCCCTGGCCGTAGCCGACCGACTTCATCAATACCGTGACGGCATTGCGAAGCTTGTGGGGCACCGCAAGGCTGCCGAATTCGTCAATGGCATCTTTTGCCTGGGAAAAAGCCGTCCCCACGGCATTGGATTTGGGGGCGCAAGCAAGATAGAGCACCGCATGCGCGATCGGATATATCCCCTCGGGCATTCCCATTCGGCGAAAGGATTGATCCGCCGCCACCGCCACTTGCAAGGCCCGGGGATCGGCGTTTCCTATGTCTTCACTCGCAAAAATCAACAGCCTGCGCAAAATAAATAATGGATCATCGCCCGCTTCGAGCATGCGCATCGCCCAATAAATCGACGCATCCGGATCCGACCCCCGCATGGACTTGATGAGAGCACTGACCACGTTGTAATGCTCTTCCCCGCTTTTATCATACAATAACGGTCGATGCTCACTGGACCGAGTCACCACCTGCACCGTCAATGACTCGTCGGGTTGCAATTGCTGCAAAATCATCTCGAGCGTATTGAGGGCGCGACGACCATCGCCATCGGATAGCCTGGCAATGGCGGCCAACGCCAGCGGATCGTAATCGATGGCGGACCGGCCCCAACCGCGATGTTCATCGTGCATGGCTCGTTCGAGCAGCAGTATCAGCGACGCCTCATCGAGTCCTTCGAGCCGAAACACCTTACAGCGCGAGAGTAAGGCCGCATTGACGGAGAACGAAGGGTTCTCGGTAGTAGCTCCGATCAGCGTTACGATTCCCTCCTCGACGAAAGGCAAAAAGGCATCTTGTTGGCTTTTGTTGAATCGGTGGATTTCATCGATGAACAAAATCGTGCGACGCCCGTGAAAGAGCTTGGCTTCTTTCGCTTCCTGCAATCGTTCTCGCAATTCCCCCACGGTTCCCAACACGGCGGAATAGGGAACGAAATGGGCTTGGGTTCTCGTGGCGATCACCCTTGCGATCGTGGTTTTTCCCGTTCCTGGGGGGCCCCACAACAGCATCGAAGGAATTTTATCGGTGGCGATAGCGCGCTCGAGAGGCTTTCCCGAACCGAGCAAGTGCGATTGTCCGACGACTTCCTCGAGATCGCGGGGGCGAAGACGGTCCGCCAACGGTCGAGACTGCTGGTCCGACTGCTTTGCAGCCGCTTCGAAAAGCGATGCCTCGGGACCTCGCGGAGTTTTCCGACCTGCCATGCTTCCCTCACCGATGGCCCTCGAATTGTCCGGGTTCGATGAGGACCACCTCTTCGCCACGAAAGGTTCGCAGCACCGTTTTGTGCGATTCCATCGATACCACGGACGCTGGGCCTAGCGGTACCTTGCCTTTGCCGCCGGGCGTATCCACCATCAATCGCGGTATCGCCAACCCAGACACCTTTCCTTGTAATCTGCTGTAAATTTCGAGACTTCTCGCTACCGAGGTCCGAAAATGCGACGTTCCTTCCATCACATCCGCGTGCAACAAATAATAGGGGCGCACCCGTTGTCGCACCAACCCGCGAAAAAGCGTCGCAAGCACCTGGTCGTCATCATTGATGCCACGAAGAAGCACCGTCTGATTCATGACCGGAAACCCTCCATCCACGAGCTGCGCCAAAGCATGACACGACAATGCCGTAAGCTCTCGTGGATGGTTGAAGTGCGTCATGATCCATAGCGGCTGATGAGCCCGGAGCATCGTCACCAACTCGTCATCCACACGCATGGGCAGGACATTCGGCACGCGCGTGCCCACCCGAATGACATCGATGCTCGAAATACGCCGTATTCTCCAAAGCAACGCATCCAGTCGGCGCGTGGAAACCACCAGGGGATCCCCTCCGCTGATCAACACCTCACGTACTTGCGGATGAGCTTCCAACCATCGAAAAGCGGGCTCCAATTCTGACAAAGACCAATATCCATCCTCCGTTCCGACCAATCGTGCCCGTGTGCAATATCGGCAATGCACCGCGCATGTGGACGTTACCAACAACAACGCGCGATCCGGGTAGCGATGCACCAACCTGGGCGCCACCTCGTGTTCTCGCTCACCCAATGGGTCGGATAAGTCTCCGCGAACCCGTTGCGACTCTTCTGCTCGGGGTATGAATTGCCGTCGGATCGGACATTGGGGATCATCCGTGTCGATGAGAGACAGCACATAAGGTGGAATCAGAACCGGCATTCCACCGTGCTCTGCCCAGTGCAATCCGCGCCGCTCTTGCTCGGTCAAACGAACGGTCTGCTCGACATCCGAGAGCGTTCGAGCCGCTTTACGAAGTTGTCCGCGCCAATCCAAGGCCATCAATGGGCATGCCCGTGATCGTCATCGTCGTTTTGATCATCGGAAGGTGGCGGCGCCGCGCTCGGGGTTGTAGGCATCTTGACGTCGGCGAGAGCCGCTTCGTCAATCGTTACGGGGTACTTCTTTCGGAGTTCTTCCTCGAGCTGCTGCTCACGAACGGCGATCTCCTGCTGCGCCAAGGTGATACGAATGGTTCGTTCCGCTTCCGCAAAGGAGCGTGTATGGGCTTTGGTGAGCCCAACGAGTCGCACCAGGTGAAAGGAACCACTCGCATCGGGCACGACCCGATCGACCATTTGCCCGACTTCGGCGACTTCGAACACGGCGGCGCGTAAGGAGTCATCTACCCGGGGATTGGCACCTCGACGATCCCCCGTGGGACCAACGAGCCCGAGATCGCCTGCCGTTTCGACCGGCCCACGATATTCTTTCCCTTTGTATTCGTCGGAATGGTCCAACACCAGTTGGCCCCATTTTTCTTGATCGGTCATCGCCTTGGCTTTGACCAATAATTCCTCGGCCTTTTTCTTGTCTTTGACCACCAGATGACTTACGCGACGCCGTTCCGGTTCAGCGTATTGGTCCCTGTGAGCCTCATAATAGGCCTTGACCTCGTCTTCCCCGAACTCCCCGGGAGCACGAGCGCTCTTCCGCGCGTCACGCAGAAGAGCGTCACGCAACACCTGCCGAAGCGCCTCTTGCGTTCGTGGGTCTTTGTCCAATCCCCGTCGTTCTGCCTCTTTGGCGAGCAATTCCACGGTGATCATTTCATCGAGCAATTCACGACGGCGTTCCGGTGTTTTGAAGCGCAATCGGTCGAATTGATCCATTTGCTCGAGGGTGGCGGCGTATTCTCCGAGGGTTATCGAATGATCGCCAACCTGGGCTAGGACCATGGCAGCTTGTTTGGGGGATAAGCCGGCGGGAGGCGGCGCGGTATCCTCCGAGGGGCGTCGCAATGCATCATCTCGGCATCCCGTGGAAATAATCGCAAACCATCCGAGAAGGGGCGCAGCCCACCTAAGTCTGTGGATTGAACGAGACACAAGCATGTTGCACGCACCTAGCACGCGCGGCTGGTAAAAGGCAATGCAGGCGAAACGGACGGCTCGTGGAGCCATGAGAACCGACGTTGTGCCATGGGTGGCCGGAGCGTGTCTGATTGCACTCGAGCACGCCTCGCTTTAGGTTGCGCCTCCAGGTGAATGGTCGGAAGGACACAAGCTCCTTCGGTCTTTTTCGCCGAAAGACACGTCATGTGGCATACCATCCCTGCTCTCGGAACTGGCCTTCTCACGGCTTCGCTCGTGGCCTCCGGATTCACGTTTTTCCTGGCTGCCCTCGCCAGTTCCCGTCCACGATTGCTCGCAGCCGCGCGTCGGGCCGCTTATGGCACCGCGGCCTGGACCACCGCCGCCGTGGCTATCCTCGCTTATGGGTTCGTAACCCATGACTTTCGCCTCAGCTACGTCTCCCGATACTCCGATCGGTCCATGTCCGTGGGGTATCTCATCAGCGCGCTATGGGGCGGACAAGATGGCTCGCTTTTGTGGTGGATGTTCTTGTTGGCAGCCTACTCCGCGGTCTGCGTGGCTTGGCTTCGAAATCGATACCTCGCCCTTCAGCCCTATGTCATCGCCGCGCTCATGGGAACCGTGGCCTTCTTCGGCCTCGTAACCCTTGTCGCCGCGGACCCATTCACCCTCAATCTCGCTGGACCTCCCGTCGATGGGCAAGGGCTCAATCCCTTACTCCAAAACATCAATATGGTCATCCACCCGCCCGCGCTTTACCTGGGCTTCGTGGGATGCACCATTCCCTATGCCTTTGCCATGGCTGCCCTCGTATCCGGACGCCTGGACAACGAATGGCTCATCGCTATCCGAAAATGGATGCTTGTAGCTTGGCTATTTTTGACGCTAGGCAACGTTCTTGGGATGATATGGGCTTATGTCGAGCTTGGTTGGGGAGGATATTGGGGATGGGATCCCGTTGAAAATGCATCGCTTTTCCCATGGATCACTGCCACGGCCTATATCCATTCCGCGATGGTGCAAGAAAGAAGACCGATGTTCAAATTGTGGAACATCAGTCTCGTTTCCATCACGTTCTTTCTAACCATTTTCGGTACATTTCTAACGAGATCCGGTGTCATTGCCAGCGTTCATGCCTTCGCGGAGTCGGATCTCGGAATCTACTTCTTGTACTTCCTGGGCCTTCTCATCTCGACAACCATCGGTCTCATCGTGTGGCGGTGGTCTCCCTTGCGATCCAATACCTCTATTGAATCCGTAGTTTCGCGTGAAGCAGTGTTTTTTTCCCTGAACTGGGTTCTTATCGGTACCACGACCTTTGTTCTCGTCGCCACGACCCTGCCCGTTCTCTCCAACGCTCTGGTCGGAAGAACAATTACCGTCGGCCCCGAGTTTTATAATCGCTGGATGACGCCCATTGGGCTCGTGATCCTGGCGATCATGGGTGCTACCCCCTTGTTTGGTTGGCGAAAAACCAATGCCCACGCGGTTCGACGAGGATTTATTTTTCCAGCGACGATCGCGGTCCTTGGGTTGTTGCTGCACCTTGTTTTCGGACCTTCGTTGGGACTGCCTCCCTTCGTTTCCGTGACCACCGAGGGCGATCTCGAGCCTTTGCCTGGTGTGCTGCAATATTTGGGAAAAATCGTGCCGGTAGTGACGGTCACCCTCGCCACGTTCAACGTTGCCGTGATTGTCCAAGAGTTTTGGCGAGGTGCGAAGGCTCAGCGTTCCGTAAGGAAAACCCATCTATTGTCCGCGCTTTTCCATGCGGTGAGCCGGGCGCGACGACGGTATGGTGGTTATATCGCCCACCTTGGGCTTGTCTTGGTCTTCGTCGGTTTTCTCGGCCAGACGTGGAATGCCTCCGGACAAGCTTCTCTTGTTCCGGGCGAGACGTTTTCGATCGAAAATTATGTATTGCGTTACGAACGCTCTCGGGTGGAGCGCGATAGGGCAAAAGATATGTATATCGCGGACTTATCCGTGACCGACCGTACGGGTGCCTACCGTGGGACGGTATCCCCTGCCAAATACGTGTATCGATCCCATAGAGACCAGCCAACGAGTGAAGTCGATGTGCTTCCAAGTGTACGCGATGATTTATATGTCGTGCTGGGAAGTCTTTCCCTTGAGTCCCATCGGGCGGCGATACAGGTCTACGTCAATCCACTCGTGTCTTTCATCTGGATTGGCGTGATCATCGTGGTGCTGGGTACGGGGATATGTCTTTGGCCACACGCTTCGATGAGTCGGCAAAGAAAGACCCAACGCCCGGACGATGGAAACGGGGAAAGGAAAGCGGCCCTCGATGTCGAACGAAAGGACGCTCATGCAAGCTAGTGGCTCGTCGACATCGGGATGGCCGAAGCTATGGCTCGTGATGATTGGGATCGTTCCTGCTTTGGGTGCCGTAATGGTCTATGGTTTGCCCACGGGAATCATCGTTGTCGGTGCCATTTTTTTGCTGCTTGGCATTTGGAACTTGTGGGTGAGCCTGCAAATCGTGGCTGGGGACCGATCCGTGACCCTACGAGAAGATTCGATGGCTTTTTCCGACGAGAAACGATTTCTGCTTCGAACCCTCGAAGACCTTGAATATGAAAGAACGACGGGAAAGATCGATGACGACGACTACGAGGAATTGCGAGAACAGATTCGGAATCGTGCCCAGCGAGTGCTAAGCGAAGACGAGACCGAGCTTCGGAACCGCGCCGAACAACTCGTGGAAGACTATCTTCGAACCCATGAGAAGGTCTCCACCGCTGGTTCGAAATCCGCATCCAGCACAACCACGAAAACACGCCAATGCCCTTCATGCACCACGGAAAATGACTTGGATGCGTCCTTTTGTAAGCGGTGTGGCAAGAAACTCCCTTCCGCGCTCAGCAACAAGGCACGGGAATCATGAGACGACCTTGGCTCACGCTAGCCGTCCTATTTTTGTCCACGCACGCAATGGGTCAAAGCCCATTGCCCGCGGATGATGCGCTTCCACCGGGGCATCCACCCATCGATGGGATGATGGCCCCTTCGGTCGATCCAACCCGCTCCCCATCGGATGACGCTACGCTTCCTTCCGGAACCGTCGTGGTGCAAGCGAATGGCCCCGCGGATGTCGTTGCGGGACTTCAAACCTTTTTGATTCAGTGGCATCAAGACGCAAAAGGTGCGGAAAAGCAGGTGAGAGCAACCGCTTCCCTCGACACGTCGGGATCGACGACATTCACTGGTTTATCCACGGAATCTTCCTACGGTGTCGTCATCGAGCATGAAGGAGTGTCCTATGCTTCGCCGGCCTTTCGTGTGGGGCCGAGGGGAGGAAAACGGGTTCCCATCCGTGTGTATCCCATCACCACGAACATCGACGAAGCACTCGTTGGCGTGCGTGTCGTGATGTACTTGGAGCCGCGGGACCAACATATTCACGCGGAGCAATTGCTTCAATTCGTCAATTTGAGCCAGTGGACTTGGCGTACGCCAACCGTTCCGATTCGGCTGCCACCCGAAGCGGTGGCGGTCATCGACGATACGCAATCAGGTCCTGTCCACATCGAAGTCGTTCCGGAACATGGTGTGGTGATGCAGGGGGTCGTACCTCCGGGAACCACCGACGTTGTTTTTCGGGCACGGATTCCTTATCCGAACAAGGATCGATTGGACCTCAGCCTCGGATTGCCGCCACGTGTCGGAGCTGTTCGTATCATGGCCGGATTGGGACCAGGGCTCGGCTTGCAGGTTGCCGGCTTTCCTCAACCATCCACCTCGCTCGATGAAAAAGGTCGTCGCCTTCTATCCACCGAGCTTGCCGTACCAGCCGGAGCCGATCAAATCGAACGGGTATCCGTAAGCATCACGGGTTTTCCCGGCAGAAATCTCATTTCCACGATAGGCATTGGATTGACGTTGGCCTTGATCGTAGCAGGCCTGGTCATCACCACCGCGGACCGTCGTCGCTCCAAAAACAACCGATTGTCGGATCGTGAATCATTGCTCGAGCAATTTCTCCTCCTCGAGACGGACCTAAAAAAAGGAAAGCTTCGGAGGTCACAATACGAGACAAATCGCCAACGATTACTCGAATTACTTAAGGAAAGGTTACGAGACGAGCGGAATTCATCGGATGTGGCTGTTGTGGAGAGCGTTGGGGATAAGCCGTGATCTTCTGGTGGATCTTCGTGGGAGTTATCCACTTTTACGCAATGCGTCATGAGGATTTCCACAATTCTCCCCATGGAAATCCTTGGAGCATCCACAGCCGTCAATGTTATAACTCATTGAATTTTATATATATTTAGAACTATCCCCATCATTCACACCCCCTATCGACACCATCTCAGTTTAATGAGAAGGAGACCAGAAGAGAGAATCGCTTCTTGGGCAAGCCAAGAAGACCAGCACAACGCCCATGAATATCACCGTTCCGAAAAAAGACCTGCTTCGTCTCGTGGCTCGATGCCAAGGCGTGGTGGACAAGAAGAGTACGATGCCTGTTCTTGCCAACGTGCTCATCAGTGTCGATTCGCCGAAGGCCATACGCATAGCGGCGACGGATTTGTATTTATCGATCAGCGGGCATACGGAGGCTGAGGTAGACCAAGGGGGTAGCGCGGCAGTACCGGCGCGAGATTTGTTCGAGCGGATCAAAGCGATGCCTGACGGTCCGATCTCGATAAGCGTGGGTGCCGGAGGAACCGAGGTTCAATCGAAAACATCGGCGCGGCGATATCGGCTTCATGGTTTGTCGGGGGATTCATTTCCTTCGTTACCTGAACCGGCGCCTGATGCGCCAACGCTTGAACTGGAAGTGGATGTGCTATCGCGTTTGATTGGGCAAACGCAGTTTTCCATTTCGACGGATGAAACGCGCGCTCATTTGAACAGCGCGCTATTCGAGTGGGAGGGGGATAGGATTCGCATGGTGACTACGGATGGTCATCGACTGACGAAGGTGGAAGCAACGGTACCGGGTCGTCATGCGACGGCGACGATGTTGATTCCGTACAAGGCCATCACGGAATTGCGGAAGCTGACGGATGAGTTCAAGGGGTTGGATGCGAAGAGCGAGTCGCCCACGATGGTGACCATTACGCAATTTGGTCCAAACGCGTTTTTCAGCATTGGGGATACTCGTTTTTCCGTCAAGCTCGTGGATGCGCAGTTTCCTGCCTACCAGCAGGTCATCCCCAAGTCATCGGAGCGAGTGGTTCGCGCGCCACGGGCGATATTGATGGATGCTCTCCGGGCCGTATCGTTGGCGGCGAGTGACCGTACGGGTGGGGTTCAGCTTTCGATTGAGTCGGGTACGATGCGCATTTTGAGTGAGAGCCCGGAAAGCGGTGATGGTTCCGATGAGCTACCCGTCGAGTATACGGGCACGGCGATGAAAATTGGGTTCAACGCCAAGTACTTGCTCGATGTTCTTGCGGTTCTCGACGACGAAGAAGTCGATTTGTTGTTATCTGGAGAGCTTGATCCGGCCATTATCAAACCAACGGGAGAATCCGACGGTCGAAGTTTCGTGGGTGTTGTGATGCCGATGCGGATTTGATGGCGGCGAGACAGCAAGCATCAGCGAAGCTCGAGGCGCTCGAAGTTCGAAACATTCGGAACATCGAAGCTCTCGGGTTGGACCCATCGCCTGGCACCAATGTGATTTGTGGTGCCAATGGGCAAGGGAAAACGAGCCTTCTCGAAGCGATTTATCTGGTGGCTACGACGCGGAGTTTTCGGACCCATCGGCTTCGAGAGACGATTCGCCATGGTACGGATGGGGGTAGTGCGAAAGCTCGATTTGAAGACATGCTTGGGGATCGGGAGCAAGTGGTTGGTTTGACGCCAACCCAGCGTTCCGTGCGTGTGGACGGGCAACGGCCGGCGAGTTTGGCGCAATACGCCGTGAAAACTCCCGTGGTTGTGTTTCATCCGGGCGAGCTTGCATTGACAATGGGTCCAGCGTCGGGTCGTCGAACGTTATTGAATCGTATCGCGCTTTTTTTCGATCCGACTACCCATGCTGTCCAACATGCTTATGGCGAGGCGATGCGCGCGCGGCAGCGATTGTTGCAAGTGCAAGGTCCGCAAGCGCAGGGTTTGGAAGCGTATGAGCGGTTGATGGTGGAGCATGGGATGCGCATCACACGCTTTCGACAGGATGTGGCTGAAAAACTCGCCAATGTGGCCCGAGGTGTATTGGACCAAGCAACGTTCGGTTCATTACGGCTCGATGCGCGGTATGTCCCGGGTGGTTCTCTCGATGAGCAAGAGGAATGCAAGCGTCTGGTGGCATCTCGTAGCCAAGATTGTAGAAGGTCATCCTCGACCCACGGACCTCACCGTGATGAGTTTCTTCTTGAAATCAATGGGGCGTCCACTCGAACGGACGCCTCGCAAGGGCAACATCGTCTATTGACGTTGTGTTTGAAAATAGCGGAAATGGTATGTGTTGGGCAAGCTCGGGGGGTCAATCCGATATTGTTGCTCGACGATGTATCGAGTGAGTTGGACGCGGAGCGGACGGAAGCGTTTTTTGATTTGTTGGGTCATCGGAACGAGCAGGTGTTCTTGACGACGACCCGTGCGGAGATGCTGTCGGTATTCGAGAGAAAAATGGGAGAAACGAACGTTTTTTGGATGAAGGGGGGACAGATTGGGGGGAAGCCATGGTGACCGTGAAACGATTCATGGGAATCGGGGGCAGCGCTTGCTCAGGTGCCATCGATGCGCTAAGAAAGCTCACTTTCTAGGCGAACCGGGCCGTACGTTCATCCCATGGCCCATGACCCTTTGGCCCTGCGGCCAAAGGCCCGCCGTCCCGTAGAAACAAGACGCCCATGAACGAAATCGCCAACGACACATCCGCGACTTCCGCGGTCGCGCCGACCACGTATGATTCCGACAAAATCACGGTCCTCGAAGGATTGGAGGCAGTTCGTAAACGACCAGGTATGTACATCGGTGATGTGCATGATGGTTCGGGACTGCATCACTTGGTATGGGAAGCGGTGGACAATGCGGTAGACGAGCATCTCGCCGGAGCATGCACGCATATTGATGTCACGGTTCACTTCGATGGTTCGGTGACGGTGGAGGATAACGGACGGGGAATTCCGGTTGGTATGCATGAAAAAGGGGTTAGCGCGGCCGAAGTGGTCATGACGGTACTGCACGCTGGCGGTAAGTTCGATCATTCGAGCTATGGTGTATCCGCTGGACTACATGGGGTTGGCGTTTCGGCGGTCAACGCGGTTTCCGAATGGTTGAAAATGGAAATCCGACGGGAAGGCAAGGTCTGGTTTCAAGAGTATCGAAAAGGAATCCCGGTCGATCGGCTCCTTCCCATTGGGGAAACGACACACAGCGGAACCAAAATATCCTTCAAGCCGGATACGGAGATCTTTACCAACACGGAATACAGCTTCGATGTGTTGGCAAAGCGTCTGCGTGAGATGTCTTTTCTCAACGCGGGGTTGGTCATCACACTCACGGATGAACGAGAAGGGGATCGTCGAAAGGTATATGAATACAAGGGTGGAATCAGGGAATTCGTGGACCTGCTCAATCGCAACAAGGAGCCCATTCACGAGGAGGTCATTTATATCGAGGCCTCCGCGCAACACGAAAATAACCTACCCATCCAGGTGGCCATCGCGATTCAGTGGAACGCGAGCTATCAAGAACAGGTTTTTCCTTACACGAACAACGTACACAACAAGGATGGGGGGACCCATCTGACGGGATTGCGCGCAGGATTGACGAGAACGCTCAACCAATACGCTTTGCAGCTCAACCTCGTGAAAGAGAAAAATGCCTTATCCGGAGAGGATTGCCGTGAAGGATTGACGGCGGTCATCAGCGTCAAACATCCCGATCCTTCTTTTGATTCGCAGACGAAGTCCAAGCTTGTGTCGAGCGAGGTCAAAGGGCTTCTGGAAGGCATCATCGTCGATAAGCTGGGACAGGTTTTCGAGGAGAATCCGGCGACGGCGCGTCGCATCATCGAGAAAGCAGTGGTAGCGGCAAAAGCTCGCGATGCCGCGCGAAAAGCGCGTGAAAACGTGCGAAAAGGCTCGCAAGACCTCACCTCTCTGTCGGGAAAGCTTGCGGATTGTCAGTCCAAGGACCCAACCAAGTGCGAGCTATACATTGTCGAGGGAGAGAGCGCGGGAGGAAGCGCCAAACAAGGAAGGGATCGTCACTTCCAAGCGATTTTGCCCCTTCGAGGCAAGATTCTCAATGTCGAGCGTGCCCGTACCGATCGCATGCTTGCCTCCGAGATGATCGGCATTCTCATCACCGCGCTTGGGTGTGGTATCGACGATGCGGGTGGTTTGGATATCTCGAAGCTTCGCTACCATCGCATCATTTTGATGACGGACGCGGATGTGGACGGGTCGCATATCCGAACGTTGTTGCTCACCTTCTTTTATCGGAAGATGCCGGAGATCATCGAAAAGGGATACTTGTACATCGCCCAACCCCCGCTGTTTCGTGTTCGCAAAGGCAAAAAAGACCTTTATCTCAAGGATGAAAAGGCGCTCGAAAGCTTTTTGGTGGATAACGCCATTGAAGGTCTGACGATCGAGAGCAGTCGAGGCAACCGTGTGGCTGGTGCTCCGCTTCGACATCTCGCCAATCGTCTTCGACGATGGGGACACGTGCTACAAAAGATCAATCGTCGTTGCGATGCGCGATTTGTAGCCGCAGTGCTGCAGACATCGCGACTGACGCGAGATGATTTGCGTCAGCGACCGAAGATTGAACAGGCGGCGGAGGCGGCTCGTGCGCGGCTCGAGAAGACCAATCCGGACCTTTTCCCGTTGGAGGTCGAAGTCCAGTGGGAATATGAACATGGTGCGGCGTGCATCGTATTTTCACCGAGACCTGGTTCTGGAGTGGCTCGTTGTTCGGTGGGTTGGCAACTCACCGAGAGCGCCGAATACCAGGAGTTGTGGTCCATTCATGAGGACTTGCTGTCCATTGGACCTGCACCGTATGTGGCGTTTGGCAAAGACGACAAGACTGACCTCATCGATGCGGAGGCTCTCATTGCGTTGTTGGACAACCGAGGTTTGAAGGGCATCACGTTGGGGCGGTACAAGGGTTTGGGGGAGATGAACGCCCATGAGTTGTGGGAGACGACGATGAATCCCGATGCCAGAACGCTCTTGCAGGTTCGGGTCGATGATGCGGTCAACGCGGATGAGATCTTCAACATTCTGATGGGGGATCAAGTTGAGCCGCGCAGGAAGTTCATTGAAGAAAACGCGCTCAACGTACGCAATCTGGACATTTGAATAAGCGGAAGTGCCCATTTGACTGCAGGACTCATGCCGGGTCTTGATCCCGGCATTTCTCGACTTATCTTCTGAAAACATCGGGTGCTTCAACCAACCCGGTTTGATTTCCCGACCAGACGATTCATTTTCACGCAACCCTTCGCGGACAAAGACAGCGAGGATGGGTGGCGTCAAGGAGCCGGTATGCGTATCGATCGGATGACTACCAAGAGCCAGGAAGCCGTACGACAGGCCGTGGATGCAGCAACACGTCGTGGCAATCCGGAGGTTACGCCGGAACATCTGTTGGTAGCGATATTGAATCAGGAAAGCGGTGTGGGTGGTCCGCTGATTCAAAAAGCGGGCGGCGACCCTGCCAAAATCGCTAAAGACCTTATGGAACACGTGGAATCGCTTCCTCGCGTCACCGGGGGCGCCGATCCACAGCTTTCTCGACGTGGCCTACACGTACTTCAAAAAGCAGAGGATCAAGCGAAGGCGCTTCGAGACGATTACATTTCGGTGGAGCATATTTTGTTGGCGGCCGTGCAGCATGACGATCGAATTCGGTCGGTGTTTCGCGGGCATGGTTTGGGGTTCGACAAATTGCTGGAGGCGTTGGCTAGCGTACGTGGTTCGCAACGAATTACGGATCGAGATCCGGAAGACAAGTTCCAGGCCCTTGATAAGTACACGAGGGATCTTACGGCGGACGCCTATCAGAACAAGCTGGATCCGGTGATTGGTCGTGACGAGGAGATACGGCGAGTCATGCAGGTATTATCCAGGCGAACGAAGAACAATCCGGTGTTGATCGGAGAGCCTGGCGTTGGAAAAACAGCGATTGCGGAGGGGATTGCGCAACGCATCGCCCGCGGGGACGTGCCGGAATCCCTTCGAAACAAGCGACTATGTTCTTTGGATCTGGGTGCTCTCGTGGCGGGGGCGAAGTATCGAGGTGAGTTCGAAGATCGTCTCAAAGCCGTACTCAAGGAGATTGAAGCGGAGCAGGGAAAAGTCGTTCTGTTCATTGATGAGCTTCATACCTTGGTGGGCGCGGGTGCAGCCGAAGGCGCAATGGATGCCGCGAACTTATTGAAGCCAATGCTAGCGCGAGGGCAGCTTCGCTGCATTGGAGCCACCACCCTGGATGAATACCGAAAACGCATCGAAAAAGACGCTGCCTTGGAGCGTCGGTTTCAACCGATTGTGGTGACTCAGCCGGGAGTCAACGACACGATAGGAATTCTTCGGGGTTTGAAAGAGCGATATGAGGTGCATCACGGCATTCGCATCCAGGACGCGGCGTTGGTTGCCGCGGCCACCCTGTCGCACCGGTATATATCGGATCGGTTTTTGCCGGATAAAGCCATCGATCTGGTCGATGAAGCGGCTTCGAAGTTGAAGATGGAAATTGATTCGATGCCAGGCCCGATCGATCAGGTCGAAAGAAAGCTCATGCAGCTTCAGATCGAGCAGCAAGCTTTGAAAAAAGAGCGTGATTCCGCCTCGAAAGCGCGTTTGGAGGAAGTGCAGCAGGCGGTCTCGGACCTCATGGATGAGCGGGACGCGATGCGTGCGCAATGGCTTCGGGAAAAGGAACTCATTGGTCAGATTCAAGATCTGCAAGCGAAGCTGGAAACCACGCGAGTCGAGATGGAACGCGTGCAACGCACGGGGGATTTGGGAAGAGCGGCTGAGATTCAATACGGCCACATTCCCGAGATCGAGCGTCAACTAAACTCCTTACGTCAGGAGCTTGCGCGTGTTCAGGAAAAGGTGAGTTACCTCAAAGAGGAGGTCACGGACCAGGACATCGCGGCCGTTGTCTCCAAGTGGACAGGGATTCCTTTGGAGAAAATGTTGGAAAGCGAAATGCACAAGCTCTTGCGTATGGAAGAAGGGTTACGCGCCAGGGTGGTTGGACAGGAGGCCGCATTGCACGCGGTAGCCAATGCTGTACGTCGGTCCCGCGCGGGGCTCAGCGACGAAGGTCGTCCGGTCGGGTCGTTTTTATTTCTTGGGCCCACGGGAGTTGGAAAAACAGAACTGGGGCGTGCTTTGGCGGCTCTGTTGTTCGATGACGAACGAGCGATGATTCGAATCGATATGAGCGAGTACATGGAAAAGCATTCCGTATCTCGTCTCATTGGCGCACCTCCGGGATACGTTGGGTATGACGAGGGAGGTCAGCTCACGGAACCAGTGCGTAGGCGTCCGTATAGCGTGATTCTTTTCGACGAGATCGAGAAGGCTCATCCGGATGTGTGGAACACATTGTTGCAGGTGCTCGACGATGGGAGATTGACCGATGGTCAGGGTAGAACGGTTGATTTCAAAAACACCGTGCTGATTCTCACATCGAATCTCGGAACGGAAGCAGCAATGGCCGTAGAGGAACGCGCGGATTTGGATGACGATGCTCGTCGCAGGCAAGTGCGAGACGTTGTGTTGGAGGTCGTTCGTCGCTCGTTTCGTCCTGAGTTTCTGAATCGTATCGACGAGGTGGTGGTGTTTCAGCGTCTTGGACGAAAGGAGATTTCGGCCATCGTGGACATTCAGCTCGGTCGTTTGCGGGATCGTTTGGCGAAGCGAGATCTGAAGCTCGAGGTTTCCGATGGGGCGAAAGAGCGCATGGGTGATCTTGGCTGGGACCCGCAATATGGGGCGCGTCCGCTCAAGCGTGCCATTCAAAAAAACTTGGAGGACCCCATATCGCTCCGTTTGCTCGCAGGTGATTACGTGTCGGGAGATACGGTCGTGGTAGATGCGTCGGGAGGGGAATTGGTGCTTGATCGGACGCCGGGCAAGCCATGACAGTTGAGAAATGTGGGTTTGGAATGATCGGCGGAGGTAGGGAAAAGGCGTTATGACGAAGGTCGCAGGTGGGAGACGACGATTCGTTTTTTGCCGAAAGCAGGAAAGGAAACGAATGCGATAGCGGGAGTTTGTCCGGCATCGACGGAAAGGATGGTACCGGTTCCATAGCGTTGATGCATGACGGTTCTGCCGGGTGCCAGACTCGATTCGTTGTCATCGAGTTCGACATAACGCTCACCGGGCGCTGTGGGCATCGTTGGTGTTGTGGAGACAGAAGGAGTGCGAACGTGAGCGAGAGCCGGTGAGCACTCCGAGACAACGGCATCAGAAGGAAGGTCGAGAAGAAACGTACTTGGTTGGTTGAAGCGATAGGAACCGAAAATCATACGGGATGCGGTGTGTGTGATGGTCAGGTGGCGCCGGGCACGCGTAAACGCCACGTAGGCAAGTCGTCGTTCTTCTTCCGGATCGCTGGCGGAAGTTGCGGAATGGTAAGGAAAAAGGCCTTCTTCGAAGCCCGTGACGATCACGTTGTCGAACTCGAGTCCTTTGGAGCCGTGAACGGTCATCATGGATATGCGGGGAGCGTCTTGCATCTGATCGATGTCGGAGATGAGCGAAACGCGTTCGAGGTAACCGGATAGCGATGGTGTGGTTCCCGTTTGCAGAGTCTCGTCTTCGTATTCGGACAGCGAGCCAAGAAGCTCTTGCAGGTTTTCGATACGGGCGAGAGATTCGGGGGTGTCGTCGGCGAGCAAGGAGCTTTCGTAGCCGGTGACGTGAAGGACTTGTTCGGCCAAAGCGCGAGGTCCAAGGTGAGCTACATCATCGCGGAGTTTTTTCAACAGCTCACCAAAAGCTGCCACGCGTTTGCAGGCGGCCCGATTGAGTCCCGCGGCGTGCAGATCGGACGTCAGCACATCGTAGACGGATCGATCGGTGGTCGTAGCCTGCAGCACGAGGCGGTTGACGGTGGTAGCGCCGATCTGTCGAGCGGGAACGTTGATGATGCGCAGCAGGTCGACGTCGCTGGTTGGATTGACCAAAACGCGTAGGTACGCGAGGACATCTTTGACTTCCGCGCGATCGAAAAAGCGCATACCGCCGATGATTTGATAGGGGATAGCGTGGGAGCGAAGAGCTTCCTCGATCACGCGGGACTGTGCGTGAATACGATAGAACACCGCGATTTCGTTGGGTGGGGTGCCTTTCGCCATGGCATTTTGGATGGCGTTCACAACCCAGGACCCCTCGTCTTTTTCGTCGCGGGTAGCCACGACCTTGACGGGTGTTCCGGGGGGATTGGTCGTGAACAGTTCTTTGGGTTCACGTTCGCGGCTTGGTTTGATGACGGCGAGAGCCGTGCGCACGACATTTCCGGAAGAGCGATAATTCTGTTCGAGTTTGACGATTCGTGATTTTGCGAAATCGTTTTTGAAGCCTCGTATGATTCGAATATCCGCACCGCGCCATCGGTAAATACTTTGGTCGTCGTCTCCCACGACACAGACGCTGTGGTGGTCGGTGGCCAAGGCTCTAACTAAGCGATATTGAACAGGATTTACATCTTGGAACTCATCGACGAGCAGGTGGTCGAATCGACTTCGGAGTTCTTCGCCGACGATCGAAGAGCGGTCTTCGGCGGCGTTCATGACGTGGATGATGAGGTCATCGAAGTCGACGGCGTTGGCGGCGAGTAGTTTTCGTTGGTATTCGGCAAAAGCGTTGGCGATCGTTTGGTCGGCGGGGGAGGCGACGGGGATATCGTTGAGACTGGTTCCTTGCTGTTTGTAGGAATGCAACATGGATAGGAGGAGTTTGGGAGGAAAGCGGCGATCGTCGAGATTCAGGTCGTTGACGACGCGGGTCATCACGGCGCGTTGATCGGAGTCGTCGTAGATGACGAAGTCTTTCCGAAGCCCGGCGGTATCGTGGTAGCGGCGGAGCAAGCGTGCGCAGGTAGCGTGGAACGTGCCGAGCCACAGGTCCGAGGCGAGATCGGAACCGACCAGCCGTTCGATGCGAGAGCGCATTTCTTTGGCGGCTTTGTTGGTGAAGGTGACGGCGTAGATGCGGTAAGGGGCGACGCGATGGGCGAGCAAGTATGCGATACGGTAGGTAATGACTCGTGTTTTTCCGCTTCCGGCTCCGGCAAGGACGAGCAAGGGTCCGGACGTATGGGTCACGGCTTCGAGTTGGGGTGGGTTGAGGACCGTGGGAAGTGGGGTGGCTTCAGCAAAGGGGGAGGCGGAGCTAGACGAAACCATGGGGCTCGCGGTAGCACGTTCGGGGATCGACGTCAGGGATTGTTGTGAGCAAGGATAAGCCGGTTCAAGAACAGTGGAATTACAGCCGTTACGAGCGGTTATTGTCGAAGCTGGGGGTGAGACGAACGGTGAGGGGGTGGTGTGTTCGAGCGGCGGAAAATGCGAATTTGCCTTCGCGCGCGGGTTGCTGTGACGAATGTGGGGCGAAGGCGAAATACAGTCGAAGGGCGGCGGTGTCCTTGCGCATGGTTGGGCGACCCGTTCCGGAGCTACGAGTATCGCTGTGTCAAGAGTGCTTCGTGCGAACCTGGCATCGCACGTTATGGTCAGTGGCATCGGGGTTTTTCGCGTTGGCAGGTGGGATTGGAGGCGCTTGGGTTGTATTTGCGTTATGGCCGCATTCTGCTTGGGTTGCGATGGTGGTGGGGTCGATCGTGGGTTCCTGCCTGGGAATGCTGATGAGCTGGTGGATTCCAGGGCGTGTGGGAAATCAAGGTGGATGGAGTGGCGTGCCAGCTCGGATCGTGGAGTCTGTCGAGCAAGGGTGTACCATTCAGATAGCGTCACGGATTTTGGCGGATCGGCTGATGGGGACAGGCATCCCGGTGGTGCGCTGCGAGGTCGTGGAGCAGGATATGATGCCGGGAATCTGTGGAGGGATTGGTGCGTTGGTCATGGTCACGACGCTATTGTGGGCATGGTGGCATCCGGTGGTTCGAGTCGTGAATGTGGGGGAGCAACCCGTGGTGGTGATCGTCGATGGCAGGACTTTGGCCGTGGTGCCAGGAGTGCCGACGGAGGTATCGGGGGCGGGTGAGAAGGTGAGGATCGCTCGAGGATGGAGGCAGCTTCGTGCGATGAAACTCGATGGTGAGGTCGTAGAGGAAGCTCGGGTTTTCGTGGGGCATGGCAAAGAGCAGATATATATGCCGAATTCCAACGGTCGTTGTTTTCGTGTGGAGCAGCGGGCGTATGGGCGAGCGAAGCGACCACGGCCGGAGGTGATCGAGTTACCTTCGGAGAAGCATTTCCATACCTTGGAAGTACCGATTGACGCATGGTTCGAGCCGAATCCTTGGTCCGGAGGAAACCGTTGGCTTTCGGGGGGAGTACGGCGTGTGGTGCGACAGCAACGTTGTCGTCCGAATCCGCCATGACACTGGGGTTTGTCGTTGATCGACAGGATGGGAGTGTCTCAACGAGCCATGACCATCGCAGGGGGGACAGGGGGTGGATGCCGAGGATCTTGCGAATAGGCAGGATGAACCGATATCGTAGGGACAATGTCTCTTCGCCTAAGCGAGCCGTCCGTATCGCGACGTACCCGAAGTTTCATCAGGCGATGGAACAAGTGGGAAGCGCGAAGAGTCGTGGAGTCTCTTGTGGTGGGGCCTGGGGGTCCGGTTCTTCTGGCGCATACCGACGGCACGGAGCTTGCGTGGGTTCGGGGGAAGGGAACCTGGACGGATTTGGTGTTGCGGGGGTCGAAGCTGCTTGGGTCTCCGGCGGTGGCTCAGCTTGTGGGAGATGTCGAATCATTATCGCGCGACGTGGTGGATACCATTGAGTGGATGGTGAGTGTGGTAGCCGAGTTCGACCAGGAGATGGAGGATCTGAGCAATCATGCTTTGGAGCGATATCGTGAGTTGACATTGCTTTATGATTTTTCTGAACGATCCAGCACGGCCTCTGCGATCGAGGAGGTATTGGATTTGACGTTGCGCAAAGCGGTAGCGCTTGTGCATGCCTCGGGGGCCTCTGTGGTTCGTTTGCAGGGCGATGGTGCATCGACGTTGGCGTCGGTGGGAACGGTACCGGATATTCCCTTGGCGTCGATTGAGAAGGTGGTCGCGTTGGGAAGGCCATTGGTGGGGATGTTGCCGGAGACGTTGCGGGAGGTTGAGGATAGGAATTGGTCGTCGACGTTGGCGTGTTTTCCGCTTCGCACCGCGGGCAAAACCATGGGAGTGATGACGGTATTGGCGGGAGCGGGACGGGAATTGCGACCGGAGGATCAGCGGTTGCTGTCTGCGCTGGCATCTCTATCGGCGACACGTATCGAGCAAGCGGATTTGGCGGAAGCGAATGTACGAAAAAGAGAGTTGGCGGCGATAGGTCATGTCACGAGTGCGATCGTCCATGATTTCAAAAATCCGCTGACGGCGATACGTGGGTTTGCGGAAATGATCCAGATGGATCATGTGCAGCCTTCGGAGCATGCGGCATTGGCGGAGCAGGTGATTGTCAATGCGGATCGGCTTTGGGCGATGGTGGAGGAGGTTTTACATTTCGTGCGGGGAAACCGTAACGCATTGGAATTAGTGCCGATTTCGGCTCGGGAGTTGACCGAGAGGCTCAATCGCGTTTTGCGCCATGGTCATCCGGCGAGTATTGAGCTTGTGGTGGATTTGGAGGCGTTGGGGACGGTGGTGCTCGATGTTCAGAAATTCGAGCGGGTCATTGTCAATCTTGTTCGCAACGCGAGTGAAGCCATTATTGGCAGGGGTGTTATCGAGGTGCGGGGTAGTGCAGTCGATGGATCGTCGGAGTATTATCAAATATGGGTTCGCGACGATGGGCCTGGGATATCGCAGAAGATTCGCGATACTCTTTTCGATCCATTTGTGACGGCGAACAAATCGGGGGGAACGGGGTTGGGTTTGGCGATCGTAAAAAAGATCGTCGAGGAGCATGGGGGTGCCGTAACCGTGGATTCGGAAGCCGGTCGTGGTGCGTGTTTTCGGATTGTGTTGCCGCGACTACAAGACCATTCAAGGGGGGAGTCATGAGCAAATCGATCCTTATCGTGGACGAAGAGCGCCACATACGAACGCTACTCGAGCACACACTCAGCTTATTCGAAGAGGAGGATGTGACGATTAGGCTTGCGGCAAGTGGGCAAGAGGCTTTGGAGGAATGTCGCCGATCTCCACCCGATCTCGTGTTTGTCGATGCTCGACTTTCGGATGTTCATGGGAAGCGGTTTTTCGATTCTCTACGCTTGGATCCTGGTGCGCGGCATACCCAGATCATCCTCATGGTCGACAAGGGGTGGGAGGTCGATGTACACCATGAAGCTGGCGGATCGATTACTCACGTCATCGTCAAACCTTTCGACCCGGAAGCGTTGCGTTTGCTTACTGGCAGGTTACTCGGCATCGATGTCGAGCCTTGATCACCCATCATGAAGGAATGTACTTCGCGCACCGCGGCTGCGGTCATCATTGGCAACGAACTGCTCAATGGGAAAATCGAAGAGCGGAACGTTGTGGTCCTTGCGCGTGTTCTCCGCACGTTAGGGATAGCATTGCGTCGAATTGTCGTGGTGCCTGACGAAGTGCCAACGATTGTGCAAGAAATTCGATCGCTTTCGGCGGCATTCGATCTTGTGTTTACCAGTGGGGGTGTGGGACCGACCCACGATGACGTGACCGTGGAGGCTGTTGCCCAAGCGTTTGATACCTGTGTTCAGGTTCATGAGCCGACGGCGGAGATGATTCGACGTCATTTCGGGGATCGGTTGACACCCGGGCATTTGCTGATGGCGAGGGTGCCGCAGGGTTGCACGCTCGTGACCGATGAAATGGTCCAGTGGCCGACGATTGTGATGCGCAATGTGTGGGTATTACCGGGGGTACCGGAAATATTTCACAAGCGTCTCGGGATGATGAAAAGGCATTTGGCTGGGGCGGAACCTTTCGTATGTCGTGTGGTTCATACGCGGCTGGATGAAGGAAACCTTGTGCCGTTGCTCAACCAGATTGTCGAGCAGTATCCTGACGTGGATGTTGGTTCCTATCCGCAATGGAATCATCCAACGATCATGACCAAGCTCACGTTTGACGGTCTCGACGAGCAGGCTGTGGAAAGAGCTTGCGAAGCTTTTGTTCGTTTGCTGCCGGAAGGCGAACCGGTGCTTGTCGAACGAGACTGCGTTGCTCTCAGCCACGATGTCGGGTAAGCGAAGCAACGCCATGTCCGATCCGCGTGTTTTGGTGATCATTCCCACGTACAACGAGCGGGATAATCTTCCTATCCTCATCGATGCGGTATTTTCCGTGATGGACAAGGTCCACGTGCTTGTCATTGACGACGCTTCGCCCGATGGGACCGGGCAGGTTGCCGATGCGATGGCAAGGCGTGACCCGCGTGTCTGTGTGTTGCATCGTGCAGCGAAACTTGGTCTTGGTACGGCCTACGTCGAAGGATTCAAACTGGCTCTCGAGCGGGGGTTCGAAGTCGTGGTGGAAATGGACGCGGATATGTCTCACGACCCTCGCTATTTGCCCGCGCTCATCGGTGCCGTGCGCGACGGAGCGGATGTGGCGGTGGGGTCTCGCAATATTCCCGGAGGTGGTGTGCAAGGATGGGGTCTTGGACGACAGCTTCTATCGAAGGGGGGGTCGCTGTATTCTCGCGTCATCCTTGGGGTCGATACACGGGATTTAACCACCGGATTCAAGGCGTTTTCTCGTCGGGCCCTCGAAACCATCGGTGTCGATGAGATCCGATCCAACGGTTATTCATTTCAAATCGAGACGACCTATCGTGCCTTGTGTTGGGGATTGCATGTCGTCGAGGTGCCAATCATTTTCGTGGATCGACGTGTCGGGCAATCGAAGATGAGTCGTCGAGTGTTCGTGGAAGCGGTTGGCATGGTTTGGAAGCTTCGCGTGGAAGCGTTGCTCAACAAGCTGTAGTCGTGCGGGTTTCGCGTTGGTTTGCGGCGCAGTTGGAGACGGGTTCGTTTCGTGGGTACCCGGGGGCTCATGTATTGTCGAAAGCCTATGAAGCGGTGGCTTCGACGCGACTTGCGCGGCCTGTGACGTTGCCGGCTCGAGTGCGGGTGGTTGGGGTGGGAAGCGCGGTGCTGGGGGGAGCGGGAAAAACCTTGGTGGCCATTGCCTATGCGCGGCGGCTCGCTCAGGCGGGCATGCGCGTATCGTTCGTGGGACACGGCTACGGTGCGCATCCAAGAGAAGCGAGATGTTGTGAAGGGGATGAAACGGTGCTGGAGATTGGGGATGATGCGTTGTTGGCGATGCGCGCGCTTCGTCCGTATGAAGTGGGGGTATGGGTGGGAAAAGACCGGAACGAGGTTCTGGCAAAAGCAGCCTCAGGGGTTGATGTGATTGTGGTGGATGGGCTTCTTCAGACGAGGCCGTGCGAATTATTTCGTTCGGTGCTGGTGGTCGATGGGCAGGTTCCTTTTGGGTCGGGGGCATGTCCGCCTTTGGGAGATCTTCGCGGGTCGGTACGATCGTTGATCGGGCATTGTGACGAGGTGGTCGTGGTTCGGGACGTATTATCGAAGCAGGTTGGGTTACCGACGATGGGGGAGGGGGTACAGAGGCGCCAGATACGAACGGCGTGGATTGATTGGACGGGATTGCGTATGCGGGGGCAGTGGTATTCGATGGGGTGGTTGGAGGGGCGAAGGGTTGGGTTAGCGACGCTCATGGCGCATCCGGAGCGGGTATTGGCTTCGTTGAGGCGTCGGGGGGTTGAGCCCGTGTGTGTATGGCAGGGGCCGGATCATGGGAGTGTCGGAAAGCCCGATCTGGCGGAACTGCTTGATTTATCAAGGTATTATAGAATTGAGGGCTGGATAGTAACCACGAAATGCGTTACGCATTTCGAAAAAGGGGACGTGGGTGCGCCGTGCTTTTGTGTCGAGGTCGCTTCCCATCTCGATCCGGACCCACTGCCGGTGGTAGATTCCGGGCCATGGGTACCTCAAAGATTGTAGTGGCTGTATGTTCGGCATTTCTGGTCATCGCGCCTTGTACGTTGTCGGCCTGTGGTGGTCCGAAGACTTCATCACCGAAGATGGCGGCGGTTCAACCTGGCAACATGCCATCGGGTGCGGTGTGGGATGGTGTTTATTTCAACGCGGTGTGGGGGAACCTTCACATTGTGTCGGATGGCAATTCGTTTGAAGGTCGGTGGCTGCGGACCGACGAGTCGGCGTGGGGTGAGATGAAGGGAACGCTTTCGGGAGACGTGGCTCGATTCGAATGGAAAGAGCATAAGATTGGGATGGTGGGACCGTCGGCGACAAGTACGGGGAAAGGATATTTTAGGTATACGCGTCCTGAAGGGGACAACATGGATGATCGTATTCTTGGCGAGTGGGGTTTTGGGGATGCGGAGGTGGGTGGGGGCGAGTGGGATTCGGTCAAGCAACGCAACAAGCAGCCGGACTTGAAGTCTGTGGGCGGTGATGTGGATCCGACGGTAGGGGACTGGAGGTAGGTATGGCGATGGAAGCAGTGCATGGCCTTCAGTTCGAGGAAGCGCCGATTTTCGAGCGGGGTTCGGTGGGGCGTTGTGGAGCGTCGCTGAGTGTACTGGATGTTCCGGAAGTAGATCTTGGGGGAGAGTACGGTGAGTTGGTTCGCAAGGTGCCTGCCGGGTTGCCGGAGGTGAGCGAGCCCGAGGTATTTCGTCATTTCGTTCGCTTGTCTCAGCACAATTTTTCCGTAGATACGCAGTTTTATCCTTTGGGTTCTTGTACGATGAAGCACAACCCGAAGGTGAATGAGTGGGCTGCGCGGTTAGTGGGATTTTCGGGTCTTCATCCGGCGACACCGGCGGATTTTGCGCAGGGAGCATTGTCGCTGATTTGGCATCTCGAGCGTGCGCTGGCTGAGATTTGTGGGATGGACGATGTATCGTTGCAGCCGGCGGCGGGTGCGCAAGGTGAGGTGACGGGACTGATGATGATACGTGCCTATCACCAAGCGAAGGGAAGGGCACCGAGGACGGTATTGGTTCCTGATACCGCGCATGGGACGAACCCGGCCTCGTGTGCGCTCAATGGGCTTCAGGTCAAGCCATTTCCTAGCGGTGATGACGGCATCATCGATCCGGCGAAATTGTCTGGCGTGGTGGATCAGGTGGGCGACGATCTGGCGGCGGTCATGATCACGAATCCCAACACGTTGGGCCTATTCGAGTCCGCCTTGCCGACCATCGATAACATGGTTCATGAGCGAGGCGGGATGCTTTACGGGGACGGCGCGAATCTCAATGCGTTGATGGGTCGTGCGCGGCCGGGCGATCTTGGCTTCGATGTCGTCCAACTCAATCTACATAAAACGTTTAGTACGCCCCATGGTGGTGGGGGGCCAGGCGCAGGACCGATTGCGTTCAAAGCGTCGCTCATTCCGTTTCAACCGCGTCCGGTCGTGTGTCGCAAAGACGATCGCTTCCGTCTGGAAGTCGACCGACCGCATAGCATTGGGCGTGTTCGATCCTATTTTGGCAACTTTGGCGTGATGGTTCGGGCGTACACGTATATTCGTGAGCTTGGCGCCGAGGGGCTCAAGCAGGCCACGGACATGGCAGTGCTCAATGCGAATTATCTTGCGGCTTTGTTGAAGGATACATTTCCGCTTGCGCAAGAGAAAACCAGCATGCACGAGGCGGTGTTTTCGGATCGGGTATTGGAAGCGGAAACAGGGATCAAGACGCTCGATATTGCGAAGCGTCTGATCGACTACGGGTTCCATCCGCCGACCGTATACTTCCCTTTGGTCGTGAAGGGAGCGATGATGATCGAGCCCACGGAAACGGAGTCGAAGGAGACGATTGAAGCGTTCGTGAGTGCGATGAAATCGATTGAGCGGGAAGCAAGAGAGTCTCCGGAATTGGTGCGAGAGGCGCCGCATCTGACCAGGTTGGATCGTCTTGATGAAGCGCGTGCGGCGCGAAAACCGCGGCTTCGTTGGTCACAAGAGCCCTGAGGGAGTTTATCCAATCCGCTTCGTGAACACCACGCGGGCCCGACCAGGACCGGCGTAGTCGGGCACTGTCTCCCAAACCCATCCAAGTGCTTCATGAAATTGGACGGAACGCTCATCGCCAGGAGCGGTCACGGCTTTCATGAGCGTACAGCCGGCGCTTCGACAGGAGTCTTCGAACGACTCGTACAGTTTTCGTCCAACATGCCGTCGACGATAGTCGGGATGAATTCCAACCATGTGGATGTAGCCGATGGGGGGGGGTTCAGCAGTAAGAAAGCCGAGCAAAAACCCGATCATTTTCCCATCCACTTCCATGATTCGAGCAATTTTTCCCAGCTCGTAAAAGAATACGGGATGGGCGAGCGATGCGGTTGGACCACCCCACCACCAATCGATGACACGGACGATTTCATCGTAGTCCGCTTTGTTCATGGGTCTGGAGAGCATCGAGACGCATGGTATCAGAATTCGGTTCCGATGTTGTTCTGCCGTGGTTCATGCTAACGCAATCTTGTGATGCCGAAGCCAGTAGGAAGTCCTTCGGGACCTATCGTTGCACCGTCGATTCTATCTGCTGATTTTGGCCGCTTGCACGACCAAGTGCAGGCTGCCGAGCAAGCCGGAGCGGGATGGATTCACGTGGACGTGATGGACGGGCACTTTGTGCCGAACATTACGATTGGGCCGCTTGTCGTTCGTGCGGTTCGGCGAGCCACCCAACTACCCGTGGACGTGCATTTGATGGTGTCGGAGCCCGATTCGTTGGTGGAAGCGTTTGTGGATGCGGGAGCGGACGTGGTGACGGTTCATAGTGAGGCTTGTGTGCATTTGCAGCGGACGTTGCGCAGAATTCGGGATCTTGGGGCATCGGTGGGGGTGGCGCTCAATCCGCATACGCCGGAAACGGTGCTTTCGTACGTAGGACGGGATATCGATTTGGTGTTGGTGATGACGGTCAATCCTGGTTTCGGAGGACAAGCGTTTCTTCCGTCGGTGGTGCCGAAAATCCGGGCGCTTCGTTCGTGGGTGGACGAGGCGGGGTTGCCGATCGTCATCGAGGTGGATGGTGGCATCGGGCCGGGCACGGCGGCGCTAGTGGCTAGGGCGGGCGCTCGGGTACTGGTGGCGGGTTCTGCGGTTTTTGGGCAACCGGACCTTCGCAAAGCCATAGAGGCGATAGAAAGGGAGGCGAGGGTGGAGGCCGAGGTGACGTCTTGAGAATTGTGATTGGGCTTGGGGTGGTGATGGCTCTGGCTTTGGGATCGTGCGCGCCAGCTTCTCCGTCGAAGCCTGCGGGTTCGGGTGGGCAGGAGGCTCGTACGGGTGTGGCTGCATCGGGCGTGGAGCAGGTGGATGCTGCGACGCAGGGGATGATCGATCGCATGTTGGAGCGGGTGAGTGGGATGCGGGGGCTTTCGAGGGTGGGGGTGGTGCGGGGTCGAGTGATCGATCGGGCGACGATGATCCGGCAGGTTCAGGAGCAAGTTCGGGGACAAGTGCCGCCGGGTGCGATTCGGGGAGAGCAGTTGTTTTTGAGTTCGTTTGGTTTCATACCGGAGGATTTTGATTATGAGGGGCAGGTGTATCGGCTCATCGAGAGTCAGCTTGCGGGGTATTATGACCCGGAACGAAAAGCCCTATTTATCATGGAGGACTTGGGCGGCTCGGAGGTGGAGGTGACGCTAGCGCATGAGCTGGTGCATGCGTTGCAGGATCAGCATTATGATTTGGGTTCACGGCTCAAGTATCAACAAAACGCGAATGATAAGCAGGCGGCGATTCATTGTTTGGCGGAGGGGGATGCCACGAGCTTGATGTTGGATTTTACGCTCGAACCCGGGGGTGGACAGGCTTTTGAAGTTCCCGATGAGCAGTTGCGATTGGGCTTGGTCGCGGGAATGGGGATGTCATCAGACGTTGCTGGATTCCCACGGGTGATTCGGGAATCGTTGTTGGCACCGTACGTGGACGGCGTATTATTCGTTCATGGGCTTCGTCGAAGGGGGGGATGGGAATTGGTGGATGAGGCGTGGAAGCAGCCGCCGTCGACCACGGAGCAGGTGCTTCATTTGGAGAAGTATATGGCGAGGGAGCCGGCAGAGCAGGTAGAGGGGGTGCCGGCGCCGTCCGCGCAGGGCTGGCAGGTAGTGCATCAGGAGGTGTATGGGGAACAGGGGTTGAGGATAGCGTTCGAGGATTGGTTACCACGCAGAGCCGCGGCGCGGGCGGCGGAAGGGTGGGCTGGGGACAAGGCGATCGTTTGGGAGAACCGGGACTTGGGAGTCATAGCGGCGGCGTGGCGAATTCGTTTTGACGTGGGGGAGCTGGAGCCTTCGCAAGAAGCGAGCGAGCGTGACACTTCGTACGCGAAGTCGACGTGGCCCGGCGTGTCCATGAGGTTGTACTGGTAGGTTTCACCGCCCGACGCCTTATAGTTCAGGCGGACGG
>MWCO01000013.1 GCA_002070115.1 Deltaproteobacteria bacterium ADurb.Bin207
CGGTTATTTCGACACCGACGATTACGGTTCCATCCAACGGGCATCGCTTGTTTGGTCGTCAGCAAGCCCTGGACATCGTGCATACGATTGCGTTGATGCCGGTGGCGTATGGGACTGAGGATCAGGGGCATCCCCGCGGAGCGGTGGCGGTGGTCGTGGGCAGCGCGGGTGTGGGAAAAACGGCTTTGCTACGCGCTGTCAGGGACCGATTGGAAGGAAGCCCGGTGGCCGTGTTGCGCGTGGATGGTCGACGTGCCCTCACACGTCCCCTCGAGCCTTTCATTACGTTGGTGCAGGACGTTTTGGGGGTGCGTCGTGGTGATGAGCCAAAGACTATCGACGAAGTGAGAAAGGCGCTCGTGTTGCGCTTTGGAATCGAAGAACAAGACTGCCTTCGTTTGCTCGAGCGTGTGACGGATCGTGAATCGTCGTTGAGTCTTACCCCCGACATCATCGAACGGGAGCAGGTTCGTTCGCTTCGGGCTTTTTTGGGTCGAATGCTTGCCTCACGGCCGACAGTATTGGTGGTGGAAGACGCGGATGCGATGGATACGGCATCGCTCGAGTTGACGCGGGACTTGATGGAAGCATCGTCGACGCTTGCGTTATCGGTTCTTGTTTCGTGCCGGAGCGATCCTTATCCGGATTGGGATGCTGGGTACGTGACGCGACTTCATCTCGATGCTTTGGATGAGATGGCATCGAAGTCGATGTTGGAGCATCGGACGATGGGAATGGTAGTTCCGTCGGATGCGATGGCGATGGCGGTTCAATGGTCCAAGGGGGTGCCGTTGTTGTTGGAGCTTACGAGCCGGGCGATGCGTCAACGTGAGTTTTTGGTGGAGCCTGATGGTACTTTCAAAGCGCCATCTACCTCGCAGGATTTATTTGGAGGGTTGAGACAACTCGTATCGATAGCGTTGCGGGATCGCCCGGTGTGTGTGCGGCAGTGGATATTCGTCGTGGCGATAGCGGGGGGTGCTCCGATCGAATTGCTGGAAGCTTATGAGTCGTCGCAAGGGGCGATCGAAGAGACGATCGGGGCATGTTTGGAAACGGGATGGGTGAGTTATTCGGATGAGGTGATGGAGTTTGATAACGAGGGGGTCCGAGACGTCGTTCGTTCGATGATTCCGGAAGGGACGAAGCGGCAGATGCACGCGTTTGTGGCGAAGTGGTTACAACAGACGACACCGGCACGGGCACCTGGGGAGGTGATTGCTTCGCATCTTGTGATGGGGGGAGATGTATTGGGAGCGGCGCAAGCGTATGAAAAAGAAGCGATAGCCTTGTCTTCGCGCGAGGAGCATGTAGCCGCGACGGTGATATGGGGTCGAGCGGCGCAGGCATGGCAGATGCTTCGGGATGAGCAAGCGTTATGTCGCGTGGCGATAGCGCGGACGGAAGCGTTTTTGGCGGCGGGAAATGGCAAAGCCGCCACGGAGGAGCTTTCGGCGTTGGAGAGGTTCGAGCCGGCAGGATTGGATGGTTTACGCGCGCGGGCGATGGCCGCGGTGGCAAGTAGCCAGAGCAATTGGGATCTTGCGATTCAATCGTTGCTTCGCGCCAGTGCGTTGGCTGTGGACAATCTCGACCAACAGGCTTGGTTCGATGTGGAATTTTGTCTCGGGGAATTGCTGTATCGTCGGGGTGAATTGGGAGCTGCGGAATCCCACGCAACCACCTGTTTGGATTTGGCCATCTCGATTGCCGACAGCCGGGGCGAGCGCGCCACGCTGGTGGATGGTGCGCGAATCGCGCAAGCGGCGACCTTTTTATCCAAACTCAGGATAGAAACGAACCGCATGGATAAGGCGCGGAATGCTTTGGCCATGTCGTTGGAACATACGGCCATCCTGGGGGATGAAGCATCCGCTTCGCGTTTGCTTGCGAATCTGGCTTATGCCTGTGAACCGGAAGATTTGGAGGCCTCGCTTTCGTATGCGAAACGTGCGCTCGAGTTGGCGCTTCGCGCCGGTGATCGCATGGCAGCAGCCCGTATCGCGATCAACTTGGGCGCCTATCAAGCGCAATCCCATGCGTTTGAAGATGCGCTTGCGTCGTATGCGATGGCGAAAAAACTGGCGCTGGCTGTCGGCTGGGCCCGAGGCGTGCGGTTGGCCAAGTCCGCGGCCGAAAAAATCCATTCCACGTCATCTTGAGACAAGACGCGGGACATGGTGATTCGGGTTTTCGAATCAATAATCTCCGAACAGGTCCTGAACGCGGACATCCAAGGCGGCGGCGATTTTATATAACGAGGACAAAGACGCCGAGGATTCCGCGCGCTCGATCTGCGACAGCAAAGAAACGCTCAACCCTGTTCGTCGGGACATCTGTTTGAGCGTGAGTTCTTTTTCCTTACGAAGGCTTCGGATGCTTTCGCCGATCACTTTGTGGAGCTGCTCCTCGGGGGTGCGGCTCAAGCCTTTTTTTCGCATGACCCGATCCAGCACCTCACGGAATTCATCCACGTTGAAAGGCTTTTTTACGTAATCCACGGCATCGAGTTTCATCGAAGCCACCGCGGTCTCGAGGTTGGGATATCCGGTGAAAATGACCACGGCAACGTCTTTGTCGATCTTTCGGATTCGCCCCAATAGTTCGATGCCATCCATGTTCGGCATCATTAAATCCAGAATTATCAAGTGATAATGTCCCTGGCGGAGTTCGTCTTCCACCAGAAACGGATCATTGATGGTCTTGACCTCGAATCGATCGCGTTCGAGCAGCGTCTGCATATAGTCACAGATCGCTTTATCATCATCGACAATGAGAATTCTGACCGTAGGGAGTTCGATGGGCACGACAACCTCCGTGATTGTAGGCCACCCAATGCTTGGTTTTCACTCATAGCACAATTTATGGTCGGCTCCTACGCTTGTTCGCAGGAAAGTATGACCGAAATTCCCAGAATCGACGCCTGTGGGGCTTTGAGAAAAATGTGTTATTTCAATAACTTAGCCGATAATGGTTTGCGTAGGAGCGGAAAACGCGAGGGCGTGATAGTTTGCCTCGGCGTTTTTTCCCGAACCTTATTCTCGAACCATCGACGAGTAGCCGCGCAGTCATGATCCGGTTTGACAAGCATTCCCCATGGCTCGACCGTGCCATAGTTCTGGGGTTGTACCTCCTTGCGGTAGCCGTGTTGGCGTATCACGCGCGTCAAGCGGGAATAGGGGCCGATGAGTCGGCCTATCTCGACGCTGGCCGACGGGTTGGGGAATGGTTCGATCGGATTGGGTCCGCGGAGTCGTCGTTTTTTACCCAAGCGGATCGAGATGCTGTTTGGGCGCCCGTCCATGCGGTGGTGAATGCATCGACCTTACTATCCGCGTTGGTGTGGCACGTGGCTTTCAGCGGTTTCGATGTATTGGGCGAGTGTGTGTCGTTGCGATTGGGCACGGTGCTTCTGAACGCTTTCTCCGTACCTTTGCTGTATGCGCTTCTCACTCCTGGTTTGGGGAGAAAGGTGGGAGGTTTGTCGGTGTTGTTGTGGATGCTCGTCGTTCGCGCGCAACATGAGGCATCGTTGGCAAATCCGGGCGTGGTGGCGATGACGGGAAGCCTTGCCGTGCTGGTGGCTCATGGGAGAGCAAGAAGCGCGGGCAGGGAAAACCGCATGGGGAAAAGCGCGGCGTGGATGGCGGTTGCGGGATTGTTGCTGGGCGTTGGCGTTGCGGTTTCACATGCCACGATCGTGGTATTGCTCGTTCTTTTCACCAATTCGCTTTGGCTTCAGCGAAAAAGGCTTCGAGAAATGCTGCGCGGGGGGGACGTTCCGGTTCCATCGTCCATGGTATTTTTCGCTATTTTCGCACCGTTGGCCTATGGCTTGGCAACGCCGTGGTTGTGGCATGATACGGCAGCGCGGATTCGGCCCATGCTTGTTCGGGCGTTCTCGCCAGGGACGCAGGCGCAGGGGATCGGGCATACCGCGTTGTCGCTCGTGCTATCCACACCGATGGTGATCGTGCTTGGGGCGCTGGTAGGGATCGCGGTAACGATAGGGCCTTCCCGGTGGCGAGGGTGGGGCAAAAAGGAGACGACAGGGGACGATGAGACTCCCGCGTTGCTCATCGTTGGGCTCCTGACAGGCCTTGGGTGGACATGGTTATTGCCGGGGTCGATGCAACCGAAGGCGCCGTTATGGCTGTTTTGTCTTCCGTTCATGGTTGGGCTAGCGGCGATGGGGTGGGAGCGTGCGCTGCGGTGGGGTCAACGTTTTCTTGCGGACCCAAGCTGGCGGCGCAGGGTCGGCGTGGGGTTGTGGGTAAGCCTTGCGGCAGGGGGAGTGTGGCTGACGGTGGGGCGGCCGTTGACAAGCTCCGCGGCCTTTTTCCCGGTCTTCCTTGGACCTAGAGTCGTGGCTTCTTCCCCCGCCGGACTGAGGTTGCACGACGGTTCGGTCGTGCGCGCGTTCGTGCCTCTGATCGATGAGCTTGGGGTTTCCGAAACGACGGTGTACTCGCCTTCCGTACCGGAAGACGTGTGGGCGGGGTATCAGCGCTGGGCAGGAATGCGCACGAAGGTTCGAAGGGTGTCGGACCGCGAGCGTGCGCGGCTGTGGGTGCTCGACCCTGGGCAAGAGGGGGGAAACGCAAGGCTCGTGGGTGCCGTTTCCCGCGATGCGGTGATGCTCGTGCGATTATACGATACGCGTTGAGGCCAGGGCGCGGAACACGTTGATAACCATATGAATTAATTGATCATTAATTGATTGTGGCGGCGATGGGGTTCGCTCGTATGCTCCGAGGCCCTACGGGGGAAAGCGCGTTGGATAGTGATTGGGCAACCGGGTAGTATCGATTGGGTTCAGTGTTGAAGGACGGACCGCAGGGCGCGCCACAGGGCGACGACGGTTTGGAAGCGGTTGTCCGGGTCGATGGCGAGGGCTTGTTGCGCCCAATCATCGATATGGGTGGGCAAGGAGGGGCGCAAGGCATGGAGGCTGGCCAAGTTGCCGGGGGTGGTGACGGCCACGAGCATCTGCACGAGTTCTTTGCGATAAACGGGGACTTGGAAGCAGAGGGTTTCGAAAATCACCACGGCGAGCGAGTAGATATCCGACCGGGAGTCGGCTTCTTTGGCGCCTCGTTGCCAGATTTCGGGTGCGATGTAGGAAGGGGAGCCGGCGAGCATCTGGTCGGCGGTGATGGAGGACAAGTCCTCTGCTTTTGCCAGTCCGAAGTCCATGATTCGTGAATCGTCGACTTCGCCGCCGCATAAAAAAATATTCGAAGGTTTCAAATCACGGTGGACGATACCTTTTGCGTGGGCCGCATCCAGGGTTCGCACGATGGGAGCAAACAGTCTTATGACCTCATCGATCGAAAAATAATCTTCGTTTTTCTGTCTTTCTGACAATACATCGGAAAGATCTTTACCATCCATGAGTTCCATGACCACGCAGGGGGCACCGTCATCGGCACCGATGACGCCGTGGATTGTCACGGTGGCGAGGCCTTTCAAGGCCGACATGATGCGTGCTTCGCGAACGAGTCGAAGCCGATAATCCGTATCATGGGCGAGATGGTGGGCCAGGAATTTGATGGCGACGTCTTGTTGGTCGATGGTGTCGCGAGCGCGATAGACTTCGCCATGGGCGCCATGTCCGAGGCGTGGTCCCACGAGATAGCGTCCCCCGATCATTTCTCCCGTTCGTGTGTCATCCATATTCATGGCGATCATGATTCTATCGACTTATTGGGTGAGAAGTGAAGGAACCGCAAAGCGCGTACGTATTTGGAATAGGGGAGGAAAATAAGCTGTCTAAAATCGCCCATGGGTGGCGTGGTGCGGTATAAGACAAAAGGTGGGCTTCGGTGGACACCGTGTGGGCGGTTTTTGAACCATGGATAATGCAACCAATCCTAGGTCGAAGGTCAGCATACTCATCGTGGATGACAACACGATGGTGTTGGGACTGATCAAAATGGTGCTTGAAGACATGGATTTTCTGGTCGATACGGCGGGCACCGCGAAGCAAGCCATGGCTTGTATCGACGAGCGGCGTGGATTGTTCGATCTGGTGATTCTCGATCAACAGCTTCCTGACAGCCGGGGCATCGATATGATGCGGCGTGTGAAAGAGCAATACCCGGCTTTGCGCTTCATGATGGTGAGCGGATTGATGACGGAAGATGTGATACAGGAAATCAAGGATGCGGGAGGGGAATCCGTGTTGGGCAAGCCTTTCGATGTCGCCGAACTCATGACCGCGGTGGAGAAGGCTCTTGGCGAATGAGTGAGGTTGGATGGCCCGCCAACTGACCGCAGGCGGCGCTGATATCATCGCCCCGACGTCGTCGAATGAAGCAGGATAGACCGGATCGGGTTAGCACTTCTTGAAACGCTTCGACGCGTTGCTCCGAAGGAGGACGCAAGGCAGTGTGGGGCACGGGATTGAGGGGGATCAAGTTGATTTTGACGGGAATTCCACGAAGCAAGGCGACCAGCGATCGTGCCATCTGCTCGCTATCGTTGACGCCGTCGATGAGAGCGATTTCGATTGTCAACCGGCGACGTGGAGGCAACGGATATCGTCGAAGGGCTTGCATCAACATCTGCAGCGGGTAGCGTCGGTTGATGGGAAGAAGGCGTGTGCGAACAGCGTCGTCGGCGGCATGAAGCGAGATGGCTAGTCCGATTCGTCCTTGAAAGTCTTTGCCCAATTGGTCGATTTGCGGCACGAGCCCCACGGTGCTGATGGTGATACGTCGGGAAGACAGGGCGAGTCCTTCCTGGCAATTCATGAGTTGAATGGCGTGAACGGTAGCGTCGTAGTTGTGCAATGGCTCGCCCATGCCCATGAGCACGATATTGGAGAGACGTTGGGAAGGCTTGAGCAAGGCTCGGCCAATCAGCACTTGGGCGATGATTTCATCGGGAGTGAGGTGACGGAGCAATCCTGGATGTCCGCTGGCACAGAACACGCACCCCATGGCGCAGCCTGCTTGGGTAGAAACGCATTCGGTGACCCGCTGTTTTTGGGCGCAAGCCTGGTCTTGTTCGTCTTCGAGTTCAGTGTCGTCCTCTCCCTTATCCTCGGCGTCCATGGGGATGAGAACCGATTCCACGGCGGAATGATCCGTCAAACGCAAGACGAGTTTTCGGGTTCCATCGGCGGCTTCGTGAACTCGTTCGAGGGTGGGAACATGCTGTTCGAGTTCGGTTTTCAACAGGGCACGCACAGCTTTGGGAACGTCCGTCATGCCGTCGGGGTCGAGTTGTTGTCTGGCATGCAACCACTGAAAAATTTGTGTTCCTCGAAAAGGCCGCTGACCGATGGTTAGTGCCCACGCTTTCCACTGCTCTGGTGTTCGAGCCAAAGGCCCAACCGGATCGCCGTGGCGAAAGCGACGTTGTGCGTTCACTGTGGCTCCTTTTGCTTTGCCTGTTGCCAATAACGTTCGAGGGTATCGATATCGATCGGGCCCGATTCGAAGCCGCCGTGGTCGACCCGAACGCGCTGTTCGACTTGTTGGAATCGTCGAACGAATTTTTCGTTGGTTTCTCGCAGGGCCATTTCCGCATCGACTCCGATATGGCGTGCGAGATTGGCAAGGGCGAACAGCAGGTCGCCGAGTTCCTCCGCCGCCGACTCCCTATCGTGGGCAGCCAAGGCATCATCGAGTTCGGACAGTTCTTCGTTGACTTTCTCGCGACAGCCTTCGAGATGCGGCCAATCGAACCCCACCCGTGCGGATTTTTCGCCGAGACGTTGTGCGCGAGCAAGCGCGGGCAGACTCGTGGGAATCCCGTCGAGGATGCTCATTCGTTGTTTTTCCGTCGCTTTGATGCGCTCCCAATTCTGATGGACTTGCTCGGCGTTTTTCACCTTGGTGTCGCTGAAAATATGGGGATGTCGTCGAACGAGCTTGTCACAGATGCCGTCGATCACCCTATCGATGTCAAAATCCCCTTTATTTCTGGATAGTTCTGACTGGAAGGCAATTTGAAGCAACAAGTCACCGAGTTCTTCGCGCAGGGCGTCGGGATCGTTTTCATCGATGGCGTCGATCACCTCACAAGCTTCTTCGAGCACGTATCTTCTAAGGGAAGAGAGGGTTTGCTGTTGGTCCCAAGGGCAGCCTTGGGGCCCGAGGAGCTTTCGCATGATCAGGAGCAAACGAGGAAGGTTTCCGCCTAATCCGTTTCGAGGTTCGAGAAAAGGGGGCATGGAGGGTGCCATAGCATGGTCCGTGAGGTGTTCTGCAGCGCGAAACGAGAGCGAGGATCGAAAGAACCGGAATACCGACCGATGGGGGGTAACGGAGGTGGAGCAGGAATCTCTCATGATTTCGCGCTATTGGTTTGGCAAGGATCGGTTGGGCAGAGTCGAGCTGCGAAGACTGCCATTCACGTTGCAGGAAGCTCTTCTCTCGACTACTTCACCGACAGCCTCCGCGGAGGACCCACGGTTTTGGGGTTCCCCTAGGTCTGAGGAGACCTACCTGAGGACGGCCGGAGAAGCCGCACGATGTCCGATCAGGATTCAACGCCCACCTCCAATATATTGCAACGTGTTCCCACCAGCATCCTCGACGAGATGCGATCGTCGTATCTCGACTATGCGATGAGCGTCATCATCGGTCGCGCGATCCCTGACGTGCGCGACGGTCTCAAGCCGGTGCATCGTCGGATCATGTATTCGATGCACGAACAGAAGATTGGGCCTTCGGGACCGCATAAGAAGTGTGCGCGCGTGGTGGGTGATGTGATTGCGAAGTATCACCCGCATGGTGATGCGGCGGTATACGACGCGTTGGTGCGCATGGCGCAGGATTTTCGCATGCGTCATCCCTTGGTGGATGGGCAGGGAAACTTTGGTTCGATCGACGGCGATCCTCCTGCGGCTTATCGATATACGGAATGTCGGTTGGAGCGCATATCGACGGAGTTGCTGCTGGATCTGGAGAAGGACACCGTGGATTTGGCGCCGAACTTCGACTCCTCGGAGTCCGAGCCGGTGGTGTTACCCGCGAAGTTTCCGAATTTGCTCGTCAACGGATCGGAGGGGATTGCGGTCGGGATGGCCACCAATATTCCACCGCACAATCTTGGGGAGGTCGTGACTGCGACGATCGAGTTGATTCGCAATCCTGACTTATCGATCGAACAACTCATGCAGTACATTCCGGGTCCTGATTTTCCCACGGGAGGACTCATCTACGGGCGCACGGGTATCGAACAAGCCTATCAGACCGGCCGTGGTTCGATCATCATGCGTGCCAAGACGGACTTCGAGCAGATACCGGGCAAGGACCGCGAGCAAATCGTGGTTACGGAGATTCCATTTCAGGTCAACAAAGCGCGTCTCCACGCCAAGATCGGTGAACTGATACGCGAGCGAAAGATCGAAGGAGTTGCCGAAGTTCGAGACGAAAGCGATCGAGAAGGGATGAGGCTCGTCATCGAACTGAAGAAAGATGCTCATGGGCCTGTGGTGCTCAATCAGTTGTATCGAAAAACGGATCTTCAATCGTCGTATGGTGTCATCAATCTCGCCATCGTCAAAGGGCGTCCCGAAGTCCTCGATCTCAAGTCTGCGCTGAATCATTTCGTGGAGCATCGTCGTGAGGTGGTGACACGGCGAACCCGTTTCGAATTGCACAAAGCGGAAGCCGAGCGGGAAATCGTCGAAGGTCTCGGCATGGCGATTACGCAGGTCGATCTGGTCATCAAAACCATCCGGGAATCACCGGATCCGGATACCGCGCGGCTGCGGCTCATGGGGGTGCCGTTGCAAGGGCTCGAGCAATTCGTTCGTCGCGCTGGAAGACCCGAAGAAGAAATACAGGCGGCTGCACAACGCAAGGAGTACCTGCTTTCCGAGCGTCAAGCGCGCGCCATCCTCGAGATGCGGCTCGCGCGATTGACCGGCCTCGAGCAGGAAAAGCTGGCCGTGCAATACGGCAAGCTTTGTGAAGATATCGAGCGATTTCGGTCTATTTTGGCCGATGATTCCGTGCTCATGAATGTCATCGTCACGGAACTGGAAGACATTCGCGAACGGTTTGCCAATCCACGCCGAACGGTCATCGTTTCCACGGAAGTCGAAATCAACGTGGAAGACCTCATTCAAGAAGAGGATATGGTCGTGACGGTATCCCATCTCGGATACATCAAACGTACGAGTGCGGCCGCTTACCGGGCGCAACGACGAGGTGGAAAAGGCAAGCTTGGCATGCAAGCGCGGGACGAGGATTTCGTGCAGCGGCTATTTGTCGCCAGTACGCATGCCACGGTGTTTTTCTTCTCGGACAAGGGAAAAGTCTATCGAAAGCGTGTGTTTGAGATTCCCGAGGCGGCCAGCAATGCCCGAGGTCGTGCGGTCGTGAACTTCGTGGGCATGGAGCCCGGCGAAAAAATTGCCGCTATTACGCTCGTCAGCGACTTTGAAGAAGGACAATTCGTCGTCACCTTGACGAAAAAAGGGCAGATCAAAAAAACGTCGGTGGTGGAGTTCCAAAACGTTCGGGAAAAGGGGATTATTGGCGTTCGTATCGAGGACGATGACGAATTGCTTTCGGCAGCGGTGACCGACGGCCAGCGGGAGTTCATCATTGCCACGCGAGGAGGCCAGTCCATTCGTTTTCCAGAAGAGCAGGTTCGCGCCACCGGACGAGCTACGATGGGGGTCAAGGCGGTGGACTTGGACGACGGGGACGAAGTGGTGGGGATGGTGGTGACCATGGAAACGTGCGGTCACGTGTTGGCGGTGTGTGAGAATGGCTATGGTAAACGGACCGTATTGCAGGAGTTCCGCGTTCAGAATCGAGGTGGCAAGGGCGTGCGGTTGATCGAAACGAGCGAGCGCAATGGCCCGGTGGTGGGTATTGGGTTGGTATGCGATGCGGATGAACTGATGATGGTCACGGATCGCGGGCAGATGATTCGTACCAAGGTAGCGGAAATCCGCGAGACGGGTCGATACGCGCAAGGCGTGAAAATCATGACCTTGGGCGAAAGCGAGCGGGTCGTGGCCCTCGAACGAATTGCCGAACGAGAAGAAGAGTATGAGGGGGACGGCAACGGTACGGATGGCGAGGAGGGAAATCGAAATGGCAACGGCTCTTCGCGGACGTACCGTTCCACACGCCCGCCTTCGCGGTATTCCGAACGTCCGCCGGACAGCGGTTCCGATGACGGCTGAGTGTTCATGGCTCCAAAATCCAAAGCGATCCGTTATGCCCTAACGACGTTCGAGCGTCTTCGGGCGCATCATGCGGATGCGGATTGTGAACTCGTTCCGCGCGATCCATTTCAGTTGCTCGTGGCGGTGGTGCTCAGCGCGCAAACCACCGATGCCGCCGTGAATCGGGTGCTTCCGGATCTGTTTGCCACGATGCCCGATGCGGCGAGTTTTGCGACGGCGCAGCCCGAGCAGGTGGCCGAGAAAATCAAAACGATCGGCATGTATCGTCAGAAGGCCAAGCACCTGGTGGGACTTGCAAAACAAATCATGGAACATCACCAGGGGCAGGTACCGCGACAGTTCGACGCGTTGGTGCAATTGCCTGGTGTCGGAAGAAAGACCGCCAATGTGGTGATGGGAGTGGCGTTTGGTATCCCTTCGGGGGTGGTGGTCGATACCCATGTGCAGCGTCTTTCCCAGCGGTTGGGCTGGACGAAGCAGCAGCAGCCCGAATCGATCGAGAAGGAGTTATCGGCCGTTTTTCCGAAAGAGGTTTGGATAATTCTATCGCATGTATTGATTTTTCATGGTCGAAGGGTGTGTACGGCGCGCGCTCCTGCTTGTGAACGGTGTGTGGTTTCGGACGTTTGTCCGAGTGCGGGAAAAGCGGAGAACGTGGGGAGAAAGCCTTCGAGGATGAGATCGTTGCGGGAATAGCCTCGATCGTGAACGTTGATGGTTAATGAAATGGAAAGAGATTGCATACTATCCGCATATGGATAGCCTACGATACGGGGCTGATCAGAAACGAACGGTGGTGCAACGATTATGCGTTCGCTTTGGCATGGGGGTGTGGTGGACGATACAAACCCGACCGCAAGATTTCTTTTTCTCCGGATCGACCAAGCCAGGTGAGGACAATCGTGTTTTTGCCGATGTTGGCTTCGACTTGTCCATCCGCAGGCCAGCGGGCGGGTGCGGGAAGATGCAATACGTTGCCATCGTGAAGATCTTGAACGCAAGGGAGACGGAACGCGGCGATTCCGAGGCCGCCGAGCCATAGCGCGATTTCGGTGGGAATGTGTTCAGCGACGACAGCGCGGACGGCACCGAGCCATGAGGTAGCCAATGACTCGACACGTCGAATCTCGTGGTCATTTCTTGCCACGAGGGCGATCTTGTTGTGTTCGAAGGAATCGGCTTCCGGCACGCCAACATGGACCGTCAGGTCAAGCTCGGAGTCGAAGCCGACCGCGGGTACGGTAGCAACCACCAGTTTTTTCCCGATGGTCGCTAACGTGCTTTTTCGAGGGCGGGCAATGAGAACGTCGTCGGTGGGGAAAACACGGGGCACGGTGACACGAACCGGGCGTTTGAAGCTTCGGGGATCGTCGAGCTGGCCGTTAGCGATCGCGAAAGCGAGAGTTTCGGCGGAAGCGACGAGGAAAGAGGGCTCGGTGCGAGCGGTGGGTTCGGGATCGAACGTGCGCAGAGAGTTTTCGCCATGGGCAGGGGAGTAGAGTCGTCCGGTCAGGATACGATGGTCAGGTTCGATCAGACGAGCGCCCGTGGCGATGAGGTCGAGAAGGGCGCCGGTTGTGGTGAGAATTTCGAGGATTTGGCGCGAAGGGGGAGCTAGCAAAAACTCGAGCCGTGAAGGAATCCGTTTGGACTTGAGCAAGGCCGCGGCCGCGAGCATGTCCCGCAACGTGATGCCGCTATCACCACCAAGAATGACTTGATGAATGGGCGTGCCGGCCATGTCCCTTACGGGTTTGATCTCACCGTTGGCATCCATCAACAACGGATCGACCGTGGCGATATCCAGCGATACGACGTCATCGCAAGGAGCCCCCGCATCGGGGAAAAGGGCGCGATGGGCTTTGGAACGTCGCTGGTCTCGAAGAAAGGCCTCACATTTTTCATCGCTGATGAAGACCGCGGAAGCTGCCCCCACCGTGGGAGCAATGGCGCAAAGCACGGCTCGCTCCGGCACCGATAACAACTTGGCGCTGGGGCCGGCGAATTCGAGCACCACGGGGGCACCAAAACGTTGATCGATGCGACGAACCACCTCGGCAAGGCCGCCACGCAATAGTTCGAGGGCCACGTCCCGTGCGCAGACAAACGGCCTCATTTTTCCGGACAGAAGGATTTGGACGCTGCGCGGAGGTCGAAGGGCTACCGAACCCGTGGTCAATGCGGCCGCCAAATGGCTTGGGGGCAGCACGAAGCAGAGCATTCCCAAACCGCCGGTAAAAGAAAGGCGCGGATCATCGGTTACGGCAAGACGAGCGGGCGAAGCGAAGCGCTCGAGATGAAGGGGCGCGGGAAAGCCAACGCCCGGACGACCAATCAACACGCTGTGGTGCAAGGCTTCCGGAGGAACCGTGGCGGACGCTCCCGACGCCCGTTGTTGATGGATCAAAGCATCGGTGACGCAGGCCCCGTCATAAGCTACAGCCACTTCGACAGGCGATTTTTTGAGTCCGAGGGCCAACGCGTGGGATAGGACTCGCGCGGGCGAACGGGACAAGATGACCTGATCGACTTTGACCTGTACCTCGTCTCCACGGAGGAGCGGATCCGCGGTTCGTGCTGCTAGCACCTTTTGAGGCATCGTGCGGGGAGGATCCCCGGCTCGTGCGCGCATGGAACTCTCGATAGCCTTCCTTCGGTGAAAATGGCAGCAGCCCGCCGCCGTCAACTTCGCCCCACAGGTTAGTCGCTCCCCCCAATGAGGGTCAAGCAGTCAGACACCCGATACCAAAGACAATCCCATGACACAGCGAAATCGTAGGCGACCACCTGCCCGGAAAGGCCGCGCCGTCCTCACCGAAACTGGGATATGTCGCGGGAATCTTGACCCGGAGCCAACCCCACCCCTACTCTCTAGGCCATGTTCGTCGAGGCCCTGAAAGAAGTCGTCGAGAACACCGACGGCGCGGTCGCCAGCTTGCTCATGGACGTGGAAGGAATTCCCGTCGAAAGCTATATCAAAGAAGGCATGGCCATCCCCTTCGATATCGAAGTGGTCGGCGCCGAATTCAGCGTCATCGTCAAATCCGTGCAACGAACCGTCGAATCCTTGGAAGCCGGCGAAACCCGGGAGCTTTCCGTACAATCGGAGCGCGTCATCACCCTTATCCGGGTTCTTACCCACGAATACTTCGTGGCCCTGGCCCTCGAACCCACGGGAAATATCGGCAAAGGCCGGTACATGCTGCGCGTGCAAGCCCCCAAACTCTTGGCGGATCTTGCTTGAGACATGCCTCGCGAAATCGGGTTAACCTGTTGTAATTATTAGATAATACTGATTTGCCAGAGAAGGGCGCGCGAGTGTGGACGCGTGGCTCAGGATGATTTCGTCGACGCCACCTGCCGAATCGTTGCGATTACCGTATCCACGGCTTCGAAAAGATCGCTTTCGTCAATCGTGAGAGCGGGGGCCAAACGCATGGTGTTCACACGAGTGTCTTTGGCAAGCACTCCTTTGTGCATCAACGCTTGCGCTACGTTCATGGCACCGCCCATGAAGTCCTCAAACTCGATGCCGATGAGCAATCCACGCCCACGAATCTCTCGCACTCCCGGAGCCTTGGCCTGACGAAGTCGCGCGACGACTTCCGCACCCAAACGCGCCGAGCGTTCCGCAAGCTCGTCTTGAATCAATACATCGAGGGCTTCGTTGGCGACCGCCATCGATAGCGGCATGCCTCCAAAGGTCGAACCATGCTCCCCTGGCTGGAACGTCGACATCACCTCGCGTGTCCCCACGCAAGCACTCACCGGAAGAAGTCCTCCACCCAACGCTTTTCCCAAGATGAGTACGTCTGGCTTGACGCCCGGTTCATGCTCGAACGCGAACATCTTGCCGGTGCGCGCCAACCCCGTCTGCACTTCGTCGAGCATCATCAACACATTGTGCTTGGTGCAGATTTCTCGCACGCGTTTCAAGTAGCCGTCCGGCGGAATGATGATGCCTCCTTCCCCTTGAATCGGTTCGACCAAGAAGGCGACGGTCTCAGGGGTGATTGCATTTTCCAAAGCATCGGCATCGCCAAAGGGAACCATGTCGAATCCGGGGGCCATCGGGCCGAATGGTTCGCGATACGCTTGTTCGGTGGAAAATGAGACGATGGCGATCGTGCGACCGTGAAAATTTCCTTTGGCGGCGATGATGCGAGCCTTGTCCTGAGGGACTTTCTTGATGCGATAGCCCCATGCACGCGCGGCTTTCAACGCCGTCTCCACGGCCTCCGCTCCCGAGTTCATCGGAAGCGCCATGTCGAGCCCCGACAGTCTCGATATCTTTTCGCAAAACTCGGCGTAGGGAACGTTGTGAAAGGCACGCGATGTGAGCGTGATCTGCTCCATCTGTTTTTGCGCCGCGGCAAGGATACGCGGGTGGCAGTGCCCGTGACTCAATGCCGAGTAGCACGACAGCATGTCCAAGTACTTTTTGCCCTCGATATCCCAAACGAAAGCCCCTTGCCCTTTCGTCAGAACCACCGGCAACGGATGATAATTATGGGCTCCCCAATGCTCGGATCGTTCGATGACGTCTTGCGTTCGACTCGTCATGCGCTGCTCCTTTTTTGGCGTGAAACGGCCAAAAGGGTCGTGAATGGTTGCCCGACGATACGTCAAGGGCTTGCTCATCGGGGGTCCGACGAAACGTCCAGGACCTTCCCTTTCGCCAGTCGGAAGCTGCCCTTTGCCTGTTCAATAGTCAACCCCAACCGGCTTCGAATGATGGAACATCCACAAAGCCTTGTGTGTCGCGAAATGAGAAAACACGTGCGACGATGCTCATCGAATTCGGCATGACGAATAGGAAACGTAAGCGAGGCTCGAACGGTCGGGAAGATTTCTGCTAAGCTGTTGTTTCGCTTATAGAATCCGTTGAATAGGGCAGGCCCGGGAACTCGTTTCAGAAAGTTCCGCGCAACAGCAGGGAGCCCAGACCAGGCTCTACGACCAGAGCGCGTTGATCGGCGGTGTCCGCGGACTCATCCCACAAGAGAAACGCACCCGTGCCGGCAGCGATTGCCGCCACGCCCAGGCTGACACCCGCGATGATGGCCGCATTTTTTGCTTCATCATCCAAATTCGCGATCCGTTGTCGCTCCTCTTTCGAACACACCCGAGGGTCGCATTGATCGAATAGGTCATTGGCTTCCCTATTCTTGCCATTGCGCTTCATCCACAACAGCGCGCCCGTCACGACACCCGCGCCCGCCACGACAAACGATCCAACGGCCACGGGCCGTCGCCACGCGCTCGAAGAGCTTGTGACCGGCACGGACGGCACCGGATCTGGAGTCGAGTCGAGGCGAAGCGTGACGAGAAGTTCATGGGGCGAGGCTTCGAGCAATGTGGTTTGTTCTTCGGCGGTGAGAAAGCCTGGTGCGGAAACGCGTACGGAATGCGGACCAGGATCGAGTTGATGAACGCTGCCTTCCTTCTTTTCGCCGTCGATTTCGACGCTAGCCACGCCAGGGGCGGGTCCACTGACTTGAATTCGAAGCGTGGGGATTCGAGCCTCGAGTTCGTCGCGTGCGGCTTCGAGATAATAACGCTGCTCTGGCCTGGCTTTTTCGATTGCCTTCGAGAGCAGTTGCCGTGCGCGAAGTAACTGGCCCGAAGCCGCAATCGCTCTCGCCAATTCGACCGTCCATCGCGGACCAGGTTCGAGGTCTCTGGCACGGGTCATTAGCGAGATCGCCTCTTCGTAGCGAGAGGCTTTCAATGCATCACGAGCTTGTTGTGCAAGTTCTTCCGCCCTGGATTTGGGAGCCAGGGTGAGGTGAACAGGCGACGCGAAAGCTGCAGTGGATAGCGCAACCTGCGCGATAGCCGGTCCGCCGCCAAGACAAAAAAGAAGGATGAATCGATGAAGGATGCCGTGCTTGGGCTCAGAGAAGGGAACCATCGTTCGCATGGGTCGTAGGAAACACTAAGAAAACACGAAAAGACCAATAGATCCATGTTTTCGTCGGTTTGCATTTCCTTCGATCGAGGGTTTTCGATTGGGTTGCATCGACGCCCTGGCGATACATTCGTTAGCATCAAGCCATGGCACAAGATCATGACAGTGGCGCGTGAGGAAATATAAGGGAGAAGGGATCAGAGTTTCGTGACGAGATCCGCGAGCGTGGGCGAGCCGATTTCTTCGAGTTCGTAACTAGCCCGCACGATCGGCACGGTAGTGGTCACGAGTTTGCCAAGGTCGATCGGAGTTGCCGAAAGCACGGCGTCGGGCTTTTCGGCCTGGACCGTCTTGGCAATGGTTTCGTTCAAGTCGGCAAGCTGCTGTTTGGAGTATCCCATCGCGGGCAGCACATTCTCTGTTTGACTGTATTTTTCGTAGGTTTCCTTGATCGTGCCCACCGCGTACTTGCGCGGAGATACGATGGTGCATTGCAGATCCTGGGCGGCCACCCAGCCGGCGCCAATGGCCATGCCGCCATGGGTGAGCGTGGGACCGTCTTCGACCACGATGATGCGCTTGCCCTTCACCGCGGCCTCGTTGTCCAAGGTGACCGGCGAGTTGGCGTTGATCACGGTCGCCTTTGGGTTGACCGAAGCGATGTTCTTGCGCAATAGCTCGATGTCTTCGGGCTTCGCTTGTTTGTATTTGTTGATCACGACGACGTGAGCGCGTCGAAGCACGGTCTCTCCCGGGTGGTAGGCAAGTTCATGACCTGCGCGAAGGGGGTCCACGACGACGATTTCCAGGTCCGGATGGTAGAAGGAAAAGTCGTTGTTGCCGCCGTCCCAGATGATGATATCGGCTTCTTTCTCGGCTTCCGCGAGGATCGCGGCATAATCGACTCCTGAGAAAATCACGGCACCCGCCGCGACATGAGGCTCGTACTCCTCGCGCTCCTCGATGGTGCAGTTGTGCTTGTCCATGTCTTCGAACGTGGCAAACCGCTGCACACGTTGCGCCGCCAGATCGCCGTAAGGCATGGGATGGCGAATCGATACGACCTTTTTTCCCGCACTTCGCAATGCTTTGACCACACGACGAGACGTTTGGCTCTTTCCGCATCCGGTGCGCACGGCGCAAATGCTCACGACCGGTTTGGAAGACTTGAGCATCGTTTCATTCGGTCCCATCAGACGGAACGAAGGACCAGCCGCTTGAATACGGCTTGCTAGGTGCATCACGTACTCATGGGTCACATCGCTATAAGCAAATACGCATTCGTCGACCTTCATGTCGCGGATGATGTTTTCGAGCTGGTCTTCGGCCTCGATGGGAATACCCTCGGGATAGCGAGGCCCCGCAAGGGATGCGGGAAACCTCCGACCATCGATATCCGGGATCTGGGTCGCCGTGAAAGCTACCACCCGCTGATTGGGATCGTCTTTGCAGGCAACCAGAAAGTTGTGGAAGTCACGCCCTGCAGCACCCAGGATCACTACACGCTTTTCGCTCATGACCGATCACTCCTCCGTGTGCTCGCGAGCCATACGCGAGACCGGTGGCCGAGGCGACTCTGCCGGTGTCGAGACTCCGACGGTCAAGCCCGGGCTGTCCCCATGGGACAAAGGTGGACGTTGATGCCTGGCCGCGTCGGATGCGACCAAGCGATGATTGCGAACCGGCCGATCACCACCCGAGAAAGCGAGGATGATGGCGGCAAAGCCACGCTCGCACCGGTTTGCACACAACCTCTTACTACGAAATGCCACCTGAGCAAATACCGTCGTTTCTAGTTTGCCGGCATCGAGATAATCTGTTGAAATTATTAGATAATATCATGATCCGTCGCCGTTGAGGGTGGGGGCGGCGATGAAGGTAACGTGAAACTGGCTTCCTTTTCCTTCCCGGGGCAAGCAGGAGATATAGCCTCCGTGCGCCTCCACCACGGTGCGGCTGAACGCCAGACCCAAGCCGGTTTGGGGTCCCCCGGCCGCTCGCACTTTCACGATTTCATATTTCTCGAAAATTCGTTTGCGCATATGCTCCGGTACCCCAGGACCCTCGTCGAGGACGTCGAGCGCTACCTGCCCCCCTTGCACGCTTACCCGGACCTCGATCAGACTCTCGGGCGGACTGAACTTGATGCCATTGGTGAGCAAGTTATCCACCACACGACGCAACAACGCGGCGTCGCCCAAGATGACCGCCGCGCCTTGCGGTGCGGGTTCCAACACGATCCGTTGCTTTCTGGCCTTCGCAACGGGCATGAGCGCATGAATGGTTTCTCGTGTCAGTTCCGATAGATCGACACGAGAAAAAGAAAGGCTGAGACGTCCCTCTTCTTTGCGCGCGAGCAACAGAATCTCCTCGAGGTAGTTTCCTACTCGTCGCGCTTCTTCCTTGATGAGGGTCAAGTCCCCATCGGTATCCGCTCGCGCCACGGCCTCATTGGCCAACAACGCCGAGGCGGCGAGTTGGACAGCGGTCACCGGGGACCGCAAGTCATGGACAACCATTCTCACCAAGTCCTCGCGTTGATTGTTCAACTCTTCGAGCTGATTGGCTTGTTGAACGATAGCCATGTGTTGTTGTCGAATCCGAAGCATCGAACGCACGCGCGCGCGAAGCTCCAGTCGACGCGCTGGCTTGGTGATGAAGTCATCAGCCCCCGCATCCAATCCTTTCGCTACTTCATTGGGATTATCCAAAGCCGTCAGCATGATAATGGGCAGATAGGCTTGCGTATTTCGTTGCCGGATGAGGCGGCATACTTCGAAGCCATCGATTCCTGGCATCATGACATCAAGCAAGATGAGGTCCGGTTCCTGCTCCTCGACCGAGGAAAGAGCAGCTTCGCCGCCGGCGGCGTGTCGAAACGTGTAGCCTTCCCGGGAAAGAAACGCTTGGGCAACCTGACGAGCAGTCGCATCATCGTCGACGATAAGCAATAGCGGAGAGTCCGTAGTCATTTGTCCTCATCGTCAAGGCAAGTGCCATCGGTTCGTGGATGACGTGGCAGCGTCACGGGCTCGATGTCATCGGCTGAATACACATCGACATCCGGTTCCACACGAGGCAGCACAATCGTAAAACGGCTTCCCTGGCCGGGCTCCGAAACCACATCGATGTGCCCCTGATGCAATTCAGCGAGGCGTCGCACGAGCGCAAGACCAAGCCCCGTGCCTTCATGCTGTCGCGCCAGAGAGCTATCGATTTGTGTGAATGGCTCAAAAATTCTGCGTAAATCCGGTGGTGAAATTCCAATGCCCGTATCGCAGACAGAGAAAAAAACACTGTCGTTTTCCATCCAAGCTTCCAATCCCACCTGACCTCCGGCGGGCGTGAACTTCACCGCGTTCACGAGCAAGTTGACGAGCATTTGCTTGAGACGACGTTCATCCGCCACCGCCACGGGGCAACGTGGATCGACGCGCATCCACGAACCGATCCTTTTATCCAACGCGAGGGGACGGATCATACGCAATGAGACTTGACACACTTCGCTGATACGAATCGGTCGAAGATCGAGGGTCAATCGTCCGGCCTCGATTTTGGAAAGATCCAAAATATCATTGATGAGATCGAGCAAGTGATGTCCGCTGTCACGCATCGTTTGCACGATTTGTTGTTGCTGCTCATCGACGTCTCCGAAGACGCCTTCGAGCAAGGCATCCGCAAGTCCAAGCACGGAATTGAGAGGGGTCCGAAGCTCATGACTCATGTTGGCGAGAAACTCGTCCTTCATGCGTCCTGCATGTTCGATCTTCGCATAAGCTTCTTTGAGTTGCGCCGTTCTCGCAGCGACCTTTTCTTCCAACTGATCATTGAGCGCGCGCAATTTTTCTTGCGCTTCGAGCCGTGACTCGATGTTTCTCGCGAGCACCTGCCAGAGCTGTGGACCAAGCGATGTGCCATGCACTTCGGTCGGGATCGTATGTTCTGCCGTTCTTCGAAACCGTACCAAAGGCCGATACATCGTTCCTCGCTGCCGCATGATCGATAATGCCTCCACCATGGAAGGCATCTCGGAAGGCTCGAGCAATTCCGTCATTTCGCGGCCAAGGAGCTGGTCACGAGCAAGTCCGGTCAGTCCCGTAGCGGCAGGGTTCGCATCCACCACGTTGCGTTTGGCATCGAGCACGAGGATCGCATCCGGGTTGTTGTAAAACACCGCTCGATACCGTTGTTCGCTTTCTCGATAGGCAAACGCCGCCTCTCGCTCCGCCACCGTGTCGCGCAAGATTGCAACGGTGCCGGTCGATTTGCCATTGCGATCACGTATCGGTGCCACACTCAAGCGAACGGGAATGCGGAACCCATCGCTGCGCACCACATCCTTGTCATATTCGGAAGGCAAGCCTGAAGAAAGCACTCGCTGCACAATCGTCCGCTCGTATTCTCGGAAATCGGGCGATGACACCACCTGGTACGATTGCCCCACCGTATCGTCTCGTTGGCGACCCACCAACCGAAGGAAAGCGTCGTTGCAAAGCAACAATTTGCCTTCCGCTGTGGCGTAGTAGATGGCGACCGTGGCGCTATCGAATACCGCGCGCAATAGTTCACGCTGGCTCGCAAGGGCTTGTTCGGCATTGATTCGACCAGCGTTGGCCGACAGAGAGCGGCCAAGCTCGATGAGCATCGCGGTCACTTCCCTGTCGAAACTCCGGGGGTCGTTGGTCGCTACGCACAACACGCCAAGCACGCCGGAATCGCTTTCCACCGGAACGTATAACGCTGAGGAGCAGGCGAGATGGTCGAGGATCGGATCCCGACGTTGCGGGGGATCATCCGGACGCACGACTGTAGTTTGATGCAGGGATGTGGACTGGACCCACGCTTGCTCAGGGGAAGCGGCGACAAGAGTCTCGGGGGGCGAATGTTGGAAAGAGCCCGCGACAGCCAGGACATGAAGCAGCCCATCGTTGCGGAACCGGCCTGCCCAAGCGCCTCGGAAAACGTGCTGTTCAACGATGGCTTGGCATGCGCGACCGAACATATCGGTGACGGATTTGGATTCGCTGACGGAGGCGTGGACGGCGGACAGCGCGGAATAGATGGCGGCAAGGCGAGAGCTTCGCGCTTGTGCGCGAGCGAGAGCCAGGGCACGGACGGAACGCTTGATGCGAGGTCGCCGCTCGGCGGGCATGGGCCGAGTGTACGGCAGAACGACGAAGGGGCCTAGCGCTCGCCGAAAAGGTTGGGAGGAGAGAAAAATGAAACAAGCGCTTGACAGTGGTGGGTTCGGGAGTAGATTGCCTGCCACTTCATCGACGCGCGGTGGAGCAGCCTGGTAGCTCGTCGGGCTCATAACCCGAAGGTCGGAGGTTCAAATCCTCCCCGCGCAACCATCGTTTCCTTGTTGCAGGAGAAGCCTCGATTCCCTTTGGAATTCGAGGTTTTTTCGATTTCATCGACGGCTGCGCAAGACCCTAGCACGGGGAAAGAGGGCGATGCTCCGGCAAATCCGCGGGGCTGTCCACGATACGGAACAGCGCACGCGGTGGGCGCATCGAAACGTCCCGGCTTTTCTTGTCGGCCGCTACTTGTTGCTCTCGTCTGGCGGTTGCACACCCAGGACCCCAGGTGCCAGCCATGGGCATGGGATAGTAGCGAGTTGGTTCATCGTTCCATGAGAATCACTCCCGCCTGCCGTATGCTTTCGGGACATCTTCTTGTCGGGGGGTGTAGATTATTCAGGAGAAAGAAAGAGCGATTGCCGTGACACGACACCAATGTCTCATGCCCTTGTACGCGCTGCTGCTCCTGGCATGGCCCGGGTGCTGCCCTCCTGAATTTAAAACGTCACAAGGCGATTCCGCGGCCGACTCGGCAGTCGATCCCGCGCCGCAAGCGAGCACGGTCACCAGTGTCCCCTCTGCTCCTTTGGAACCTGAGTTTCCTTTTATTACCATGCTCATGCACGCCGATACCCCGTACCAATTGATGAAAGGTAAAAACATTGGGAACGAAACGGCCGTACACCTGAGTCTTCCTCGTCTTCGCCAAGGAAAAATCGATGCTTTTAGCGCCGTGCTTTTTGTAGAATCCGCATCGCAAAACGAGAACACTGCCCTTTATTGCCAACGGGCCACCAAAAAAATCGATGCTCTGCTCGAAGACCACTCTGGTCTACTCCGCCTCGCCTTGACCCCCGAAGACTTCAAAACTAACCGATATTCCGGCCATATTTCCGTATTTCGCACCCTCGAAGGCTCTTTCTGCCTTCGCCATGGGATCTATCGCATCGAGGACCTGTATGCTTCAGGTATACGTATGATCGGCTTGACCTGGGAAAATGACCATGATTTTGCCACAAGTTGGGTCTACCACGGCCCCATCGGCCTTACGGAACGAGGCAAAAATGCCGTCGTGCGCATGAATCACCTCGGTATCATCGTGGATGTCTCGCATATGAGTGACCGCGCCATCGACGATGTTTTGGCGATTTCCCAAGCGCCTATTGTGGCTTCCCATTCCAATGCCAGGAGCGTATGCCCTCACCCCCGGAACCTGAATGATGCGCATATTCGTGCTATTGCCGAAAAAGGGGGACTCATAGGTGTCAATTTTTATCCTCCGCATCTCGTCCAATCTGGAAAGGCGACTCTGGCCCATGTGGTGCAGCATATTCGATATCTTCGCGATGTGGGCGGCATCGGCTGTGTGGGCTTGGGCTCGGACTTCGATGGCATCTCCAAAGGGCCGTCGGGACTGGAGACCGCGGCCGAGTTGCCCAGACTTCGCGAGACTTTGCTCGCGGAAGGATTCTCAGAGCCAGAGGTGGCGGCGATTTTTGGAGGCAATTTCCTGCGTCTTTTCAATAAGGTGCAGGCTTTGGGCAAGCATTGATCCCACGATGGTTAGCGCCATAGTATCGTTCGGCGGGAAATCTTGACAACGATGGATGGAAAATCTTCTTTCAGGACCCGTTCCGGCAACGATAGCCTCCCGGTGGTAATCACCAAAAAGGACCGTGCCGCTCCGCAAGCCTCGAAGGGAAATCTTATGCGGATGTCATTCAGGTTTCTCTCTTCTCATCGGGCTATGAGTTCAATCGTAAAACGTCCCCGACTGTCCGAAAACGGCGCGTCCGCCGGCAAAGGAACCGGGTTGAGGATGTCGTCCTGACTCAGCGCATACGCCAATACCCCTTGCCATCGGTTTCCCACTTTCCGAAATACGGCATGAAGCGGCTGGGAGAGACATTGCCGGATGCGATCGGGAGGTTCCGGACGACAAGAGCAACTATCATCAAACAAATAGCACCGGTCCTGACAAGCCATGCACGCAAATGGTCGAACCGCCGTGGAAGCCCCTTCGAAACGAACGACAGGCCCATCGTCGAATAACACCCCCCGCATCGGAATGATGTTGCCCTCCAACACCTCCAATAGGACATGACCCGCGGAATCCTTCTGAACGATGCAGTCGCGTAGCTTGTAAAGGCTGCCTACCCGACATGCATAATTTCCAGGAACGATAGCCGAGGGGGAGGGGGGACCATCGAGCCGAGCAGGACGGTGACGAGGTTCAGCACGCAATTCGCCAAAAAGTTTCGCCCGCGCCTCGCGGTCGAGCGCGCTCCAATCAAAAGGCCTTTCCAATCCACCAGCCCCGGCCATGGGCTCCACCACCACCAGCGGTTTCCATTGGCCTTGCTGCCATGGGTTTTTCAAAGGTTGTCGTCCAGCAGGGCCGCTCCAAAACCGCACCGTCTGATCCCCGGACGATGACATCAGCGTGTCGCCATCATCGAGAAAATGAAGGGCATACACGTTGGCGGTGCCCGTATGGGATAGTGTTTTGGTGAGTGTCAGCGAGAGGCTGTCGAGATCCCAGCTAAATATCCGGACTTTCCCATCGTACGAGGAAACCGCAAGGGCGTCTCCACTGGGAGAAAAACGCACCCGGGCCACGTTATTGCCAAAACCCGTGTACTTCGTGCGGCGTGTGGGACGTGTGGCATCCAGGAGCACGACTCCTGCCCCTCCCGCGGCCACTGCCTGGCCGTCAGGCGAAAAACTCACGTCCGAGGCGAACTCCGGCGCAGGCACCCGCCATAAAATCCGCCCTTCCCGCAGGTCCGCCAGCACCATCGTATTCGAGGGATATAGCGAGAGCAGCAAATGACGATTATCACGGCTCAGATCGAGTCCTTCCACCCGTTCGGGTAGATTGTATGCGCCGACCCTTTCTAGCTTGTCAGGAGACGTGCGACGGTAAAAGTACAAGACGGAGGTTTGCGATTTCGTGTCGGAACTGGCTCCCAGCAAGACCGTTTGATCGGGAGACCACCGCATGGTCCAGAGAAAAGCGTCGTCCAAGCGCTGGGGGGCTCGCGTCGATGTGGCATCATAGAGCCAGAGCCCGTCTTTTCGCCCGGCCAAAAAGCCGTGCAGAGCGCTGCCCTCCGGCCACGGAGCCATCGCGCTACGCCCGAAATCATCGAGATTTGCCACGGAAACGACGTGTTTCAGCGAGCGTGTCGCTCGATCATACACTTGGACCGTGCCTTCGGTCGTGCTCATGGCTAACACAAGACGTTGCGTGTCTATGGCTTCTGCGTAGTGAAGGTTTCCCTTGCCAACGTGAAGCCGTCCGGACTCCCTCCAACCCGCGTAACGAGCGGGATTGGCAGGCGAAAAGGGGGTTGAAAGAAAAGCATCATCACGAGGAAGAACCAGCCGAATGAACTCGGCCACGGGCTCCCGCGAGGGGCTCGCTTCAGAGTTTGTGGTGATCAGGTTCGGAGCCGGTGGCTCGAATGCCTGGCCATCGCCCGGCTTCTGGTCGTCCACAGCGCTTGGAGGCTCGCTCGCTTGCGGCCCGGTGACCTGTGGCCTTGCACAGGCAGCTACAAGAGCCCAGCCAAACACCAAGCTCCAACCCAATCGATAGGCTCGGGAAGTCTTCATTCGAAAGGGAGCATGACGCATTTTGAAGCCGACGTACAGTGGCTTTTTCCTTGTGGTTGAACTGTTCATGGAAACCATTGTCCGAGCCGTACGCAAGCGGTGCCCCGGACAAGACCACGAGTCGACAGAGAGCATAAGCATATAACGTTGTGCCTATATGATGCTTGGCAAAGGCTTTGGAGGGGACAGGACTGATAGAGTCGCAAAAGAAAGAAACAACGTTTCATGAATGAATCCAAAACCTGAATCTCATAACATATAACGTTGTGTGTACAAAACTATGGATGGGCAGGGGATAACGTTGACGCCTCGGAGCCCTGAACCATGCGCTCTCGCGGTCGACCAAACCACAAGGAATAGTCCCGGGCCATCACCCTCCGATAATAGGCACTCCTTGCCTCACAACACCTCAATCACCTCATCGCCCCGAATCACAAGCCTCGACCGCTCTACCATCAACGCCAACGATGCCTCCAAGCGCTCCCTGGCCTGGGCTGTCAACCGCTGAATTCCAAATACGCCCAGAGTCTGACGGAATAGCTCTTCTTTGAATCCCCCTCCCAGTTTTTTCCCAAGATCCGCCATCGCATTGCCAAGTTCCACAAGCTCTATCTGATGCAGCGCACGCTTATATTCCGGATCCGGCCGGTAATCTACCCAAGTGGCTTCGTCCATCCCCGCAGGCCAGAAAAAATCCCGCTCCTTTCGAATATGCTTCTCCACCACCCCAAGCACTTCATCCTTGCGCTTCTTGTGCAATTGCTGAATCCCAAAACTCACCATCAAAAACCTGGCCAAACGCTCCTCATGAACCGGCCCCTCTACCTCCAGCATCCGATTCGCCAGTTCTACAACCATCTTCTGCACGCCGTAGGACTCCTGCAACGCATCCAATTGCTCTTTATTCCCTACCTTCTGCCCAATCGCTTCCTGAAAAGGCGTCTGTCCGAGCAACGACGGCTCCACGGTCGTCTGAATCGCTGGCTGCTCTGGCTTCGATGCAGAAAAATCCGTCGACATTACAAGGGTTTGAGACCTTTTCTTCTCCACCGCTCTGGCCGGTGGGGCGTGAACCGCCTTCGCCAATCGCGCGATCACCGCTTCCGGATCCGCCAGCCACTCGGGCATCCACACCCGCTCCACGACCGGCCATCGCATCATCTTGCCCAACACCAGCGCGGGCATCCCATCCCGATCCGATACCGTCGAACGCGCATACCAGCTTTCCCCATCGAGAAGCAAAGCAACACACGGCTGCTCCGGTCTTTCCTGCAACGCAAGCTCGATATCCACACGAAAACTCGATATTCCCACGTCTTTGCGCACCGCAAGCCCCGCTTGCCCCAAACGCCTCGCCATCTCGTCCCGATGATGGTCCACCAAAGGACGTCGGCTGGCGACCCTCATCGCATCCGCCCCCCGCTGCGCCGCGTCGAGATAGGCACGCAAAAGCTGAATCCCCACCGACGATGTCTCCTCCGCCCGAAGCTGCGACGGATCGAACGAACTGAAAACAATCACCTGACGACGCGCCCGCGTTACCGCCACATTCAACCGTCGCTCCCCCCCTTGACGATTCAACGGGCCAAATTGCAGCGGCAATACGCCCTTGTCATTCACACTGAACGCCGTCGAAAAGAGAATCACATCCCGCTCGTCTCCCTGCACGTTCTCGAGGTTTTTCACAAACAACCCCTCGTGCCTGCTCTCGAGAGCCTCGATGATCCGCTCATCGTCCGTGTCTCGCAATAGCGCCTCGATATGAGCGCGCTGCTGAATGTTGAAGGTGATAATCCCAAGGGAGGGACAGGAATCCGGCGAATTATTGAAACGACGCTTCACCTCGTCGACGATCGCCTGCGCTTCGACCGGGTTGGTTCGAAGCAACTTACTCGGCCCCGTGCGGTAAAATACACCTTGAACACGCCGCAACGACACCCCCAATTCCTCCTCCGGCGACGGAGGCGTGGGAAAGGAACAAAGCCTCCCTTCGTAATAATGCTGATTCGAAAAGGCAATCAGCCCTTCATCCTGCGAACGATAATGCCACGTGAGCCATTGTTGCTCGACACCAGCCTGGACGCATTCGACAAGGATCGATTCCTCATCATCGACCACGTCCTGTTCTTGCTCGCTGTCGTCGGCCTTCCACTCGGTTTGCAAAAAACTGGTGGGCGGCATTTGCTTCGAATCGCCCACCACGACCACCGAACGCGCCCGGCCAATGGCACCAATCGCATCCGAGACGCGCACCTGGGAAGCCTCGTCAAAAACGATGATGTCGAATAACGGGCCATCGAGAGAGAAAAATCGGGATAATGAATCCGGACTGACCAGCACCACGGGCATGGCTTCCGTGATGAGATCTCCGTACTCGCTCATCAGGTCCCGAACACTTTTCCTTCGTCGTTGCTTGTTCAATTCTCGCTTGAGGGCACCGATGCGACCGGCCTGCGCATTTCCGTCAAAGCTGCGTTTTTCCACAACTTTTCCTGCCATTACCTCAGCCAGCAGGGCGCGGCTCTTGTCCTGGCTGTCCGTGAAACGCTCGACGCTGCGGTTATGGGCTTGCGCGTTGAAAACCTCGAGACCTGCCGTGCGCGATCTTTCGCTTCGCGACGCCATCTCGAGCCCGCGCTTCCACGCACGAACCGCGTCGTTCGAAGAAATCGCGCCATCGAGAATCGCCGCCCGGGCGCTCGTCATTCCCGCCTCAACAAGGGGTGTAAGATGGTCCACCAAAGCAAGCCACTGCGAAAGAGAACCGAGATTGGGGTCATCCATCCGACGGTGCGCGGAGCTGTCGAGCCACCGACCCACAAACCCCCGTTCCCCGACCCAGGCCTGCATCGCCGCGGGATGAACAACGCCGCCAAGTCTTCCGAGCGCCCACGAAAGGTTTCTTAGCGCTCCATGATGCTCCGGCGAAAGCCGTGCCCCCGAAGCCAACCACTCCCGAAGCCGCAACGCAAACGCGCCGCCTTGCCCAAGGCGTAACACTAAACGTTGCATCAACCCAAACCGGTACGACATCGCTTCCCGATGGGCCTGCCGCAACGGAGTCCAACCTGCGCCCAACGACATGGTCGGTATCCGATTCAACTCGGAAGCGATGGCCATCGACGCGTTCTTCACCGCCCCCAACTGACCGATAAGAACCTCCGCGGCATCCTTGTCGAGATCCGGTGTCTGCATTCCGCAGGCACGAAGTCTTGCGCAAAGCTGTTGGAGCAAACCCCGTCGGCTGAAAAAACCCGCGTTCCGAATCTCCCCCCCCAAGCCGAGAATCTCCGCCACGGCAGCGTCCCAAAAATCCTCCCGCAACCCCGGCCACGCCGCCTGCTGAACAGTGATCTGGCGTACTCGTTCCCCCAACGCGTTGACCGCCGCTTGCCATGAGGGCGCCGCCAATACCTGAAGCGTATCCGGACCGATGGTATAACCCACGAGTTCCGCCGTCAGCATCGCCTCGGCCGCATTGCCTATCGCCAGAACCACGGCTGGTCCCGACGCAAGGGCCACCGCGGAGGGATGAAGATAACGGGCGGCTTCTACGACAATAGCCCGATTGATGTCCCCACTGGCACGCGGTTCCAGAAACCGCCACGGTGCATGCGGGGATGGGAAAACCGGGTCTGCCACCGCCGGAAGCCAACGCAATACCTCTTCCAATCGCTGGATGACCTGGGCAGGGGCTTGCAGCAAATGCTCCGGGATGGGCATGGCCCGCACGCTTGGATCCGCGGCAATGCACGCTTCCGTGGCGCTATACAGGGAATATCCCGCGCTATTGCGGGCATGAAGCCGCCGCGCGTACTGCGCAAGGATGGATTGTGCGGACTTGAGGGTTTCCATGGCGTTGGAAAGGCCAATGGGGTCCCCCCGGGATTCGGATGAGGATTCCAATGCCGCGCGCACCTGGGATTGAACCGCCGAGGGCTTGCTCTTCTGATCGTGAAGATCAAGCATGAACTCCCCGAGCCCCAATTCCCTGACTCGATTCGAAACCACTTCGAGGGCCACCCGCTTTTCCGCCACAAATAGCACTCTTTTCCCTTGAAATATCGCTTGTGCCAGAAGATTGGAGATGGTTTGGGATTTGCCCGTTCCCGGAGGCCCTTCGAGAACGAAAGTCCGTCCCGCGAGCGCATGCCCTATCGCCTTCAACTGTGAACCATCCGCGGGAATCGGACAGGTATTGCCAAGTTCGTCCAGGTCCAAATGCGAAGGAGCCTTTACGGGATCCACGAACGGTTCCGTCGGATGAAGCGCCAGATGCCGAGCCAAAGGCGCCTGCAATATCTTCTCCCAATGCTCGTCGAGGTCTTTCCAAAGACGAAACTTATTGAACTGCAAGGAACCAAGATAGGCGACGGGGCGGACTTGAAAGTCCGCTTTGGTTTCGAGGGAAACCTGGCGAACGGCATCAAAAGCGGCCTGAAGATCGATGCCGGAAGCGTCTTCCACGGGCTGCTGAAGACCCGGAATCTCGATGCCGAATTCCAGACGAAGTTTCTCTAATAGACAATAGTTCGGGGTCGACTCCCCCGCTTCGTCAATGACGATACTGTAGGTCCCCCCCCGGCGTCGTGAAGCCACGAGGCGGACGGGCACGAGGATCAGGGGCGACAAGAGCACGCGCTCTTTGAGCTTCCATTCGAGCAGGCCGAGGGTAATATACAGGTTATTGGCACCCGTCTCTTCCTCGAGGCTGCGAGCCCGATACGCAACTTTCTGAAGCTCGTTTTGATACGATTCGGATGAAATATCTCCGTACAGGATTTTTCTGCTCTTGAAGGCTTCGGAACAGACCGAAAGAGGCATGTCTTTCACCGAATCCGCATCATGACGCTGTTTGATGGTGTCATCGATGGCGTCGGCCGGATGCAAGGGAAGAGCGTGCCCGGCGTTGAGCAGATCTTCGACTAGCGGCAGATCATCGGCAGAAAGAATGAGTTCGATAGACGAGCGAGGCGTAAAGTGAATGAGTCGGTTGCGCAAAGAAAGGTCGAGAAGACGGTTTTTCCAGTGGCGTACGCGCGTTGGGGGCTCTTTTTCCGCTTTGCGAGGGTGGGTTGTGCGGGACAGGGGCGCAGGCACCTCGGCAAGCCTTGGGCGAGAATGTACAGCGGGCTTGTATTCATGGACCTGAATGACACCGTTACCATGGGATATGGCAGGCAAAGGGCGTATGCCAAGTTGACGGGCCGCGACAATATCGCTGGCTCCGAGAAGACCGTCCTGAATACGCGTTTTGGCTTCCGCGACAGCCTCGAAAAACGGGGTTTTATGAGGGATACACGTTGTCTCTACCACGCCGATCATGCCAAGATCCACGCGGTTCACCAGATCCCCGGATTCGGCCAAAAAAGCGCTGCCCGAATTCACTTCTTCACGCCAATAGCCCACGAGGGCATGCTCCTCGAGCATCAGCAAAAGAGGATGCAAACCGCATTGTTCGAGCACGGCAGCCAGCACCACGCTCAGGTCCAGGCAAGTGCCCAATCTTCCCCCAAGAACTTCCGCGGGAGTTCGTACTTTCTGCCCCGCCTGTTCCCAACTCGCCGGAGGATTGGCGTAGTTGATTCCCTTTTCTGCCATGGCCGCGTACGACGCCGCAACGATCTGATCCACGCGCTGAGGATCACCGGACTGATACCCATCGATGCTGGAGTCGGATGTAAATTGTTGGAGATAGTCGGCCACACGAACCATGAGCGAGGCGATTTCCGGGGCATTGGGCATCACGTGGGCGGAAAGCATTTCCATGGCGAGCCCAAACGGGCTCCCCAGCCAATGGCTATGAGCCAATACGGTCAGAGGCAAGCGTTGGGTGGCAAGGGTTTGCTGGCCTTTCACCAGCCACACGGCGACCTCCCCCTGGCGTGTTTCCTCCACCTGACGCATCTTTTCCGGGGCGAGGATGTTGATAAAGTCCGTAAATTCAACCTGTTGGAGAGGTTCGAGGTGGATGTCGCGCGTGACCGGATGGGAAAGAGGCGTGATGGCGTCGCGAACCTGCACGATGAGTTGGGCAGACTCGAGCGTGGCGTCTTCGCTCGACACGCGAATGGCCCGAATCGGGTTGATCCCGCTGTTCGCCATCGCGAAACTCACGACCGGTTTTGCCTCTATCTCGATGTTCACGATCTCTCCCTGGGGCTGGTATCCGCTGAGGATATACTCCAAAAAGTGTCGTTTTACATCCTCGAATGATCCATGGGATGCGTGTTGGGTCGAGCGCTAGGGGACGATGCGTAGAAGGCGGTCACCATGGATCTATCAGCTCGAATATCCACGGTTTTCATGATGGGTGTCGAGGGTGGCAAGCGGATGCGACAGCGACTCGCTACGGTTTCGTTTCCACCGAAGAGCCAGCTTTCCGCTCGCTCCGCCTCCGAAGCGGCGTCCAGGCCTGCCAATCCATCCCGCTGTTACTCCCCCCATCGATGGCACCAGCATTGAAATACCCCGGTTCTTCACGCAAGTAAGGCAAGAACCTCCGGGGGGCATCACCAGGGCGCGGCAGGACGCATGCACATTCTGTCCCAAAAAAAGGGGCGATTGGAATGATGGGAGCGCGGAGGAAGGTCGATTCGAGGGGCGCTGCTTTTGCGGCATCATCAAAAACATAGAGTTAGCATAAGGGGTTGGCGCTGAGCCATCCCCTCATTTTTCCCGAGTCTTTCCTTCACGATCACGGTCCCGGTCACGGCCCACGCAAACCGGTCACGGTCACGGTCACGGCGCACGGCACACGGCACACAATACCGGTTCCGGTAATCCCTTATCGTCCACCGCAGAACGCCAGTCCAATGTATAGTAGCCCGGGGCAACTGTTGAGAGTGCTCCAAGGAGGGCAAGGGCCGAACCAAAATCAACACCCAAGAATCCCAGCTCGTATCCCTTTAGAATTCAGGAAATAATGAGGGGATCTTTCAGGGTTTGGCGTAGCCCGGATGGGATGCGATGCTGCCGGAGGTTCTCTCACGCATCACAGACAGCAAGAGTCTTAGCACAGGGATGCCTTTTTTCTCGACAGGTCCAACAACCCCTCTGCCAACTCCAGCGCATCCGTGGGCCAGTACGTCACGGGTCTTGGCCGTCGCACGCCTCGGAATCCCGCCATGGGACGACACGTGAGCACGCGATCCACCCACGGAAATGGCACGGCTTCGATTCCATACACCGCCCCCATCAACGCCCCTGCAATACAGGCATTGGTGTCCGTATCTCCCCCTCGCAGGACTGTATCCTCCACGCCCTCCGCCAGGCAACTGGCATGCAACAACTGATAGAAAGCGTTTTGAAAGGCAATTTTGCACCAACCCATCTGCGACTGATAATCGGATGGCGCCGACGTCTCCGCGGCCCGAAGCCAATCCATGACCGCGTTGTCGAGATCTTGTGTCTTCGCCCACGCGCGCACGAAACGATATACTTTTTCGCCCGGATCTCCGCTTTTCAGCGCATGCTGAATGGCAACCACGTATACCGCGTTGACGTCCTGACACACCTTGTGCGGATGCGACAGGGAAGCATCATATCTAGCTAATTTTACAAGTATTTCCTTGGGTAGGGAGCAGCCGAAGATGGCGAGGGGAGAGATGCGCATGAGCGCGCCGTTGGCCTGACTCTGCTTGTTCGCGGCGTTTTGAGCCGCCAAGGCCGCCTCCGATGTCGCCCGAGCCGCCGCGGAAAACGCCATCGACGTGGTGGACCCCATATCGAACGGGGAAGACGAATACCACGTGGCGTACGCACGGGCTACCGCATCACCCTCATAATCTCCCACTTCGATGAGGCTGCGCGCAAGGGCCAGCGCAAGTTCGCTGTCATCCGTGGGTTGTCCTGGCAATGTGCCCCAGGTGCCGCCGTCCTGGAGTTCGCGGATTCCATGGGGATACGATGCCTTGATCCGCTCGGAAGACTGGAATTCGACGAGGGAACCGAGGCTATCTCCCGCGAGTTGCCCGAGCAAACAACCTTGCGCTCTCGATAGTTGGCCCGCGTCCTCGATTGTCCGACCGCGCAAATCCAGCGTTTTTCGGCTTGATGAGCGATGGCCCCCCAGCCTTCTCTGACGTAGCCTTTCCAGCAACTCGTTCGCCACCGTCGATGTCCCCCCCACGCAGATGCCACCGCAGCCGCCCCGGCCATCGTGCCCATACACGACCGGTTTGCCATCGGCGTCGAATAAATCGCCGCCAACTCCACGCAACAGCGCATGCCCCCCCGCGTAATCCCAAGACACCGGCCCGTTGATCGAATAGCTGGCTTCCGCTTCTCCCACCGCGAGCAACGCGAGCCGATACGCGATCGATGGCATCCCCCGAAAACGCGCGGGACTGACGATTTCTGCATTTCCTTTCACGTCACGCTCGGCTCCTGGCGCTGTCAGCACGGTATGGCCGCTCGAGAGCGCGGATGCCAGGGGACGTCGGTGAACGGGAACGCCGTTGCGAATAAGCCCTTGCCCTTCGCACCACGCGATCATATCCCCCTTATCATTGGGATAGAGAGGGCTGAACACGACCCCGAGGACAGGCTCGCCGGCCCGCAAAAGGGCGATGGAAAGGGCCGCTCCCCGCCGACATTTCTCGAAATGGGTGCTGCCATCGAGCGGATCGATGACCCAGACATGCGCTTGTTCGTCGGTAGCCAGACGATCGGCTTGCGGCAACTCCTCACCGAGTTGGCCATAAGAAGGGAAAGCTGCCCCCAGCGGTTCGCGGATCATGGCCTCCAGGGAAGCATCGAGTCCGTGCTCTGTCAGCGTGTGGCCGGTAGCATGAAATGCGGTTCGCATGGCTCGTCCCGCGATGCTGGCGGTCTCGATCGCAACCTGCAACTCCCGTGAATAACGCATAGATCACGGATACTACAGCTCCGAACCCCCCGTAAATCAAAATGAATACCGTCGATATCCTCGAAAACGAGGGAGTGGTGGACCATCGTCGAGCGGTATTTTGCTTGGTTATTCTGTTTTTCCTTCTTCGAAGAAAATATTTAACGAGCGTGAGATTGTGGTTCTAGGCAACCCCCCAAAACATGGTACTTATTCCATCCACCATCGTTTCAGCCACAACGTCATGATCGTCCAGGCTACCATCGTCAACTCCCATGAGAGAAGCAGAGATGAGCCATCTATCCGATTTCGCCAGGGCGATGCTGGGTAAGATCCCGGCGTCTCCTACCAACCCGCGTTCGGTTGACCATCAGCCAGGATTCAAGATTGAGGACCTGTTTTCCGACGATCCGGCGGCAGGGACGATCGAGGTTGGAGGTCTCGACGAAAAACTGCGTCAGGCGTATTTTTGGGTGACCAATACCGCTATCATCAGCCCATTTTATGATATTGAATATCATGAGGAGGCCCCGCGCACCTTTCAGTTTGGCGACAGCAAATTCGAACTGACCCTTCCGACCGGTCAAAGCTATTCCAGTTTCGTACTGATTCCTTTGTTGAATTTGGCGGTGCGGGGGCGTTGTCTGATTGTGGGCGGGCCTGGACGGGGGAAAACGGCCACCGCGGTCTTGATGGGTCTTCTGGCGGGCTACTCCCAGCTCGAGGTAAAAAGGGCGATTCAACACGGACAGCCACAAATGACGATTGCGGACCTGCTGGGGAATCCGTTGCCCTCGGATATGATGAAAGCCGAAAATATCGGCGATATTCGCATTTCTTGGCGTAAGTGGCTGTCGATGCGCGTAAAAATCATCGATGAATACAACCGGATTCCCACCCGGACCCAATCGGCTTTGCTGACAGTCTTGGCCGACAACTATGCGGAGATTCTCGACCAGGTCTATGAATGCCCCGAGGCGGCGTGGTATCTGACGGCGAACGACGATGGCGGGGGCGGTACGTATCAGGTCATCGAGGCCTTGCGCGACCGCATCGATGTGGTCATTCGGGCATTTCACTTCAACACCCGATTCATCGCTGACTTGCAGCAGCGTATCGAACTGTCCTTCCGGCCCGAGGAGGTCATTCCCAGGGAGATCATTTTCAGCGAAGAAGAGTTGACGCGGATGAATCGCGCGATTCGAAACGTACCCATCGACACCTCCGTACGGCGTGCGCTCGAGTTTTTCTGCCGTCATTTCGAATACTTCGAGCCATCTTCCCCACGCCTGGAATATATGACCAAAGATACCGCCAAACTGTCGGGGCGCGATTTTGGTTTGCTATTGAAAGAAATCACCGGAAAAGACCTGATCAAAGACCTGGGCGCGCAAACCCATAATGGCCTTTCCGTCCGAAAACTAATGACCATCATCATGTTTTCCAAAGCCCTGGCTTTCTTTCGAGGCTCGTCTTTCGTAGGCATGGAAGACATGCGTCAGATGATCCCCTTCGTTCTTCACGATACGTTGGTTCCCCATCTCGAAGCGCCGTTTTTCGACCAGCCCGGCCACGACTCCTACCGAATCGACCGCATCAGTTGGCTGCGAAAGCTATTCGATCTATCCAATGCGGAATACTATCGGCTCAATTTGCAAAACGACGATCCTGTGGGTGTTTTCGAAGAGGAATTCAGGGCTGGCCTCGATGGTTTGTCGTTGAAAGAGGTCGAAAAACGCTTGAACGCCATCGAAAGATATCTGGGGACATTGGCGAAAACAGGCAAAATGTTCGGCCACCTTGCCGATGATATTCTCACGCTCAAATACCTGCATCAGCGTTATACGAATTATCGGAGATGGTTGAAATGGAACAGTTGACGTTCAGCCCATTGATCGAACACCTTCGGGAGCATGCGGCGGAACTCAATCAACTGCGAAAGGCTTGTATTCCCGACGCGAGCCGCATGGACACGGCGATGGCCGTACGCTGGTTCCACGAAGTCATCGAACCGGTTTTTGTCGCCGTATGTCAGTATGACCCGGCCCGGGCTCCCCAGGTTTTCCGAATTCTTTACATCGATATGTTGCGCGTGTTCGCCGCTGGACGCGCCCAGGCCGACCCGCTGGTGATTCAATGCCGTCGTTTGCTCGCTCATAACCCGAAATTGACTGCCTCTGAACCGCAACGAATCCTCGAATTGTTGGATCATGCCCTGCGGCATATCGTCTCGCATTCCCCCAAAGCCGCCATGCCGTGGCTAGAGTTGATGGAAAAGGTCCTTGGGAAGGTAGCGGATATCGACCTTATGATCCTTGCCGCTAGATTCGCGGCCTGGCGGTGTGGCATGGCGCATTTGCGGCACCTGTTGGACCCCTGGCCCGCCCTGCCCGTGGCGCTTCGAGAAATCATCTTTGCCGGCGAGCCAATCGGCGAACAGGAAGTGCAGACGGGCTGGACGAAAGGAGCGCCGGTGTACGCGTGGACGATTGGCGCCTTCAAGGGTTTCCAAGGGAAATTCCGAAGACCCCCTCGCGTCACGTTGCACGATGGTCTTGTCGTCGCCACGGATGGCGAGGTTCAAGCGGTTGTCTTTGCCGATCGATTTGGGGTGGTGCTGCATGATGCAATGAGACTTGCCCCACCTTCCTTTCCGAAAAAACCGCCGCCACACTCGTCCCTACGAGCGGATATTGCAAGAATTATTGGCAGTTATAGCGATTGCACCTCGTGGGTGTTGCATGACTCTGCGTTGTATCTGACCACGGCGTGTTCCCATGCCATTTTCCTGTTCGGAGCCTTTCATGACTCGTGAAACGTCCGAACAACCGCCAGAGATCGCGGAGGTTCTTGCCCGTTGGCAAGAAACCTGGCCGACGGCGTTGCAGCTCTGGAACCCTTATGTGAGTCTGCGGGAACCGCAATGGTGTCTTACGACCGCCGAGGCGCGAGAAGCAGGTTTGCAGGATAGTTTTGCGATGATCCGTCTTCGGGGCCTTGCGGTCGTCGTCGATCTCGAAACCGTACGAAAGCTGCGTGTCGAAAACTATGCACTCCAGGTATTGGCGCATGAAATTGGTCATCACCTTCTCGTGCCGGCCAATCTATACGATTATGCGGGCTTGATGATGCGGGTGCGGTTGGCCTTGGCGGGTATCGAAGACCGGGCTCCGCTGGTCGCCAACCTCTATGCCGACCTTCTCATCAATGACAGGTTGCAGCGCACCATGGGCCAGGACATGGCATCGCTGTATCGGCATTTGCGGGAAAAGGGTATCGGTGAAACACGAATTTTCCTTTGGTATATGCGGATTTACGAGCTTCTCTGGAGCCTGCCCCGCGGCTTTTTGTCGTGCGACAAGAGTGAACCGGTATTGGATGCGGATGCCTCGTTGGGAGCCTCCGTCCTACGAAGCTTCGCGCGAGATTGGCTCGATGGAGCCGGTCGGTTTGCCATGCTCGCTTATCCCTATCTCATCGAAGATGCCCTACACCAGCAGGCCCTTCGCGAATTTGCACATCTTTCGGACATCACGAGCGCGGGAGTTGGCGCCGAATTGCCCGCGGGCATGGCAGAAATCCCGTCATCCGTATTCGATGGTATCGTCGATCCCCGGGAGGAAGTCCTCCAAAATGCGCCGAATCACCAGGAGGCAGACTCGCCCGGTCGCGCCAAGCCCGGTTCTTTGACCGCGATAATCCCAGGCTCGGATGCCTCGACCGGGCCACAACAGCGTTATATGCAGCCTGGCATCTATGTGGACTTGATGCGGCAGATTCATCCAGACGTCGACGAAGATCGGTTGATTGGACGTTATTATCGCGATGTGGTCACCCCCCATCTCGTGCCGTTTCCCGTCGAAGCCTTGGGCGAGCTTTCGGGGGATGTCTTGCCAGAGGGAACCGATCCCTGGGAGCCCGGCGACCCGATCGAAGACCTGGACTGGTTCGAATCCGCGCTACTTTCCCCAATCGTGATTCCCGGAGTCACGACCCGCCGTCGCGTGTACGCAGAAGATATCGCGGAGCCGGAAAAAGAGAAACCTTATCATCTTTATGTGGGTATCGATTGTTCCGGATCCATGCATAACCCCCGTCGCACCTTCTCCTGGCCAGTTTGTGCTGGGGCATTGGTTTCGTTGTCCGCCTTGCGGGTGGGAGCGCGGGTGATGGCTTGCCTGTCGGGGGAACCGGGCTCGTTCATGGAAACCCGGGGATTCATCAAGGAAGAAAACGAAGTGCTGCGCGTATTGACATCCTATCTCGGTACAGGCTACGCCTTCGGGATTCCTCGATTGGAGACCGAGCATCTCCAAAACGCCAAAGAAAAAACGCATTTGCTGATCGTGACCGACGACGATATTTTTTCGATGCTTGCAGCGCCACGATCGGACGGTCAAACCAATTACGATATTGCCGAACAGGCTCTACGGCGGGCGGGGGGCGGAGGAACCCTGGTCTTGCACGCACGGGCCGAGTGGCGTCCCCAAGAAGCCGAACGCTTGCGGCAGATGGGATGGGTCATTCATTATGTCACCGATGAAAACGCCCTATTTGATTTTGCAAAAGCCTTTGCGAATCGTTTCTATCGCTCACAAGGAAACCCAACATGCAAAAGGCCGTGACCATTTCTGAATTGATTCATCATATCAAGCAGTGCCCGTCGGAATTTCTCGACATGCCCGCCCGCGGCGAAAATGACGACGGAGTTCATACGCTTGCGTTGGTCAACGATATCCTGCGTTATATATGCCATTGTCCAACGACGCCCTGCCTGCTGACGGTGGAGGGCAAAGCCGACAAGACTGCGGAATGGCGTTTATGGCAAGTCTGCTGTTGGGCTTTGTCCCATCCCGTGTTTTTCGAGGCAGGCCCCGCCGCCCAATGGATACCTCTATTTTCCGGCAGGCTCGACGAGGTTTCGACGTTGGTGGAGACGGAAAAGTGGGTGACGGACGAAGAGCGCGCGGAGGAATTGGCCCGAATTCTTCTCTCCCATGCGGCAATCATTCCGGAGGGGGAAGATGCGACCATCGCAGCCGACCGTCTGGATGCCATCGATACGGTCAAGCGAATGAAGGTCATCGAGCAGACTCGTCAAGCAGAGCTGCGAACGCAAGAAATCAGGCGTCAGATGGCGGCGCGGGCAGCCCGGGAAGCCGCCAATGCCTACGGGAGGGAATGATGAACCCCGTCGAGGGCCTTACGGATCGACAGAGATTCCCGCTGATCGACGATTTGCGACTGCTGCATCGTCTGCGGCAGGACGAAAGCGCCCCACGCTTCAATTTTGCCTCGGGGGACCGACTCGATGGCGCCGGACTCGAGAAGGTACACGAGTATCGTCGGTCGCTGGACACGCAGCCATTTTGGCTGCCAGGACAACTGCCGGCGTGGATGACGACGTTTCTGGATTGGTGTCAACGACAGGTGCCCGCGTATAGGGATATTGGCTCTTGCTTTCAGGCCATTCCCACCTTGCGGCGACCGCAGATCGCTGCCCGTCCTTGGCAATACGTGGCGGCGGAAGCACGTCTGGAGGACATGCTGGTTTTTTGTACCTCCGGAACGACGGAGGCGCCCATGGACGTCCTGGCAGATCCGGTATCGCAGGCGTGTTGGCTTCCGCAACTCGAATCCATTCTTGAACGGGATCGGATTCGTTTCGACCGGGAGGGGCAGAAGGTGGCGATTTGTCTGGTATGCGATCAAAAGGATACGCTCACGTACGCTTCGCTCTCGACGTGGCTCGGCGGGGCGGGGGTTCTCAAAATCAACCTCAATCCCGAAGAATGGAGCAAGCCCGAGGATCGTTGTGTCTATCTCGAACGGTACAACCCTGAAATCATCACGGGCGATCCGTTTTCGCTGTGGAGCATGGCTCGTGTAGCGCCTCGTATCAGACCCAAAGCGATGGTTTCGTCGGCGATGACGTTGCACCAGGGGGCCAGGCAGCTTTTGCAGCAACAATTTGGTTGCCCGGTTTATGACATTTATTCCCTTACGGAATGCCGTATGATTGCGGTATCCACCGAGCCGGCTAGGTATCGTTTGATTCGCCCCGAACTCTATGTGGAGATCCTTTCGCCAGACAGCGATATTGCCGTGCCCGAGGGCGCGGTCGGCGAAATCACGGTGACAGGGGGGAACAATCCCTTTTTGCCGCTCGTGCGGTATCGAACCGGTGATTTTGCTTCGCTGAAATATGTGGATGGACACCCATGTCTTTGCGATCTCGAAGGCCGCTCCCCCGTCATTTTTTTGCGTCAGAATCGGGAATTCCTCAATCCCATCGATATCTCACGCGCGTTGAGCAAGGTTGCGCTGGCGGGCTTTACTCTGCATCAGCGTGAGGATTTATCCCTGGAATTTTCCGCCTGGGGTGCGGAACTCGAGGCCAGGTCCTTGGAAACGACCCTGAAGCAGCTTTTTGGTGATGCCATTCCGCTGCAAATGACCCTTTCCGTCGAATCGCCCCCAAGCCCCCAAAAAGTAAAATATACTAGTGAAATCAATGAGATAGAAATATAACCATGTCGGTCCTCGAACTCGTTGCCGTGATTTGTGGCTTTCTTTGCGTCTTGTTGACCATTCGGGAAAACATCTGGTGTTGGCCGGCGGGCCTCGTTCAGGTCACGCTCTATGTCTTCATTTTTTTCGAGGCCAAGCTTTATTCCGATGTTCTTTTGCATATCATCTATATTTTCATGAATCTTTATGGCTGGTATTTCTGGCTTCATGGGGGCCGCGAGCGTCAGAAAGCCAAGGTTACCGGACTAGGGCTGCCACTTTTTGTGGCTTCTGCGGCGTTGTCCGCGGCTGGCACACTTGCGCTTGGCTATATGATGGAAAGTCGTACGGATGCTTCTTATCCCTATGCGGATGCTTTCACCACCGCGTTCAGTCTGATGGCGCAATGGCTCATGTCCCGAAAAAAGTATGAATCATGGGATTTTTGGATCAGCGTGGATGTGGTGGCCATTTATATATATGGTGCAAAAGGGCTGTATGCGACTGCGCTGCTTTATGTTGCGTTTTTGGTGATGGCCGTCCTTGGACGCCGCAAGTGGTATCATTCGATGCGACAGTCTGAGGAAATCCGGCGTGTCGAATCGCGCCCGGAATGGGAGCCGGCATCATGAAAATCGGGCTGACCCTGGGCAAGTTTTCCCCCTTGCATAAGGGGCATCAATTCTTGATTGAGACCGCTCTGGGCGAAGTGGACAAGCTTTACCTACTACTTTATGACAGTCCGGAAACGACAACGATTCCGCTATCGGTTCGGGCGGGCTGGGTGCGGCGTATGTATCCGCAAGTGCAGGTGGTGGAAGCCTGGGATGGACCTTCCGATGCCGGATATACCCCCGAGGTAATTCGTATTCAGGATACCTTTGTTCTTTCGCATTTTCACGATAAAAACATTACTCACTTTTACTCCAGCGAGCGCTATGGGGAACACGTCAGCAAAGCCCTGCGAGCGGTCAATCGTGTGGTCGATAGGGCGCGTCGGAAAGTGCCGATTTCAGGCACGCAAATTCGTGAAAATCCTTATGCCGCGCGGCAATATCTATCGGATGTGGTCTATCGAGACCTCATCGTCAATGTGGTGCTGATGGGTGCGCCTTCCACGGGAAAAACGGTGTTGGCCGAATATCTTGCCCAACGTTTCCATACCGTTTGGATGCCGGAATACGGGCGAGAATACTGGGATGCCCACCAAATAGACCGTCGCTTGACCCAAGCACAATTGGTGGAAATCGCAGAAGGTCATCTCGAGCGGGAAGAACGACAGTTGCTACGGGCCAATCGCTATCTATTTACGGACACCAACGCTCTGACGACGCGTCTGTTTTCGTATCATTACCACGGAACCGCCGATCCAACGCTCGAGGCGCTCGCCGACCGATGCGCGAGCCGCTACGATCTTTATTGCGTTTGCGTTCCCGACTTTCCTTATGTGGTTTGTCCGGACCGCTCCGGAGAGGGGAGTCGTCTCATTCTGCAAAAACAGTGTCTTGCGGACTTGCATTGCCGGAAAATTCCGTATTTGCTGGTAGCTGGCAGCGTGGCCGAGCGCGCCGACCAGATCGCCCGCGCCCTCGAAGGGTTGCAGAAATACACGAACCCCTGGCGGCTCGGGTAGTTTGACGAGCCCACATGGTTCACGGCGGGCGGTACGGATCCATCTCACGGGGGTGGGGAGGCACCGGGTCGGGCAAGCCGTGCGAGGGCGAAAGAAAACGACGAAGCGAGGGCCGGGAGCATCGGTGGGGTGATGGCGGGATAGGTTGGCTCGACAAAGGTGAAAAAGTTAAGAAATCGGCGCGGTGGGAACACTCGGCCCACGGAAGCGTCAGGGGTTTCGAGTCACAAAATTTTCTGAATGGAATACCGTTGAAAATCGTCTATGCACGAGGCTGCTTTCCCTATGCGCGCGTGCTAATCAAGAGGTCATGATGCTTCATCGCCTAGCCCGATGCCTGGTCATTGTCGTCGTAGGAGCTGGTTTGTCGCTCGTTTCGCCGGTCGCGACTTCGGATGGCGTTCCCGAAGCTCAGGCCGCGGAAATATCAGCCGCGGAGATTGTGCGCAAAGCCGATGAGGTGAGAAATCCAGACGAGTCGTACTTCTTGCGGGTGGAGGTGCAGACGTCGGAGCATCCGGACCGTCCTTCGGAATTCGAGGTTTCTTTGTTGGGCAATGATAAAACGCTCATCAAGACGGTGAAACCCAGCCGTGATCGGGGGCGCAATATGCTGATGCGTGGCACGGAGATGTGGGCTTATATACCCAATCTCAAGCGGGCGGTGCGGGTCAGTTTGAGTCAGCGATTGGTGGGGCAGGCGGCGAACGGGGATATAAGCCGGATGCGATGGTCTGGGGATTACGATGCCGTGATCGAGTCGCAGACCGAGCGGCATTGGACGTTGCTGTTGACGGCAAACAAGACTGGGCTGACGTATGCCAAGCTCCGCGTGGTGGTGGCGAAAGGGACCTATCATCCGGAGAAGGCGGAATATCTGACGGCTACGGGAAGACTCCTAAAAAAAGCTGAATTTGCGGCTTACCGCGAGTTGTGTGGGCGTCAGCGGCCTACCGAGATACGGATTCAGGATGGGGTTCGTCCCGACGAGCGCGCGGTGATCAAGGTGTTGGCCATGGAGGTGCGCAAGTTCCCGGCCTCATTGTTCGTGCCCGAGAATCTCGAGTAGCCGGACGGCTTGGGGCGACGAAATCACCCTATCGTGATACAAGGGGGTGGTGCGTCTTGGTGTATTTTCGTTCATGGTATGCGGTGGGGGGTGTGTGGCTTCGACGGTTTTCGCGGGGGATTGGGAGCATTCCGACGATTTCGAATTGGGGTATCAAGGGTCTTATGTATTCGAGGCCAGGACGCTATCGCGAAACCGTCCCTATGCTTCGGCAGCGCATCGGACTTCGGTGTATTCCGAGGAGAGCCCGACCCGTTGGCGTTTGGATGCATCGCTGCGAGGCTGGGTGGATGTTCGGGGAGACCTGGAAAACGAGGTGCAGCCCGAACTCGATGTGCGGGAGCTGAGCCTTTCTCGCGCCGATGACTACACGGATATTCGGCTCGGGCTTCAACAGATCGCGTGGGGAGAAACCTTTGGGGTGCCCATCGCGGATGTCGTCAACCCAAGGGATTTGCGCGACCCTCTGTTTCTGGAAATGGATTGGGTGCGTCGTCCGACCTGGACAGCCAATGTGCAGGTCATGGTGGAGTCGTTGCGGTTGCAAGCCGTGGCGACGCCACTGCCGAGAAACAACGAGTTGCCGGAGCGAGGTTCTGCCTACGACCCTTTTCCGCCGGTTCTTAAGGGCGTCGAGGTGGAGCCGCAGCGTGAGTTTTCGCTTGGTCGATTCGGTCGTGATGGGGAATATGGGGGACGATTGGGGTATTTATTCGATTTTGGCCTCGATGTGGGGCTATTGTACTTTTTCCATTGGAATCGTGTTCCGGTGTACGAGCTGGCGATGCAGGGGGGGCGGCCCGTGGTGGTGCCGTTTCAGGATCGGATTCACACGGCAGGGATAACGGTTTCCATGGCGTTCGAGGATTGGGTGTTGCGAGGCGATGGGGTGATGCATGGGAATGTGCCGTGGATGACGCGGGATCTGCAAGGGACGCGGCGTATCGACTATCTCCAGGCGATTGTGGGGGTAGACAGAACGACGGAATCCGGATGGACCCTGGGAGCGCAATTTCACATTGATTATCGAGGGGATAGGATGCTCACGTGGGGCAGCGGACGGATTCAGAAATCGCTATGGGATGGCGATTTGGAGCCACAGATTTTTGCGTATATTGGGGTGGACAATACGGATCGATGGGTGCAGCCGCGGATTGACTGGCATGTGTTGTCGTTATGGACGCTTTCCGTGCGCGCGGATCTGGTGTGGGGGACGACGGGTGATCGTGCTGGAGATCTGGGGTTCATCGATGGGCGTCATCGCGTCATGATGTGGACGAGTTTACGGCTGTGAGGGGAGGCTGGGGGGGGGAAGCAGGCAGCGGGGAGTTCGTCGATTCGGTGGTGGAAAGGCTTGCACAACCGCTCGATGTCCATTACCAGAACGGACGCAGCGCGTCCTTGCGCGGCATCGATTCGATGCGGAAGTACTCTGCCTGTGGCGGAGGTATCCAGCGCAGGAATAGGAAACGCCTCGGCGATTCGAAAGGCAGGCTGCAACAATCGAACGCGAACCTATCGCTTAAGGGAGAACGCCATGAAAGAGGTCGTCGTTGTCGGAGCAGGTCGTATCGGCTCTACCATCGCGCATATGCTCGCGCATTGTGGGGACTATCGAATTACGCTCGTGGATCGCAGCCAGGAGCCGCTTTCCGAGATTGAAACGGGGCCAGCGCTGACGACCGCGGTGTTGGACATCACGGATGAAGCGTCGCTTGTTCGTCTTCTCACTGGGAAGTACGCTGTCGTGAGTGCCGCTCCGTTTCAGCTTACGGTGGCGATAGCGACGGTGGCGGCCAAGGCGGGGGTTCATTATCTCGACTTGACGGAGGATGTGGAGTCGACGCGCAAGGTGATCGAGATTGCGGCATCCGCGAAGACGGCGTTCATTCCGCAAAGCGGTCTTGCGCCAGGGTTCATTTCCATCGTGGCCAATGATCTGGCGGGGCGTTTCGATTCTCTCGATACGATCCGCATGCGCGTTGGGGCGTTGCCGCAGTACCCGAGCAACGCGTTGAAGTACAGTCTGACCTGGAGCACGGATGGGGTCATCAACGAATACATTCAACCGTGCGAAGCGATCGTGGATGGCAAGCGTATGGAAGTTGCCGCCCTCGAAGGCTTGGAGGAGTTCTCGCTGGACGGCGTGCAATATGAAGCTTTCAACACGTCGGGCGGGTTGGGTTCCCTCACCGATACCTACAAGGGAAAGGTGCAAACGCTGAACTACCGAACCATTCGTTATCCGGGTCATGCGGCGATCATGCGAATGTTGTTGCAAGACTTGCGGCTCAAGGATCGTCGTGAGGTGCTCAAGGACGTGCTGGAAGCCGCGGTACCGATGACATCCCAGGACGTGGTGGTGATACTCGTGACCGTATTGGGTCAGCGTCAAGGCCGATTGATGCAAGAAACGTACGCCAATAAGATTTACAGTGGGCTGGTCGCGGGTCGACAGATGACGGCGATTCAGATTACGACGGCGACGAGTGCGTGTGCGGTATTTGATTTGTTGGCTACCGGCAAGCTGCCGCAGAAGGGTTTCATTCGCCAGGAGGACATCACGCTGGAAGCATTTTTGGAAAATCGCTTCGGCGCGCCTTATCGTCAGTAGATCGTTGCTTTCCCCCTGCGCTTCCCACGCCATGCAAGCAGCGCACATCTAGTAATCACAAGCTGTCTTGGTGCCCGCTCGACCTGCCCTCGGTCGAGATCCGGGGTCAGGCCCCGACAGAGTCAGCCGTGGTTTGTCCTGAAATCTTGAGGTACACGAAGGCGAAAGCGATCTGGAGCAAGGGGGCCGTGACGATCGTGCCAATGCAGCAGGCGAGAATACCGACCAAAGATACGACGGCAGCCATCAACCACCACAGGAAAACGTTCAACTTATGCCCGTTCATGAGCCGCCAGCTCTGTTGGAGGGCCTCGATGGCGCCGCATCGACGATCGACGATGATGAGAGTCGTCAGACACAATCCGAGAGCGATGATGATGCCTGGGACAATCAACAGCATAGTTCCGAACATCACGCCGAGGCCGATGAGCAGGTTGGCGCCGAGGATGCTCAAAAAAAACGGCCCGCCTTGGAAAATATCGTTCAACCGATAGAAGCTTCCACGCGCTACGTTGAGGGTAAATAGCGTCATGCCTCCCATCATGAACGTGGAAAACAAACCACCGAGGAGGGCGAGCACGATAGTGACTATCAAAGAGGTTTCGTCGCTAGGTTCGTCGGACGGGATGAACCTGGCTATGGTCGAAGGGAGATTGGAGATGAAGTAGCCGAGCAGCATCGTGCCGATGATCGTGCCGGGGTCGGCTTTGATCCGATTCCAGGCGAAAGCGAAGGAGTCGGTGACGTTCCAAGGTTGTGGCATTCCAGGTTCGGAGCCAAACGGAACACCAGGGGCAGCACCTGGAAATCCGCCTACCGGTTGCTCTGGATACGCGAAAGGTGTTGCTCCCTTGTCGTCGGGGGGAGCCCCCCATCCTTGATGATTCATAATGACCCTTTCGGTGCGTGGACGAGTGTCAGGATTCTAACTGATTTGACGTTCGTTCGTGAGAATCACCCGGTTTCGACCAGCGATTTCGCAACCGTTTGCTGGCATGCAGGTTGCAATAATCGCAAGGCTATTCGCAGGGAGATGGATCATGGGTGACCTTATCGGTTCGCTTCGGGGTGGTTCGTTCCAGCGTTGGTGGGCGTTTGGAGCATCGGTGTGCGTGGCTATGGCTGGATGCGGCGGGATTGTCGCGGAGCCAGAGGAGGGCCAAGATTCCGACCAGGAAGAATCATCAGCTCCTTCCACGGGCGGGAATGCTTCTGGGACGGGCAAGAGTGCTGGCGCGAAAGGACCGGGAAAAACCGGTGATTGCCAGTCTTGCGAGGGCCAGCCGGTATGTGCCTTCTGTCTCGTCCAGAGCTACGAAGCTACGATTATCTGTCCCATAGGCAAGAAACCCTCGCGTTCCGGCTGCATGAGTCTTGGGGAGCGCTATAGCTCTTCCGACGGGCAGACCGTTTCTTGTCATTATTGTCGATGACATAAATATTATTGTAAATTCAGTATGTTAGCGTTGCCTGGGAAGGTGGGTTTTCGTTTTCCCTCAAGGAGCAGGAAAAACGGTAAGATTTGTCCATAGCCGATGGGCTAGGGTATGCGAAGCATGGCGAGGCGACCTTTCGGGGAAAAGGGTGCGTGTCAGTGCGCGGTGAAACGGTCATGAATCATGGCGTCATGGTTCAGGGGAGGGAAAAACGTGAAGTGACGGGGGGCTGCGATCGGCGATCGCGGTTTGCCGTGGGTTTTTGCGGGGTGAAGACGTGGCCATCAGGGGAATTGGGCATTGAAATACGAGGCTACGACAACAAATCACCGAAATATGCAGATTGTCTCCTCGGCGGTGCGAGCAAATGGAGTGGTCGAGCATCGGAAGGGTCATTCCCAAACCTTTTCTGCCGGTGCGATGGCGTACCGTGGCATGACGCTCGAGAGGCATGATGAAAACAAGCAAATACGTTGGATGGATGATGGGCTTGGTGTTGGTGGGGGCGCTTGCGGGCTGTGATAATGAGCCTGCCAAGGGGGCTGCGAAAGCGGTGACGTCGGCGGTGCAGCCGGTGAAAGAGGAGCCTGCCAAGGAGGCCACCACCAGCACGGTCAAATACAAATTCGACCAGGCGGAATCCAAAGTGCAATGGGTGGGGGCCAAGATCACGGGAAAGCACGATGGCGGGTTTGGCACCTTCGAAGGCACGATCGATCTGGTGGATGCCGATCCCACGAAAAGCCGTGTATCGGTTGAAATCACGATGGACTCGTTGACCGCGGACGCCGAGCAGCTCGTCGGTCATCTCAAAAGCAAGGACTTTTTCGAGGTGGAGACGTATCCCAAGTCGAGGTTTACTTCGACGGCGGTCGTGGCGGGTGGTGATGGTGGGGCATCGCATACGGTGACGGGCAATCTCGAGTTACACGGTGTGACCAAGTCCATCACGTTCCCGGCCACCATCACCGTGCAGGGCGATACGGTGGCGGTGAAGGCGGAGTTTGCGATCAACCGCAAGGACTTCGGGATCGTGTATCCGGGCAAGCCCGACGATCTCATCAAGGACGACGTGTTGCTTCGGCTGAATATTTCCGCAAAAAAATCGCAGTAATACTCCCATTTTTCGCGCTTCCTCGCGCTGCTTGATTCAATCCTCACGCTTGATTATGAGAAACGGGCGCTCTTGTGATGGGTTATTGCGGGAGTGTGGGAGTCGTGGTTCATCCATGGGGGATGCGGCGCGATTCCGATGTGCGGCCATCAAGCCGGGAGCCTGCTTTCCAGCGCGAGGAGACGATGATGACAGCGAAGATCGTTTGGACGAAGATCGATGAAGCGCCAGCTCTGGCAACCTACTCTTTGCTCCCTATCGTGCAAGCTTACACGAAAGGCACGGGGGTCATCGTTGAAACGCGTGACATCTCTCTTACCGGACGAATCATCGCCAATTTTCCGGACCGTTTGAGAGACGATCAGAAGATTCCCGATCATCTTGCGCAGCTTGGTGAGTTGGCGAAGACGCCGCAGGCCAACATCATCAAGCTTCCCAACATCAGCGCGTCGATTCCCCAGCTCCATGCAGCCATTCGAGAGCTTCAAGACAAGGAATATGACATCCCGAGCTTTCCGGAGGAGCCGAAAAACGAGGCGGAAAAAGCCTTACAAACGCGCTTTGCCAAGGTCCTTGGTTCCGCCGTCAACCCCGTGCTGCGGGAGGGAAACTCGGATCGCCGCGCCGCTGCTTCGGTCAAGTCGTTTGCGAAAAAAAATCCGCATAAGATGATGCAACCGTGGCCGTCATCGGGTTCGAAAACTCGTGTCGTTCACATGCAAGAGAACGATTTTTACGGCAGCGAAAAGTCCGTCACCATGTCGAAGGCGGACGTGCTTCGCATCGAATTCGTGGCGGAGGATGGTTCGGTCACCGTACTCAAGGAACAGTTGCCGGTGCAGATGGGGGAAGTGGTCGACGCGACGGTGATGAATGTGGCCTCGCTGCGCGCGTATTATGCGGACACGATCGACCAGGCGCGAAAACAGGGGGTGCTACTGAGTTTGCACTTGAAGGCGACGATGATGAAGGTGTCGGATCCCATCTTGTTTGGCCATGCGGTGTCGGTTTTTTATGCCGATGCTCTGGACAAACATGCGGATCTGCTTCGTGAGGTGGGCGCCAACGTCAACAACGGTCTCGCGGATGTTCTGGAGAAAATCGAGCGACTTCCGGCGGATAAAAAAGCGCAGATCGAGGCTGATATCCAGGCCGTTTCCGAGCGACAACCGGCGCTGGCCATGGTCGATTCCCGTAAAGGAATCACTAACTTACACGTGCCCAACAACGTCATCATCGACGCTTCCATGCCCAATGTCGTTCGCGATGGCGGCAAGATGTGGAACAAGCACGACCAGCTTCAAGACACCTGGGCCATGATTCCCGACCGTTGCTATGCGACGATTTATCAAACGATCATCGAGGATTGTCAGCAGCGTGGACAATTCGATCCAGCGACGATGGGCAGTGTGTCGAACGTGGGATTGATGGCGCAGAAGGCGGAGGAATATGGCTCCCATGACAAAACGTTCGAGGCCAAGGGTCGGGGAGTGATTCGCCTGGTGGATAGCGCGGGCCAGACGTTGCTCGAGCAATCGGTGCAGAAGGGTGATGTATTTCGGGCTTGTCAGGTGAAAGACGCGCCAATTCGAGATTGGGTGCGGCTGGCGGTTCGTCGTGCGAAAGCCTCGGGGGCTCCGGCCATCTTTTGGTTGGACGAACGTCGTGCGCACGACGCTCAGGTCATTGCGAAGGTCAAGGCGTATCTTCCGGACCACGACACGACGGGATTGGACATTCGCATCATGCGACCGGACGATGCGATGCGGTTTTCTCTCGAACGAATTCGTCGTGGGCAGGATACGATTTCGGTGACGGGCAACGTGCTTCGCGATTATCTCACGGACCTATTTCCGATTTTGGAGCTTGGAACGAGTGCGCGGATGCTTTCGATCGTGCCGTTGATGCAAGGAGGGGGATTGTTCGAGACGGGAGCGGGAGGATCGGCGCCCAAGCATGTGCAGCAATTCCTCAAGGAGGGGCATTTGCGTTGGGACTCGTTGGGTGAGTATTGCGCCTTGGTGCCATCGCTCGAGCTTGCGGCCACGCAAGGCAACAACCCCACGGCGTCGTTGTTGGCCGAAACGTTGGACCAGGCGATCGGGGTTTATCTCGAGCAAGGCCGTTCGCCATCGCGGAAAGTGAACGAGATCGACAATCGGGGAAGCACGTATTATCTGGCGTTGTATTGGGCGCGGGCGTTGGCGGAGCAGGACAAAGATAACGTCTTGAAGCAGCGATTTATGCCCGTGGCGAAGGCGTTGGAAGAACACGAAGCCACGATCACCCAGGAGTTGCTTGCGGCGCAGGGCAAGCCCGTCGACATCGGCGGGTACTACTTACCGGACGCAGAAAAAACCACGGCGGCCATGCGTCCGAGCCGCACATTCAACGCCATCATCGACGCGCTATAGGCAACGCCGATGCAGTGCTCGCGCTCTTTCGGGGGCGCGAGATGCTGCCACCATGACTGCGAGGGCGCTCATGAAGTTGTGCTTTATGCTTTACGTTTCGGGTCGTCGAATGCTTTGATGACCGGGTGAATCGCACGATATTTCTGCTCGTTTTGGTGTCCGTCGTGGCCTGCCTCACACCTGGTTCGGCGACGGCTGGATGGGTTTCGTTTTCCGTGGTTCCGAAAGCGGTGGATATCAAGGGGCTTGTGGTATCTGACGAAGGGCAAGCTCGTTCTGCCGCGATCGCCTCGGCCATGTGTATGGGAAAAGGGGAAGGCTGGCGATTGGCGAAGGTGGAAGAACTTCGGGCGATGCTTCTTTCTTGTAACGATATGACCAACAGTTCGTGCCGTGCGGTGGAAGGAGCGGAAGCATCCGCGCGCTGTGAGGGGTGTGGACGACACAAGGGGCCGTATCAAGGAGCGGGAACCAAGGGTTGTTATGTCGATCTTGATATGTATCCGGGGGCGTGTCGTGCGATTTGGTCTTCGACGGAAGTACGGAACAGCAACCCGAAAGCGAATTGGACAGTCGATTTCGCATCGGGAGCCGTGGAAGCGCGAGCGAGCGGGGTGTTGGGAGTCAAGTGTGTCAAGCCGAAGTCGGCGGCGACGGCGTCAGGGGGATCGGAACCTGGGGCGGGCGCATTTTCCTCTCTGGATTGGGACAATCCGCCCGGCGATCCTTCGCAGGGAGAGATATGCATCGGGCAGTATCAGGATGTGGAGGCGTGCTGTAAGCGAAAAGGAAAGCGATTGCCATCGTTGGATGAACTTCGCTCGTTGATGGATGGATGCAATCCTCCCCCGGACCATGTGTGTACCCCGGGAGGTCATCCGACCCGGCGGGACGGATGTTATTTGAAAACGGGGTACCAATCCTTTAAGGGATATTCATGTGGAGCGGAGGATACGGTGCATCAGTTTTGGGCGTCTGATCCAACACCACAGCAACAGCCGCTATCCGCGCCTTTCGTCAACGTATCGAATGGCCACGTCAGCGCCCGCGAGAAACCCTATACGGATATTCGCGTGGGACGGTGTGTCAAGTAGAGGAAACACACGAGGCGAGACGGGAAGGATGTGTTGAAAAGCGGCTTGTTGGTGGGAATCAGACGATGCATCCGTGGGTCGTGATCTCCATTTCGGCGATTTTTTCTGGGCTTGTTGCCATTGCCGTGACGCTTGCCATTGAAAAATGGGGAGGTGTCATCGGCGGGGGCATGGGTACGATGCCGACGACGATTGTGCCCGCTGCTTTTGGGTTGAGGATGAACCTTGGGGCGTCGGAAGCGTTTTCGGAAGCGATGTGGACAGCGCCTGTGGGTATGCTCGTCAATGCAGGATTTTTGTTGTTGTGGCGAGTGATTCCGAGGCATCTGCCGCGCTGGTCGTTATTCGCTCGCTTGACGGTCATGGTGGTGTTGTCGCTGGCGGCATGGTTCGTGGGGGCGATGGTTGTTGTTCACGTGATGAGCGGATTACGCGGGATGACAAAGGTCATGGCTGGGGTAGGGATTGCGGTCACGGCAGTGATCGCGCTGATGGGGGTGATCACGTGTTTTCAGCCGGTGGCTGCTCCCAAAGGTCGGCATGCGGTAGGTATGATGACGATGCTGGCGCGAGGAGGTTTGGCGGCTGCAGCGGTGGCGTTGAGCGTCGGGCTGGCATCGGTGGGCGGGACGGTATCCGCTGGTATTGCCTCAGTATTTCCTGCTATTTTTTTGACGACGATGGTTGGGTTATGGGTGGCGCAGGGCGAAGCGGTGCCAGCGGGAGCGGTGGGACCGATGATGCTAGGATCGACGAGTGTGGCGGTATTTGCGCTGGTATCATCGCAAAGCATGCGGTGGTTGGGCGCTGGGTGGGGCGCGTTGTTGGCGTGGGTCGTTGCCGTCCTGTTTGTGACGATTCCCACGGTTTTGTGGTTATCGCATGGAGGACGAATGCGAATGAGTCGTATGGCGCGTTGAGTTGACGTTCGTTTTTGTCATTATCAGATTTTCGAGAGATACTAACGATTCATCGAAGGGGCATGACGCATGAAGTACTTATACGGTGACTCCGTTCCCTCTCCAATTCGATTCGATTTTCTCACCGCTTTCGAAACGTTTGTAGACGTCGCGGTGAAAGCCGTTCGGATCGAGCAAGAAATTGGTCAAGCGCAGGCGGCCGTCGATCTGGCGGTCGAGGCACGAGAAGAGGCTTTGAGCATCGTGGAGTCATTTCATCAAAAGGTCATGGTGTATTTGGATGCTCTTCTCGACGAGCAGCAGGATCCGAACACTTCGGTGTATGTTCGGCAACTTCGGGAGCATGGGGACAAAGTGGTGGCGGAAGCTCGAAACAATTGTCGGGTTGCCATGGAGCTTGCGGTCAAGGAGCGCGGCGCCGAATTTGGGGCGCGACGCAACGAGCTTATGTCCTTGATCGAGCGTTTTCTCATCACCGAGTTGGTGACGCCGGTCCATGTCTCCAGTGTGATGCGCTTGTCGGAAGGGCAGAATCAGATGACGACGATCATGCGTCATCCGGGGGGGATCGTCGCCACGTATTCGGCGGTACCGGTGGCTGGGTCTGTCTGGCAAGGGCCGGTGCGACTGGCGTCGTTGGTGCAAGGTCTCGATCTTCAACTCGGTACGCGAAAAAGCTGGATTACGGGTTCTGTGGCGAAAAGCGCTGTTTCGCTTGATGACTTCATCGTCGGAGGCTTTGAGCTTGCGGACGAGTCCGCGGAAATACGTCTTCGTAAACGGGTCGATCAGGCGGATAGCTTTCAGTTCAACATCTCGCGTCAAGGGGAGAAGTTGCTCGTGCAGGTGGAGCGCAAGGGGGAGGCGGAAGCGGATGCGATGCTCGATCTCGATGAAGGCGAGCGTCTTCGCATCGAGAAATTATGGCAAATGTTGCGACAGTCGGTTCGAAACACCGTCCGTTCGCGGGGTGGGCTTTTGAGTGTGACGATGGACGGTGAGGATCTATGGGTTGGCCGTGGTGTACGGGTATTTTTCAATCGAATCGTCGAGCACCTGGCGCCCACGGTCACGCAAATCATCCAGCACAGTCCTAACCCCGCGGAGCTTTCGATGAAGATCGAAAATGAGGAAGGGCGAAGAGAAGAGGTGTATGTGCGTCGACAATCTTTGATGGCGAAAATCGAGTCGCTCGATGACGATGGGAGGTCGGTTTTTTCGCCGTTCGGTTTGGCTGGCGACGAATTGACATCGGAGGATGTGGATATCGTATGACCGTTCGACCTAGGGGGACCCACGAAAAAAAACTAAAATAGTCTATATTGTCAATAAGTTACGTCTATCTGGATCCTGGGTTTCGGCAGTGGATGCGAGCATGCCATGGGGGGCGTGGACGAGTTGTTGTGATGGGAGGCAGGCGCCGTGCGTGCTTCGGTGTTGATCATGGCGCTCCCGGCAGAGCGATGAGGGAATGATGAGGAGGTGATGGAAAGACGAACCAAGGCCAGTCGACGCATGCGCGGGAAGGTGGATACGAGCACGATGGCTGGTTGTGCGGAGGACTACCTCGAAGTGCGGATCGTTCTCAGGACTTCGGCCGATAGTCTTTGGAATGATCGCTTTGGCGATCATGCGCGCATCCATCGTGGAAATGGACAAGGGCAATTCGGGGCGAGGATGCGCTATCCATCGTTTGCTGCCCATCAAACGGAGGCAACGTGGAGCGAATCTTGCTTTGTATCCCATCTATGGGCATTCTTCGACGCTATTCTCCACCTTCCACAGCTATTTCACCCGCCAGGACCATGATTCGGGATCGCACTGAGATCGCCAGGATCATACCCAGGATGCCCAGAGCGTCTGGTCTGTCCTTTCTCATTGCCCTGTCCGTGCTCGCATCGTCCTTGACGGCCCAGGCCATCACGCGCTGCGAGGTATTGCGTCGCGCCCAGGCCTGGGTCGATGACCCCAATTCATGGTATTCCTGGGATGCCACGTATACGGATCCGACGACGGGTGTATGTTGTTATCGGCCCGATTGTTCGGGCATGGTTTCGGCGGCCTGGGGGCTTCCGCACCCCGGGCATACGACCTATAGTTTCGCTCCGGGGCCCTGGGACGACGGTGTCTCCTACGTGATAAGCGCCAGTCAGCTCAAACCGGGGGATGCATTGAATTATCCAGGCAATCCAAGCGCCGGTTCCGGCCATATCATGCTTTACGTATCGGGTAATTTCAATAGTGGATATGTCGAGGTGATGGAGGAATATTCTTACGGACACACAGCTACACGACGCTGGAGAAATATCGATACATCGATCTATTATCCAATCAGATATAAAAATATCGTCGATGGAGAACCCGAGGTTTGTAACGGGATTGACGATGATTGTGATGGCTTGATCGATGAGGGCGGGGTGTGTGATCATGAATACTTGTTGAACGGGCAGGCGAGGGTGGCACCGGCCCGGACCACGGATATCGATGGGGATGGGCGAGCGGATGTATGTGGACGTGGGGGTGCTGGGGTATGGTGCCACTTGTCCAACGGTACCTCCTGGGCGGTAAGGGGGCCGGTTCTTGGCTTGTCAGATGATAGCGGATGGGGCGATTCCTCCAATTGGGGAACCTTTCGATTCGGCGATATCGACGGTGATGGTCGAGCGGATTTATGTGCTCGTGCTGATAAGGGGATGAGTTGTTGGAAGTCCGATGGCGTGAGTCTGAGCAAGAAAGTGACGGGCCCCGAGCTTTCGGATGCGAAGGGATTCAGCAAAGTCGAATACTTCAGCACGATCCGCCTTCTGGATATGGATGGCGACGGCATGGACGACGTATGTGTGCGAGCGGCGAAGGGGATCGTATGCTACAAGTCCACGGGCGATGGTTTTGGAGCGGTGTTGAACGGTCCTCCGTGGTCGGATACCGCGGGACTCAAGGAGCCGAAGTATTATGGTACGCTCCAAACCGGGGATGTGAATGGGGATGGGCGCATGGACGTATGCATGCGCATCAAAGAGGGAATGGAATGTTGGCTTTCGGATGGCAATGGATTCCCTACCAAGGTAAAAGGACCGGAATGGTCCGATGCCATGGGGTGGGGAGCGCGGCAGTATTGGAGCACGATCCGGTTGGTAGACGTGAATGGGGATGGCAAAGCAGACCTTTGTGCAAGGAACAAAAGTTCCTTGCGCTGTCATTTCTCCACGGGAAAGGGATTTGAAAAAGCCGTGGAAGTCGCGGCTTTGTCGGATGAACAAGGCTGGAACAAGGAAGGAAACTATCTTACTTTGCGAACGGGAGATATCGACGGCGATGGGGCGCAGGACCTTTGCATTCGCTCCAACACGAAAATGCTATGCTATTTGTGGAATGGCTCCCAGTTTACACGGGTGGAAGGCCCCGCCTGGTCCAATGACCAAGGTTGGAATAACGCGGAGTATTACAATACCATCCAGATGGGGGATTTCGATGGCGATGGCAAAGCCGATATTTGTGGTCGTCACGCGGACGGATGGCGCTGCCACTCCTCCACGGGCAAAGGTTTTGGCAACGCGGTGTTGCTCGATGAATTCAAAGACAAAAGCGGGTGGAAACAGTCCAAGTATTACGCAACCATTTTTCTGGGCGGCCCCATGTGCATTCCGTCCGACGAGATCTGCAACGGCAAGGATGACGATTGCGATGGGCTGATCGATGAGGACGGGGTTTGTGATGAGCCTGGCGTCCCCGAGGTGGATGGGGGAACGGGAGGTTCCGGAGGGGCTGTTGGTTCTGGAGGAGCCGGTGGTTCTGGTGGAGCCGGTGGTTCTGGTGGATCGAGTGATACCGATAGTGGGCAGGGGGAAGGGGGGGAGCAACGGGATGGGTCTGCCAATGGCCAAGATAGCGGGAAGAGTGGATTGGAAAGCTCTTGGGATGAGGACGCTGGTTCCGGATGTGCGTGTCGCGCCGCGCCTTCCAAGACGGCGAACGGGCAATTCTTGTGGTTCGCTCTCGTTGGGCTTCTTTTGGGGAAGCGAAAAATAGGCTCCTCCAAGCTGCGCATCCCGAAGGTCCCATGACGCAGCCCATCTGATCCTGGACCTGCTCAATTCCGCTGAATTCATGCCCTATTCGTGTGTGGTACGCCAATGTGTCCAGCTTCGGAGCGAGGGATCAGGCTCTCCGGCTGAACAGCCTCTCATGGTCGTGATAGGCGGGGAGCGATTGAGTCTGCTGAAGCTGGCCGCTCGGAAGGTGGCACCCAAGTCGGCCTGCCATGATTGCGGGCGTTGATGGTCCCCACGGATAGCGTTGGAGATCGAAACACGAATATTGTATTGTAATTTCACATACTTGGCATCTAGGCGTTCCTTGTCGCATGGCCCATGGCCCGTGGTACGTGGGATGTGTCCGCGGGCTTATGATTTGATGAGCGGCTTCGCTTGCGCGTTGTGGTATGCCGATGGCATGAACCGAAGCCAGGAAAAAGAGCTTATCGACCAAATCGTTCGCCATCTGGTGCAAGCGTGTCCGAGACGGTATCCCACGAGCGAATCGGAGGACAAGGCGCAACAGCTTGTGCGTATCTATCTCGAAGAGGCGGGCTTACGAACGGAATTTCACTCCTTTTCGTTCAACGCAAGCGCGGCGGCCAATGTGGCGTTGCACTTTGGATTAGGCACCGTGGGCACGGTGCTTGGAGGTGTCGCACCGCGTTTGGCGTTTGCGCTTCATGCTGGTTCGGCCCTGTCCTATTATGCGGAGTCGATGCATCGGGGGTATCTGCTGCGGCGCCTTTTTCCGCATCGTCCATGCCGCAATGTCCTTGGCGTGCTTCCTTCCCACAAGGAGCCACGTTTGCGCGTGGTGTTCATGGCTCATACGGACGCGGCTTTTACTGGTCTCATCTTCGATTCACGGGTTGTTCAGGCCATCAGCCATCGGTTGCCCCCGGGATTGGGGTGGCTGCATCGACCGCTTTCGCTTGCGACACGCGCGCATGTTGCCCTTTCGGGGATCGATCTTCTGCGGTCGGTGGTCGGCCCGCTGGCTTTTCCTTTACGGCCGCTGGAATTCCTGTTGACCTTGCCATCGGCAGCGGTTTTCCTTGCCAGTTTGGAGGTGGCGCTGCGCAACGAAGTGGTTCCAGGCGCCAATGACAACCTTTCTGGCGTGGCAGCGCTGCCCGTTCTTGCCCGCCGGTTGGCCGAAGATCAGCCTGAAGATGTGGAATTCGTTTTCGTTTCCACCGCCGCGGAGGAAGCCATGATGGGTGGCGCCGATGCGTTGGCGCGGCACGTGGAATCATCGTGGGACAAGGCCAAAACCGTGCTTATCGTGCTCGACACCCTAAGCCTGGGAAGTCTTCGTTTCCTCGATCCCGAGGGGCAGATTGGGCCGTTGCCTGTGCCTTTTTGGCTTCGGGAAACGGTGGAGGCCGCGGCGGCAAGTGAGGCACGTTTTCACGATGTCCAGGCGTTTCGTCCGCCTGTGGGGGGCACCGATGCCGCTCCTTTTCTCGCTCGGGGCTGGGACGCGGTGGCTCTTACCTGCATCGATCCATCGCTCGGTTCCGCGCGTCATTATCACCAAATGACCGACGATCCGGACCATCTCGACCTCGATCAGGTGCTTCATGCGGTGGACTTCGCCGAGGCCCTCGCGCGCAGAATCGTCCGCGATCGAAGCAGAGCCCAATGAAAAAAGCCCGTTTTGTGAAGCGGAAGGGTGGTGCCTGGGGCTCGAGCCCACTACGTTGAGGTTCATGGGAAGACTTGAAAACGGAGCATGGGTTGCGGATTGGTATGATACCAGCCGAACCGGTGGGCAATTCGTTCGTTCCACAACGACATTCCGTCATTGGATCACGCCGGATGGTTCTGCGGGGCCTTCGGGCGAAGGCGGTTTTCCCGCGGAGTTGGGACGGTATCATCTCTATGTATCCCTGGCGTGCCCCTGGGCGCACCGCACCTTGATTTACCGCGTGCGCAAGAGACTCGAGGAACATATTTCCTTATCCGTCGTTCATCCCGACATGCTTGAAGATGGTTGGACGTTTGCTACCGATTTCCCCGGAACGACAGGGGATACGTTGTACAACCTGCCGTTTTTACGTGATATTTATACGCGAGTATCCCCCACGATATCCGGCCGTGTGACGGTGCCCGTTCTTTGGGATAAAAAGCGGCATACCATCGTTTCCAACGAATCCTCCGAGATCATCCGCATGTTCAACTCCGCGTTTAATCATCTTACGGGGAATGAAGAAGATGATTGGCCTTTGGAATTGCGCGACGAGATCGATGCCATGAACGATCGTATCTATCATGGATTGAACAATGGAGTCTATCGAGCGGGTTTTGCGACATCGCAACAAGCCTACGATGGCGCCGTGACCCAGGTATTTGCCACGCTTGACTGGCTGGAAGAACGCCTGAAGACGCATCGCTACTTGATGGGCGAGCGGATGACGGAAGCGGACTGGCGGCTATTTCCCACCCTTATGCGTTTCGATTCCGTATATCACTTGCACTTCAAGTGCAATCGCAGGCGACTCATCGATTATCCCAACCTATGGGGTTATACGAGGGAGCTTTATCAGAAAGAGGGAATCGCCCGGACGGTTCATCTGGACCATATCGTACGTCATTATCATAGGAGCCATACCACCATCAACCCTTACCATATCATTCCTATCAATCCGATCATCGATTTCGAGGCGCCTCACGGCCGGGGATGAGGCCGTCGACGTATGGCACGTAGCGAGAAAGGCTCCACGCTTGCCATTTCCTAGGTTGGTGCCAATATGTGCCAACCGCGACGAGGATTTCTGCGCCATTCGGTCAAGGAGCTGGGTATTTGGGGCTTTGATGGGGAAAAGCGGCTTTGGCACCAAGATTGCTCCGAGGCTTTTTCGACCCGATAGGAGAATCCAGTCATGAACACTCGAGTCCCTTTTCTAGCTGCCACGTTGGCTTCGTTTCTGTTTGGTGCTTGCAGTTCCGAGGATACCTCGCCCGCCCACAAAGACCCGTCTCCCATAGAAAACGAAAATAACCAACCGGGTAAAGTCGCCCGTTCGACCTTACCGAGGGAAAGCGAACCGCAGATAAGCGAGCAGGCCAAAATCGAACTTGTCGAAGGCCACAATGCTTTCGCTTTGCAGATGTACGATCTCATCCGCAAGGACGAAGGTGTTGGGGAGAATATGTTCTTTTCCCCCACGAGCATGCTTCTCGCCCTGTCCATGGCGTATGCTGGAGCGCAAGGGGACACGGCCAACGAGATGAAAAACGCGCTGCACTTTGCCCTTCCCCCCGAACAATTGGCCGCTGGCTTCAACTGGCTCGACCAGACTCTGGAAGGAAGAGAAGAAGCCGCCTATAAGGTAGCTGTTTCCGAAGCGGCAAAGTGGGACCTCGAGCCTCCGTCGCGCGACGATTTTCGGCTTCATATCGTCAATTCCATTTGGGGGGAGGCGAAAATGACCTTCGAACAGCCTTTCCTCGACACCTTGGCCCGGCACTATGATGCGGGCGTATTCCTTTCCGATTTCCGCAACAACCCTGAAGTCGAGCGCGTTCGCATCAACGATTGGGTTGCGGAAGAGACGTGGGACAGGATTCAGGATCTGCTGCCGCCAGGAACCATCGACACCATGACGCGCACCGTGCTCGTCAATGCCATTCACTTGAAGCTGCCGTGGGATGAGGAGTTCCGAGTCGTCGACGATATGTCTTTCCATCGACTCGATGGCTCTACGATGGCGGTTCCTACCATCGCCAATACGAAATATTGGCCTTATCTGGAAGAAGACGGCCTGCAAGCCGTACGAGTTCCTCTCAAAGGCGGCAATATCGATCTCGTCATCATAGCTCCGGCCCAAGGTCAACTCGATGCATTCGAGTCGCGGCTGACGACCGACGGATTTGCCTCGATATTCGATAAGATGGAGACACGAGAGGTGGCTCTTCACTTGCCGAAAGTCAAGTTCACCACGCCATCCGTCTCGCTTACATCCAAGCTTCAGATCATGGGGATGAACGTTCATTTCACCTCGTCGGCCGACTTTTCAGGGATTACCAAGGATGAATCCCTGTTCATTTCAGACGTAGTACATAAAGCCATGCTCGGCATCGACGAACACGGCGTGGAGGCCGCGGCTGCCACAGCGGTGGTCATGGCGGGTTCAGGTGTTCCGGACCCGGTGGATTTCGATGTCGATCGCCCATTTTTCGTAGGTATCGTGGATAAAACCAATACCGTTCTGTTCGCGGGACATATCGTCGATCCTACCAAGTAATCACCGTTCTCGGGGAGCTTCACGTTCCCGCGGTAGTCGAGGCGGGGCGCTGAGCCATCCCCTCATTTTTCCCAGCGCCAAAAAAAATTCTCAGCTCGTATCCCTTTCCAATTCAGGAAAAAATGAGGGGATCTGTTAGCCCTCCAGAGGATAGGAAAACCAGGGTGCGAAGCGCTCAAGCTGAGCCTGGTGGCGTATCGGAGTCTTTGGTGGCTTAGCGATTTCCACGGTTGCGGGTTGATTGGCTGGCGTCCGTAGCCCTCTTATGCTCCTCGACCCTCGATGCACCCTTGGAAAACGCGGTTATCGCGCGCGAGTTTCCGTCATTCCGACCGCCCTGGCCATCGGATTCTCAAAGATGTGCCGGTTCTGATTGCATCTCGGCGCTCAACCTGTGACAATTCAGCATCTTGGACCGGATCGATTTGCTTGCCAGCATACCTATGTTCGAAGGGCTCGAAAACGAGGACCTGGAGGTGTTGGCGCGCGAGCTTCGGGTCCACCCGCTCGTGCCTGGCGACATGGTATTTCACGCGGGCGACGAGGGAAACTCGATGTTCATCGTTGCCGCGGGAGTGGTGGATATTTTTCTTCCCGGCTTGGATCCTTCTTCGAACCTGGTTGTGGCAACGCTGGAAGCGGGCACGTATTTCGGAGAGTTTGCTTTATTCGATAATCAGCCTCGAAGCGCGAGCGCGCAGGTCACCTCCGACACCGTGTTGCTGGAGCTTGGCCGCGACGCGCTCATGAGATATTGGGAGGATCGTCCTAACGCAGCGTTGGGAATTCTGCGCACCATGTCCGAGCGGTTACGAGAAACCAATGCGATGCTTGGTGCGCGGGCGACGCGTAACGTCGTCGAAGAATACGAGCAAGGCATGCGTTGGTCGGATCGAGTGGCCGATCAGGTAGCGCGGCTCAATGGCTCGTGGTCATTCATTTTTGTATTGTCGGCGGTGATGGTCATCTGGGCGCTGCTCAACGTGCATCACTTGCTTTTCGGACACCCTCCGGACCCTTATCCTTACATCTTTTTCAACTTGGTGCTGGCGGTTCTCATCGCCTTGCAGTGGCCTCTCATCGTCATGAGTCAGAACCGTCGCGCCGAAAAGGAAAGGCGCGCGGCGGAACTCGACTTCCAAGTGAACTTGAAAAACGAAACCCATTGCGAGGAGTTGTTGGGAGAACTCCGTGCTTTTCGCGCCGAATGGGAAGGGCGAGAGGAGCAACTTGCTGGCTTGCTGGCGCGACGACACCTTGGCGATTCTTACGAGGCGCGTGACCGATAGAGCACCCCCATCGCCCCCCCAGCGTCTGAGGCTCCCGATGCCCTCTTCCTTTCGCCATCCACAAAGATTTCTGAAATTATTCGCGTACTTGACTCTTGTCGGAGCCACCGCCTGCAGCGGATATGAACCGCCCTGTTCCACCGAACCATCCACATGGATCGTGGATGAATCGTTGGAGGAGCAAGCTCCCTTTTTTCCTTCCCTCGAGCCGAGCGATCGCGGGACCCTCGTGGCATCCTGGCTCATGACTCCTTTGGCCCAGACATCGCACGCGGGGGCATTGCGCGACAGCGTGGTGGGGGTAGCCATCCTATCCCAGGAAGGCCGCTTGCTGGAGCGATACGCATTTCCGCTTTTCGAGGGGTGGGAAGACGACGATCTGCCGCACGACAATTTCGGTTTCTGTTTTTCCCCTTACGGGCTCGTGCTTCGGTGGACGCGAATGTCAACGCTCAGTGCGGTCGGCGATCCCCCTCGTATTCGAACGAGCTTGTGGGTGCAGCGAATTTTCCGAAACGGTCGAAATGAACCGCCGTATTCACCGGCCAATATGAATTGTGAACAATGTGTCGTTCAGCTTTCCGGTGCTTGTCGTGATGGCTTTGCGTCGGTATTGTTCTCGGCCCTGCCCGAGCCGTCTCAGGGGAGCGCGGATGAGCCGGAAATACTTGTTTTTTCATGGGATTTGGCTGCGACCAGAAGTACCTCCGGACCGCTTGCCTGGCTCGACGCCACCCCCACGCAGGCGTCGGCGCCGTACTTGCTGGGGGACGAAAAGAGTCTGTGGTTGTTGACTCAAGGGCAGGGGTGGCCCATTGATGCCGAATTTCGAAAACGCGCGGGTCCGATTCCCTTGCCCCTGTCGAATCAGCGCTTCGTCCACTTTTCGCCATCGAAATCCGAAACCTGGATGACGTGGTCGGTGGCATCCGACGGAAAAGACCAACAAGATGTTTTTTTTCGTCGATTCGACAAAAACGGCGTGCCGTCGACGCCGTTGGCACGGCTTGGCGAGGCTTCTTTCCTTGCCTCGGTGGCGCGGAGCCAAGGAGAATTGGGAGCCGTATTACGAAACGATGGCGACGACTATTTTGCGTGGGCGGACGATCGGGGCGTTCGCATGGGCGGCGACGTGCCCCTGGGCCCCGCGGACCAGGTTCTTTCGGGGGGAATACGCCGAGAATGGCTTATGGCGCTGGGCGGTGGGCGATTCGTACGTCTCCAGTCGTTTCCCAATCGCTTGCAGCGGACGGAGATTTGGTGTGAGCGATGAGGATGGGGAACGAGGGGAGGGAAAAGCTGCTGGCGAATATTCCTCGTTTTCGTGGCAAGATAGGCTTGTATCGGCGCCGCGGCATGGCGTCTTGGAGGTGAAAAACGGATGAACGACCGTGATGCGCACGAATCGGCAGGCCGCGTTCTCGTAGTGGAAGACGAATCGGTCGCGAGAAAGATGCTGACGCGGATTCTCACGCGAGATGGCTATGAGGTTTCGGAGGCCTCCGGGGGGGAGCAAGCGGTGCGAACGCTTGGAATGCAGCGTTTCGATGTGGTGCTTACGGATTTGGTGATGCAGGGGGTGGACGGGTTGCGGGTGCTGCGGGAAGCGCGTCGCCTGGATGATGGGGTCGAGGTGATCTTGATGACGGGCCATGCCACGGTGGACACGGCGATCGAAGCGATGAAAGGCGGTGCCTTCCACTATCTTCAAAAGCCTTTGCGTCCGGACGAGGTGCGCAGTCTGGTGCGTCAAGCCTGCGAAAAAAAGCGTCTTCGCGCGCGGCTCCAAGCTTTCGAACAGGAAGGCGGACGCGGTGGGTTGCAGCGGATCGTCGGTACGAGCGCGGCGATGAAGGCGATACGCGAGCAAATCGAACAAATCAGGGCTTCGGATTCGAATGTTCTGATTACCGGGGAATCTGGTACGGGAAAAGAATTGGTAGCGCGGGCGATTCATGCGACGAGCCGAAGGAGCAAAGGGAAGTTCGTGGCTTTCAACTGCGCGTCGTTTGCCGATGAGTTATTGGCCAACGAACTTTTCGGGCACGAGCGGGAAGCGTTCACGGGCGCTTCCAGTGTGCGGGCCGGGTTGTTGGAAAGCGGCGATGGCGGCACGGTATTTCTCGATGAGGTGGGGGATATGACGCCAGCGATGCAGGCGAAAATGCTGCGGGTGGTGCAGGAACGAGAAATCCTGCGGGTGGGGGGAACCAGACCCCTGCCGGTGGATATCCGAATCATTTCGGCGACCAACAAGGATTTGCCGCGGCTGATCGGGCTGAAACTATTCCGTGAAGACTTGTTTTTTCGCCTGAACGTGATTCCCCTGCGCATGCCCCCCTTATCCGAACGGCGGGAGGATATACCGCTGCTGGCCATGCACTTTCTGCGACGGCTCGAGCCCACGGTGGGCAAGCATCTCGAAGGGTTTACGGATGCCGCGTTGGGTATGTTGATCGACTATCATTATCCGGGCAACGTGCGAGAACTCGAGAATATCGTGGAGCGCGCGGCTACCCTTGCGGTGGGCGAACGCATCGATGTCGCGAATCTTCCGCCGGACATGACCGCCATGGAGGTGCGGGCGTTTCGATTCGACACCGAGCCGATCAGGACCCTCGAGCAGGTGGAGCGCGATTATATCCAATGGGTGCTCAATCGGGTGGGGCATAACAAAACACAGGCGGCAAGGCTATTGGGTATTGACAGGGTATCGCTCTATCGGAAGCTGAGGAAGGAGCAGTTGCTCGATTGACGATGACAGGGGGGAAAAGCAATCCAAACGACGTTGCATTTTGTTACACCCCTGTAACCAATTGCCATATAGGGCATAAATAGTCAAAATTACACCATAAATATGTCGTTCGGGAGTTCGCCTGTGGCAAATCGCAACAGGCTGGAGTGTGGCTCTATCCCTCTGGTGGACGATTTTTGCGTGCATTGGCTGCCGGTTACGGGTGGCACGGGACATGCTCTACCACGCGCCAATCCATCGAAACGGGTGCCGCGAGGTCTTTGGCGGAGACTCGTTTTCCTCTGACCGACGCTTTTTTGAAGAAGCATCGGCTTATTGACGCGTGGGCAGAGACCAGTTCCCTGTCCGTGGCTGGATAGTTTCATGTTGGCAACCATCCTGGTAGTCCTCGACGACCCGAAAATCGGTGAAGAGAGCATTCGTTGTGGGCTGGAGCTGGCCAAACGATTGGCGAGCAGGGTGGAGGTGCTGGTGCTGGGGGAGGCACCAGGGGCGACGACTGCGGAATTGGATGGTTTTGCGGCGTTGGCTCAGGTAGCTCGGGACGAGGGAGTGGACCTTTCAATCCATCGTCGCAGTGGAGATAAGACATCGGAATTACTAAAGTATTTGGCAAGCCAGGCGCATGTCCGCGCGTTGGTTTGGGGCGGTGACGATGCGGCCTTGTCGGTAACGAGCAGCAGTCGACGTCGTCACTGGTTTGGCCGCATGCGCGAGCAGGTCGAATGTCCTATCGTGACAGCTTCTCGGAAGCGTTCGATCGCGAAACGGAGCGAAGGAAGCGAGAATTGACATGCAAATCATCTGCGTTTCCAGGGGAACTTATGGTGGTGGGCGAGACCTTGCCGAAAGGCTTGCGACGAAGTTGGGCTATCCCTGTCTGGCGCGGGAAGACCTGACCATGGCGGCCACCAAGGCGGGCATTCCGGTGGGCAAACTCGAGATGACCGTGGTGCGTCGACGGCCATTCAATGAGGCTTTGGCCGCGGAACGGGACCGTCTCATCGCCTTCATCACCGCGGCCATTCTCGACAAAGCCCTGCAAGGGGGGGTGGTGTACCACGGGCGTACGGGCCACCTCGTATTGCCTAATTTAGAGCATATTCTACGTATCCGCGCCATCATGGATACCGATGCGCGCACCGAGCTGGCCATGGCGCGCATGCGTATCGATCGGGATAAGGCGCGTCGCTATATCGAAGACGTGGACGAGGATCGTCGGCGTTGGGTGCGATTGCTTTACAACGTGGATTGGGAGGATCCATCGCTTTATGACATGGTGATCAACTTCGACCGTGTGAGTGTGGATAACGCGGCGGCGGCGCTCGTGGCGGTGGCCCAGCTTCCCGAATTTCAGCGTACACCTGCGGCGCAGCGGCAGATCGAGGACCTGATGCTGGCGGCCAAGTGTCGGTTGGCGATTGGCGATGACCCCCGTACGCGCCATATCGATGTCAAGGTCCATGCGGACCGGGCCAAGGTGACGGTGACGTATCCGCCGCGTCATCATGCAGCGGCCGAAGTGATTTCCGAGGTGATGGCGCGTGTGCCGGGGGTCGAGGAGTCGACCTATACGATGGCGGCGACGAATATTTTGTGGATTCAGGAGAAGTACGATGCCCAATCGCCGGTGCTTTCGCAGATGGTGGAGGTAGCGCAGAAGTGGAATGCGGCGGTTCAGCTCATGCGGTTGGTAGCGGCTCCTGAGCAAGAGGGATTGGCTTCGTTGCCGGAGGAGGATGAGGCGAGGCCTTCGCGGGCGTTGATGACGACGGAGGACAACGCGGGGATTCTCGACGATGAGGCGGATGACGAGGTGGGCGATGACGGTGGTACGGGCGACACGTTGGACCGGCTGATTCAGGAGGGGTGTGCGGGAGGGATCACGACGGTTCGGGGTGGATCGAAGGAATTGCTGCGGGGCATGGATCGGACCGCGGCGGTGAGTTTGGTGGTGGTGGGTGATGTCTTTTTGGCCAAAGGCGAGTCGGTGCGGAAGCGCGAGACGCGCGAGCTTACGGCGCATTTGGGCGAATCACTGCGGATACCGGTGATTGGTCAAGACGAATTGAAGGAGCATTATCTTTTCGGCGCGGGGCAATGGCTGAAAATGGCTGTGTTTTTAGCGATGACCGTGGTTTTGTTCGTATTGGTATTCATGAACCAGGAGACGATCTCGTGGTTTTTGGTCAAGGAAGGAACGCAACACCGCATTTTGGCCGCGGCGGTGTTGGCGATCTTCGTGCCCGGCTTCGCGTATGTATGGGGCGGGGCAACGCAGTATTTGTTGAGGCTTGCCAAGTTCGAATAGCCATCGTGGGCTGAGGTTTCAACCGAAGAAACGGGAGTAGGACCATGCCGCCAGGGTTCATTCATCTCGACAGCGCCTCCGCGGCGCAAGTGATTTTGCTGGGATTCATCGGGGGTGTGCTCAGTGGTTTCATTGGCAGTGGGGGAGCATTTTTCATGACTCCAGGCATGATGAACCTGGGTGTTTTGGGCCCCCTCGCGGTGGGAAGCAATATCACCCATAAGTTCGGCAAAGCCTTGATTGGCTCCCGCAAGCATGGGGAGCTGGGCCACGTCGATAAAAAACTAGCCATTTTCATGCTCGCTACCGCCGCGGTGGGAATTCGTGTGGCGGTATGGATCATGGGGCATCTATTTCACGGTCAAGGCGACGGCGGTAAGGCGCAGAGCGCCGGCGCGGACTTATATATCAGTGTCGTCTTCTCGGTCGTCCTCGCGGTCGTATCGTTTTCCATGTTGCGCGATATTGTTCGCAGTTCGGGCACCGGTGACAGCAAGCCATCCCGCAAAATCGTGGACTTTCTTACACGCTTTCGCATCCCTCCCATCATCCATTTTCCTGTCGCGGACGTGCGGGTATCGTTGTGGGTGGTGCTCATTTGCGGTCTTGCGACAGGCTACTTGGCGGGCACCATCGGCGTGGGCGGATTCATCGGTGTTCCGGCCATGATCTACGTATTTGGGGTTCCCGCGGCCGTGGCGGCGGGCTCGGAGCTATATCTCGCGGTGTTCATGGGAGCCTTCGGCGCTCTCAGCTACGGCTTCGCCGGTATGGTCGACCTGCGCCTCACGCTCCTTCTGTATCTCGGTTCGCTCGTGGGGGTGCAGATTGGCGCTTATGGCACCAAAGTCGTGAAAGAGTCGATCATCCGATTGGCTACCGCATGCATCATCGCGCTATGCGTCCTCAGCCGAGCCATTGCCATTCCGGTGTATCTACGCCAACTCGGTTATATTAACTACGATTCAGCTTGGGATGGAACCTTCCAGATGATCAGCAAGACGATGCTATACGTGAGTGGCATCAGCGGTGCGCTCATCATCCTCGTCTTCGTTTTTCGAGCCTATTTTCAGCGTAGAAGGCTTCGTGCCTCCATCGTATCCGCAGGTCCCAGCAGGGTGTCGGAGGCCCGAACGTGAGAAAGGAAAGGTTGACTCATGCAAAGCGCTCTTCGGATTCTCGTGGTGGACGATGAGGTTATCGCCTGCAAGCGCCTTAAGCTCTCGCTGTCGAGCAACGAGTATACGGTCGAGTGTGTGCCTGGCGGGGCCGAAGCGGTCCAGCGGCTCGAATCCGAGAGCTTCGACATCGTCGTGACGGATATTTGCATGGATCAGGTTGATGGCATTGCCGTGCTCGACGCGGTCAGCCGTCTGCATCCCCAGTCGAAAACCATTGTGATTACGGGCTACGCGAGTGTCGAAGTCGCCCGGGAGGCGTTGGCCAAAGGAGCGTTCGACTTTATCGCAAAACCGTTTCAACCCAAGGACCTCCGTGTCATCATCGACAAAGCAGCCAAGGAGATTCGTCGCGTACGGCCCAAGGATCGTGCCGACGGCTCCAGCGGCAACTAGGTCAGCCAAGGGTCAGACGGCCCGGTGGGAGCGAATGTGGCAGTCGAAACGCCAAATCGAGCGAGTGAGGAATCAGCCAGCCTGAGCGGCGTGCTTACGGATCCGGGGTGGAATGGACGGGCCGAGTATGAAGTCGCCGCGGATGAAGCCTTGCGACGTAGACCCACGCTGACCGTCCGCAATCGCCTGATGCTCATGCTTTCTCTTTTTTTCCTGCTGAGCCTGGCGGTCACGATCTGGTCCATTCATACGCTTTCGACCGTCCGCGACAGCATCTTATTTTTGGAAGTCGCCGATGATTACACGAGCGAAATCCAGCAAGCGCGTCGGTATGAGAAAAACTACCTGCTCTACGATACGAATTTGACGGATGCTTTGCAGCACGCCAGTGCGGCGCAGAGGCTCGCCCGCGACAACGATGGCAAAATCCGCAAGGTGATGGGAACGCAGGCCGTGGCCGCGATGCATCAACATCTCGACGAATATCACAGCTTGATGGTTCGCATCGGGGATACGAAAACGCCGGGAACGCGCGCGGATCTCGAGGCCCAGATTCGCTATCACGGCAACGAAGCCGGTGAATTCGCCAAACGGTTCGTGACGACGGAACGCGCGAAGGTCGAAGCGCGATTATCTCTTGCGCAGCGTGTTTTGTTTGCTTCCATCGGCGGCGTTTTGCTTCTCACGGTGCTCGTGGCGAATTTTTTCGCCAGGCGTATCACGAGCACCCTTCGTCGCTTCGCCGAGCATACGAACCGCATTGGCCACGGCGATTTTACGCCGATCATGCCGATGCGTAAGTACCGCGACGAATTCACGCTGCTGGCGGTGGCTATCAACCGCATGGTGCAAGAACTCGACCGTCGTCATCAAATCCTTATTGAATCTCATAAGTTACGTGCTCTCGGCACCTTGGTCGCGGGGGTGGCTCATGAATTGAACAACCCGCTGAACAACATGATGCTCACGGCGGCCATTCTCAAAGAGCAATACGATGAGCTTTCCGATGAGGACAAGCTCGAGATGGTCGACGATCTCATCGGTCAGACCGAGCGTTCGCGAAAAATCGTGCGTAATCTCCTGGACTTCGCGCGCGAGAGCGAAACCAAGCTCGAAGCGCTGGATCTCGCTGAAATCGTTGATGAAACCGCTCACTTGCTCGGTAACCAACTCAAGGTCAAGAAGGTCAAGCTCTCCGTGGTGGTTCCGCAAGGAGTTCCGCCCGTGCATGGTGATCAGCAGCTTCTCAACGAGGTGCTCATGAACTTGATCATCAATGCCCTTCACGTGGTTGCCGAAGGAGGCGAGATCAAAATCGTGGTGGATCCGGAGCGCGAGGATGGGTTCGTGGCGTTGGACGTCATCGACAACGGTCCGGGCATTCCGAATCACATCATTGGGCGCATATTCGACCCATTTTTTACCACCAAGCCCAAAGGCACGGGCACGGGGCTTGGGCTATCCGTGGCGCGGGGTATCGTGCAAAAACTTGGGGGTTCCTTGACGGTGGCGAGTTCACCAGGGCACGGTGCCACGTTTTCGATTCTGCTGCCGGTTACCGGGATTCCTTCGGATATCTCGTCGCGAACGTAATCCAAGGGGCATGTTTCGCGGGCTCCTTGCATGGAGGAAAGGAAATTCGTCATGTCGAGCATCTTGGTTTCGAGTCAGAGCTACGCGGGGGGCCCCGAGATCGCTCGAAGGATCGCGGAAAAACTCGGGTATCGGTTTTGGAGCGAACGGCAACTCATCGATGAGGTGGCAAAATCCCGTGCCATCGTGCCGACGGACCTACGAAAAGCCCTCGAGCATCCACCCTCGCTGTTTGGGCTATCCGACGTGGTTCGACGCACGCTGGTGGCGCATCTGCAAGCGGTGCTCGCGGCGCATTTGCTCGACGACAGCCTGGTATTTCACGTTCCTTATGCGCATGGATTGATTCCGGGCGTCTCGCACATCCTGCGTGTGCGTTTGGTGGCTGGCTGGGCATCGCGCGTGGCGATGGCGGAGAAAATTGAGGAAATTCCGCTAAAGAAGGCAGAAAAGCGGGTCGCCCATGACGATGCCGCGCGAAATAGCGTTTCGGAACTGTTGTTCGGATTCACCGACGACGACGAGCGGTACGACATGGTGGTGGATCTCGATGGTCGGCAAGAAGATGCCGTGATCGAGGAAGTGGTGGGGGCGATGCAGAGCCATGCGTACGACGCGATGACGTATTCGATGCAGCGATTACGGGATGTGGAACTAGGATTCCGTGTGCGCAGTGCGGTCATCGATCTGGAGCCAAGCGCTCGGGTGGAGGCTGACCATGGGATGGTGGAGATTCGTTGTTGGGCTGGTCCATCGCGCAAAGCCAAGTTGGAAGCGGAGGTTGCCAAACGAGTGGGCGGGCTATCCGGGGTGCAGGGCGTGGAAGTGCGCGTATTCGATGATTCGCTGCGAAGGGGCTGGGCATGAGACAGCAGGAGGTGTGAGATGGCAGACAACGTGCAGGTCCTCGTGCTCGACGACGAACCTTTGGTGGGCAAGCGACTCAAGTCGGTGCTCGTCAAAATGAGGTGCGACGTCGAAGCTTTCGACGACCCGATGGCTGCGCTGGCGCGTATCGATGAGAAGGAATTCGATATCGTGATCACGGATGTGGTGATGGGGGAGGTGGATGGCATTCAGGTGCTCGAGCGGGTGCGCGGGCGGAATCCGCGAGCCAAAGTGATTATCATGAGCGCGTATGCGATGATGGCGATGGCGCGAAAAGCCATGGAACGAGGGGCGTACGATTTCATCGCCAAGCCTTTTGTGCCAGAAGAAATGAGAGTGATTGTGGCGAAGGCAGCGCGGGATCTAGGGTTCGATTTTTCCTGAAATTCGCGCCGTATGCGCTCCTATTTCCCCGCGGTCCGTCAAAAACACCCTCGAATTGGCGTGTGACTGGAGTTCCCGTGTGGATCGGATTAGAGTCGAGCCATGAGAGCGCTTCTATTGCCCTTGATGGCTTGTGTGTTGGGTTGTGGGTCAGCGCCAACGACACCACCAGCATCAGCACCTGCCGCGCGGAATGACCCCGCGGCTTTTCGAGAGCCACCGCAACCGCCGATTTCCGAACCAGAGCCTACCCAACCGGAGCCTTCTCATCAATCCGCCCCTGAACCATCCACCGAAACGGCGGTTCCCTCGGCTGCACCGTTACCGGCGGATACGACGGTTTTGGTCGTAGGTTCTTCCACGGCCGCGGCCTTGGGCCATGATCTCAAACGCGAATTGGGGGCACGGGGGGTCCGGTGTATCCTGCGCAACAAAGATGCCTCCTACATCCCTGAATGGGCGGGAGACCGCTTGCGCCTGCGCGATTATATTCGGGAATACAACCCGGACCTGGTCATCGTCTCGTTGGGGGGGAATGAGGTGGCCATGCCCGACCCGAGCGTTCGAGCGGAGCCTATTCGAAAAATTGTGGAAATCATTGGAAATCGTCCATGCGTGTGGGTTGGCACGCCGCGATGGAAAGGGCTCCCTCACACGGGTATTCTCGATGTGATTCAGCAGAATATCGCGCCCTGCCTTTTTGTGGACAGCGACTTGATTGCGCCCAATCTCATCCCCTGGGTGGATGGGATCCATCCGACCATCCCGGAGCGTCGGCGTTGGGCTCGACGCATGCTTCAATGGCTCGAGTATAACCGAGATCCCGGTGGAGAGCGTCCTTGGGATTTCAAGAAAACGCCAATCATTCCTCCAGAGCCATGAAGGGGATGGCGCGCGTGGGGCCTTATAGAATACGAGGGGAATGGCTTGGGGTTGTGATGATGGTGGGGTTGGGGTGTACGAATCCGCCACCTCGCCGCATTTCGCTGGATCCCCCCTTGTCCGTAGCGCCAATATCCCAGGGTTCAGCGCCTTTGCCGGCGGTTTCCTCCCAGGGGATACCCGACGTTGCGGAGCCAAGGAGCCAAACGCCGCCGGAACTGGACCCCAGACCCGCCGAGCCATTCCTGACCCCGGAAATCCACCAGCTTCGACGTCTGGCGCAGGATCGCATCCTGGGAAAGCAGTCACCGCCAGGGCCACAGGCAATGCCTTATGGTCCCGCGCCGACGGCCGATGCATCCGTTGGTAGCGACGCTGGTGTTGTTACCCAGGATCCAACCTATTTCGGGCAGTATGTCCCGGTGGAAAACGAAGCCGCCCTGGAATCCTTTCATCGAGCGTTGGGTCGTCTTGCGACAGCGCGGCGGGACAAGAAAGACACAAAAAAAGTGCGAATGTTGGCTTATGGGGCTTCGCATACCCAGGCGGATGTTTATACGGGATACCTTCGGAGATACTTGCAAAGTCGTTTTGGAGACGGGGGCCAAGGATTCGTATTGCTTGGGAAAGTGAATTCTTGGCATCGAATGCTGGACACGAAAATGGAGAATCAATCCCTTGGTTATCGGCATGCCCATTATAAAAACGATGTCGAAAACGAGCCCCTTGGGCTGTTCGGAGCCGCTTTCGTCGGAACGACGAAAAACGCCTATGGGGAAATCATTGTATCCCATGATTCTCCGAATACTCGCTTTGAATTGCATTATTATCGACAGCCCAAAGGAGGAGATGTCGAGATCATGGTCGATGGGCAGGTCGTGGCGACCGTTCCCACCGAATCGGAGACGGAGGAACCCGCTTATTACGGTTTTGAGGCAACGGCAGGGGCGCATGCCATCCGCGTTCGTCTTGTCGGTAACGGTTCGGTACGACTCTTTGGTATCACCGCGGAGACGGATTCGCCAGGGGTGGTGGTGGACACGTTGGGGATAGGGGGGACGCGAATGCCCAGCGCGCTGCGGTGGAGCGAATCGGTTTGGGCCGACGCCATCCGTCGACGGGACCCTGTGCTGGTGACGTTTGCCTATGGCACCAACGAAGCTGGCAATACGGCGATGGCCATAGCGCCCTACGAACAGCGGGTGCGTGAGGTGCTCGCTCGCTTGCGAAGGGCTGCGCCGCAAACGAGTTGTGTGCTGATGGCGCCTTTCGACTTTCCTTTGGTTCACGACGATACCCTCGTCCGTCGTCCGGTGTTGGAAAGGATCGTGCAGGCGCAGCGCAGGATTGCCAAGGATATGGGATGCGGGTTTTGGGACGGTTATGCATTCATGGGAGGCGCGGGGTCGATGAAGCGTTGGGCGTCTGCCAATCCACCTCTGGCCTCGGGCGACCATATCCACCTGACAAGGCTGGGATATACCTATGTGGGAATCGCGCTGGCAGACGCGCTGATGCGTCGTTATGACGAAAATCCTCGGTATTGGGCTGAGCTGTCGGCGCAATCCCCCTGATGATGTCGGATGTCGAGGTACACCGGGAGGAAGAAGTCATTGCTCGGTCCGCGGCAGGGTCGGCAAGCCCATCCCAAGAGTGAGACCAGGTTATATAAATCGTTTTATTTTCCATAACTTACGAGCATTCAATCGCCTTGTGTCGCTTCACTTTCGCGGTGGAGCAACCTGGATGGGATGGGTAGGCCAAGTCGTGGAAAGATGGCGGCGGCGGCGTGGGCCGATGAGCTTTTCGTGCTCCGTTTGGCCTTCGCACGTGTCGCCCTTGCGACGAAGATGGTCCCTTAGGGGCCTGACAATGGGTCTTTTGCCTCCTTTTTTGGGTCGTCGGAAGCCTCGAGGGTGGGCAGCGGGCTTCCTGCCATCCGATCGCGATACTGCTGGTAGCCATGGAGGATGGCGTTGGCGACCAGCGAGGCGATATATTCATGCCCCGCGGCGCTGGGATGCCCGAGGTCGGGGGAAATCAAGGGGGGATTGGCCCGGTACCATTTCGCGATCGAGCCATCGCCACCGGTGGCTTCATAGGTATCGAAATAGCCACAGCCATTGCGTTTGGCCACTTCTCGCTGGGCTTTGGACAATTGTTTGGCGAATTTACGAGAGACGACGGTACCTTGTACGGTGCGTTCCCCGCGATCGGTCATGCTCAGCACGAGGCAGGACATGGTGGGTTTTCCTGCTCGATACTTCCTGATGGCCTCTCCGTATTCTTCATAATAAGGTTCCATGGACTCTTTGAGGTCCAGGTGGTTGCGTTTCATATCGTTGCCCCCGAAGAGAAAGACGATTAGGTCCAGGTTCCGATGCCGGACCTGATGGCTGATGTGGGTGGCATCTTGTGTCCGCATCTGTCGGGTGGAGCCGGCAATCATCACCATTCCATCCCAGACCACACCGGGGCCATCGTTTTCGAGAACGACGCCATACAAGCGAACGTCGCCACCGCCGGCGGCGCGTACGCGAAATCGGTGTCCTCCCCGTGGTACGGTAACGGCGTACCAGCCATCTTCCCGGTCTTTTCCACGGGTGTCCACGATGATCGGAGGGTCCTTGTCGACCACGATTTCGACTTTTCCGCCTTTGGTTTGTCGTCCGAACCACAATTCAAAGAACGATACTTCGCTTCCGAACCCTTCTTTCGGTGTTCTCCAGGTCGACATTCCGCCCCCTCCGGAACGAGCGATCAAACCACCATAGCCATAGAAAGGTTCGTTTTTGCTGCATTGTTGTACGATGAAACAGGAATACCAGCCTCCCGCCCGGAGATACTCAATCCCCCGTTGTCGATAGCCGGGATCGTAGCGATCCATGAGATGAAAACCATGCCCCGCATCACCAAAACGCGTTTGAAGACGCCGTCTTATGCCACTGGTGATGCCGTCGATGGCGAGTACCGAGTCCCCCCAATGCCCTGCTCTTGCAATGGCTTTGGGGATCCCAAGATCCGCGAGAGCTAGTTTTTCATAGAAATGGTCGAGAGCCTCCGGAGGTTCGATGCCGAAAGCGGGTTTTTCGATGCGAAGATTGTCGGCATAGGGGGGAAAACGTTCCGCCGCCGGCTCCGTGGGTTCGGTGTGTACGACAGGCAGCGCGGGCGTAAGTACCTCTAACCGCGCGGCAGCCATGGCTTCTTGCTCCGCTTGCAGGATTTTCCCCTCGCCCAACAGTTCTCTGCCCACGATATTCCAAAACGGAACGTATTCACCTCCGGGAACCCAAGGACGCAAAAAATACAAGGTTGGAATCAGGTACGGTACCGCGATGGCGCCGAACAACCCCAACCCAGCCCAAAAAACGCGTATCAACGCGTTTCGCCCGGAGGGGGACTCCGGAGACGATCGGGATTCGGCCGGGGTTTTCGCTTCGTTGGGCATCGTAGGGACTCGATTGGATTCACGGGGGATGGTAATGTCAAGTCCCAACGTCATCGGGACCTGTTGCCGGGACCCTACTGTTCAAAAAGCGAAATAAATATTCGCTCGTGGACCGGCAAGAAGAATACTGAGCAGCCCCGCTATCAAGGCTAGCCCTACGCCAAGCAGGATGGCCGGGGTTTTCGAAATCCACTGTATGGCTGTTCGATTCACCCGCTCAGCAGGGGTATAATGCAGGGCGAAACCGACCAGCAGCAAGAAAAAAATTCCCCATTCCGCCAGGGGACGGGCAAAGGAAAGCGAGGGGATAGCTTCTAACCATGCGGAAAGATTAGGGATTCTGAATAGGCCTTCTCGTACGCCAAGTCCGTCCCATTGGATCAGCTTGAGGGATATTTCGCGGGCGGCATCGAGATCCTCCGCGCGAAAAAAGATTCGGGATAGGATGGAAAAATGGATAGTCAACCCGATATGCAAGGGAAGGGTCCAGCGTCGAGTGTCGGCACGGGGCAGAAGCGCAATCAACAATGCGATGGCGCCACCCAGCAGCGAGAACTGCCAAATATCGGGGATACGGAGAACGAGCCGGCCCAGCAACGCGAGGGCAGCCGTGGTTAGCAGGGTCAACGACCCGATTCGAAGCACACGCGCCATACTCCACGGTGGAAGCTTGCGGCACGCGCGATTGAAAAGCATCGCACCCGCTTGAACACTGGCATATATCACGAAATTCCAGCTTGCTCCGTGCCAGATACCCACGAGAAACATCGTGATGCCAAGATTGATATAGGTCCTCGTTTCCCCCACGCGGCTGCCTCCGAGGGGATAATAAAGATAATCGCGCAGCCAGGTCGATAGGGTCATGTGCCAGCGGCGCCAAAAATCCGCCATATCGATGGCCTGGTACGGTCGATTGAAATTCTCGGGGATGCGAAAATGGAAGAGGCGCGCCACGCCGATGGCGATATCCGAGTAGCCGGAAAAGTCGGCATAGATTTGAAGCGTAAACGCGTAAAGCGCCATAAGGTTTTCCAAAGAGCTATGCGTTGCCGGAGAGGCAAACACCTGATCCGAGAATACGGCGGCGATGAAGTCCCCGAAAACAACCTTTTTGACCACGCCTTTGCTGATTCTCCACAGGGCCTCGTTGACATCATCGACGGTGAGCTTGGGACGATGGTGGAGCTGATGAAGAAATTCGCTGGCGCGAACGATGGGACCCGCCACCAGTTGCGGGAAAAATGCGACAAAAAATGCAAAACGAAGGAAAGAAGGCTCCGCCTTGATCTTTCCTCGGTACACATCGATCGTGTAGCTGAGGGTTTGAAAGGTGTAAAAGCTGATCCCAATGGGAAGCAGGGCATGAACGACGGGCAGGTGAGGAGCCAATCCAAATACGGAACAGATGTCCCGCGCGACCTCGAGCAGAAACCCCGCGTACTTGAAGTATCCGAGCAATCCGAGGTTCGTCAGAATCGCAACGAGCAGCCATGGCTTCCCGGCTCGCCCATCAGGCTCGTCCGGGGGCAGGCGCTTTCTCGCTGCGGCGATTCGTTGTCCGCAAAAAAAATCAACAATGGTGGATAAAATCAGAAGCCCAACGAAATACCATGGTGTTGGCAGAGGCCCGTCGACCGGTTTCGACGATGCCATATAGAAAAAGTAGCTGCTACCGACAATCCAGAGCAAGCGGGCTCGTGGTCGTCCGACCAGTGCCCAGTAGACCGAGAAGGTCACCGCAAAAAACAGCAAAAAATCGAAACTGGCGAAGAGCATTCAGCCATCCATGCGGTCACGCGCCGTAGCGGAATCTTCCTCCTTACCAAGGGGAGTTGGCTCAAAGGCGCGTTGTTTTGTCAGAACCACGGGGCGAGGGACTTTAGCAGAGAATCCCTGGTGGGGGACAGGATAGGTTCGACTCGCTTCGGTTTGGGGTTCCTTATCAGCTTGGCTGCCAGCGTTGGTTCCATTATGGAATATTCTTTCGAAGTTTCATATAGTTACGCATTGTGCGCTCCGTAATCATTCGCACCTACCCTTGTCTTCGATCTCGACGACACGGAATAGCGCGCCGCACGGCTGCGGGTTTTCGCGCGGCTATGGGTCGGGCTGCGGTTCTGGCTGCGGCTCGGATGGAATTGGCTATGCGAACGGCATAGGCGTTGGTTCTTTTCCCTCCTATCATGGGGCTCACGACATAGGAGTAGCATGAACGACTCCCTCTCCGTATTTCCGAAAAATTGCCTCCGGATGGTGGAGTTCGGGTCGTGCTGGACGCGACGCCGGCTGTGGCGCCTGATGCTTTTGTGTTCTGGACTCACTGCGGGTTGGGCATTTTCCTCGTGGGTCGAGGCATCGGAAGGCGTTTTGCGCCCGGATTTGGTGGTGCTTGCCGATCCCGATGGATCGATGGAGCCGGGGGTTCGAAGTACGCTCAGCCTGGCGAGGCTGCTGTACCGATACGACGGCGTGATGGGTGACCTTTCGTTAGCGGATACGGAATCGATCGATGTGGCGCGCATGGCAGGACGTTCAGCGAAGGTGGTGTTCATCGATGCGCCGCTTGCATTTTTTTCCGTGACGTTCGGTCATGAGGTCTTCGGCCATGGGGCAAGAGCACGGGAGCAAGGGTTGACGTCATCGTATCGATTTCACCTTGTGCAGCCATATTCAAGCCTTTTCGGCCAACACGATGAGTTTGCGGGGGAAGCCTATTGGGGCCATCCGAATCAGGTGGATCGAGACATAGCGCTGGTCACGGGGGGAATCGAAGCGGATTATCGCATGGCGTATTGGATCGTCCACGATCTCATGCGATATGGCGGCGCTTCGTACGGTGATCTGTTGATGTATATGGCCGCCCGCGCCAGCTACGCTTCCTCGTTCTTTCAGCCGCAAAAAGCCACGGATGAACGCGATGATGTCCACCAATACGTGGGCTTATTGCAAACGCGATTCAACCGGTGGACGGATACGGAGCGAGATTCCATCGCATCGCGGCTGAGCACGGCTTATGGTTGGAATTGGGTGGATCCCATGATGATTTTTGCGATTCATGGGCTTTTGGTCGATCATCTTGGGCATGGGCGACGTTGGAGCGCGGCTCCCCTTCCTTCCGTGGGCTCCGTGCATTTTCTTCCCTGGACGAGTGTCAACGCAAGTCCTTGGGGGATGGAACATCAACTCGATGTGTTCATGCAACGCGACGGTGTGGTGGTGGATGTTTACGGACGAGTGGGCAGCAGTCGGCTTGCCGCGAGCGCGGGAGGAGGGGTTCGCGTGTCCGGTGCCAAACCGGCGTCCTTTTTGGGATGGAGCGCGCATGTCGATGGTTGGTACCAGCCGGAAACCTTGTTGTCGGAAAGAAATGTTTTCGAGCGCCCGTCGACGATCGGAGGCAATATCGGGACAGAAACGGATTTTTCTCTTGGGTCGAGTGTGGGGCTCGTGCTTTCGGCGGCGTATAAAACGCGGGGGTATCTGCCGGCTCGTCCGTTGGAGCGGGGGTTGTACGGCTATGCGGGGCTTCGGTGGACCCTGCCATGAGCAGGTGTCGGGGGCGAAGCATAGGCTAGCCATTTGGCGAAAGGTCTTCTACAAAGACCTCGACGTAACCCATGAGCAATGCCGACGACAGTTCCATCATTCACCGGGATGTGCATGCGGGGCCGCCTCGAATCGTCGTTGTGGGCTTGCCGATCGTTGGTCTTGTCGTGGCGATATTGCTCGTGCTGTTGGTCGTTTGGTTGTGGGCGACGGCGCGTGCTTTCGTGGTGCCCCAATCTTCCATGGCGCCAACGATTTATGGGGGCGATGAGGTGCGAGCGGATGCTACCGCCTTTGGTTTTCGTCTACCGCTGGTTGGCAGTCTTCGTGCGTCCACCGAACCACGACGGGGGGACGTGATCGCGTTCGAGTGGCCCATGGATCGATCGCTCGTCTATGTCATGCGTGTGGTTGCCGTGGGGGGCGACGAGGTGCAAGTGCTTTCGGATGGGTCGGTGGATTTGGGAGGCAAGCCGTTACGTCGCTGCGCCATGGGCTTGTGGCCGAAAGGCAGAGATCCGAATGGAATTGCGGACGGCCGACAGGCGTTCGTGGAGTGGAATGATGACTGTAACTATGCTATTTTATTAGGAAATGAACCTTCCTCGGGAAATTACTGCGTGGATAAGCCGTGTAAAGTTCCCGCGGGGCAATTATTCGTGCTTGGCGACAATCGTTCTGCCAGTTCCGACAGTCGTCATTGGGGATTCGTGCCGATAGATCACGTGATTGGCAAGGTGCTGGAGCCTCGGGTTCCGGATGATTTGCCGGGATGGAAAGCGTGTCTCGAAGCGCCTATTCCCTAACGGGGAAGGCTTAGCGCACGACGACCCAGGTACCGGTGCCTCGGTCATCGCCGGAGCGGATGGCATGCCATCCTTCGGGCAGCGCAGGTTCGGTCCAAGCGAAGAGCCATTGGGCATCGGCGACGGATAGGTTGATGCAGCCTCCGCTTTTTGGTTCTCCGAAGGCATCGTGCCAATAGGCGCCGTGCAAGGCGAAGGGCAGGTGGAAAAACTGCGTGAAGGGGACTTCGGACAGATAGTAGGTTTTTTTCTCCGGGTCCGGGGACATGGTGCGTGTGAGGTGTTTCCATTCGATGCGAAACGCGCCGGTGGGGCTCGTATTTTTCGCCGGTTTCCCCTGCACGCGCGCATATCCTTTGAGCCCTGGGGAAATCAAGGTGGCGAAGATGGGCTTCGAGCCTTCGTAGGCGACGAGTGTGCCCCAATGGATGGATACATCGATCCATTTTTCGCCTTCGCGCAATTCTAGCCCATCGGGGGGGCGACCCCGAACGACGACGGCATCGCTTTCCCGGATCCATCGTCCTTGTTCGTTGGTTTCGAGATAGCGTTTGCCGCGTTTCCAGCGGGCTTTTCCGGTGAGTTGGACGTGTTCGAGCCGCTTCCAGGTTTCGGCGGTAGCCACGAACGCCCCTTTGGGTGAATCGGCATCTTCCTTGAATTCGGCCCTTGGGGACCATGCGGCGGGGATGGTGGTACCGGAGGCGCTTTCTTGCGCTACCCCTTGTTCTTCCCAACGGTATTTGGTTTTTTCTTGTCCGCGAATGAAGGCCAAAGGCAGGTGGATGCCGTCCGACGAGAGCCGAACACCAGAATAACTCGACGGTTTTTGTATGGACACCTTGTCTTTGGGGACGAGCAGGAGCTGGGGAGTCAGCAGCCAGCTACGGCCTTCCGCGAAAAATTCGTCGGTCCAGGCGATGGAGGAGCGAGCGGGGACGGTGTCGTAGCGGGGGCGAAGATCCGTGGGCGTATGCACGGCTGCCCAGGGGGAAGGGTTGCCATTGGCAAGGAAAGCGGGGGCTGGGCTGGAAGCGGCAAAGATATCGACTCCGCGAAGGGGCGAAGGGGTTGGCACTTCGTCTTCGCTGGCTCCCGCGCGCCGCGCCTCGCGCAATTTTTCGAGTGCAGCAAGATGCTTATCGAGCTTCGGTTCCCATCGTCGCTGCTCACGGGCATCGGGGATGCTTCGATACAGCGGGGCGAATCGTGATTCTCCCCAGGAATAGGGACAAGCCTGATCGCTGAGGTGATGGGCTCGTTTGGCTTGCATCAGAGGATGGGTATCCGGTTCCAGGGTGGTCGTGCCATCGTGACAAAGAAAGCCGTAGGGTTCGACCGCGTACCATCCGCCGCGACAACCGGCCGTGCCAACCGGGGAAGGCTGTCGAAGCGCGACCGTGGAGCCAAGGTCGAGCGTTCCAATCTCAGGGGCTTTGTGGTCTGGGCGGGCGCGAATATAAGCATCTTGCGTGAGCGAGCCGATTCGTGGGACGGGGGAAGGCATGGGTTCGGCAGGGGGGGAGGGATGAACACGAGCGGAGGCTGAGGTTACGGGGGAGGATGCCAAAGGTTGGCTCGACACCAAAGGCGGTGTGGCAGGACTTTCTGAAGGAACGGAGGGGTCGGCGCATCCCGCGGCCCACGCGGAGATGCTGACAATAAGGGCAATCCATCGTGCAACCATCGTGGCCGGACCATGGGGGAAGTGGAGGGGAAGGGCCAAGTTCCGTTGCCGGCATCATCGTCCGTTGGCATCAGGAATTGGGCGTTGGATCGAGGGGGCGGGGGGGGCAGGAGGGAAAAATCGTCGCTGGCTCGAGATAAAAAAACGTAACTCAGTGGCGAGGTACTAATTCCTCTCGTAGGCTATTCTTTGCGATGAAAACCTGGACGCCCTTTCTGTTCACCCTGTTGATTTCCTCTTCTGCCTTCGCGGTGACGCAGCCGAATGGAAAGACCATTCCGGTGCAGAGCGTGTATTGTGATGGTGGAAAAACCGCGGGGCTCGCGGCGGTATTCGCGTGTATTTGTGAGCAGCCGGGGGTCTGCAACATCGGCGACCCATGTCCGGGCAACCAGGATCCGAACAGTTGTGACAAGGGTCAGAAGGGAACCTGTGAAACGACACTTTGGCATAATTGGAACGAGGATCCTTGTATTCCGAAGAATCTGTCGGGGCTCGATCCGGTAGCTGACGCGGACATTCAGCCCGAGACGTTTCGTCCTGTCTGTCCGATGCAGTTTCGGATTGAGAGCCGTGGAACCGCGATGTTTCGCGACATTTTTGGTTGGTATAACGTGACGGGGAGCAAGCCGAGCCTTGATGATTTGCACGTGATGCTCGACTGCAATACGGCTGCGGGCAAGACGGTCGAGCTTGATTTGCAGAGTGAGCCGGCGTACCTCGGGGGCGAGGTGGGATTTTTCCTTGCCACGCCGCAAGACCCCAACCACGGTCCGACTTGTGCGAATGGCGATTGCTGCGCCACCTTGGATCGGATCAAAAAAGGGGAGGGGTTCGTGTACTATTCCGAGCCGAAGTACAATCCCGACACGGCCGGCCAGATCCATCTTCTCATCTACGATAGCCGCATTTCCGATTATAAGTTCTATTTCGCCTGGGAAGATATCTACGGGGGGGACAACGACGACTTCACCGACCTGGTGACGAGTGTGTCTGGGATCCAGTGCAGTGGTGGAGGTTTGCCCTGCGATACCGGCAAGCCAGGGATTTGTTCTTATGGCATCACGGAATGTGATTCGAGCGGTGCGATTGTATGCAAACAAGTATTCGCGCCTTCCGCGGAGACCTGCGACGCCATCGACAACGATTGTGATGGACGCGCAGACAACGACGCCACGTGTTCCGGTGATCGAATTTGCCACCAAGGACGGTGTGTGAAGAGCTGTTCGAGCGGTGAATTTCCGTGTCAGGGGGCCTATCAGCAATGTGATTACACCTCGGGACTTTGTGTTCCTTCCGATTGTGTCGGGGTGAGTTGCGATGCGGACAAGGTATGTCGGGCAGGCAAGTGTGTTGCGCCTTGTGAGGGGGTGGTTTGTCCTTGGGGGCAGAGCTGTATTGGGGATGTGTGTCTCGATTTATGTGAAGGCGTGAGCTGTGCGCCGGGCCAGGTATGCCGGGGCGGAGCTTGTTTCGATGGATGTGGGCAATGCAGCGGGGCGACCTGTGAAGCGCCCCTTCGTTGCGATACGGCAAGTGGTGAGTGTTTCGATCCTTCTTGCGCTTCGCCATGTCCGGCGGGACAGCATTGTGAATCGGGGGACTGTGTGAGCAATTGCAAGGATGCGGTCTGTCCGGGTGGTGCGTCTTGTGTGGACGGCAGGTGTCAGGGAACCGATGCTTCGGGCTCGACGGATGGTGGATTCGATCCGGGAGACACGGGCGGCAATCCGTTGCAAGATGGGGGTGTGGAGCAGGAAGGGGGAGATAACAGCGGTTCGAGCCTGTATTCGAAAGGTGAAAGTTCGGGGTGTGGCTGTCGTGTGGCGGGATCGGTGTCCTCCACGTTGGGCCTGATGAATCTGCTGTGGTTCGGACTCTGGCTGGTTCGTCGCAGACGATGACTCCTCGCGCCGTTTTGCCTTGATCAACACCATGCTTTGCTTTCGGATTCATTCGGCTAGCTGAAGCCTGGCTCGTGTGATTCCATAGTCTTTCGACCAATCGTCATTGCAAGGAGTCGTCGTGATACGCAAGCGTCCGTTGCTCGTCGTGGGGATTGCCTCGTTCCAATTGGCCTGCGGAGCGCATGAATCAGGGCTCGATCCCGTGGCTACACAACCAGCGAAGGATGCGGCCGTGGTCGATGTGCAGGAGGATGTGCAGGAGTCAATGGACGCCAAAGAGGCGGGGCAGACGGATGTGGCCCAAGAGGAGGATACGCCGAAAAAACAAGATCGAGGGGATCCGGAGCAATTTCCTTCCTCCTGTCTCGACACATGTCAGCAAGCGTGTGCTTCGCTCCACGATTGTGGCGGTGACTCGAGCGTGTATCCGTTGGACGAACTCGAGTGTGTCGAGCGTTGTGCGATGGCGATGAGTTCTCCTTACGATTTATGGGACGATGTCTCGGGGCATTTTCGCTGTTGTGCTTCGCAAGATGCGTGTTTCGACGTGGCCACCTGTGGTGGATGGTTAGCGCATCCGGCACCAGGGTCATCGTGTGAGAAGCTCTGTGATTGCCTGGGCCAATACATGACGGTTCCCTCGTGGCCGGCGGACGTGCAGCCGCCACAAGGGTATCGTTTTGCGAGCAACGCGATGGCGATGGAAGGAAGCGTGCCGCATGCCATTTCCGCTTATCCTGGCGTCGAGATCATCGGGCGAGGTCGGGTAACGACGCTTCGTTTTTCTTTTCCCATTCAGGAGCATCGTCTTCGCGCTCTTGCGGGTGGTGCGCGTTCGTTGCCGACATTTTACGATGGGGCGGGACGGTTGGCAGTGGCGATGGGGGATATCTTCATCGAATTAGGCGATATGTCGCAAGTCGGCGTCCTTCGGGCCCGTGCGAAATCGGCTCATTTTTCCCCGCCGGAAGCGGTTTCCTTTGGGCGAAATCTATTTCGTATCGCGAGTGCGGATCCGTGGAAAAGCTTGCGAGCTTTGCCGCACCTTCGTTCGATTCCGAAAGCGCGGGTCGAACTCGACATGCTTCGGTACTACAAAACGCATCATATACCGAATGATCCGCTCTTTTTGGACCAGTGGCATTTGCGCAATACGGGGCAACACGAATCGATATCGGGGGTCGATGGTCGTGTGACGGAAGCGTGGGATACGACGATGGGAACGCCGGAAGTGGTGATTGCGATCAACGATGATGGGGTGGATGTCACGCATCCGGATCTTGCCGCTTCCTGTTTGGAACCCTTGAATTTTCCATCGGATTGGCAAGAGCAGATGACCGATCCGTTGTCGGGATTTGGCGCGCATGGAACGTCGGTCGCGGGAGTGGCTGCATCGATTGCGGACAATGGGCAAGGGGGGGCGGGGGTATGTCCGAGGTGCCGCATCATGCCGCATCTGGTTGGCGAAAAGGTGGGGCCGACGGGCTTGAGCATGACGGATCAAGGGATTGCCAATGGTTTCGTTCAGATGGTCGATGAGGGGGCCTGGGTGATCAACAATAGCTGGGGACCTGGGGGAGGAGACCCGAATTTCGCGGCCGTTTCTTTCCCGATTCCTGCTGCATCGTCGGTGGTCAAAGCGGCGTTTACGTATGCGGAAACGCATGGTCGCAACGGCAAAGGAACGGTGGTGGTATTTGCGGCGGGCAATGAAAACGAGATGGTTTCTGCTTATGGCAAAGAGCCGACGATGGTGACCGTGGCGGCCGTGGACGATCAGGGATTGAAAGCGTATTACAGCAATCGAGGTCCGCAAGTGCTGGTGGCGGCGCCTTCCAACGGGGGCATCCGCGGCATCGTCACGACGTCGGCGGGTTCGCAATACACGGATTCTTTTGGGGGAACGTCATCGGCCAGTCCCTTCGTTGCGGGAGTCGCGGGGCTCATTCTTTCCGCGAACCCCGATCTGACCGCGGCGCAAGTACGCGATATTCTTGCGCAATCTGCGACCAAGGTCGATCCGGTGTGGGGTGATTACGACGAGAACGGTCATTCCCCTTACTACGGATATGGGCTGGTGAATGCGGCGGTGGCGGTGCGTCTTGCTTCGGGAAGTTGTACCGATCCGGCCGATTGTCCGGCGCCCTCGGATGATTGCGGAACGAATTGTAGCAAAGCCGCCTGCGATGCTTGTCGAACGACGGCGGATTGTGAGCAAGGGCTCGTCTGTCAGGCCCTTCCTCCGCTGGGACGGTCCGTGTGTGTGGCAGGCGAGGCTGCGGGGTGCCCTGCGGGAACGAGTGCGCATCGGGGCTACTGCATTCCCACGCGAAGCAGTTGTGGACTATGTGCTGCCTCGGAGACTTGCAATGGTCGAGATGACGATTGCAACGGACAGGTGGATGAAAACCTGGATTGCACGGGTGTGCGGGTGCTTCAGTGTCCTTTGGCCGATGAAGGGTGCTCGGCCTCCGAGGCTTGTGCGGCAACTGTCTGTGTTCCCTCGTGTCAAACGGATGCGGATTGCGGCGAAGATGCCAATTGCAGAATCGTCAAGGATCGGTATGGGAAGGCGAACAGTCTGGTGAAGGGATGTGCGAAATCCTTGGTGGGCACATGCAAGTCCGGTTGTGACATTCTTGCATCGACGATGACGGATGATCAGATCGAGGATTTCGTTTCCTGCATGAAGGATGGCAAAACCTCATGTATGGCCGCGTTTGGGTGCGCATCGAAACTGCCGATCAAGATGTGAAAAATGGCTTTGTCGGAGGGTGTAGATGCCAGCGATCGCAAGAGCCTTCGCAGGGGATAGCGTCGTTCGTGCGAAGGCTTCTGCGGTGAAACGTCAGCGTGATGGGTAAGGGGAATCAATCGTGTAGATCGGGGGGCCCACCGGTCTGTTCCATATAAGCACCCATGGCATCATCGAGATGCTTGGGAATGGGTATTTCATCAAGTAAGTTAGTGGTTTGTGGGTTGGGATCGTCGCGACGTTCCAATCTCATTTGGTTGGTATGTCGAAAGAAAAGCAGTTTGTGTTGATCGTCATAGGCGGATGTGAGATCGAACCAAGGTTCTCCGTTGACTTTGAACCGCCAGGTATCGCTGTGTAAAACCCGATGCTTGTGTTTTCCGGTGAGGACCTCACGCAGGTCGACGCCATCCATGCCCGCGGCGCCTCGCACGCCGCATAGTCGCAGGATGGTTGCGGGGATATCGATCAGGCTGACGAGAGCATCGCTATTCCCTGGTGAAACGCCAGGAATTTTCGCGATCAACGGGATATGGGTGGTGAGTTCATGCAACCCGGAACCATGCACGCGACGGGTACTGGTCAGGTATTCGCCGTGGTCGGAGGTGACGAAAACGGCAAGGGGGCGTTGTTTTCCGATGGCATCGAGTTCTTCGAGCAAGGGGCTAAGTGCATGATCCGCAAAGAGGATTTCGTGATCGTACAAGTCCGTGACCGAGGAGCCGAAGGACTGAACTTCGTTGTGTTTGGTACTGGGGTCATGGGGTCCGAAGTAATGGATCCAGAGCATGAACGGTTTGTCTGGTGGTCGGCTGCGCAGTGCTGCGAGGGCGAGTTCCGTATTGCCCACGTCGTTTCGTTTTTCTTTGGGCAAGGAATCCACATGACGAAATACGGAGAATCCCTTATGAACGCCGGATTTTTCGCTTAGAAACTCGGAGTAACCATCGTCCAAGGAGGCGATGGTATGGTAGCCGGCGGATTGCAATCGTTGTGAAATGGGCGGCCGCGGCTCTTCGAGGGGAAGGCCAAACATGAGTCGAAGGGTTTCGGTTCTCTGAAGTTGGTCGTATTCGTGGGTGCGAAGCAGGCGGTAGCGATTCGTTTCGGCCACACGAGTCCAGCGTAAACGTCGGGCGTACACGCCACGCAGCAAGCTTGGGATGGCGAGGGCCGTCCATGTCGCCGTGGTGTAGGCCCGATGAAAGACCACGGCGTTTTCAGCGAACCGTTTCAGGTTGGGGGTGGTGTCTCGTTCGTATCCATACACGCTCATGTGGTCATGAACGACAGCATCGAGGGTGATGAGCACGATGCTGGGCGCGGGGCCATCAAGAGTTGGGATGGGTTCATCCTCGTCGGAGGGAAGTTGGGTGATTCGGTCTCCATATCGGCAGTTGTCGTCGATGCCGTTGTCTGGAATCTCGGCGGCGCCGGGGTTTGCGGAAGCAAGCCAGGGTTCACAATCGCCTCCGCCGAGCAGGCTCGAGTAGCCATCGCGATCCACATCGGTGAGATTGCGGTGGAAAGCGATGGCCAATGCGGGGAAGGGACGATGAAGAATACGGTCCGTGGTGGGAGAGTCGGCATCTCGCACGAGGACGTAGGGGAGCAGGGCGAGGATGATTGATAGGGAGAGAAGTGTGAGACGAATGCGGGGCGGCATACGCGGGATGGGGCCGATACTGACGATGACGGCAGCGATGGCCCAGAGACTGACGAGTTGCAGAGCGAGATGGGCGGAAGGGTAGAGTTGTTCGAAAAGGTTGCGATCGGCCCAGATCATGGCACCGGAAGCGGATAGAAAAAGGATGGCGAGGATCCAGCGAAAGAAGGGTCGTGAAGCCAGCCAACCGTGGGGAAAGCGTGGGGTGGGTTGAGCAGCGGCGAAGGTGCCTCCGAGAGCCAATCCCGCGCACGATGTGGCGACGAGTGCATCGATGGCGAGTTGTCGGTAGGGGCCATGGAGTCGAGCCAAGATGCCCAGTTCGCGTGTGAGCCAAAAGGAGCAGGCCAATCCTGGAAGCAGCCAAAAAATACGGGAAATCCAGGGGGGAAGCTTGAAAAGGGCATACGACATCCCATCGATCATGCTGCCGAAGATGGCGCCCATGCCCAATCCGAGTCCCGCGGCGGCGATGACCGACGCGATCGGAGGCGATTGCCCCAACAGAATATCGACGATGGAAGCGAAGCTAAAAACCCAAGCCAAGGCGATGCGCCAAGGAATGCGACGAGGGTGAGTTGGCGCGGCGATGACGCGATGACGAACGAAAGAAACGATGCGTGAAAACGCGGAACGAAGGAGGGAGAGAGCCATTTCGCTTCTGGATTGGACGTATTTGAATACCTCTTGCAGCCGAAATGCGCAACGAACGAAGGAACATCATGGGAGTGACGACGAGTCCGCGGGTGCGGGCACGATGTGGAAAGCCTGAAGGCGATCGACAGGTATGTTCATCGTCCCACGCTCCATGAGTCATCATGACCATGGTTTCTCACGCAAAGCCGCGTGCCCATGGCTCGACGTCGTGGCGGAATCAGGCTAGACACGCGGACGCGAACATGATGAATGCCTCGCACGATGTCCTGGCGTGAGTCACAACCTACTTTGGAATCAGCATGGAATCGACGAAGCCTCTCGACGGACAACTGGAAGGGCAGCTTGGTGGTGACACGATGGAGCGTCCGTCGGCGGATAAAGAAGGGGTATCGCTTGTCATTCCCGCCCACAATGAGCGAAATGGCGCGCCGCCGGTGATGAAGGAAACGCTTGAACTCCTCCATCGCGAGTTGGATGGCAAGGTTCCTTTCGAGGTGATCGTGGTGGATGATGGCTCGACCGACGATACGTTCGAGGTGCTACGTCCTTTCGAGGCGCAGGGCATTCAAGTCGTTCGTCATCGTCGCAACAAGGGTTATGGGGCGGCGATCAAGACGGGGATTCGTCATGCTCGTTTCGATTGGATCATGATCACGGATGCGGACGGCACGTATCCTGCCGAGCATATTCCTGAGCTTTTGGCGGCAAGAGAGCCGGAGAGTATGGTGGTGGGGGCACGCATTGGAGAGCATACGTATGTGCCGTGGCTTCGACGTCCTCCCAAGTGGGTGCTTCGCAAGCTTGCGGAACTGCTCAGCGGTCATGAGATTCCCGATTTGAACAGTGGTCTTCGCGTATTTCGTCGGGAGGCCGCGAACCGCTTCCGAGCCATCTTGCCGGACAAGTTTTCGTATACGACTACGATCACGCTTGCGATGTTTGCCGCGGGCTATCAAGTCACCTTTTTGCCGATCAACTACCGAAAGCGGGAGGGGCGATCGAAGATCCGCCCGATAGCGGACACGCTCGGGTTTCTCAAACTCATCATTCGCACGGTTCTATTTTTCGATCCGTTGCGAATCTTTTTGCCGCTTGCTCTCGTGTTTTTCCTATCGTCGGTAGGGGTTGGCGTGGGAGGTTATTTGTGGACGGAGCGGGTGATGGATGTGACCACGGTGCTGCTCATGGTGACGGGGATTCAGATGCTCGTCTTGGGCATGATCGCGGATATGTTGAATCGTCGCATGTCATGAGCGAAGGCGCCTCCTTTCCCCGAAAAATTCTCGACTGGCGCCTGGTGCCGTTGTTGTTGGTCACCGCGATTATTTTGTGGTTATTGCTTCACCATATTGCCGGAGTGGATGCGTTTGCGAAGGCTGTATCCGGGGCTCGTTGGGGCCTGGTATGGGCGGCGGTTGGGGTATTCGTGGTCGACCTGGTTTTGTCGATCGTGCGTTGGCAGATCATTTTATGGGCGATGTCCAAGCGGGTTGGGTTCTTTCGTTGCGCGCATGCGGTGTTGGCGACGTGGCCTTTGGCGGTGATCATTCCGGCGCGAGCGGGGGATGTTTTGCGAGCGGGAGTCATTCGAAAGCAGGTGCCGTTTCTCGAGGGAGCGGGCAGCGTAGTGGCTGAAAAAGTGTTAGATATCCAGAGCTTATGCTTGCTTTCGATGATTGGTTCCGTGCTCTACGGACGTACTTCGTGGACGGCGATTGCTGCTGGGGTGCTCGTAACGGAGTGGCTGACCATTGTGTTGCTTTTGCGGTATGGCGAGTCGATCGACAGGACGCCGCTTTCTCGGTTTGCGCCGAAAGTGCAGCGTCTTCTCGTGGCTCTGCGCGCGCTCCTTCGTTCTCCGCGGCACCTTTTGGGTGTCATGGCAAGTTCTCTTGCCGCGTGGGTGATGGCGAGCACGATGGTTCATTTGTTGCTGTTGGCTACGGGGTTCGAGCTTCCTTACGGGGTGACGCTGTCGTTGTGGCCGCTGGCCATTTTCGTGGGAATGCTTCCGATCACGGTGGCTGGCATGGGAACGCGGGATGCGGCGTTTTTGCTTGCCGTGCGAGCGAGTGTGGGCACGGTCGTACGCGACGAGTCCGTGGTGGCCGCAACCCTTGGATATTCTCTCATCGCCACATGGTTGCTCGTGATCGTGGGGTTACCTTTTGCTCTTCGTTTGACATTTTCTCTGACACAATCTCGTGAGAGGAATCACCATGCATGATCGCTTTGCCCAGCCTGCGCCGGGACACCGTGATTGGTATGCCTTTGAAGCGATGCGTTCGCTTCCTCATCTGCTTACCCTGGTGGATCGCAATCCGTTGTCGCCGACCTTTGGTTGTTTCGACCGTGAGTATTGGCATTATCGGACGGTCGACTTTCCGTGCGGGATGAGCCAGGAGATGTGTTTGCCGCTGGCGTTGGCGTGGGCGCATGCGTTTCCCGGCAATCCGTATCATCGAAATGAGCGTCTTCGGGAGCTTGCGATCGCGGGCATCGAATTCGCCAAGAAGTCATCGCATTCGGATGGCTCTTGCGATGATTATTTTCCGTATGAACAGGCGCTTGGGGCGCTTGTGTTCTCGACCTGGGCGATGGCGGAGACGTATCGGATCCTGGCCCCGGATCGTCCTGATTTACTGGATTTTTTGCGCCTTCGGGGAGATTGGCTGCGCGAGCATAACGAGACGGGTCAGCTCGCGAACCATCAAGCTTACGCGGCGCTTGCGCTTCGGGCCGTGTTCGAGATCACCGGTGACGCGGTTTATGAGCAAGCGTCGAAGCAATTTCAACAGCTTGCGTTATCCTGGCAAAATGAAGAAGGGTGGTTTCAAGAATACGAGGGTGCGGATCCGGGATATCACACCACGACGATCACGTTGTTGGCGAAGCTATATCGAAAAACGGGGGATGAATCGCTGAAGGAGCCCTTGCTCCGAGCCATCGAGTTTGCAGCTCATTTCATGCATCCGGATGGATCGTATGCGGGGGAGTACGGCAGCCGGAATACCTATCACTTTTATTCGCACGGTTTTGAACTCATGGCACCGTATTCGGATACTGCCGCGCGGATCGCGCAAACGTATCTGCAGCGATCCTTGCCGGAGCGTCGTCGCTACTTCAACGACGATGATCGGATGTGCGCGCACTACGTTTACGATTGGATGCTGTCGTGGCTGGATTATCATCCGGAGCGAAAGGGATTGCTCGAGGAGCATCGCGAGCCGTTTACGCGATGGTTTCCGCAAGCCAAGCTATTGGTGAAGAAAACACCGCGATACTATGCTGTCGTATCGATGGCGAAAGGGGGAGTGATCAAGGTATTCGACGAGCATGGGCCGCTGATGAGTGATACGGGAGTGATGGTGCAAGTCGATGGACAACGAGTGCTCGTGAGCCATCTGGTGGGGCGATATGGGCAGGCCGTGGATGTGGAACGGGGGTTGTTATCGGTGTCTGGAAACATGGCTTGGCGAAAACACAAGGTATCGTCGCCGGCCAAACAGATCGCGTTTCGCTCGGTGAATATGACGGTGGGGCGGCTGAGTGCCAACGCGCTTCGGGCGACGCTGCAGAAGGTTCTCATTACGGGAAAACCGTGGTCTGACGCGCGTTTTCATCGCACGATCGAGCTGTTGGAAGACGATGTGGTGGTGCGAGACACGATTGATTTGGGGGGGAAGGAGATGGAAGTCACGCGGGTGATGGTGGGGTCGGATGCCACATCGATTTATGTTGCGAATTCGAATACGTATCAGGAGTCGGTGTTGTTGCCGTGGCGAGAGTATCCGATGGCGGCCGAGTCGTTACGCGCGCAGGGAAGGGCTACGCTTCCGGAGCGGAGGCTGGGAGAGCAGAAGCTGTCGGAGGATGAGTGAGGGTTGTTTTCAGCCGACTGGGATGGTCCTTGTCGCGAAGGCGGTTCTGGCAAAAGCAGGGCCATCGGCGGGGGGGGCTGTTGTGGGGGACGCGAACACGACCGGAGGAGCAAACGAGAAGGTGACGGGAACCGAGTATCCTACTTCCCATTCCAGAAAGGCCGTTTTGGGGAACGGTTTCGGTGGTGTGGCAGCGATTATCGTGGTCTTAGCGTGATACACAGGGCTCGAGCTTCAACAACTCCCTCAGGATCCTGGAACTTACGAAAAACTACTCCTAAAACAGCAACTTGCGGACACACGGGAACCTGGCCGCCCTATTCAGAGACCCTGCTCGTTAACTCCTGCAGCGCCCCGCTCAGGCCGCCAAAGCATCGCTTCGCGAGGCAACCTCAATGCGCTTTCTCGCGATTACCGGCACGTTGGCCGATACAACCGAAGCAAGCACGTTCGACTTGAACGACAACGGGCGACGCCAAGGGCAGTGCCGCTGCCCATAACATCGCTTCTACCACGAGATCGTGGCTTCGATTCCTGCTAGAAAGTTGCGCAGTTTCCGCTAGTTGCGCACGGTGCCGGTCATCGGCTCCACCGTCAGACCACGACCTTTGCTAAACGCTACCTGCTCGACTCCCCATTGCTTGACGGCTTGCTCATTGGGAATCCCGACCCTGTTTCAGAAATCCGGTGTCGTCGATAACCCAAAAACGTGTTCCTTTTCGTGCTTGGACAGTGCTTCGACGGCATAATACGCTGCTTCCGATCGGACCGAACGACCTTGTCACCGACCGCGTGATCGTGACATAAGAGGCCCAGCAGCCGATTTTGCGTTTTCTTGCACTCTTCTGGCACTCTTCTGGCAGCAGTGCTAAAGCAACTTTACGGGAGGTGGCCATGAACCACCGAACCACCGAACCACCGAACCACCGAACCACGGAAGCATAGTTTGGTTGGGGTGCTGCTCCTGGCGACCCCTGCCCTCGTTTCATGGGGGTGTGCCTCCGACACCGACCAGGACGCCATGACAGATCTTCCGGACCGGATAGCTGTCCGGCCTCAGGGAGAACCGAGGGTGGCCCCGTCGCCGGCTTCGAAGGAGGCGCAGGAAGCACTCGTAGCCGGTATCCACCTGCCGGAACCGGAGGTGCTGGCGGAACGAGCATTCGAGCCAGCAGCTCCGGACAAAGCAACGACCACACCATTTGATTCCGAGAGCAGGCTGTCGCCCAGTCCCCCAGACGCGCCCGGGCACGTTTCGACAGAAGTCGTTTGGGTCGACTTCGAACGGGGGATCGAACAGCGGCTGCGCTACGACCCTGATGAGCTTCACCGTGCTGCCGCGCTCCTGACGGCGCGAGGTGTCAATGAACCCGTTCGGGGCGACGCCGCACCGGGCGATCCACCGACCGACGAAACGGGACTGACGCCGATGGGCCTCTCAGGTGGCATCGAGAATCGCATGTATCATGGGTGGTGGCCGGCTTGGCCCTACACCACGGTTGGGAGGGTCCACGCAAGGGGTGGAACGGGAACGCTGGTCGGCAGACGCATTGTGCTGACATGCGCCCACTGCCTTGTCGATGAAACGCAACACGCATACATGCCTCAACCTTGGTATTTCGTGCCCCGCGAGGGCATGGGCGTAGGTCCATGGGGTTGGTTGGAGGTCGAAGGCTTTTGGGCCGGCTCATACATCAATGCGGGCTGCACGCAAGGAGCCACCTGGGCACAGTGTGTTCCTGAGGATTGGGCGCTGCTGGTGCTCAAGGATAGCTTCCCGAAAGGCCATCCTGGTTGGCTCGGGTATGCGTCGCTCAACCTTGCGGATACGATTAGCGCCTCGAACAAGCGTTCCCCCGGGTATCCTTGTTGCGGAAACAGCCACTCCCCGTTTGACGCACTTGGAAACGACTGCCGAGTATGTGGCGTGCCGGCTGCGTTAGCCTGCAATGACTTCCAATGGGGCCAGCCGTCGAACTGCTCGATCGGCGGCTTTGAGTTTTCCAATCTGGCGCTAACGCACGGTTGCGACGTAAGTCCCGGTCATTCCGGTGGGCCGGTGTTCTACAACAGCGGCGGAAACTACTACGTTATCGGAGAAAACAGCGCCGAGAAGTATACCACCTGCGTCGGCCACCCCGCGGCAGCGAATCCCAACCTGGCGAGGCGAATCGACAACAACCTGCACAGCATTATTACGCTCTTGAAGGCTTTCTACCCATGAGCAGAAAGAACGAGGAAGACGATGAATACAGCGACGCACATGCTATTGCTCGGCGTGCTCTTTTGGGTCGGATGCGGGGAAGGGACGGACAGTTCGAAAAAGGGACAGGAAGCTCTTCAGCCTACCACTTGCGAGGAGCCGGTATGGGTTCCAAAGCCGTGTGAGGAGGAATTCTGCGAGAATGCAAGGTGCGGAGCGCCCGATTCGTACGTCGACGAGTTTCGCTGCGAACGAAAGCACTGCGAAACGAACGAGGACTGTGGACCGGACGAGGAATGCCGTTGGCTTCGCTATCTCCCTCCCATTTGCAAATGGGAAACGAAGGAGGAGAAGACGTGCTGGTGCGGATTCCAGCTCAACGTTGACGCCCAACTCTGCCTGCCGAAGCAGTAGGTGTCCTTATCAAGCACCATCCAGCCAACAATCTCCGGACAGCCGCAGGCGGCTTGACGTAACGGCCACAGATCAATCGCCGTACCCGTTTTCACAAAATCGGCAATGAGCTTTGCTGTGGGCAAGCGTGTCGGCAACCGTAGTGTCCAATCACCTAGCCACCGGCACAGCCACAGCCATCAGCTTGGCCAACAAGCGCTAGGGCCGTTTGAGATCGACTCGAAACGATGCCCCTATCACAGGCCGCAAATGGGTACATACGGCCCTGACTTCAGCCCAAGCAATCCACCCAATGGCATTCAAGGCTCGGCACGATCAGAGACCTGATGGATTTCCCGCGATAGAATTTCCACCGTCACGCGTAGTCGTTTGTCTTGGTGCGTGGTCAGGACAGGGAACGCCGCTGTATTCGTCAGCGCCAAACGGGTGGCATGGTGGTGGGGCATGGAAACCGGATTGGCGGGCATCCACTCCTTTCCCTCAAATACCATGTCGATCCAGCGGATCGACGGTACTGGCAAGTTGGTATACGATTCGAGGCGCGGCACCTCGGGAGGCGGTGATACGCACTTCCTCAGCCTTGTATCGTCTGGGTTTTCCAGGCTTGCGGTCGTTGGGGTCGACGCCGACTCAGAGTTTTTTCTCTCGGCATCTGTGCTCCCCGGCGGATTCTGGGACAAGGAATGGGGTGCCGACGGTCGTTCGTTTGGGAATGATGCCGTTTTGCAATTCGCCATGCCCAAGATCGCGGCAGATACGCCGAGGATGGTCTTCCACTGCCGAGACGGGGTCACGGAAGCGATGATAGCACAAGGCTCCGGGGGGCGCCCGGGCACGACGCAAGAGGAGGGAATTGGTTCCTGATGCTGGGGTGGCCGCGCGGGATAATCAATTCTTGCATTGTCCGGCAACGCATTGTGTTCCGGTATCACACGCATGAAAGCAAGTACCGCAGTGCTGGGGGTCGATATCCGTATTGGTACAAACCGTACCGCAAGTGGTGGTTCCTGAAGGACAGAGGCAAACGCCTGCTTCGCATTGTTGGCTGGAGCAGGCTTTCCCGCATCCGGAGCAGTGTTTGGGGTTGGTTTGCGTGTCCACGCATTCCGAGCCGCACCGGGTCAATCCGTGGGGGCAGGGGTCGCAGACGCCATGGGAGCAGGAAACGCCTTCGGGACAGGCGAACTCGCACCAACCACAGTTGTTCGGATCGGAAACGAGGTCAAAACAACCGCTTTGAGGACAATAGTGCAGTCCCACGGGGCACGTACACTTGCCGTTTACACACGAAGACCCGGGCTGGCATTGGTCGAAACACGATCCGCATCGTGCGGAATTGGACATGATATCGACACATTCGAAGACCGGGTTTGGCCAATCAGTCTGGCAGAGCTGCTGTCCGGGGAGGGGACACACGCATTGGCCTTGTTCATTGCACGACGCGGTGCCCTCGCAGGATCCGCCCTGGCTGCCCGTGCAGATGCCACCACAACCATTGGGAGCTCCACAAGAATTGGGGTTTGCGCACTGTGGCGTACAAGAAACACAGGTTTGGGAGGCGGTGTCACAGGTTGTGCCCATTGCCACGCAATTGGCACATTGGAATCCTCCCGAGCCACAGGCATAAGGCAGGTTGCCGGTCTTGCATGCGCCATTGTCGCAACATCCGTTGGGACAGGTCAAGGGCCCGCAATCCAGTAAGACGCAATCCGCACGACCATCGCCCACGGGCATACATATCGTGTACGGGGGGCATTGTGCACCAGGACAGACATGATTGCACCCATCGAGCACGCACATACCTGCTTGCATGGTGCATTTCGAGCCGCAGGGTCCGCAGGAGTCCCCCAAACAGGCCTGATCTCCGCAGTCAAAACATGCTTTTCCGCCCAAGCCGCAGGTGTGGGGATGTTGATAATCGTTTTCAATACAGTCTCCGGAGGGCGTGCAACAGCCGTTCGGGCAGCTTTGCGGGCCACAAGCGTGGCAGCCATTGGGCAGGGTATCGCTATCAATGACACATACTTTTCCTGGGCCGCAGGAAACTTTGCAGGATCCGCCGCAACCATCCGATTCTCCACAGGTTTTTCCGTCGCAATCGGGAGTGCAGGCGGCGCATTGGGTGATATAAGGAAAACCGTGGTAAGCCGGACGACAAGGGGTGCCGTCGCGTGTGCAATCCACGCAAGCCGCGCCCCGATCTCCGCAGGAATCGTCATCGCCGCGCGTGTGGCAATGACCATCGCTCGTGCAGCATCCCTCGAAGCATGTGGTGCTATTGCACGGGAGACAAGCGCCACCGGCGGGCAAGTGAAACATGGAGTCTCGAACCATGATACACGTGGTTGTCGGCGATGCACACGAGACGCACGATTGTCCGCTGGCGCCACAGGCGTCGTCGCTCAGGCCATCGACGCATTGGCCTTGCTCGTTGCAGCAACCCATGGGGCAGGTGGTGGCATCGCAGGTGGATACGCATCGAGCAAGCGCTTTCGAGCAGAATTTTCCGTCGTCGCAGGGGCCGTCGCAACGCGAGCCGCAGCCATCGGGGGCTCCACAGGGTTTGGTGTCGCAATCGGGCTGGCAAGGCGTGCAGGGCTGGGTTTCACAGGTCAAGCAATGTCCGAGCGGGTCGCAGAGCGCATCGCAGGCGTTATCCCAGCAGGAAACGCCGTGGTATTGGCAATGATATATTTCGCAGACGCCTTCGCTGGTACAGCAGCCCCGGCAGTTTTCCGGTCCGCAGGGAGCTTGGCCTCCTGAGCCGGCTGCACCGCTCGCACCGCCGCTTCCAGACGCTCCCCCGCTCCCGGACGAACCCCCGTCGCCGGAAGTGCCCGCCATTCCCGACGCGCCTCCCGGATTGCTGCCAGCGCTTCCGCCGCCCGTACCACCCGCGGATATATCGTCCGAGGCATCGGCAGCGCTGCCCCCGGCACCACCGAGCGACCCGTCAGGCAAGTTGCCATCGACGCCCGAGTCGGGGGAAGGGCTTTGGGGGTCGGTGTCGTCACTGCTACAGGACACGAGATAAATACCGAGAAGGAATGTAGCGGCGAGGGTGGGGTGTCGCATGGTTCACCTGATTCGTTGTCGATACCTTTCCAAAGCCTTGCTCGGACGTTGGTTGCCTTTAGCGGCAAATCCGTTCAAGGATAGGAGGATTCCGTGGGATTGGGGAGAAACTTCGGTGGCGAGGCAGGGTAGGGTGAAGGAAAGGCTCGGGTAAAAATGAGGGGATGGCTCGGGGCAACAACCGGTACCGTAGGGGCGTGTTTCAAACCCACCCGCCTTTGCGCATGGCTCAGGGGATGAGCGTGAGCGATTGTCGTGGGCCGTGACCGTGACCGTGACCGTGACCGTGGCCGAGCGATGGTAGGCAATTGTTGATAGCGGTCGTAGGGTAAAGGAAAGGGGCGGGTAGAAATGAGGGGATGGCTCGGGTCAGGCGTATGCTGTCGCGAACATAAAATCCGGGCTGGCGTGAGAGGTTTTTCTGGTAGCATCCGAGGATTATCCCATGTGGAAAAGAATACGTTTTGAAGTGTTGGCAAGGGTGCTTCTGTCCGTGGGAGCCATGCTTCCGTATTTGCCGTTGCTATCCTTGGATACGTTGCTGGTGACGGATGATGAGTTTGCCTCGGATATTTTTCATGGTGAACTGCCGTTCCGGGTGTTGACGGCGGAGGCCCTTCGTCAAGGGTCATTTCCCATGTGGTCTGACAAGCTCTGTTCGGGGACCGGCATAGGAGGTGTGGAGCCCATCGGGTTACTCACGTTTGGGTTTCTGCCGACGGCCGCGGCTTTGGATGTATTTCTCATCCTGTTGTTGATGATTGCGGCGCATGGGACCTATTCGTACGCGCGTCGCCTTGGGGTGGACCGGCCAGGAGCGGTGCTGGCGGGACTGGCGTTTGCGGGTTCCGGTTATCTGGTTTGCCAGTTGAAACACCTGGGCATCATGGCAACCGTGGTGTGGTTCCCGGTGGGGCTTACCTTGCTCGAGGGGGCGCTTTCTCGTGGGCGGGCTTCACCGATTGGCAACGACCGTGAGTTGGAGTCGCCGATTTCGCCATGGCAACGAGTGTCGCGTCTATTTCTTTTTGGAGCGGTGTTTGCGGAGCAGATCTTTGCGGGATTTCCTCAATCCGCCTATATCTCTGCCCTTGTGTATGGGTGTTATGCGATTTTTCGGGCCAGTACGCTTCGAGGTCGGGTGCTGCGGATTCCCGTGTCCGTTCTCTGGCTTGCCCTGTCTGGAGCTGTGGTAGGTCTTGCGATGATGGCGGGAGCGATCGTGCTTCGTCCGCTATCTTCCGCCGCCCAAGCGGCTCTTGAAACGAGAAGAGCCAATTTCATTTGGGGTTCGATGGTTCCCTATTGGCCTCGCAATGCTCTTACGTTCTTGTTTCCGTACATCAATGGCGATGTGTCCGACGGCACCTATGAAGGGCCATCGCTTTTTTGGGAAGACTATGGCTATGTGGGAATCGCGACGTTTCTTCTCGCTGTATATGCTTTGGTGCGGGAAAGAAGGCGCTCTCATGTCATCTTTCTCGGTGTAATGACCATTGTGGCTTATATGATGGTTCTTGGGCGAAATACTCCGATTTTTTTCCTTGCCTGGAAGTACTTGCCCGGGTTGAATACGTTTCGGTTTCCCACACGTTTTTTGTTCGTCGTGGACTTCGGACTCGTCATCCTTGGTGGTATTGGATTGGCACGTTTTGGGCGCGATCTGACCCAATGGTGGAAACAATCCGTGCCGCGAGCGCCAGCCTGGATCGTGATTGGGTTATGCACGGGGACCGCGCTGGACCTTTTTTATCACCAATCACGCCAAAATGCGATGGTATCGGCCTCCGAATGGCTCTCACCTCCTGAAATCGTGAAAGTGTTACGTAAGGAGAACGGGGATGTCAGAACGTATACGCATCGTCATCAACTGACGCACCGGGTTGTCAATCGCCATGCCAAAGGATGGTCCACCCTGGAACACTACTATGATTTTCGGGATAGTCTCCAGCCCAATTCAGGTGTCTATTGGGGAATTCCCGCCGCGGATTGTTACGCGGGAATGGCTCCACGATGGGTCGTCAACACATGGGGAGATCACAACGAGCCAGGTATTCTACTTTTTCGGAGCATGAAGGATTTACCCGTCGAGATACCTCCTCCGCCCGCGCTGTTGGGAACCCTGGGGGTCACCCATTTGATCTCTTCTTTCAAGCTCAAGATCGACGGTTATACGCCGATTGCCTTTGGAAAGTTGATGCACGTGTACCGTGTGGAAGGGGCGCAGCGTGTGAGAATGGCGGCCAAAGCGTTGATAGCCGCCAATGATAACCAGGCCGCGGACTATATGCTGGATCGAGCTTTCGATCCGAATCGGGAGGTCGTCGTTCATGATCCCCCTGCTGGATTCGAGACGAAAGGCCATGACATAAATCCGCAAGACATGAGTCGAAAAGCACAAGTCATTCGTCGTTCGGACACGGAAGTTGAAATCGAGGCCACCGCGTCGCAGGGAGCCTATCTTTTTTTGGCAGAAACCTATCAGCCCTCATGGCAGGCCACCGTGGATGGAGTCTCCACGCCGGTGGTTCGGGCCAATATGATGGGAAGGGCCGTCTGGGTTCCCCCGGGCACGCATAGAATTCTATTTTTCTATCCCTTGAGCCGTGCATGGATACAAAAACTGTTGTGGAGCGCCGGCGTTTTCGTCTTTCTCATCATGGGTGGGAGCGTAGCGGGGTGGTATGCGCGAAAAAACCGACGGGTTACGGCGTTGAAAGCTCCCGCCGCTGCTTCTGAGACTTGAAATGGGCAAAAACAGGGATCTATGTGTTGTCTTGGACCGGGCCTTCGGGAAGTTTGGATGCGGATTGGGTTGGGGAATCAAGTCATCGATGAGAGTCCATGGCTTCTTCGACAAGTCGCTGGGAAAGAGTTTGCAACTGGCCGCGTTCCTGGCTTGCGGCCATTCGAGGTCATCCCATCTGGAGCAATTGGACTATCGATTGCGGCGCTTTCGGACAGCGATCAAACCGAAGAGGGCGAGTGCCAAGAGAGCAGTTTTCGAGGATTGGGTTTGGATGACGGAGCAAGAACACCCCCCGTCATCGTCGTCAGACTCGCCTTTTTTCAAGCCAGGTCCTGAATCGGCACTTCCGCCGGTTTCCGGACCCGAGTCGGCGCCCGGATCCACTCCCCCGTCGCTGTCATGCGACGTGACATGAACCAAAAACTCACGGGTGGTGCTCAGGGGGACGGCGGCATCGTCTTCCACTCGCAAGACCACTGAATACTGTCCGATCTGGGATAGTGTCTGCTGGCCTGTTACTTGATTAAGAATGTCGACGGTGCCGTCGGGCGCGGTGGTTGTCCACTGGAAGGAGAGCAGATCGCCATCGGGATCCGTGCAGCCTGTGGCATCCAAGGTGATGGTGAGGGGAGCGGGGCCCGAAAGGGGCGTGACGGTGGCTTCCTCGACGAGGGGAGCCTGGTTATGGGTCACACGCACCTCGAATTGTCGAATGGCGGGCCCAATGGCCGGCGTGCCATCGTCTTGCGCGGTCAGGGTCACATACCACACCCCGGGACTCTGGTAACTATGCTGCACGAGCGCGTCGTGGGATGAGTCCCCATCCCCAAAATCCCATGTGAAAGTGATGTTGTCCCCGTTGGGATCCGTCACGTTGGAAGCATCGAACGTGACCGTTTGTCCGGGCGCGACCGTGGTGGGAGAAACGGATGCCTGGCTCACGTCAGGCGGCAAGTTGGCTCCAGCTTGCACTTGAATAGCCACGAAGGCGACCGCGGAGGCTGGGGGACTTCCCGAATCGGTAACCGTCAGCCTGGCCGTATAGGCCCCCGGTGCGGAGTACACATGGACGACCGATGCTTCCTGGGATTCAGGACTATTGTCCCCAAAGTCCCAACGGAACGACAAGGAAGTCCCTTCCGGATCGTAGCTACCGGTCGAGGAAAAATTCACGGTCAAAGGTGCGTCGCCACTATCGGGCGTAGCCACGGCCTGGGCAACCGGCGGCTGGTTGGTGACCGTTTCCGTTACTGAAATGCCGGTTTGAGCCGTATCTTGAAGGCCATCATTATCGACCACACGAAGCGTCACCGTATGGGTTCCAGGGGTCGTGATGGTATAGGTAACTTGTTTTGCCGCTGTCTCTGCACCGCCATCGAGAGCGAAATGACAGCTTTCGATCGTGCCATCCGGATCCGTACTGCCGTTGCAATGGCAAGAGACGACAAGAGGTGCCATTCCTGTCATGGGATTGCAGGAAAGCACTGCGTTTGGAGGCTGTTGCGTTGCCCCTTTGGGTGTGCCGCGAACGACGAAGACAGCGAATTCAGCGCCTGCCGTGGGGATGGAAACCGGTGAACTTCCAAGGGTACCAGACGCGATCGGAGTGCCAAATAGCCCTCGAACAGGCAATACCGTATACGGGCCTGTCGTAAACACCTCGGACAAGTCTACGGCCACCGAAGCTGCTTTCGCCCAGTTGAAAACCACGACCGTCGCTCGCTCGGGTTCATATTCGTTCGGCAACACGGCGACTTCGGCAACCGTGGGATAACTCGTGAGAACCGAGTTTTCGTCGAAACGACGTCCTGCGGCAGCGGTTGCGTTTCGCCAGGCATCCAGGGAGGTGGACACGGAGCTTTTGCCAGCGGCTTCGAGTTCGGCGCGGAAAGGCGTCGAATAGGCGTTGTGATCGAAATGATCGGTTGCGTTGAAAGGCTCGGTCCCTTCGGATCTGTCATTGACGGTATAGGCCGATGTTCGCAGGGTTACGACGGTGCCTGAGGTGAGGAAGGTATTGTCATAAAAGAGGGTTGGGGCTTTTTGGATATGTCGGACTTCTCCGGCGCCCCAGAGCCATTCGAACATGAGTCCGGATCGCGCGCAATAGTTGTTGCGGACTTCCGCTTGCAGCGGTCTTGCATAGCCGAGTTGCATGTCGCTTTGGTACAAGTAGTTGTTGCGAAGAACCACGTGATCCGTGGGCAAACCATAACCACCTATCAAGAATCGATTGTGGGCAATGACGTTTTCCAACAAATAGTACCCGCTGACCGTATCAGCCGTGGCATAGGCGTGGAACGAGTAGCAATCCTGGCTTCCGCTCGAGCAACCATTTTTCGAAGACTCCAAGCTCACGTTGCGAACGAAGTACTTATAACCGTAATTGTCGTATTCGTTCTGCGTGTAGATGTTATGCATGGTTTCGTTGGTGCTTTTGTCTTCGAAGATGATGTTTCCGTAGGCGATCATGCCGGGGCCGTTGTTCCAGAGCGTGAGTCCCGTGCCGACACGGACGGTGTTGTTGATGGCGCGCGTGTGGGCTGCCTGCATGTTCAGGCCGTACAATTCGAGCCCCCAGATCCAGTTCCATTCGGCTCGCACCAACCATTGACCGGGCACAATGGCCCGTGCGCCGGGTTGCGCTCGGAAAACGATGGGGGCGTCGCTCGTTCCAGCTCTGGTGATTTCGGGAGGCGTCGAAGAATAGGTGCCCGCGGCGAGCCATACCAGGTCGCCTGGCTGCGCGTTGGAAACCGCCGAACTCAAGCTCGTTGGGCTTGAAGCCGAGCTGCCATTGCCATTACCATTGGGAGAAACGTAGACTTGCCGTTTCGGTGTGAAAACGGAGTACCAGGCAGGGCGATTGTCGACCGTGAAAGTGGCGGTGGCCTGGGCGCTGTTGTTGGAGGTGTCGGTAGCGATGGCCGTGACGTTATGGCTGCCATTGCTAATTTCGGTCGTATCGAAAGCGATTCGATAGGGGGGTGTCGTGATGGCCGCGCCGAAGTTGTTTCCATCCACTTGAAATTGAACGCGAGCGATGGCGAAATTGTCTTCTGCCGTGGCGCTGAGAAGAATCGCGTTGCCGACCGTTACGTTATTGTCCGGATGAACGAAGGCCACCGTGGGAGCAAGCTTGTCTCCTGCCGCATTGGCGACCATCACCGTGATGGAGCTTTTGCTGGAGTTGCCTGCATTATCCCACGCCGTAGCGGTTACGGTGTGGTTGCCATCGGCCACCGTGGACGTATCCCATAGGGCAAAGAACGGACTCGTCAGGCTTTGGGTATGCGCTGTAGCAATATGCGTGTTTCCCACGGAAAAGTCGACTTTGGTCACGCGAATGTTGTCCGTGGCGGTAGCGCGAAGTTGGATTTTTCCGGATAAGGGTGCGCCTCCCACCGGTTGGTGTAGCGTGACCGTGGGCGCAATCGTATCCGGTCCCAGATACTTGGAGACATCCACCCCAATGAGGTTGCTGCTTCCTTCCTTCAACCCAAGGTAAGCTGTCAGGCCCGAGATCGCCACCGAAGTAATGCGACCGTTATCCCCCGCCTTGTAGCCTTCGAGGCGTAACGCCGTCGGACCATGGGATCCGTCGATGACCTCGAAGTTGGTCGGAGCCCTGGTCTCGAGTCCGGCAAAAAGATAAGAGCCCGAGGCTGCGCCACCAAAACTTCGCGACGACAGGCCCACGGAGGTAGGAGACTTGACGTTAGGCAACGCGCTCAGATCAAAGACCCCCACTTCCCGGTCATCAAACCCATGATACTGGCCGAGAAAGGCGTAATCGCCAATCGTTTCGACGTAATATGCCCGAATGGTGCGCCCCTCATGGGTGGATACGACATGGGTGGGATTGGCTGGCGAAGAGATATTCCAGACGTGAAGAATTGCTGCTTCGGCAGGAATCGAATTGGAGACTCCCAGCAGGTAATTTTTATAGATCTTTAGGCCGAAAATCCGTGTATCATTGAGAAGTTGCCCTTGTAAGGACGGGCTCGATGGATTCGCCACGGAGACGATGCGAAGACCGCGGTTCGGATTGTCGCCCCCTGGCGCGGCAACACCCACATATGCGGTTGTGCCGGAGATGGCGATGGCGGCGACATCGACGCCAAGTTCGAGGGAACCTGCCACCGAAGGACTGCTCGCGTTCGATACGTTGACGATGCGAAACTCAGGGCCCGATTGGTTGACGGTACCGGCGTATACCGTATTCCCTTGGACATAGATAGCCGTGACCTCAGCCCCCAGCGATATTTGGCCCAACACGGTTGGGGTGCCTGAACCGCTGATGTCTACCACGGAAAGACCGGATTGTCCTCCAACGTAAAGACGATTGCCGGAAACAGCCAGAGCATGGACAGGCCCGCTTCCAATATTCGTGCTGAAACGTGTGGAAAGGGGAGCCGCCTGCGCCGTGCCGACAAAACACAATAGCATTAGGATGATCATCAACTGGATCCGAATCATGGTACCTTCCTCCGTTTGCCGCTGCGGAAAGTGGATGGGCACGCCAATAGTGCCCATGGTCGCATACATGAACTTATGAGAGTAGAGAGAACCGGAAAAGAATACAACGACAAAATGAGACGCGGCTTATGACGATCATTCGTGCCAGTGCCGCAAACGTTCAATCGTATTGTTTGTTCACGGTTGTGGTGTTGGGATTTCGAACTACCTACCTTGCACGACGGAACGAAGGAAAGCCATGGGGACCACCATAAGCGCTTCCACAAGAGAGGATGGAGACCTCGACGGCGAGGCGCTACGTTGGCCGATGTGCTCAACCGCAAGGGGGGAGTTTGGTCGCGCGAATCCGTCTTCGTTCCGGGCTACATTCGGTACTGTAGGGGCGGGTTTGAAACCCGCCCGCCATGTGCGATTGTCGAGATGTCGAAATCCCCCGAGAACAAAGAGGGGATGGCTCAGCCCGTCTGGACGTTCAGATTTCCGCTCCCTCTTACCCTCTTATTGAAACGCCTGTGCCCCTGCGCCCCCGGCTCTTCCGGCCTTTCCGGAACCACAGGGGACTTCGCCTCGGAAACGTGCTTTGCGGCGCTTCGGGTAACGGCATAAAGCGAGAGGAACGCCGTTTCAATCTGCGATTGACGACGCCCCAGGAATCGTCCCGCTGCTCCCAGCAACTCGGAAGTGGAGTCCCGGCACCCCAAAGGAGGCTCCCCGGAGCCCAAAATGGAGTTCCAACACTCCAAAGGAGGCTCCCCGGAGCCCAAAATGGAGTTCCAACACTCCAAAAGAGGCTCCCTGGAGCCCAAAGTGGAGTCCCGGCACCCCGTCTCGCGACAACCCCCATTGAACCACGACCACCCCTACCGTACAAATTCACCCCTCATGTCCAAACCCGAGCCGACCAAACGCGCTGCCCTGGTTCTCGAGCAGGACGAAAGCGCCGGTTCCGGAGCACCCCGACGAATACCTTGCGGACAACATCTTCTAGGTTCCCAAAGGGGCGCGTTGGTCCCATCTGCAAGAAAATACCAAGCAAACCAGCATCGGGAGGCTCGTCGACGACGCCATGGTGACCTTCGAACGCGACAATCCAAGCCTCATAGGCGTGCTTCCCAATGATTATGCCCGTTCTGCCCTCGACAAAACCCGTCTCGGCGAACTCATCGACCTGGTGGGAACCATCGGTTACGGGGACAAGGACCACGCAAAGGCTCGGGCAGCATGACCAAAACGTTCTCGAAGGACCCATCCCCTGTGGCGACGGGCACACACCGCGGGAACACGAATGATCCACGGTGTGCTGCTCCTTCTGATCCAATGATTTGGGCGAGTATGAGCAACAAGATCGCATGGATAGAAGGGGTGATTCGACTGGCCCATGGCGCAGGCTATTCGTGCGCTCGTTTTGGATCGGGTGTAGACTCGCAGATGAGGTGTTTCTGATGGGTTATCAACGTGCGAGATGCTCCGTGGTTGTGTCGATGGTCATCACTACGGCTTGTGCTGGTGCTGCCAAGGCGCCAGTCGATACACCGCCAAGCACGTCGAAGGAAGACACGGCGGGGGGCTCGACGAAAGCACCAGCTTCCGCCACGGAACATGAGCGAAGTCACCCAGCCTCCCCTTGTCTGGTGCAAGCCGTGACCACACGGGTCTGCTTCCACACCAAAGCGGAAGCCTGTGCCTCGATGGGCTGTCCAGTAGAACGCTGCTCGTATCTTTACGGAGGTGGAGCACCTTCCGTTGTGGCGTGTGATGATTGAGCGGCATGGTTTCCGCGTGGAAAGCTCCTGTCGCTGCTTCGAACAATTGAAATGGGTAATTTTTGTCGGTAGTCGTATCGTGAAGGAAAGCTAATAGAAAAAGAGCACAAAAACGAGGGGATGATTCAGCTTTGGGCTGTCTTGTCGCTGGTAAGGTTAGCTGCCCTTGTCCTACACTGACCATCCTATTTGACGGCAACGTGCCCGGAACCACGGGGTGTTCAGAATGCCGCCTTGGAGGCTGGAAAGATGGCTGCGAAGCACACTGTGCATCAGCGTGCCGGGATTTTGCGTTTGGCACAAGAGGTGGGGCCACTCGAGGCTGCTAAGCGCAAAGGGGTGCCCCCGGGGACTGTGACGACATGGCGGTGTCTGGGAAATAATAGAGGGAACCTTGTGAAGGTCGCGGAGCCTTATAAAGCCTCGACTTCGGAGCCTCTCAAACGACTTGTCCCTGTGCGGGCGAGACGCCCTCGGTCCCAGTGACATTCGGTCCCAGCCGTGGTCCCGGCGATACCGTTGTGCGGGCGGCAACGGGGGGCGGAATATCGGTCATGGCCTTGTTGATGATGACAGCCACGGGATTCAAATCGGAAGGGGGCCATACCTGGCAGCAGGGCCATACCTGGCTGCAGGGCCGTGCCCGGGACCGCGGGCGTCTCGCCCGCATCCTCTCCATCGTCACCCGCGCTGCTATGTCGCCAGTGTTGTTTGCGCTCAACGAGCCCCGCCTGGACCGGGTTGGACTCGATGGTACGGGGAGGTTCGGTGATTTTTAGTTGGAAGGTGGTTGATAAGCGCACGTAAAGGTGTACCAGTAGTCACGGTCGAGCCGCGGTGAGACCTGGGAGCCGTCCAGGCCTCGAGCCTGAATTTCCTGCTCCGTGGCACGGCGCGCCTGCATCGCGAACAGGGCTGTGAGAAGCAGACGTCCGAACTCGAGCAGCACCTTCCACACGTCCGACTCGAGAACCCGCTCTGAGGCACCAGCCTGCGCTGACTCGAAGAGCTGCTCGACCTGCGGAAGCAAGCTTTCGAGCAATTTAGACTTGACGACGCTGGGGGCGTATGAGAACAGAGAATCCGTGGTGGTCATGTGCGGACTT
>MWCO01000014.1 GCA_002070115.1 Deltaproteobacteria bacterium ADurb.Bin207
GCGGCGGGTGGGGTTGGCGTAACGGGCGGGGCTGCCGCCGGAGGTGGCGGGGCTCCGCCAATGACCATGGTGCCCTTGAACGCCGGCTTCGGAGGAGCTTCTCCGGCTGGCGATGGGGGGGCTGGTCGTGGAGGCGCCGCTCCCGGTGCACCTGGCGCTCCTGGCGCCCCCGGTGCATTCATCATCAGCATCGTGCCTTTGAACTTGGGAGCAGCGGCACCCTTCAGATTGAAACCGCACTTGGTGCAAGCTGTTGCGGTTTCAGGATTTTGGGTCCCACAATTTGGACAAAACACGCCACACCTCCGATGAGTGCCTGCAAACAGCTTCCTTCATGGAAGCGTCGGCAGCCTACACGCACCCGTTACCGTTTCTCAAGCGCAAGATGAACGATCGGCCACAATTGTTGGAAGCGTTTTTTCGTAGTTATCAATAATTCAGTAATTTTATGCAGGCTGACCGTATGAAATGGAGCCCTGACCATCCGGCTGCGTATATCGTGCATTCTCTGAATTGTTCACGATTGTAGCTCCCTCTCTTGTGAAGATCGTGTACGCACCGAATGACGCGATGCGCTTGACACCCGGCCAGCCCTGTCGTTAGCGTCCGCCGACTTCCAGACGCGCCGTGCGGGCAGGACCCGTGGTCGGTGCATGGGTTCCACCATGTCTTTCGCTCTGAATCCGGAACGCGAACGCGAGATGGAGGATATCTTCTCGCGCTACCCAAACAAGCAAGCCGCTTGCATCCCCCTTCTGCACCTGTGCCAGGAGCAGCAGCGATGGGTGAACGACGACGTGATAGCGTTCGTTGCGGAAAAGTGCGACGTACCGACCGCTCACGTCAAAGGGGTGGTCACTTTCTATTCGCTCTTCAACCAAGCGCCGGTGGGTGAGCACGAGATCTGGGTATGTCAGACCCTATCTTGTGCCCTTCGTGGCGCGGATAAATTGCTTCACCATTGTGAAAAGCGTCTTGGCATTCACCACGGTGAGACGACGAAAGACGGAAAGATCACGCTGCGTGTGGCGGAGTGTTTGGCTGCTTGTGGTCAAGCGCCGATGATCATGGTGGACAAGACATATCACGAGAATCTCTCGCTCGAGCGCGTGGATGAGATCCTCGACGCCTTGGTGGGCAAGTAGGCTTGGGCGAAGACTGCAAGGAGTCCGGGAGCGACGATGCTGAAGCCGGTCAAAATCCTGACGAAAAACTACGATACGCCGGACAGTCACAAGCTGCAGGTGTACCAGTCGAGCGGTGGGTACGAAGCGGCTCGAAAAGCGCTTGGCATGACCCGCGACCAAGTCGTCGATGAAGTCAAGAAGGCCAACCTACGCGGGCGCGGTGGTGCAGGTTTCCCGATGGGTGTCAAGTGGGGATTCATGCCCAAAGACGGCGACAAACCCTCATACCTCGTGATCAACGCGGATGAGGGCGAGCCTGGCACGTTCAAAGACAGAACGTTGATGGAGCGTGACCCGCATCGGATCATCGAGGGCTGCATCATTGGTTGTTACGGGGTTGGTGCTCATACGGCTTATATTTACGTTCGGCACGAACTGCACCTGTCCAAGGAGCGCTTGTGGGGTGCCATTCACGAAGCGCGGGCCCAAGGCTTTTTGGGACCCAAACCATTCGGGGTCGATTATCCGGTCGACGTATTCGTTCACACGGGTGCCGGCGCGTATATCTGCGGCGAAGAAACCGCGCTTCTCGAATCGCTGGAAGGAAGCCGTGGCGAGCCGCGTCTTCGTCCTCCCTTCCCTGCCCAACGGGGCGCTTTTGGGTGTCCTACGACGGTCAACAATCTCGAATCCATTGCCTCTTGTCCGACGATCCTCGAGATGGGGGGAGAGCAGTTCTCGAAACTATCTTCGTTGCACAAGTTCGGTGATGGTGGATGCAGGCTGTACGGGGTGAGCGGTCACGTCAACAAGCCCGGTGTCTACGAAGCTTGTATCGGCGTGACGCTGCGCGAATTGATTTACGACTTGGGCGGGGGCATGCCGGAAGGAACGAACCTTTTGGGTGTGATTCCAGGCGGTTCTTCTTGCCCCATCATTCGTCCCGACGACATCGTCGATGCGCCGGACCCCAAATCGATTCTGCACGAATGGCATGGAAAGCCGCAGCTCGACGTGCCCATCGGGGTCGATACGATGCGCAATCTGGGCACGATGGCGGGTACCACGTGTGCGATCGTATTGTCCGATCGCGCCTGTCCGGTGCTCGCCATGCACAATCTCGCGCGGTTTTATCGGCATGAGTCTTGTGGTCAATGCACGCCTTGTCGGGAAGGAACAGGTTGGATGCTGCGCATCCTCGACAAGATCGTGCAGGGAAAAGGCTCGATCGAAGAACTCGATATGCTTCACGAAATCGCATCCAACATCATGGGCAACACCATCTGCGCCTTTGGCGAAGGCGCCTCCATGCCCATGCTTGGTTTCCTTCGGAAATTCCGAAAAGAAATCGAAGACTACATTCGAACGGGTGGTTCGTCTTCCACCGGGAGGCTCGCCCTATGATCAACGCGATCGTCGAACAAGGATTGTTCTACGTTTCCGCGCTGCTTGCCGTCGCGGGAGCGTTGGGAACCGTCGCTTCGAAAAGCGCCATTCGTTCCGCCATGTCGCTGCTGGCGACCATCGTCGGCATCGCCGGGTTGTACTTGACGCTTTCCGCGCAGCTTCTCGCGGCGATTCAGATTTTGGTCTACGCCGGCGCGATCGTGGTTCTGTTCGTATTCGTCATCATGCTGCTGGGCGGGCAAGTGCAGCCGAATCAGGACAAGCGAACCTCGTCGAGTCGCGCGATTGGAGCGGGGCTTTTCGCCCTCAGCGCGATTCTCGCGGCGGTGCTCGTCGCGCGCGCGGGCCTTGGGGGACCCCATCTCTTCGACCCGCCTCGGATCGAATTCGGCTCCGTCAGTGAACTTGGAAGGGTCATGTTCACCGACGGCGTCATCGCTTTCGAACTCATCGGTGTGCTGCTGACCACGGCTATCGTTGGCGTGATGGCGGTCGCGCGTACGCGTCACGCCAAGACCAACGCCAAGTCCAAAGAGGTGGGCCCGTGACCTCCATTCCTCTCGAGTATTATCTCGTCGTTGCGGCGGTGATATTTGTCATCGGCGCGTGTGGTTTTCTCGCGCGACGCAACGCTCTCATCGTTTTGATGAGCATTGAATTGATGCTCAACGCGGTGAACCTGACCCTGGTGGCATTCAATCGTTGGTATGCGAGCCATCATGTGGGTCAGATGTTCACCTTCTTCATCATTGCGGTGGCGGCTGCGGAAGCCGCCGTGGGTCTCGCCATCGTGGTCGCGCTGTTTCGTCTCAAGCGCACGGTGCGAACCGATTCGGTCGACCTCCTCAAGAACTGAGCGCCCTGGAGACCCTGATGGAGTCATTGCTCTCGTTGTTCCCAAACCCTGAAGACAACTTCCCGCTCATCGCGGTCATCCTCGGTTTGCCCTTGATGGGTGCCTTGATCAACGGCATCTTCGGCAAAAGGCTGGGCCCCGAGGGGGTGCGCACGATGGCCTTATCGGCGGTTGGCGGCTCTTTCCTCGCCTCGCTAGCCGCTTTCCTTCTGCTGTATGCCCGCGTGCAACAGGCCTCTGCCTCCCTTTCCGAAGGCGCGGCCGTCCCTCACGTCAAATTCGTCTGGAATGCATGGCGATGGCTCGCTCTCGAAACCACCAGCATCGATGTGGTTTTTGCCATCGATAGCCTGAGCGCCACCATGATGCTTGTCGTCACGGGCGTGGGTGGCCTCATCCATCTGTATTCCACGGGGTACATGGCGGGAGACCCGAGTTATCACCGCTTTTTCGCCTATCTCAACCTGTTCATCTTCTCGATGTTGGTGCTGATTCTGGGCGATAACCTGCCGATTCTCTTCGTGGGATGGGAAGGCGTGGGGCTGTGCAGCTACCTTCTCATCGGGTTTTGGTTCGAGGCCGACAAGAACGCTTCGGCGGGTAAAAAAGCGTTCATTACCAATCGCATCGGTGACTTCGGGCTGTTGTTCGCCATGGCGATGATTCTGCACACGACCGGCAGTCTGTCTTGGGCGGGGATCGAGGCCAGGGCACCGGAGCTATTCAACGAACTACAAATCTGGCCCATTGGTGTGGCTCCTTCCTGGTTGCCTGCCTTTCTCACGAGCCCTGTCGTCGTCAACTACGCCACGCTCATCGGCCTTGCGCTATTTCTTGGTTGCGCGGGCAAGAGTGCGCAAATCCCTCTGTATGTATGGCTTCCCGACGCCATGGCGGGGCCCACGCCCGTGTCTGCCCTCATCCACGCGGCCACGATGGTTACCGCCGGTGTGTATCTCGTGGCTCGCATGAGTTTCGTATTCGTGCTTTCGCCCACTGCGATGATGGTGGTCGCTGGGGTTGGTGCGTTTACGGCTCTGTTTGCCGCCACGATCGGGCTCGTGCAGCATGACATCAAAAAGGTGTTGGCTTATTCCACCGTCAGCCAACTGGGGTTCATGTTCATGGGCGTGGGGGTGGGCGCCTTCGCCTCGGGCATGTTCCATGTCGTCACCCACGCCTTTTTCAAAGCTTGTTTGTTCCTCGGGGCCGGTTCGGTCATTCACGCGATGCACGCGCGCATCCACGATACCGATGCCTCTCAGGACATGCGCAACATGGGTGGTTTGCGCAAATACATGCCCAAAACATACTGGACATATATGGCAGCGACCGCGGCGATCATAGGCTTGCCGCTTACCGCTGGCTTCTTTTCGAAAGACGACATCCTGTTTCGAGCCTTCGTCAACCGCATCCAGCCTTCGGGATTGCTCAAAGACCTGGCGATTCGAAACGCGGTGCAAAAAGCTGGCGCTCCGCTATCCGACGAAGCGCGCGAAGCGGTGGTGCAGGGCCTGCACATCCCCGAATGGTTCTCCACCGCCGTATTCGTCGTGGGTGTCACCGCCGCCATCCTGACCGCGTTTTATATGCTTCGCACCGTTTTCCTTACGTTTTTCGGGGACTTCCGTGGATGGCGCATCGTGCCCGGCTGGAAAAATGACGACCACGATCATGACCATCATGCGTCGCACGCGCATGACGAACCCATCGACGGTCCGGTGCCGCATGAGTCTCCATGGGCCATGTGGGTTCCTCTGGTGGTGCTTGCTTTCTTCGCTCTCTTCGCAGGCTGGGTCAACGCGGGGCCGTTCCATCTCACCGCCTTTTCTCATTGGCTCGAGCCTTCCATGCAAAGTGGACTCAAGATGGTGACGACGATCAAACAGGGAGATGAACTCACGCACTTGGAGCATCTGCTGCTCATCCCCGGTGTGCTGGCCTTCCTGATCGGCTCCGGCGCGGCCTATTGGGTGTATTACGTCAAAAAAGGCGAGCCTGCCCGGCAAGCCGCGCAATCCGCCGGAGGCTTGTACCGTCTGGTGCTCGATAAATGGCGCATCGACGAATTGTACGAAGCCACCGTGCTTGGTGCTTTCCATTCGTTGGCGGAGACCGCGGCGTTGTTTGACAAATGGGTCATCGACGGCGTGTTGGCGCGATTGACCACGATCGTGATTCAGTCCTTCGGTTCGCTTTTCCGAGCCTTCCAGACGGGCCGTGTGCAGATGTATGCCGCGGTGATGGTGGTGGGATTGTTTGCGACGGGCGCGTATTTGTTGACGGCCCATGGCGAGGTTGTGGTGACCAAGGACGAGGCGGGGGGGATGTATATTGTCGAGGCGGCCCCCGGGCTTGGCTATAAGTATCGCTGGGATCGGGATGGGGATGGGGTTTGGGACAATCCCCAGTTGGAGCAGGATGAAACCTGGACCTTGCTTCAAAAGGTGCAAGTGCAGGTTCCGCCTGGACAGGAAACCAAGGTGCGAGTCGAAGTGCAGAACGCATTCAAGATGACGAAAATCCGTGAGATTGTGCTTCGTCGACCGTTACCGGACAAAAGTCGACCCGATCCTGTGGGAATGAACGTGCCGATCGAGGTGATGCCATGAACTCCGCGCTCGGTTCCTTGATTGATCTATGGCCGGCGTTGGTGGCGGGTGCTTTCGGAGCGTTCGTTCCAAAACGTCCTTCCTGGTGGGAAAGAGCGGGTGTCGGCCTGATTGCCGCCCTGCTCGCCATGTTCGTGATGTGGATGTGGCCGGGGGCGGAACAGCAACAGGTCGCTGGCGAGTGGCCTCACTTGCTCAACGTGCTCATCGGTTTGCCGCTCATCGGCTCTTTTTTCATTCTCTTCATGCCCCGGCAATCCCCACGCGTTTTGCGCGGCCTGACCCTCGGCATTCTGCTCGTCGACTTGCTCGCCTCCCTGTGGCTGCTGCAAGTTCCCATGTCCACCGGATGGCACTTCGTATACGTGCATGAGTGGATCCCCGCTTTCGGCATCCGTTACCACGTCGCGGTCGATGGAATCAGTCTTTGGCTGGTGCTTCTGACCACCTTCATCACGCCCATTGCGGCGTACGTGACCTTCGGTTCGATCAAAACGCGCATCAAGGACTTGTGTTTTTCGTTTCTATTCTTGCAAGCGGCGATGATCGGCGCCTTTGTCGCGCTGGATCTATTCCTGTTCTACGTGTTCTGGGAGCTGATGCTGATCCCCATGTACTTGATGATCGGCGTCTGGGGTTCTCAGGACCGTATCAAGGCGGCTCTCAAGTTCTTTTTGTACACGATGGCCGGGTCGGTGCTGATGCTCGCCGCCATGTTGTACCTCGTATACACCTACTCGCAACTCACCGGTGAGGTGAGTTTCAGCCTGCTTGCGTTGAACAAGGTGCTGTTGCCGCAACAGGCGCAACTGCTTTGTTTCTGGGCTTTCGCGATCGCTTTCTTCATCAAAGTGCCGATGTTCCCGGTGCATACGTGGTTACCGGATGCTCACGTGCAGGCGCCCACGGGCGGCTCCATCATTCTGGCGGCCATTCTGTTGAAGATGGGGACCTATGCGTACCTGCGTTTTGCGATGGGATTGTTCCCCTGGGCGGCGGGCACCCAGGCCGCGAACCTGGCGGGGGTAGCGGTGCTTGGCGGCATCATCTACGGCGCCCTATGTTCATGGAAACAAGACGATTTCAAGCGATTGGTGGCCTATTCTTCCGTTGCGCACCTCGGCTACGTCATGCTCGGCCTTTTTGCCAACACGCATACGAGCACCCAGGGTGCCTTGTTGCAGATGGTCAACCACGGTGTGTCCACGGGCGCGCTCTTTTTGCTCGTAGGGGTGATCTACGACCGTCGTCATACCCGAGAAATCTCGGAATTCGGTGGGTTGGCGAAGGTGATGCCCGTGTACGCGGCGGTGTTTCTCGTCGTGACCATGGCGAGCGTGGGCGTGCCGGGAACCAATGGATTCGTCGGCGAGTTCATGGTCATCATGGGCACCTATACCTCGCCTTATCTGGGCAAATTCCATTGGGTGGATGCGGCGGTGGCGGCTTTCGGCGTCATCTTGGCGGCGGTATACATGCTCAGTGTGGTGCAGAAAGTGTTTTTCGGGCCGTTGAAAAATCCGAAAAACGCTCATCTACCGGATCTCAACGTGCGCGAGGGCATCGCGCTCGTTCCCCTCGTGATCATGATTTTCGTGATCGGGCTATTTCCCTCGGTATTTCTGAGTCGATCGAGCCAGTCGGTATCGGATTTCCACACGCGCAATCGGCTTGTGTGGAATGAGTCCCAGGCGGCGAATCCCGAGCCGCGCTTGCTGACCAACGACATTTTGGCGGGCAGCCTGTCGGGCTCTTCGCGCGATGAATTGATGAAGCGGCTGGAAGCCTTGGATGGGCAAGAACCTGGACGAAAACCAGACGACAAGGGTTCCAAGGACGAGACCTTGGCGATCCAGGAGGAAAGCAAGTGAACGCGAATATCCTTCTCGGGCTGTCGCCTCTGCTCATCGTAGCGGTGGGTGCTCTTGTCCTGATGGTGGTCGAGGCGCTTTCGCGTTTTCGTGACGAGCGGCTCGAATCACCTTCCGCCAGCTTGGCCGTTTCGTCTTCGGTCGTGTTATTTGCCTCGGCCATCGCCGCCGCGGGCGTGTGGTTCTACGGCCCGGAGAATCTGCCGGAAGTCTCGTCGCTGGCTCCATGGCTGCTGCTCGACCGATTCAGCTTGTTTTTCTTCGTGATTTTGACGTTGGGGGGAGCGTTGTCCTGCTTGCTGGCGGGCGGCTATCTTCCCGAACACAAGCTCGATCGGGGTGAGTTTTATCCCTTGCTTCTGTTGTCGACGGTGGGTGCGATGACGTTGGCGGCGGCGGGCGATATGCTCACGATTTTCCTTGGCCTCGAGGCGATGTCTCTTGGTGTGTACACCATGGTGGCATTTCGTCGTGGTTCGCCTCGGTCCATCGAAGCGGCGCTCAAGTACTTTTTGCTCGGGTCTTTCGCGGCCGCCCTGCTTCTTTACGGAGGAGCGCTGTTATACGGTGCCACTGGGCATACCGACCTATCCGGCATCGGCTCGCAGCTTGCCAACACGGGTCTAAGGCTTGTCAAAAGCGACAGCGAAGTGCCATCGGACATGCTCCTCATCGCCTATGACAACGCCGTGCCCCTCGTCATGGTCGGTCTCGTGCTCATCTTGGTGGGGCTTGCGTTCAAAGTGAGCGCGGTTCCCTTTCACATGTGGACGCCCGACGCTTACGAAGGCGCGCCGACTCCGGCCACTACCTATATGGCCGTCGTTGTCAAGGCCGCTGCCTTCGCCCTCATGCTTCGTGTGCTGCTGATTGCCTTTGCCGACGCCAAAACGGCTTCCTGGGGAACCGGATGGCCACCGGTGGTCGCTGGCCTTGCGGTAGCGACCATGACCGTGGCCAACGTGATTGCGGTGCGTCAGGAATCGGTCAAACGAATGCTTGCGTATTCGTCGATTGCTCATGCGGGCACCTTGTTGATTGCGGTGGTAGCGGCCACCAAAGCGACGCAACAAGCCGAAGCGAGCATGATTTATTATCTGCTGGCGTATACCGTATCGACCGCGGGCGCGTTTGGAACGCTCATTTTATGTGGAAGCCGAGGAGCGGAAGCGGTGAGTTACGAAGACCTGGCGGGATTGGGGCGTCGTCATCCCGCCATCGCTTTTGCCTTTTCGCTGTTCTTGCTCTCGCTGGCGGGCGTTCCTCCCCTGGCCGGATTTTTCGGCAAATTCTACCTATTTCGAGTCGCCATCGACAATGGCTTCACCATGCTGGCCGTCTTGGGTCTGCTCAACAGTGTCATCGCGGCCTATTATTACCTGCGGGTATTGGTCGTCATGTACATGAAAGAGCCGGAACCCGGCGCGCCCATCGCGGTGCCCATGCGCTCCGGTTACGTGGCAGCCGCCCTGCTCATCTCCGCGGTGCTTGTCGTATTGCTCGGTTTGCTCCCGAACGGAACGCTGGAAGCGGCCATTCTCGCGGCTGGTTGACCCCTTCATGTCCTTGACCCTGTTGGCTCCGTGCTGCGATGATTCGAGGCCGTCGTCGTGCAGCGGTGGCTAGAACGCGTGGCGCGGCTGGTGGGGCAGGATGTGGGCCTCGACCTATCCCGCTGCCGGACTTCCACCCTCGCGGACGTTCTCACTGCTCTTGCCAAAGCGCTTGGATTGGCGGGCCCCGACCAGGTCCTCGATGCGGCCCAGGGGCCTCATCGACGATGGATCGTGGAGCGTCTCATTTCCGCCTTGCTCGTGCATGAAACGTTTTTTTACCGTTATCGTGCGCAACTCGAAGAATTGTCGGATCGCGTATTTCCCGCAATACTAGCGGCCCGACCGTCGGTCTTTCGGATCTGGAGCGCGGGATGCGCCACGGGCCCGGAGCCCTATTCGCTGGCGATGATTGCGGTGGACGTGGTGCAGCGGCTTGGCGTGCCGACGGTCGTGCAGGTCCTTGGAACGGATCTGGCCGCCGAAGCCATCGATGTGGCAAAAAAGGCGATTTATCCAGGTAGTGCGACGATGGATATGCCAGTTGCGTGGCGTGAACAGTTCTTCGAAAAAGAGGAAGCGGGTTGGTTTCGTGTCAAAGACTCCGTTCGACGGCTCGTTCGTTTTGACGTGCATAACCTTGCCCATCGTCCCCCAACGGGCCCTTTTCACGTGATCACATGCCGAAACGTCCTTATGTACCTGCAACAGGATGCCCAGCATAAGGCCGTTGGCGCTTTGGCTTCCGTTCTTGCGAAAGATGGCGTGCTTGCGGTTGGGCATGGCGAGAGCCTGCGAGGGTTCGAAAATCTTCTCGTGCCTGACCGAGGCAGCGCCGTGAACTTGTACCGACTCGCGAAAGGCATAGCGATGGCGTCAGAAGCGATGGCGTCAGAAGCGATGGCGTCAGAAGCGATGGCGTCAGAAGCGACACCGTCGGAACTCATGAGCTTGGGCGAAAAGCCTCTGGCCCCGCCTTTGTCTGCTCCGGTATCGCGAGCGAAACCCCCAAAAAACACCCATACGATCGTCTTGAAAGGCGTTTACGACGAGCAGGCCAATCCGCAGGGGGTAGCGTCGTTGAAGGCTGCTCTTGCCGATGCGGTTGCTGGGGGGCTTTCGGTGATCATTGAGGCCGATGGGGCATTGAGCCTCGATGGTGCGACCGCGCGGTTGATTCTTCGGGCGATGCGAACCTGTCCGATGCCGATGGTGGTGCATGCGACGCGGGATAGTGTGAAGCAATGGGCTCGTCGTTATGGCGTTCCGCTTGGGTAGGCGTTGTGGGCAAAGGGGCGACGATAGTATTGGCGCTTGCGGATCCATGACTCACCCTTAATAGTGTAACTATAGGATATTATAGTATAAATATCGTTTTGGCCCAAAGGGGGGCGCTGACAAGAAATCCGGAACGGCGGTGATCTTTCGGTTGCATCGAAGCAGCGGTTTGGATTTTGGAGGCTTGCAGATCTGCAAACGTAACCGTGTAAGTTGTTGATAAAAGTGGAGAACCATTGGGGGGCCTGGGAGGAAAACGCGAAGAATTGGCTGAATATTGAGGAATTTTCCATCTTGGCATGATGATCGCTACGCGACAGGCTATGCCGGAAGCATTTGGCTTGAGCAAGACTGGTCGCCGACCTCGCAACGAGGATTCTTTTTCCACACGTTCTGACCTTGGAGTGTATGTGGTGGCGGATGGGATGGGGGGGCACGCCGGGGGCCATGTGGCGAGTCGGTTGGTGGTGGACACCTTGGAGCGATTTTTCGACCAGGTGGGCGATTCGGATGTGGGGATGGATGCGGAGAGTCAAGGGGTGTCCCTTGCGGAGCAGCGTATGGATTTGGCGATACGGATGTGCAAACGGGAGGTGGAGCGCAAGGCGGTGGGGGATTTGGCGCCGATGGGGACCACGTTGGCGGCATTGTTGTTGCGGGATGGACGCGCGGTATTGGCTCATGTGGGGGACAGTCGGATTTACCGGCTTCGTCGGGGGCATCTCGAGCAGATGACGAGGGATCATTCGCTTTGTGCTGAATTGGAGGCGGCGGGAGGACATGAATTGGTCAAAAGGCTGACGGGACCTTATACGGCGATGGTCACCCGTTCGATTTCAGCTTATTCGAATGCGAAACCGGATATTCGCACGGAGCGGACGGAAGCAGGGGATCGGTACTTGCTTTGTACGGATGGGTTGAGTGGGGCGCTCGACGCGGAGGCGATGGCATCGATTCTTCGGATATACAAGGAGCCCCAGGAAGCGGCCTGTCGTCTTGTGCAACTGGCTTTGGCAGCGGGAAGCATGGACAATGTCACGGCGGTGGTGGTCGATCCGGCCTGAGTGACTCCAAAAACGCGCAAGGGGCTTGACCCAAAGGTTCTTTCCGTTGTTTTCTCACGACGGCGCTCCCGCGTCGGGTAGGGAAGGACTCTGGGATTCTTGGCGGATACGGAAGATTTTGGCGGCTTTGACGATGAACTCGTTGAGATCGAGCGAGCGACGGCCATTCTCCATCAGCGGGACCCGAGCCAGGCGGAGTTGGTGGTTCAAGAGCTGAAAGCGCGTCGGGAAGAGGAACTGCGCCGAGAAGAGGTTGCACGAAAAATCCGCGAAATTGCCGCAAAACGGCGTCGCGTGCGGAAAAAAAGAATCGCCATTGTGGCGGGTATGGTGGTGGTAGGGGCAGCGGCGGCCATTCCGTTGGCTCGCGCGGTCTTGCAAGAGGCCGCTCGGAGCAAAGCCCTCCAAGCGGAGCTGACGCAACAGGCGTTGCCCCTGTCGTCCATGGGTTTTGAGCAGCAGGCCGAGTGGCTCGATGTGCCTCCCGTGGGTGTGGTTTTCGAGGTGCCTCGCAACACGTGTTCGGCGGTGTTGGGGGTGGCGGAAAACGAAAATCAAAAGCTTCCGATTCAGGTGGCTCGTCCGGGCCTCGAGCCGGTTAGCCATCAGGGGGGGCTTGTTTGGTGTTCTTGTGACAAGGAGCAAGTGACCGCGAGCGTGGTCGATCCAGGAAACAAACGCGTGGCTTTGCGTTGGCTCAACACCAAGATGGGCAACGTGGGAGGGATCGAGGTGTTGATGAGTCACGCGACTCCGGCGTTTCGGGTTGTCGACGATCCGCGCGCTTATGGTTGCGCGGATGCGGCTTTCTCCCTGTGGGCGCAGAGTGCAGGCAACGCGAATCTTTCCGCGTTGGATGACCGTTTCAGCCAGGCCCTCGAACCGTTGCAACGCGAGTTGTTGCGTCCGCGGGGACTTTTCGAAACCGATAAACGCTTCGGCGTCATATCCGCGCGCGCTCCCTATTGCTATCTGCTATTGCCTTTTGGGGAGAAGGCGGCGGTGACCTTGCGAAATGCCGAGGGGCGTCGCGTTCTCGAAGACTCCCAGGATGCCATCGGCTGGTGTACCTACAACAAAACCCGCGCCTATTCCGTCTGGCGCAAAACGCTCGGGCCTCCGCGGATGCTCGTGCTCGAGGCCGATGCGGCGCGAATCGGTGGGGTGGTTGGGTTGAAAGAAGCCGCGCTTCGCCATGGGGCCAAGCGTGTATCGACACTCCTCGAACCTGAGGACCTATTGCCGGATGCGGTTGCCGCGCTCATGGCGAGCGGTGTGACGGAAGACGCGTTGGTTCGTGGAGAAAGCAAGGGATTGCCAGGAAATCCGAATAGCCGCGTGGTGGCTTTCAGCTTGTATGACACCAGCTCGTTTCTTCCTGACGTCGCTCCTCGTGTGCCTTTGGCCTGTAACCCGTCTCCCACGTCAGGGCCTTCCTTGCAAACCTATGTATGCGTGCAGGCCCAGCCTCAACGGTGGCGTCGCGAAGGTTCGGAGAAAACCCAAGGCGCGGCCGAAGGGCGCTTGCCCTTCTGGCTTTCCCTGCTCGCTCCCGTCAAAGACGATCGGGCTCTCGAGGCCATGGCTACCATGCTCGCGTTTTCTCGACGGATGACCTTGCTTGGATTCGAACCAACCACGATCGAAGGCGTCAAGGATTCTGCCACCGGCGGCGATGTGTATGGACGTCCGGAAAAAACTGAAGCGTTGGCCGTGGCCTTGACGACGAGGCCTCCCTGGATCCATCCGCTCACCAAAGCCGGTCCCTGGAAGCTCGATGGCGACTTGCCGATATTCCCTGTGGAGCCGGGGAAATCCGTTCGATTGCGTTCGATCTACGGTTACCTGGCCCCTTCGCCCAATGACCGGCGTGTCATCGTATGGCGAAGATAACTATTTGAATTTATTCTTTAAACGCCTGTGTCAACGCCTCGTTGATGACGTGGGATGCGGCGCTTTCGGGCAGGGTGATGCGAAGACGAGATTCGCGTTTCATGGTAGCGGAGGCTTGGAATTTTGCGCCATCATTTCCGGCCCAGGCGCGACGTGCGATGCCGTTGTTCACGTCCCAGAACAGCATCGAGGTCAATCGTTGTTCGGCCTGTTCGCTGCCATCGAGCACGAGGCCGAAGCCGCCATTGATCACTTCTCCCCAGCCGACGCCTCCGCCGTTATGCAAGCTCACCCAAGAGGCGCCGCGGAAGCCATCGCCGATCACGTTGTGGACGGCCATATCCGCGCAAAATGCGCTTCCGTCGTAGATATTTGCCGTCTCGCGGAAAGGTGAATCGGTGCCGGATACGTCGTGATGATCGCGTCCGAGGACGACCGGAGCCGTGAGACTGCCGTTTCGGATGGCGTCGTTGAACGCCTTGGCAATTCGGATACGGCCTTCTTCGTTGGCGTACAGGATGCGGGCTTGGGATCCGACGACCATGGCGTGCTGGCCTGCTTCGCGAATCCATCGCACGTTATCGAGCATTTGTTGTTTCGTTTCCTGGGGTGCGTCGGCGGCCATGGATTCCATGACTTGGGCGGCGATGGTGTCGGAGGCGGCGAGGTCGGCTGGGCTGCCGCTCGTGCATACCCATCGAAATGGGCCAAACCCATAATCGAAGCACATGGGTCCCATGATATCTTCCACATACGAAGGGTAGCGGAATCCGCCATCGTCGTTGTCGACGGCAGCACCGGCGCGTCGAGCTTCCAACAGAAAGGCGTTGCCATAATCCCAGAAATACATTCCTCGGTCGGCAAGCGTGTTGATGGCGTTGACTTGACGTCGCAAGGATTCGCGCACGAGGTGTTGGAAGCCTTCCGGGTCTTTGGTCATGCGTTCGTTGGACTCTTCGAAGGAGAGTCCGACGGGGTAATAGCCGCCGGCGAAGGGGTTATGCAGCGATGTTTGGTCCGAGCCGAGTTCGACTTCGAAACCGGTTTTGGCGATTTTTTCCCATAGATCGACGATATTACCGGTGTAAGCGATGGACAGGGGTTGTTTGGCTTTTCGCGCCTGGTCGATGCGAAGGAGCAATCGGTCGAGATCGTTTTCGATTTCTTGAACCCAGCCTTGTGCGTGGCGTTTATGCACAGCTTTGGGGTTGACTTCGGCCACGACGGCGATGGCGCCGGCGATGACGCCGGCTTTGGCTTGTGCTCCGCTCATGCCTCCGAGGCCGCTGGTGACGAAGACGCGTCCGCGGACGTCGTCGTGGCTTTTGGCGCCGAGGTAGCGTCGGGCGGCGTTGAGCAAGGTGATGGTGGTGCCGTGTACGATGCCTTGGGGGCCGATATACATGAACGAGCCGGCGGTCATTTGACCGTAGGAGGTGACGCCCAGGGCGTTGAGTCTTTCGTAGTCTTGTTGGGAGGAGTAGTTGGGGATGACCATGCCGTTGGTGACGACGACCCTGGGTCCGCTTTCGGGTGCGGGGAACAGGCCGAGGGGGTGGCCGGAGTACAGCACGAGGGTTTGGTCCCGTTCGAGTTGGGAGAGGTATTGCATGGTGAGCAGGTATTGCGCCCAGTTTTGGAAAACCGCGCCATTGCCGCCGTAGGTGATGAGTTCGTAGGGGTGTTGCGCGACGGCGGGGTCGAGGTTGTTGGTGATCATGAGCATGATGGCGGCGGCTTCGGTGCATCGGGCGGGATACTCGCCGATGGGGCGCGCATGCATCGGATAATGCGGGCGAAAACGTCGCATGTAGATGCGTCCCTCGGTGGCTAATTCCTTTGCAAATTCGGGGGCTAAGGCTGCGTGCAGATGAGCTGGGAAGTAGCGCAGGGCATTGCGCAGCGCGAGTTCACGTTCTCGGGGGCCAAGGGATTGGCGACGTGGCGGGGCATGGCTGATGCCGGGCTGTTCGGGGGGGAATTCGGGCAATGTGTTGGGGATACCGGCGGCGATTTGTTCTCGGAAGGAATCGGCCATGTCGAGCGCTCCTTGGACTTCGAGGATGAACAGCCGGACCATGGCGGCGATGGGCAGCGCAGGTCAACGGCCTTGGCGTGAGAATTGCTCAAAGACCAAGGAAAAGAAAGCGTTGTTCGACGGCTTTGGGGGGCCCGGGTCACCGATAGAGGCTCGTGGAGACTTTATTTTCGATGGTCGTTCCCCCTTGTCTGGCGTTGGGTTACGACAGCTCTTCTGGCATGATGCGCGCCGCTTCGGCCGCGGTGGCTTGCACGGACCGTGGGAAGCGGATTTTCAAGCCGTGGGACCCACCCATATCCCGCATAGGAGGCTGCCTTGAGCACCGACGAGCAGGACAACAAACCGGATCAGGACAGCGAAGAGACCAAACCCAATCCTTTTCAAGAGATCGTACAGCCTTTCATCGATCTCGTACACGCGCCTCGCGCGCTGTGGGGCATCAATGCGGCCTATTTTCTCGAGGGGATGGTGTACTTCGGGATGCTCATGTACCTGGCCATGTACTTCAACGAGTACGTGGGATTGAGCGACTCGATGGCGGGCATCATGGTGGGGGTGCTCACCAGTGGCATTACGTTTTCGATGTTTTTGTTCGGCGGGCTTGCGGATCGATGGGGGGTTCGCATCGCTCTCATCGCCGCGTTTTTCCTCATGATTGGTGGACGTATCGCCCTTTCCGGGGCGCCGTCCGTGGGCATGGGAAGCACCGGATTGGGCTCCCCCGTACACATCATCGCCATGGTGGGCATCCTGCTCATCGTGCTGGGCTATGGCATGTATCAGCCCGCGGCTTATGCCGGCGTGCGCCAATTCACCACGCCCAAAACTGCCGCCATGGGCTTTGCCATGCTCTATGCCCTCATGAACCTCGGCGGTTGGGTGCCCACCTTCTTTTCGCCTATCCGAAAAGCATTTGGCATCAGTGGCGCCTTCTGGGTATTCACCGCCGCTTCCGTCGTGGCGCTGCTGCTTACCATCGTGTTGCTTACCAAAAAGGTAGTGGACCGAACGACCGCGGAGGCGAAAGCCGAGAAAGAAGCGCAGAAGTCCGACGAAAAAAAGGAGCAAGAGGCGGAGAAAAAAGAGAAAGAAAACGCTGCTTTAGCTGAAGCCCGGGCCCGTGGCTTCTTCGCCATGGCCTGGCATTGGCTCCGTCATCATCCCTTGGCAGACCCGAAGTTCACCTTCTTCATCTTCGCGCTCATTCCTGTGCAAACCCTCTTCGCCCACAACTGGCTCACCTTGCCGTTGTACGTCGAGCGAGCGTTTGCTCCGCCCGTGGGAGTCGAAGCTTGTGACTCGCTTGCTTCGTCGTCCGAGGCTTTGCCTGCGCTTGAAGGCGCGCGCACCGTAGAAGCGCTCAAAGATGTTGTCTTGCGATTTGAAGGCTCCAAGCAGGCCTGTGAAGCCAAAAAGCAAATTCGTTCGATGGCTGCCGTCAAGCTTGTGGAAGGAGACAAAAAAGCAGCGGAACAAGCGGAAGAAGCCAAGCGCACCATTCGAACTCTGGACTTTCAAGCGGCTGCCAAAGAATCCTCGGCCAAGGGAAATTGGTCGGAAACAGCGCGCTTGTGGCTCGGGGAAAATTTCGAAGTGGCGGTCAACTTCAATCCGCTGCTCATCTTCATTCTCGTACCCATCGTCACCGCGCTGACCCAACGGCGAAAGGTATACAACATGATGATCGTGGGAACGTTCGTGATGGCGGGTCCCACGTTTTTGCTCGTGCTCGGTCCCACTTTCTGGACGTTGCTCGGCTATCTGGTGATCATGACGATCGGTGAGGCGATGTGGCAGCCTCGATTTTTGCAATACGCCGCGGAGATTGCGCCGGAGGGCCGCACCGCTGCGTATATGGGCGTGGCTCAATTTCCATGGTTCCTCACCAAAATGATCGTGCCCCTGTACTCAGGGTATTTCTTGTCCAAGTACGTTCCCGATAGTGGTCCGGTGCAAAGCGAGACGATGTGGCTCATCTACGGAATCATCGCCGTCAGCTCCACCGTATTTCTCGTATTGGCCAAGGGATGGATCGGAAAAGACTTCAAAACTCAGGCAGAATGATGTCGCCACGCATGAAACGTGTCTCGTACTTTTCGTGGATCGTGAGTGCATCGTTGGCCGTGGCCTGTGGTCCTTCCGCGTCGACGACATCGCCAGCCACGCCTTCGACTCCCACCGCCACCGAGGAGCAACCGCCGACGGTGGTGTACAGCAAGTTCACGGACCCGCTTTTTCTCGCCTTGGGCGAAGAGAAAAACGTGTTTGGAAGAAGAACCCTCGCGCGTCTTTGGGTGGTGGCGTCGAATTTCGATCCTCCTGGGCCCGCGCAACAAGCGCGTCTGCAAGAGGCCCAGCGCGCGGTGGATGAGGCCGAACATGCGGTCGGTGCCCAGACGGATGTATGTGAAGCGGGCGTGAGCGTAGCGGTGGTTCGTGCGATCGAAACCAAAAAACAGGTAGAGCAGCGGTATTTATCGACGGTGGAGCAAGGGGGGGAAGCTTGTCCCCAGGCCCGTAGCCTCGATGCGCAAGTCCATTTTTTGCGCGACGAAATCGAGGCATTGCAAGAACTTGCGCAACCCTGCCCGCCGCAGATGTTCGACGATCCGCCTGAAGAATCCAGATGAACGACAAGGCAACGAGTTCCTCGAAGGAGTCGGGATTCCGCTCCTTTCCCCGTGTGTTTTGGGTCGTGGTGTTGATGGAGTTTTTCGAACGAGGCTCCTACTACGGCCTGATGTCCGTGCTCAGCGTGTATATGGTGGACCAGGTGGCCGACGGTGGTCTCGGGTTTTCCAAAGGTGCCGCGGGCGCGATCAACAGCACCATCCGTCCCTTGTTGTACTTTCTGCCGATCGTGGCCGGCGCCGTCGCCGATCGCTTCGGTTATCGTCGCAGCTTGCTCGTGGCTTTCTGCTTGTTGTCCACGGGATACTTCCTGGCCGGTCAGATGACGAGTTACGTGGCGGTCTTCCTTTCGTTGATCGTCATGGCCACGGGCGCGGGGATTTTCAAACCCATCATTTCCGGCACGATCGCCCGGTCCACGACGGAGAGCAATTCCGGCCTTGGTTTCGGCATTTTTTATTGGACCATCAACCTCGGCGCCTTTCTTTTTCCCCTCGTGCTCGTCAACTACCTGCGCACCCATGCCTATCCGTGGTCCGCCATCTTCACCGCCTCGGCTCTGGGCACGGGTATCATGCTGATTCCCACGGTTTTTCTTTATCGGGAACCGCCCAAACCCGAAAGTACCAAAACGCTCGCGCAAGTGCTCGGCGGCGCTGTCCTGGTCCTGAAAGACTGGCGCTTCGTGACCATGATCGCGATCTATTCGGGCTTCTGGGTCCTTTACTTCCAGATGTTCGATACCGTCCTTTGGTATCTCAAGGCCCATGTCGATATGTCCCCGTTCGACGCCACCATCAATGGCGTTCTTCAGGCTCTCGGTTTCGATGGGAAATTCAAGTTCGATTCCGAGCATGTGACGGTCATCAACGCGGGTACCATCATTGTCTTGCAACTCATCATCTCGAGCATCGTCAAAAACTGGCGGGCTCTCCCCACGATGATCGGCGGTATTGCCATCGGCACGGCGGGCTTCATTCTGCTGGCGATTTCCACCAGCCCGTGGATCTTCATGGCCGGCATCATCGTGTTTTCGATTGGCGAGATGACCGCGCATCCCAAGTTCATCTCCTACGTGGGGCTCATCGCCCCCGAAGACAAAAAAGCGACCTATATGGGCTACTCCTTCTTGTACGGCGTCATCGGATCGAGCGTGGGTGGTTATTTCGGCGCGAAGCTTTATGAACACTTCGTGGATGGATGCCATCAACCTCGCACCCTATGGCTGATCTTCGTGGGACTGGGCATCGCCACGATCCTTGGACTCGTGGGTTATGATCGCTTCATCGCCTTGCGCCCAGCGTCGCCGGCGCGGTCGCCATAGCCATTTTCTTTGCCTCGACGGAATCCTCGATGCGCCTTGTTTCCGGACGATTTGCCAATCTCGATGGGAGCGTGCCCCAGACCTTTTCTTCCGTTTTCAAGTGGGCGGTGCTCGATCGCATCCTGGGCAGGCGACGACGTTCCGCTTCTCGCGCTTCGGTTCCTGTGATGGCGGTGGATCTCGAAAGAATTACCACACCGCCCAGCGTGGGAGCGAGGCTGACCTGGCTTGGTCATGCGAGCTGGTTGGTGCAGCTCGATGGTCTATCGCTGCTCATCGATCCGGTATTTTCGCGATCGATTGGACCTGGGATTGCGCGCAACGTGCCAGCGCCTCTGGCCGCGCATGAACTTCCCGGGATTGCCGCACAGCTCGTGACGCACAACCATCGCGATCACCTCGACTTGCCATCGCTTCGCGCGGTCGGTTCGCCGATCATCACCGGTCCGGGACATCGCGCGCTATTCGGTACTGCAGTCGAAACGACGGAATTGGATTGGTGGGAGGCGACCGACCTTGGGCCGGTGCGAATCACTTTCGTGCCGGCGCAGCATTGGAGTCGTCGTGGGCTTTGGGATGCCAACCGTGGGCTATGGGGAGGGTTCGTCGTGCGAGGTTCGTCTGCGACGATCTATCACGCGGGGGATAGCGCTTGGTTCGATGGGTTTTCGGGGATTGGAAAACGATTTTCCGACATCGATGCCGCCTTATTGCCCATTGGAGCTTACGACCCGCCCTGGTTCATGCAAAAGCAGCACGTCAGTCCCGAGCAAGCAGTTCGCGCGTTCGAAGAACTGGGGGCAAGGTATTTCGTGGCGATGCATTGGGGGACTTTCAAGCTCAGTGATGAACCTCTGGATGAACCGCCTTTGCGGCTGGAAAAAGAGTGGGAACGCCGTGGGTTCGCACGCGAATTTTTGTGTATTCCCGCGCAAGGGCAGACGTTCGAGATAGGTAGGGGCCGTTCGCTTGGGTGACGTGGGGGGCGGTGATGGGAAATGGTTGAATCACGGTTTGGGGAGGCATGAACAAGGCTCGAACTTGGGCGCAATGGATACCCATTTGTCCTGTCTTGTACTAAGAACCGAAAGCGCGGAGCCAGTTGTCGCAAGCGCTCTAGGGCCTTGTGCATGGCGGCCGAGAGCAAGGTCTTCGTTCTTTCGAGCAGGTGCGTGATGGTGGTTTCAGCCAATCAAACGTGGCAAGTCGTTTTTCCAAGCTTGCCCATCTCCCTTTCGATGCTTCAGGCGTTGCCGGAGGCTTCCTTGAAAGAGCCGTATTACGCTGCCGCTCTGGTCATCCCCGCCCTTTGCCTCTGGCCCACGAATCGGGAAGAGGCGATTCAGATGATCAACTTTTTGAAAGGTCCTCAACCTCTTTCCAAGTTCGACCTGCAATTCATCGCGGACCGTCTGCGTGGCAACGAATATGTCCCTCTGTCTTACTTCGAGGGGGCGAAACCCGAAAACGGCTACCAGCCCCAAAGCCCCCACACCGTGACCGTTTCCACGGTACCCACGAGTTTTGCGACCGAGGGCCATGCCCAGCTTTACCTGCGCTCGGGTGGCGCCGATAGCCCCCGGCCCGTCAAACTCCGGCGCAAACCGTCCACGGGGCAGTGGTTTTTGACGGAGCAAATGCTTCTGGCGCAGATTCGAAAGCCGACGGCTTTGGATCCCTGGGCGTGATGGCGTGGGCGGGCTTGCGTTGGAGGCGAGTCATCGAGGGTCGACGGCGTGGGGGTGGTGGCCCGAACGCAGGATGCGACCTGTTTGAACAGCTAGTAACTATTTGTAATTAAAAGGAAATTTTCTTTCCCGCGCCGCTCGATTCTTCGTGGTGTCATCGTGGTTGGTGGCATGAGGACCATGGTGCGAGGACCCACCGCACTCCTCATAAAAGCCCTTTCTAAACCGCGATAACGTGTCATCATGGCAAGATGCGTCGATTATGGCTTCGCGGTAGAATTTTTACGCCAGTGTTGGTCCTGGCGGCTTTGGTTGGGGTTGCCTCTTCTTGCAGCAGCGAAGAAGAAGCGGATGAAAGCACGCCCCACGCTGGTGCTGGGGGATCGTCGGCCGCCGGTGGTTCGGGAGGTAGCCAAAGCGGTGGCAGTGGACCGACCGCTGGAAGCGCGGGAAGTACCGGGGGCAGCGGCAATGCGGCGGGAAACGCGGGAAGCGCAGCAAGCGCAGGAAGCGGAGCTTCAGCAGGTTCCACCGATGGTGGCGCCAAAGACGTTTCTTTCGACTATCAACCCCCGGATGTCACGGAGCCCGATGCTTGTGCCGCGGTGACGGCCGAAGCGGTCAAACCGCCCGTGGATATCATTTGGATCATCGATCAATCCGGCTCGATGGGTAATGAAATCAGCCAGGTAAAAGCCAACGTCAACGGCAACTTCGCCAATATCATTCAAAACGCGGGATTGGATTATCGAGTCATCTTATTCGCCAATGGAACCAGCGGCATTTCCGCGACCTATCGGCTATGTGTGGACCCGCCTCTTGGTGCGGCTGCCTGCGGTGAAGACAATCCTCCGCATTTCTTTCAGGTCAACCGGACGATTGCGAGCACGAATTCCTTTTCGCTATTCATGAATGACACCTACTGGACGCCCATCAAGGCCAACTTGCGACCGTCCGCCTTCAAAGCCTTCATTGAAGTCACCGACGATCAATCCTCTGTGTCCGCCACGAATTTCGATAATTTTTTGTTGACCGGCAATGGGGCTGGTTACTTCGGGACGAGCGCGGAGCGAAACTACGTGTTTCATTCAATCATTGGTGTGCATGCGCCCCTGGCTCCCACCGAGCCCACAACGAATTCCAAATGCTCTACGGCTGTGAACACGGGCCCGCAATATCAGGAGATTTCCATCTTGACGGGTGGGTTGCGTCATCCTGTTTGCGACACGAATTACTCGGCGGTTTTCAACAATATCGCCACGAGCATCGTGAAAGCCGTAGCGTGTGAACTGCTCACACCGCCCGCCACCTCCGATGCGGGGGTGATCGATTGGTCCCGTGTGACCGTGCAATACACGCCCAGCAATGGTGGAGCGGTAGAGGTATTTCCTCTGGTCGACAACGAGGCTCAATGCGTGGGGGATGGATTTTATTACGACAATCCGGCCAATCCCACCAAAGTCCGCCTGTGTCCCGCCTCGTGCGCCAAAGTACAAGCCGATGAAGGAGCCAAGGTGGAGTTGCTGCTTGGCTGTCTCGGAAGCTGAGCGGAAACGAGCACGCCGGCGTCACGCCCGATCACGACGAACCGATATTTCTTTGCGGATGTTTCCACCGTGATCGCCGTTGGGCGTCGTGGATGGGGCATGCCACAGGGCTGACAGCCCCCTCCTATTTTCCTGATTGGGAAAGGGATACGCGCAGGCAATCCCCTGAACTTTGATCTGGCCGTTGTCCCCATGGTGATCGGTGCTAAAAAATCAATAAATACAGTTGTTTGGGCGCGTTTGGTGCTATTCGCGGGCTGCAAAACCTTTTCCAGAAGCTCGGCGAAGGATTCATTCTGGGCGAGGCGCGTCATGGTTGCTCAGCCAGGATGCCATGGGAGCGTTGGTATTTTTCGATGTGTTGAGCGTCTTTTTGGTCCTTGTGGACCGTTTTGCGTTTGCCGCGCGCCGTGACCGTGACCGTGACCGTGGCCGTGAGCGTGGCCGTGAGCGAGTGCCGTGACCGTTAGGTCCGGGACTGGGAGCAAGGATTGGGCGTAATGGACTAAAATCCCAAGGCGGCAAAGACGAGCGATACCAGAACGACGATGGCGCCGGTGATGCTCAGGATGATGGCGACTGTAGTTCCGTAGTTACGTGCTTGCGCCAGCGGAGGCCCCTCCAGATGATAAATACCGCGAAGGAACGCGGTAGCAGCGCGTCTGGGAAGTCCCATCGATGCCGTAAGCAAGTGGATAGTGGCCCGTGGACCTTCCGCGATGAGCGATACGAGCAGTCCTAGGGGTGACGTCAACAAATCCCAGCCTGACGCATACAATCCAAAGCGCAGCGCTTGGGAAAAGCGCGAGCGGGCGCCCGTCCGACGCGCTCCTTTGTCGAGGGCTACACCGTAGATGGCATGACCGACCACGAGAACGACCGTGAATCCCACGGTGCCCACGACCCACAGACGCGCGAGCATGGCGCGTCCCGCCGGGTTTTTCAGCATGAGCCATGCGATATCGTGCAAAGGCAATGCAACGAGCAGGCTGATGAAAACGGCCCATGATACGACGGCATAGAACTCGGCGATCAGGGAAAACGAGAAAGCCGAAGTGTGGGAACCCGGCGGTAGACTTTGGAAAAACGAAGCGGCGCTTCGGGTTGCCGCCCTTGCGGTCAACCACAATCTCGACCAGGCAGATGTGCCAGGGCGTTCCCACGGCACGATCGAAATGACTCCCGACGGCAGCGTGGTTTCGTCCAACGAGTCGCAGCCGGGGCAGTCGGGTTTTCCGCAGCGCGCACAAACGACCGCCGCCGGCACCTCGATCGAATCAAGGGCGTCTTCCCTGGGGTCAGACGAACGCAGCGCGGATAATCGAGCCATGGCGCATCCATTGACATGGCACGTCTTTTCGCTCCTGGCGAGGAAGAATGATGCCTGCGATTAAATCTCATGCGGATTATCGGCTGAACGTCTGCCCGGCAAAACGAAAACGAAATGGTTGTTCTGTCCATGGCAAAACAATCGGCTCGAGCCCGCTGACAGCCTCGGTGTCTTGGCGATATGGCCATGTCGCACGCGTCCATCCGATGGCTCGTCCCGGCCGAATCTCGATATCCAACCCATTCGCCGAAGGAACGAACGCCAGCAAACTGTAGATGCGTCGAGAACCGAGCGTGACGGCAGTCTCGGCGGCAAATACTCGGGAGATGGACGATTCATCCACGCGGTAGACGAACAGAACTTCTCGAACCAATTCGCCCTGTCCCAACTCCTCGGGGGCTTTGGTTCTTTGGGAACCACGAACGATGATATCCGCGAGCCCGTCGCCGGTCACGTCGAAGGCGGAAACATCGTGAATATCCTTGTCTGAGACGAATTGCGGCATGCTCAGCGATACGTAGCCTCGTCCTTCGCGAAATCCTTTGCCAAAAACCACCAGATCGCGGCCGTGGCAGATGATGCGTTCGACTTCTTGGGAAGCCGCCACATTGGTGACGAAATCGAAGGTAGGTTTTGCAACCTCTGGAATATTATGATCTTTTTTGTAAAGCCGGTAGACCTGATCGAGCAATTCGTCGGCGGAGGGAGGACGTGGGGGGGGCGGAGCCGCGGGGCGCGCGGGAGCTGAATCCGCGGCTTTGGTTTGCTCCGAGCGTTTGACGAATTGCTTTCCATCCCAGGCGTACGTTCGGGATTGTACGGTACCCCAGGGCAAGAGCAGCGGTTCTCGTTCGGTTTCTTGCGGCTCGTGATACGTGGAGGCATCGTAACCGCTATCGGAGCCGAGGGAGATGACGATGGAATGTCCCTGACCGGAGGGTACGAGGGAGACTTTGTTTTCGATGGTGCCTTGGGAGGAACCCAGGCCGGTTTCATGTTCGAAGATGGGTTGGAGCGAGTCGCCGCGAAACGACAGGACCTGGAGCATTTGTCGCCAACCGGTGCCGCGAGAAACACGTTTGACGACGATGATTTCGGATTTGCCGTCGCCAGTCAGGTCGCGAACGTCGAATAGGGGTAGTTGTCCGGCGTTGGGGTCGGTGATGTCGGACCAGAAATACTCGGTTCCTTTTCGGAACGTGGGGCCGTAGACGACCAAGGTATTGTGGAACAGAAGTACGCGTTCCGTCATGGAGTCACCGGCGACGTTGGCGATGATATCGGCGGTGGGGGAGCCGAATTTCCTATCGTTGATGAGGCCGCGGACGAGAGCTTGTTCGGGAGCGCTGAGCAGCAGCGGCAGATCGGCTGCACGATTCGAGGGAGCGGAAGCGATGATGGCCGAGGTGCCGCGTCCGTCGCCATCGAGGTAGCGCAAGGCGCCTCGGAGTTTGACGCGAGTCTGGGCGGCGGGGGGAAAGACGGACCATGGAATTTTGGCTTCGAAGGTATAGCCCCCTTGGGAGGGGGCTTCGACGATTTCGGCTCCGCGAACGGGGCCGAGGCCGACGGCTTTGACTTGTCCTTCTGTTTCTCCTGGCTTGCCCGCGAACAGTTTCACTTCGAAAACGCGGTTGTATTGGCCTTGTGCGTTGGGAAAGGAGAGCAACAATTCGGCATGGTCTTCGGTGTCGAGGAAGCGATTGGTGCGCACGAAAGAAGGGTCGACGACCTGGGCCGCGACGTACAGGAAGGTGGCGTCGTAGGCCAGTGCGGCGCGTACGTTGCTGGGGGAGGAGCCTTGGACTCGTGAATCGAGGCGGAAAAACGGCGTGCCGCCCCAATCCCGCAGGACGCCATCGACTTTGATTTCGCCTGGTTTGGCGAGAAATAGGGGGACATCCGCACGGGCCGACGCGGAGATCATGACGGCCAGGGATAGCAGGGTTGGGCAAAGCCATCGCGGTAGCGACATGGGGAACCTTTGAACGAGTATGCTCGAAGGAAGGTTATGGTACTTGGTTGAAGGAACGTCAGCGTTGCATTTTGCGTTGGGCTTGTAGCTCCTCGGCTTCGAGTTCGGCGAGGGCGGCGGCCAATTCATCTTGTTCTTGCTGTTCGCTCGTGAGGCTTGCCGTGGCTGGTGGGGCTTCTACCACGGGTTGCACGCGCACTTGGGCGGGCTGTGGTTCCGGCGGTATCAATCCCATTTCTCGTTTGAGTTCGAGCAGTTCCATATCCGCCCCCGCCGTCTGTTCCAGCTCGTCGAACTTGGACTTGAGCACGTCGCCCGAATATTCTTCCGCCAATTCGGCGGAAGCTTCGGCTTCGGCCTCCATTCGATTGATTCTATCCGCCATGCGGTCGAAGGTTTCGAAAGCGCTGTTGTCCCGCACGCCGCCCATGGCTTGATGGATGGCTTTTTGCGCTTCAGCGCGCTGCTTTTGCGCGATGAGAAGATTTTTCTTTCGCTTGGCTTCCTCGATCTTCGAATTGAGCATGCGAAGCGCTCTTTTGAGCTGATCGACCGCGGCCTTTTGTTTTTGCCACTGCTGTTCGAACCCCACGCGAAGCTGCTCATGCTCTTTGCGTCGAGCCAGCGCTTCCCGAGCGAGTTCCTCGTTTCCAGCGCGGATAGCCATCTCCGCACGACGTTTCCATTCCGCGGCGTTGGCGGCTTCTTGCTCGACGTGTTTGGAGAGTCGTTTTTCGTCGGCGATGGCAACCGCTACTTGTTTGGTCGCTTCCGCCAACTGGTTGTTCATATCGATGACGATCTGATTGAGCATCTTTTCCGGATCTTCGGATCGGCTGATCAGATCGTTGATGTTGGACTTGATGAGTTGTGCTAGGCGGGCGAAGATTCCCATGCTTCGATTTCCTCGTGGTTCGATGACCGCCCGTTGATCAGGCTTCCTTGCAGAGTTCCCAGAGTTCGCTTACGTGGCGGGCAAGCGCGAGATCGATGTCTCCAAGGACCGCCTCGAGTTCGTTCATGTCGAGGTTCTCGAGTTCCAAGGCGGCAGACAACACCATGTTTCCGTCTTCGAGCCCATAGGAAGCATACATCAACTCCGAAGCATTGAGTTCGAGCAAGCGTCGAAACAATTGCACTTGGTGCTGGGCGTTGGTGTTTGGAATGGCTCCTATGAGGACCCTTGCCACGAGCAGCGATGTCGTAATCCGCAGAGCGATCGGGATTTCGTTGCTCGTATGAATGATATAGGTCCCATCCTCGAGCTTGTCCCACGACTTACCGAGGGCCTGGAGGTAGGCTTCGACGTCTCGTTGCGATTTTGCCATCGGGGCGCAGTGTAATACACCTGTGGGTAAGATGGTATCGGGTGGATTCTGCCGATCCGCTTCTCATCGAGAACTGGCCACAAAAGGCGGTCTTGTGCCATCGTTTCGGTCGACGTGGTGCTTTCGGAAGGAGATCGGTTGGATGCGCGCTATCGGGTGACCTCGTTGATTGGCCGTGGCGGTATGGGGGAGGTATGGGCGGGGCAGGGGGATCAAGGGCCGGTGGCCATCAAGGTGCTGCTCGAGCGATCGGCGCGTCGCAAGGATATTCAGCGACGTTTCGAAAGAGAGGCGGAAGCGGTATCACGAATTCAAAGCCCTTTTGTGTGTGCCCTGTTAGACAAGGGGTTGACGTCGGATGGCTCGCTTTTTCTGGTTTTCGAATTGTTGCAAGGGGAATCCTTGGCGGATCGCCTGCGAAAGGAGCTGTTTTTGCCTTTTGCAGAACTTGGACCGCTGATGGCCGATGCCTGGCAAGGGGTGGCCGACGCGCATCGAGCGAACGTGCTGCATCGGGATTTGAAGCCGGGAAATATTTTTTTGCAGCCTGGAAAACAGCGGGAAAATGCGGTTTTGTTGGACTTTGGCGTGTCCAAGGTCCTGCAAGACGTGCGCGCCAGTCAGGAACCATCCATTACCGCTTACGATGGGACGGTGGGCTCCTTTGCGTATATGGCTCCCGAGCAAATTCGGGGTGCCGCGCGGGTCGACGAGCGTGCGGATGTCTATGGGTTGGCTTCCGTGGCGTTTCGTGCGTTGACCGGTCGGCTGCCCTTCGAAGGGTTGAGCGCGCGGATGGTGGCGAGTTTGAAGCTGGACAATCCCCCGCCGACCCTCGAACAAGCCACGGGATTTCGATGGCCTGTCGTGTTGGAGGAGTTTTTCGGCATCGGGCTTTCGCGCAATCCCGATGATCGCTTCGCTTCCGCGGATGAGGCGAAAAGGCGATGGACGGAAGCATGCGAGTGCTTCGATCACGCACGCGACGCGAAGAACTTGGGGTAGGGCTCCGCGGACCGTGTTATGAGCGAGGGCAGGTGCATCATGATCGATTATCCCATTCGCGAGGCGCTCACGTTCGACGATGTTCTTCTGGTTCCCGCGTTCAGTGAAGTGCTACCCACGCAAGTGGATGTTCGTACACGATTGACGCGGCGCATCTCCCTGAATCTGCCCATTGTCAGCGCCGCGATGGATTCGGTCACCGAGTCCCGATGTGCCATCACGATGGCGCGGGAAGGAGGACTCGGCGTCATTCATAAAAATCTGTCGATCGAACAGCAAGCTCGTGAAGTCGAGAAAGTCAAGCGTGCGGAAAGCGGCATGATCATGGATCCGATCACCGCGCGACCCGACCAACTGCTGCGCGATGTGCTCGAGTTGATGCGGGAGCACGATATCAGCGGTGTGCCCGTGGTGCAGGACGGTAAGCTTGTGGGCATCCTTACCGCTCGAGACATCCGTTTCGAACGCGAACTCGATCAACCTGTTCATGCGTTGATGACGCGCGACCTCGTTACTGTCCCGGCAGGGGTAGCCCCGGAGCAAGCGCGGGATCTTCTGCACAAGCATCGTATCGAAAAATTGCTCGTGGTGGAGGACGGCAAGCTGCTCGGGCTCATCACGATCAAGGACTTGATGCACGCGGAGCGTAATCCCAATGCGGTCAAAGACGAACTCGGGCGTTTGCGCGTGGGGGCAGCCATCGGACCGGGCGCTGATTGGAGATCAAGAGCCGAAGCGCTGGTCGCCGCGGGAGTCGATGTCCTTGTCGTGGACACGGCCCATGGTCATTCGAAAGGGGTGATCGATACGGTGGGGGAATGCAAAAAACGTTATCCCCAGGTGGACCTGATTGCGGGCAACGTGGCAACGGCGCAGGCGACACAAGCGTTGATCGACGCGGGTGCCGATGCTGTCAAAGTGGGAATTGGACCAGGGTCGATTTGCACGACACGAGTCGTGGCGGGTATTGGGGTGCCACAGATTACGGCGATCGACGATTGCGCGCGGGTGGGCGACAAGCATCAGGTGCCGATCGTGGCCGATGGCGGAATCAAGTATTCGGGAGATGTGACGAAGGCCATTGCCGCGGGAGCCAGCAGCGTGATGATCGGTTCGCTGTTTGCCGGAACCGAGGAGTCACCGGGACAGCTCGTGCTGTTTCAAGGGCGGACCTATAAGTCCTATCGGGGAATGGGATCGTTGGGAGCGATGCGTCAAGGCGCGAGGGATCGCTACGGTCAGAGCGAATCCGCGGATGATAAGTTGGTTCCGGAGGGGATCGAAGGACGGGTTCCTTTTCGCGGTGCGTTACATTCCGTGCTCTACCAGCTCGTGGGGGGACTGCGCTCCGGCATGGGATATACGGGGTGCCGGACGATCGAAGAGCTTCGCCGGCAGGCGACATTCATCCGTATCACCGGCCAGGGGCTGCGAGAGTCTCATGTCCACGACGTGATCATCACCGAAGAGGCGCCCAACTATTCGGGGCGTCCAGACCGTTGAGTCTCGGTTTCCGCGTATGCGTGGGACGTGAGCCGAGCGCGGAGTTGGTGAAGATTTTTATGACGGGCGATCCATGGCGCGGATGCGCAGAGCAGAGACGGCAGGGGTCGACGTCATGAGTATCGTTGCGCGTTGCGCTGTGAGGGGTGGCGAGCGATGGCAGAGGAAGCGTCCGATATATCCGAAGACGGATAATTAACGGGAATCATCATGACTGCGGAGATAATTTGGGGAAACTGCGAAATATATGTTTTGAAACCATGGGTTGGCGCTGCCGTTCATGGGTCTATCTGGATATCGTTCCGTGGTTGCGCTCGGGGTTTGGGTTGGCAACGGAGTGGGGATGGATGGGGTCGGCCTGGAAATGCGATACGCGAGCATGGGTTAAATGAGAGGGCGAGCGATGGGTGCTTGCGAGGGGGGGGCCGCCGGGACGTGAGGTGAATTCGTCATCTTACGGAGAATATAAAAACCTAAGTAATTCAATATCTTACTAGGATTACGGCTCCTCGTTGCCTGCCTGTGTCTCGGGACATTTCCTGTTTATTGCGAAGGAGGGAAAGGTGGGTGGAAAGCAGGTTGCGATCGTGGGGTGGCGTTTCGGTGATGTCGTGGTTACAGACAAAGCCCGAAGGATCAATCGGGGTTGAAAGGAGAATGTCCATGCGTCTGGTGATCATCGGTGGCGATGCGGCGGGAATGAGTGCGGCGAGCGAGGCGCGACGTCGTGCGCCCGAGGCGGAGATCGTGGTGTTGGAGGCATCGCGGGACGTTTCCTACGGCGCTTGTGGTCTTCCTTATAAATTGGTGCCGGGTGCGGATGTGGAGGATTTGAACATCATCTCCGCGGAGCGTTTTCGCACGGAGCGTGCCCTCGACGTTCGCCTTGGCCATCAAGTCACGAGCGTGGATTCAGCGGGCAAGATGGTTCGAGGGCAGGCGGATACGGGCCCCTTTGCGTTGTCGTATGACAAGCTTTTGATTGCGACGGGAGCGAGCGCGGTTCGTCCTGCCATCGATGGGTTGGAATCGCTTTGGGGAAAAGGCGCTTATGTTCTGAAGACGTTGCAGGATGGTCGGGAGTTGAAGGCGGCGTTGAAAGACAAGCCTCGTCATGCGGTGGTGGTGGGGGGGGGATATATTGGGCTCGAGGCGACGGAGAACTTGCGCAAGGCTGGGTTGGAGGTGACGGTGGTGGAGGCGTTGCCGTCGTTGGTGCCGTTTGTCCCGGAGGCGATGCGGCAGCGGGTGATGCAGGAGGCGGCGTCGCAGGGGGTATCCATTCGGCTGGACACGAAGGTTGTGGAGGTTCGTCGTGGAGCGAGTGGAAGGATGGTGGTGGGGACGACGGGTGGTGCGATCGAGACGGATTTGGTCCTCGTTGCGGTGGGTGTACGTCCGAACGTAGCGTTTGCCAAGCAAGCGGGGATTTCATTGGGAGCGGGAGGAGCGATTGCCGTCGATGACATGCTTCGTACTTCGGTGGAAGACATTTATGCGGCGGGCGATTGTGCGGATGCCAAGCATGTGGTGACGGGCAAGTCCGTGTGGATTCCGTTGGCGCTTCGAGCGAATCGGGCGGGCAAGGTTGCGGGGCAGAATATGACGGGTTCCCGGACGACCATCCCTGGGATAGTGGGCACCGCGGTATTCAAGTTTTTTGATCTGGAGATCGCAAGAACGGGATTATCGGAGCAAGAAGCCAAAGAAGCAGGGTGGGATGTGGTGGTTGCCACCATCACGTCGTCGACGCGAGCGCATTATTATCCGGGAGGCGGGAAGCTCTTCGTATCGTTGGTGGCGGAGCGAAAGACGGGCAAGTTGCTTGGGGGCAGTATGGTGGGTCCGGAGGCGGCGGCGCATCGAGTTGATAGCGTGGCGGTGGCGCTGCACGCGGGCTTGGGCGCAAAGGAGTTGTATGCGATGGATCTGGCGTATGCGCCTCCGTTTGGCCCCTCGTGGTCCCCGCTGTTGATCGCCTCCAGTGCTTTGATGAAGGCCATGAAAGTGGATTGAGCTTCGAGGCAAAAGTATTTCCGGTACCGATTGTTGGGGTTGACAACGCGGCGTGGGCAGGGCGGGCACGCCGCATTTTCATTTACGTTTGGTGGCGCGCTAGAGGTATCGGTGCGGAGGTCGGGACCCGGACGAAACCAAGGCCTCAATAAGTTGAAAACAATGGAAATACAATAAAAATATTCATGGATCGGACCGTTCGCTTCTCTCAGACCTTATTGTTCAAGCAGGTTTCGTATATTGCGTCCTAGACATATTTTATTGAAAGAACCCTGTCGTATCAGCGCTTGACTCACCGTTTCGACTCGTGTTTCATACTTTCGCTTGGAAGGCACCTCCCGTGGGGTGCCGGGGTTTCCAACATGGCTCTGGGAGGCAACAAGGAGGCGCATAACATGATGGGGTCTATCAGCTATGGCTATGGCGGTAACCAACGAGCTTCGCCGCTTGTTCGAACGCCGGAAATGGATTGGTTGCCTCGCTTCGTTAGGAGACTTGAAATTGTCTTGGAGGTGAAGGAATGACACGGTCAAGTTTTTGGATATCAGCGGTCCCACGATTACTATTAGGCCTTTTATTACTCGTTCTTCCTCTCGGAGGGATGGCCTGCGGCGACGGCGACGATGAACCGTCCGAGCCTGGGGTCACCCTCAAATCAATTGCTATCAGTCCTGCCACCGCCAACATCGCGGTCGGCGCAACACAACAATTTGCGGTCAACGGTGTGTACAGCGATGGCAAGACCAAGCCTGTAAAAACCGGCGTGACCTGGACTTCCAGTTCTACCACGGTAGCGACCATCAACACTGCCGGTCTTGCCACCGCGGTGGGCGACGGAACCACGACCATCACCGCCGCGGTCGGCAAACTCAAGGCTACCGCTTCGTTGACCGTCTTGACCAAAGCGCTCACCGGCGTGCAAATCACGCCGGCTTCCGCTTCGATCGGGGTCGGCACGACGCAGCAATATGCGGCCACGGCCAACTACAACGACGGCACGACCAGTGATGTGACGGCAACCGCGACGTGGGCTTCTTCGGATGCTGCCGTGGCTACCATCAGCGCCACCGGTCTTGCTTCCGGCGTTGCCGCAGGCAACACGACCATCTCCGCGACGTTCGAAGGCACGACCGGTACGGCGCTGCTTTCGGTGACGGCAAAGACGATGACGAAGATTGTGGTCACCCCTGCCACGGCCGAGATCGCGGTAGGCGTGAACCAACCGTTCGTGGCGATGGCTCACTTCAACGACAACACGACGCAGGTCGTGACGACGGAAGTAACGTGGGAATCTTCGAATACCAAGGTTGCCACGATTGCCTCGAATGGAACGGCAACGGGCGTCGGTGCTGGAGAAACGACCATCACCGCTACGCATAGCGCGGGCCCGTCGGGTTCCGCCAAGCTGACGGTCAAAGCGGTTGGTCCCACCGAGCTGAGTGTGAGCTGCACGGACGTCAAACTTGCCGCTGGCGTGACGACGCAGTGCAAAGCAGTGGCCACGATGGATGATGGATCCACGGCCGACGTTACCTCGCAGGCGACTTGGAAATCCGACAAGGATACCGTGGCTACCGTATCCAATGCGGGCCTCGTCACGGCCAAGGGCGAAGGCAAAGCGAATATCTCCGCCGAGTACCAGGGATTGTCGGGAAGCGTCGAAATCGAAGTCACCGCCGCGGTATTGGCGGCGATCCAGGTAACCCCGGCCAACGCCGTGGTTGCTCTCGGTACCACGCAACAGTACACCGCAACCGGTGTGTATAGTGATGCGACCACCCACGACATCACGGACGACGTGAACTGGATTTCCAGCGACCTCACGGTTGCGACCATCGACGGCGACGGTCTTGCCACCACCCTCAAGGCGGGACAAACGACCATTTCCGCCACCCTTGCAGGTGTCACCGGGACGGCAACGCTGACGGTAACCGGTGCCACGCCTACTTCCGTGGTCGTCTCGCCGGCTACGGCGACCACCGCCACGGGTGGAACGGTTCAGTTCACGGCGATGGTTCATTTCTCGGACGGCACGCAGCAGAATCTAACCTCTGCGGCTTCTTGGTCCTCGAGCAATGATACGATTGCCACCGTCGTTGGCGGTTTGGCGACAGGCGTTGCAAAAGGCACGGCCACCATCACCGCCACGTATTCCGGGCAATCCGGTACGGCGTCGTTGGAGGTAACCGATGCGACGGTGACCTCGGTGGTGGTTTCCCCTGCATCGGCAAGCATCCACAAAGGAGGAACCCAGCAATTCGAGGCCGTCGCGCATCTCAGCGATGGCACCAATACCGGCGTGTTGACTACGGGCGTCACCTGGGTTTCGGACAACACTTCCGTGGTGACAATTAATGCCGATGGGCTTGCTACCGGACTGGCTGTGGGCTCCGCCCATATTCGGGCGACCTATAACTCCGTGCAATCCGCGTTGGTGCCCATTACGGTGGGAAATGCTGTACCTACCTCCCTGACGATTACTCCGCCTTCGGCCGAAATCGCAAAGGGAACGAAGGCTACCTTCACGGCAAGGGCAACGTTGAGCGATGGCACCGTGCAGGATGTGACCTCCGCGGCGAATTGGTCGTCGAGCAACACCGCGGTTGCCACGGTGGACAAGGGAGTTGCCACTGGCGTCGAGGCCAACGCGAACCCCGTGACCATCTTGGCCGAATACCAAACGCTGACCGCCACAGCTTCCTTGACGGTCAAAGCGGCGGATCTGACTGCCATCACCATAAGTGTTTCGAACGCCAAGGTTCCTGTTGGTTCACAAATCACCTTCAAAGCCATCGGCAGTTACACCGATGGAACTTCTCAAGCCATCAGCGACCTTGTGAATTGGAACCAGAATCCCGCCGGCCGCTTGTCGTTTGCGAACGGAGGCACGGCCGATAGCAAGCTCGCCACGGGTGCAACCGTCGGCACGACATCGGTGACCGCTACTCTCAACGGAGTCACGAGCAACGCCTTGAGCGTCGAAGTCGTGCCCGTCCTGTTGCAGAGCATCTCCATTACTCCGGCCATCACCCAGAACAAGTACGTCGGTGAGACGGTTCAGTTCAATGCTCTTGGGCATTTCGATGACGGATCGTCCCATGACATTACGGCTGACGCGACGTTGACCTGGGTATCGAGCCATGCATCCGTAACGATATCCAATGGGACCAACAAGGGACGAGCCACGGCGGCTGCCGTGGGTTCCGCCAATATCACAGCCCGTGTTGGCGCGATCGTATCGCCGGCGACGCAGGTCAATGTTCTTGCGCAGCCCACCATCGTGGCCATCCAACTCGAGCCCACCTCTTGGGAAACCAGCATTGGTGGGAGCGAAACTTTCTGGGCGACGCAGATCAACCAGGATGGAACCTCGGGGTATCTGACGGATGGGGTCTGGACCATCGAAGACGCCAATGGTGCGATCGTAACGAATCTTTCTATCGATCTGTCGGTTCCGCACGCGGCCATCATTGTGGCGGTTTCGCCTACGACGAACCTTCCGGGGGGCGTTGCGTATGTTGCGGTGGCGAAGGGCTTGATTAAGACGCGTGCGCCGGTGAAGGTCAAGGCTACGACCATCACGTCCATTGCGGTGAACTGTCCTGCACCGAATACCTGTCTTCCGACAGGCGTTGGGTACCTCGCGAATTGCACGGCCCAAGCCACCTATTCGGATGGAACGACGGGTGATGTTACCAAAACAGCTACTTGGTCTGTGACTACATCACCCGGAACGGGAGTTGCCTTGGCGCTACCGCAAGGGGAGATCCAGATTGGTTCTACCGCTGGTACTGCCAATGTTTTCGCTACGATGGGCTCAGTTACCAACGCGACTCCCGCGGTCCTGACATCCAGGGCTCGAACGATCAGCAGCCTTTCGGCAGGCGGGAACTTTTCGTTGGCGATGGGCGACTACAGCGATCGCAAAGCCACGGCCACCTATCAAGCGCTGACAGGATGTTCGGACAACACGTTCGATGTAACGAAGTTTGCGGATTGGTCGTCGAGCAACACCGCGGTTGCCACGGTGGACAACAGTGCGAACAAGGGTCGTGTTCAGGCGGTCGCTTCGGGGCAAGCGAGTATTCAGGCATCGTTTTCAGGAATCCAGAATATAGCGATTGCTACCGTTTCGGCTGCCTGTATCAAGGAAATCGAGATCCAAGTGGTAGAGGAAGCCCCCGCGAATGTTACCGTACCGATTGTGGCGATGGCTGAACTCAGTGACGGATCGAGCGCTCCCCTTCCGGTTGCGGCGGGGTCTTGGGGCACGGCTCCAGTCACGAACGGCTACTTGGATGTGGGGACATCCGACATCGATATTACCTATACATACACCGGAAGCTCGCTTTGCGCGGGCGTGCCCAATACCGCGACGGCGAAGCTGACCATCGATAAGGATGCTGTCCTACAGAGTGTTGCCGTCGAACCGTCGACTTCCACTATCACGATTGGTGGACATCAGGACTTCGTCGCTAGTGCCCACTTCGATAGCGGCACTTTCAACGTGAGCCGATTCGCGGTTTGGACGCATGCTCCGGCATTCCCATTGTCTCAAGCCGCATCTCCCAGCGCGGTTCCTGCCCGACGTTTTACCCACACGGGTACGGTGGGAGGTTCCACGAATGTATTGGCCAACTACAAGGCAATGGCATCGAACCCGGCCGTACTGACCGTTTCTGGTGCTGCGCCTACGGCCATCGAGGTCAGACGGGCTGACTTCGTTCCCGCTCCGGTCGGAACCAATTACGCCTATCCTCCGAATTTCACCGTGACCACCGTGGCGCGGGTCAAATATTCGGATGGAACGGAAATTGACAATCCGACGTGCGTCTCTTGGCAGTCGAGCCATCCGGGTTACTTGAACTTCACGAATCCGAATGCACCCACGGCAACGACGTACTCGAATACGACGGCACAAACGGTAACGATTACGGCGACGTGCGGGACCCTCTCCGCGACGGCCACGGTGCAGGTGATTCCGGCTGTATTGGATGAATTCCGATTCAACCCAGATTCGCCTGTTACGCGTCCGCGAAATACTTCTTTCCCCCTGACAGTGGAAGGAAGGTACGGCACTTCCTGGTGGGATGTCTCTTCGATGGTGTCCATCAGCAACCCGCCGTCTGGAATTGCTTCGGCGACTGTGGTTTCCGGAAAGGTGATGGTTCAAACCGGTGCCAATGCTGGAACGGCTACCATCAGTTTCACCAAGGACACAATCACCCGTGGGTATGTCGTTAACGTCGATACTTCCAATTGTCTCGATAGTATCGAGTTTACGGCCCCCACGGCAGACCCCGTTTCGTTGGGCGTCAATCAAACCGTGGATTTCCAGGCCCGTGCTCATTACACGAATGGGACGACGGGTGTGCTCACCACTGGTACCTGGACCCCCAGCTTGACGGGTGACGGTGTCCTGATTCGAACGACGGACTCGGGCAACACGCGAACCTTCCGGGGCGTTGCTGTTGGTGAATCCAAGGTTACTTTCACCTATTCCGGGTCGAATGTGTGTGCTGGCGGCAACACCGCAATCAACACGATTACGATTGAACGGGATGTGAACGTAATCCAGAAGGTTGCTTCGGCGATCACCATTCGGCCGGAGCCGGTGTCTGGACAGTCGCGTCGGCGCATTCCGCGCGGCCAAGATATCCAGCTCTCAGCATGGCTCTCCTTCACGGATCCTGCGATTCCCGCGGAAGACGTAACGGAGTCGGTGACCTGGAGTGTGACTCCTTCGTCGATCGCCGGTATTACCGCTGGCGGACTGCTTAAAGGGAATGCAGTCGGAACCGGTGAAGCAAAGGCCGTATTGGGGTCCTTGACGGCAACTCTTGGAATCGATGTGGTTGCCTGTGGGAATCCAGCCCTTTCCATTACCAGCCCCTCTGCCGTGGCTCTGCCCATTGGTCAAACACGGGATTACACGGCGTCGGCATCCTACACATGCTCTGGACTTTCCGCGTCTGAACTCGGGCCTTTCCCTGTGACGACATTGGTGACATGGAATAGCTCCGTACCGGCCAGCGCAGCTTTCGAAACCTCGGCCTTCCCGAACCGCATTACGGCCAAAGCCGCGGGAAGCACCAATATTACCGCTCAATACAACGGCGCCACTTCCAACACGATTGGTCTCAGTGTCGTGGCGGTCACGCTTCAGTCGCTGACCATCACCTCTTCCGGGCCAATGTATGTCGGAGGAGAGCGAGACATCAACGTATCGGCGGTATGGAGAGCGGGTACGACAGACTATAACTTGGATCCACCTCCTGCTCTTACTTGGGTCATTGGGGATCCGACCGCCATCAGCATTACGGCTACGGCTGATCCCAAGAAGTACATTCTCAGGGGATTGGCGGCTGTGGCGGATATCACTTACCGCGCTCGACACGATACGATCAACTCCAATACCTTGACCGTATCGGTAGCGAATACCTGCATCAACGAGGTCCGTTATGCTGTAGGTGACCGAACGATGCCTAAGGGAATATCCGGAGGGTTGAAACTCGAGTGCCAAAACTCGGCGGCCCCGGGAGTGTGGGATGAGTGCCCCGCGACCGGAACTGCCTCGTTCGTCTCGAGCGACTCGAAGGTAGTGTCCGTTACAGGCGCAACGTTCAAGGTCGTGGGCGCGGTCAATGAATACGCGGATATCACGGGTACCTATACCGGCACCGGCGCTTGTACGGGCGTAACTCTGACGGATGAGGCTCGAATCACCGTGGGTTCCGCGAAAGTGGCGTCGATTGTGGTAAACGGACCGGATGCGGTCGCCAAGAACCATACGGCGCAATACGCTGCTTCGGCTACGTTCACCGGTGGTACGGGAGCTGGCACCTACAACATCGCGGCGGATGCTATCTGGACCTCGACCAATGAGGCCGTGGCGACCGTCAGCGCAGGTGTTTTGACCAGCAAGAATGTCAATGGCACCACCTATCTCAGCGCTACTTTCGAAGGCATTTCCTCGCCGCTCAAACTCGTGACCATCAATGACAAGGTGCCAACCAAGATCACCGTGTGGGCGGATTGGAACCTCGTAAGTGAAAACGGCGGACCTGCCGTTCCAGCCACGGGTGCCGATGCAGAATACCCGACCGGCAACTGGAAGCTACAGCTTCATGGCACGGTTGACTATTCGGATGGCACCAGTGACGACGATCCGGCTGGAGTGACTTGGGTAACCCGAGGCACGCTCCTCAAGGACGTTTCCGTCACCGGTGGGTTGTTCAACACGGGCGATACGGCCAATGATGCGCTGCAAACCGTTCGTGCGACCTACACGTACAATGGCGTGACCGTCGATGACGACTTCACCGTTCGGATGCGAAGATCGACAGCAACTTCGACCATCGTCATTCGCAACACCACCAACACCGGTGCAGGTGTCGCGTCGGTACCCCTCGGGTTGACGCAACCCTACGGTGCTCGCCTCACCTATGGCGGCCGTTACTACTGGTTTACCCGTAACGCCACTTGGGCATCCGCAACGCCAAGTGTGGGAACGATCGCGCAGAGCGGTTCCGGACACGCCATTCTGTCCACGGTGGCGGTGGGCTCGACGCAAATCACGGCTTCAGCCTTGGGAGCCATGGGGGCGTTGACGGTCAGCGTGACGAATGCTGTGCCGGTTTCCATCTATTGTATGCCGGCAAACCTGTCCCTCAGCCTTCTGGGGAGCAACAAAGCTCAGCTATTTGCCTTCGTGAAAAACAGCAGTGGGCCAGATACCGAGGTCACCGTTGCTGCGGGAACGTCATGGGCAAGCAGCGACGTATTGCTGGCTGAGTTCCTGAGTTCCGACCCCAAGGGGATGATCACGGCGAAGGCGAAAGGTACCGTATACGTGGTTCCGACCTTTACAAACGGTACGGTTACTTTGACTCCCTCGGATGACGACCGCTGCGAAATCACCATCACGGACTGACACGTGAGTGATTGAGCTAGACCCTTCCTGATTTTCCCTTTTTTCTCTTCTCACCTCCTGGTCGCTTCTCCTGGCGGCAGGAGGCCCCTTGCGCCCTTTTCTTGCCCTCCCCGTCGCAAATATGCGGCAATATAACGGTAACTAATTGAAATGATTGAACTTAATTGATTGCCGGAAGGCGGATTAACCGTGCAGCAGCGATAGATCAGGCGGGGTCGAGGCCAACAAAATCAAACGATCCCTTTCATCCAACGGGCTATCCTTGCCAGGCGTCGTATCTACCCGTGGATTGAAAACCACAACGTTTTCCTGCCGCTCGCTTTGCGGCCTCGGACGGGGCCGGATATACCCACAGACGACATAAGGCGCATCGTTGCGAATGGCGCGTTTGGCCAATTCACGATAGGTAGAGCCCGCGAGCGCGCCGGTCATGGGTCGAACGAAAAGCTGCGCCGTGCCAACGCTAGAGGTCAGCAAGTGCGCGAATAGCCGACTCACACCGGGGCTCACCGCGCTTTGGGAGAGCAATTTCTCCGACAATTCCCCCAAACAAATCACCTCATCGACCGCCGTGGCGCGCAGGTGCGTTCGGTTGATGGAAAGCAATAATTCCATGACCGTGTGGACCTGAGGGTTTTCCCGCTCAATCGCAATGCCCACCAACGTGCTTCGGGCGTCGGAAAGCATGCCATGAAGGGGATCCGCCAAGATGATCGCGGCTTTTGCGTTGGCGATATGAGCGAGCTGCAACGATTCTTTTTGCGCGGGACAGCCAAAAATTTCTATGATTTTCCCTTTTCTCCCCGGGTCTGGGTGCCAATCCGGCTTTGCATCCCACAGCCTTTTGTCTTGTATGATGAGGGCAATATCGAGATCTCCGTCCACGGGATCGTTGCGAAGTTGCTCCACAATGGCCGGAACCTTCTCGTTCACGTTGCAAATCACGACGTGGCCGCTCAGCGGCGGGGAAGTTCGTGGGTCTGCCATGCCTTCTCCGGATGATGGGGCTCAAAACCAGGTCGTTCGACAGCGCAAACAATCAAGTAGTCGGAGGCCGTGAGCACGTGATCCCGCAACGGATTGTCCGCGTCGTTTCCGACGCAAAGACGAAAATCCTGGTAGGCCTGCTGTTCCGGGCCATCGATTCCCAGCAACAAAATGGCTTCCGAGTCGAGATCGAGGAAGTATTCCTGGGCTTGCCGAAACGTGGAGCCAACGAGGGAGGGAGGAACCCGCAGGCGGTGAAACTCGTTGGTATTGGGAGAAAAGGTCATGAGTTCATCGTAGATTTCGGCGACGCCCTTGTTGTGAACCGATTGGCTCATCAGCATTTCACCGAAAGAGCGGCTCACCAAGCAATCGGCCGATTGAATCGATGACGCATAACGCAGGCTTTCGGGTTCCTGCAATTCGAGCACCAGAGGGATTCTCTTGTTGCGTGCCACCGCCGCGATCGCATGCATCAGCGCGATATTGTCCCGCTCGAGAGGACTTGCTTGCGTGTCTGCCGCGGATAGGACGATGACACGACGAGCATCTTCGAGGTTGGCGGCATTGAGGACATCATCGCGGGCAGGGTTTCCTTCGAGCGCAAAAACACGACCATGAACTCGTGGTCCGGGCGACGGAAGCTGTTCGGCTTCCTGGCAAACCACGAGGATATAGTGTCGTCCGGCGAGGGCGTGGTGTACTTGCTGAATGATTTTTTCGAGGTGATCGTTGCGACCGAGGATGACGATATGCTCGGCGAGCTTGAGCCCGGGAGGTTTTAGAGCCATGCGTCCGCTGCGTTCTTCGGAGCGTACGAGTACGGAGACGACCTCGCCTGTAAAGACGGCGACGATACAGATGCCGACGAGCAGCAGCAAGGTGACGACGATTCGGCCGCCGAGGGAGATGGGCTCCGGCGCGTCCATACCGGAGATGATGAAGACAAGCACGCCCCAATAGGATTCCCAATAGTCGGAGGCATAAGGGCTTTGTGAGTTCGCCGTGGTGCTGAGTCTTTCGATGAGATGCACCAGGTTGGCCCCTGCAATCCATGAGGCCAAGGAAATGAGGCCCAGACGGGCGAGGCGACCGAGGCGATATTGATAAACGAGCGCGGAAGCGTAAATGCGCGTGACGACAGCGAGCCGATAGAGCGTGTAGCCGTGTCGGAGGATGCGCAGCAGCCGGAGCAAGCGTAAAAAACGCAGTGTGCGCAAGAGCCGGACGGTTCGCAGCATCAAGAACTCGGAACCGATGCCCATCACGTGGGAGAACATCAAAAATGAGGGCAAGATGGCGATGAGATCGATGAGCGCGTAGGTGGTGAACGGATAGCGCCACCGGTTTGGTGACGCATACCAGCGCAACACGTATTCGATGGTAAATAGGAGGGTGAAGGCGGCTTCGGCGATGAGCAAACCTTGATGCAGCAAGGGATGCCGAACCGCATCGGTTGTATGTTCGATCACGACGGTGGCCGATGAGGCCAAGATGGCTAGGATCAGGAAAACATCGATCCACAGGCCCGTTCTTGGTTGGGAAGGGTCGCCCCGATATGGCTGAAGAAGCTCGTCGAGCCGCTGCCGGAAAGTCAGTTGCGTTTTGGGTTGGGCCATCGTAGCTCAGGCAAAGGCCGTGAAATCGTACGCTGTGACAAGCAGGTACGTCAACATCGGCAGGCCAGTGTGGAAAGGGAGCCGCGATGAGGGGAAAGGGAGCGACTCAGGATCGTGGCTTCGGATCAGTCCACTAAGCCCGTCGTTCGGAATGCTCCCCACCCCTATTTCCCCGGGTTTTTTTGGGAAAAAAGGGGTGATTGCGGGGATGATCGGAGTGAAGTGATGCTTCAGCTTCCGCTGAGCACTGAGTTGGTGGTCGAGGCGGGTAGGTGTGAGGTGCCGTTGGAGTCGGGATCGACGATGATTTGCAGACGGCGATAGGGAGGCAGTCCCGTGCCTGCCGGGATGAGGCGTCCCATGATGACGTTTTCTTTCAGGCCGCGCAGATCATCTTGTTTTCCACTGATGGCAGCCTCTGTCAGGACCTTGGTGGTCTCCTGGAAGCTCGAGGCGCTGATGAATGAATCGGTGGATAGGGATGCCTTGGTGATGCCGAGCAGCAAGGGCTCAGCGACGGCATGTCGCAAGCCCCGAGACATGACGCGGGCGTTTTCGGCTTCGAACACGTGTTTTTCGACATGCTCATCGACGAGGAAGTTGGTGTCGCCCACTTCCTTGATGCGTACGCGTCGCAGCATTTGGCGCACGATGATCTCGATGTGTTTGTCATTGATGGTCACGCCTTGCAGGCGGTAGACCTGCTGGATTTCGTTGACCAACCAGGCGGCAAGTTCTTTTTCGCCTTTGACACGAAGGATATCGTGCGGGTTGGCAGGACCATCCATCAATGGATCGCCGGCGCGAACGCGGTCTCCAGGCAGTACTTGAAGGTGCTTGCCTTTGGGGATCAGATATTCGCGCGCCTGGGTAGGTTGCAGGCTTCCATCGGGACCGAAAGGCGTGGCGATGATGCGACGTTTTCCTTTCATGTCCTTGCCGAAAGAGATTTCGCCATCGATTTCGCTGATGACGGCGTGGTCTTTGGGTTTGCGGGCTTCGAATAGTTCGGCCACACGCGGCAGACCGCCGGTGATGTCCTGCACCTTGGTGGTATCCCGCGGGATTTTGGCAACCGGCATACCCGCTTCCACCCGAATCCCGTCTTCCAAACCCTGCTCGATGTTTGCGCCCACCGGCAAGAAATAGGTAGCGTCGAGTTCCGAATCCGGAAGCTTCAGGATCTCTCCCGTTTCTACGCTCCTGATGGAGATATGGGGCCTGAGTTCCTTGTCTCGCGATTCGATGACGACCTTTCGCGCCAAGCCGGTGACTTCGTCGACTTTTTCCTGAACGCTGACGCCTTCCACCAGGTCACCGAACACGACGTTTCCAGCCACTTCGGTGATGATGGGTGTGGCGAAGGGATCCCATTCGGCGATGATATCGCCGGGTTTGACCGCATCGCCGTCTTTTTTGCGCATGATCGCGCCGTATTGCAGACGGTAATGCTCACGTTCGCGGCCTGTCTCATCACGGACCACGAGTTCTCCGTGTCGATTCATGACGACGGTGACACCATCGCTTCGAGTGACGAGGTGAGCCCCTCTTGTTTTGACGAAGCCTTCGGTTCTGGCTTCGAGGGAGCTTTGCTCGATTTTTCCACGAGCGGCGGCGCCACCGATGTGGAAGGTGCGCATCGTGAGCTGCGTGCCAGGCTCTCCGATCGACTGCGCGGCGATGATACCGACCGACTCACCGATGTTGACGCGATAGCCTCGCGCGAGGTCACGCCCATAACACTTGGCACAAACGCCTCGACGAGCTTCGCAGGTCAGGCCGGAGCGAATGACGACTTCCTCGATACCGGCGTCTTCGATCGTTTTGACCAAGGTTTCTTCGAGTTCGGTATTGGCTTCCACGAGCACTTCGCCGGTGAGCGGATCGATGACGTCTTCGAGAACGACGCGGCCGAGGATACGATCGGCCAACGGTTGAATCACTTCTCCGGCTTCTTCGAGTTTGGTGACGCGAATACCATCGAGGGTTCCACAATCGTATTCCTGGATGGTGCAATCCTGACCGACATCGACCAAGCGCCGCGTGAGGTAGCCGGAGTTGGCGGTCTTCAAAGCGGTATCCGCCAAGCCTTTTCGTGCTCCGTGGGTGGAGATGAAGTATTGCAACACCGTGAGGCCTTCGCGGAAGTTGGCGGTGATCGGCGTTTCGATGATTTCACCGGAGGGTTTGGCCATCAGTCCGCGCATGGCCGCGAGCTGTCGGATCTGCTGCGTAGAACCACGTGCGCCGGAGTCGGCCATGATATAAATCGGGTTGAAGCTCGGCTCATCGGACTGCTCGCCGGTTTCCGGATCCACCACGGCGTCGGAGCTTATCCCCTTCATCATTTCGCGGGTGACCTCATCGGCAACGGACGCCCAGATATCGACGATCTTGTTGTAGCGCTCGCCATCGGTGATGAGTCCGTCTTGGTATTGCTCGACGACTTCTTCCACGCGTTTTTGGGCCTCGGTGAGGAGTACGGCTTTCTTTTCGGGAATGACCATATCGTCCATACAGATCGAGACACCCGCGTACGTCGAGTAATTGAAACCGAGGGATCGGAGCCGGTCTGCCAGCAGCACGGTTTCCTTGTTTCGATGCTCGCGGTAGCACTTGTCGATCAGTGCGGAGAGGGCCTTTTTGTCGAGTGTTTTGTTGACGAAATCGAAGGGGACGCGCTTCGGAAGGATTTCCGAGATGAGCACCCTACCGACGGTGGTTTGCACGAGATGGCGTTTTGGACGGCCGAGAGCGTCAAGACGAGGTGTTCCATCGTCTTCGAGATCGGGTACGCGCACACTGATCCGCGCGTGAAGATCGACTTCCCCGTGGTCGTAGGCCATACGCACTTCTTCGACGGAAGCGAACGTGCCTCGCAGTGGTTTTCCGGTGAGTTTCCCTTCACCATCGAGCAGTTGGACTTCCCGATAGCAGCCCCGTGCGAATTTTCGTGCGCGCGTGGCGTAATACAAGCCAAGCACGATGTCTTGGGTGGGGTTGATGATCGGGCGGCCGCTGGCGGGGCTCAAGATATTGTTGGTGCTCATCATGAGCACGCGCGCTTCCATTTGCGCCTCGGTGCTCAACGGAACGTGGACCGCCATCTGATCGCCGTCGAAATCCGCGTTGAAAGCGGTACAAACCAACGGGTGCAGTTGGATGGCTTTTCCCTCGATGAGGGTGGGTTCGAACGCTTGAATACCGAGACGGTGCAGTGTGGGGGCGCGGTTGAGCATGACGGGATGTTCGGTGATCACCTCTTCGAGGATGTCCCAGACCTCCGGACGCTCTTTTTCCACCATCTTTTTGGCACTTTTGATGGTGTTGACGTAACCGCGTTCTTCGAGCTTGTTGTAGATGAACGGTTTGAACAGTTCGAGGGCCATCTTTTTGGGAAGGCCACATTGGTGAAGACGCAACGTGGGACCGACCACAATCACGGAGCGACCGGAATAGTCCACGCGTTTGCCGAGCAAGTTTTGACGGAAGCGCCCTTGCTTGCCTTTGAGCATGTCCGACAAACTCTTCAAAGGCCGTTTGTTCGGACCCGTGATCGTCTTTCCTCGCCGTCCGTTGTCGAATAGCGCATCGACCGCTTCTTGCAGCATTCGCCGTTCGTTGCGGATGATGATCTCCGGTGCGTTGAGTTCGAGCAAGCGCTTGAGACGGTTGTTTCGATTGATGACGCGTCGATACAAGTCGTTCAAGTCGCTGGTGGCGAATCTTCCACCATCGAGGGGGACGAGAGGTCGCAGATCCGGAGGCAACACGGGGATGACGGTGAGCATCATCCAGTCGGGTCGGTTTCCACTGTCGCGGAAGGCTTCGACGACTTTGAGTCGTTTGGCGATTTTCTTACGTTTTGCCTCGCTGGTGGACTCACGCATTTCGGCGCGCAGGTCTTCGGCGAGTTGGTGGACATCGACTCGACGAAGCATTTCGAGGACGGCTTCCCCGCCCATGGCGGCGGTAAATGCCTCATCCCCGTAGTCGTCGAGTTTCTGTAAGTACTTGTCTTCATTGAGAAGTTGTCCGACTTCCAGATCCGTTTCCTTGGGGTCGATGACGACATAGGCTTCGCAGTACAGGACTTTTTCGAGGTCCTTGAGGGTGATATCGAGGATATTACCGATGCGCGAAGGCAAGCTTTTCAGGAACCAGATATGGGCCACGGGGGTAGCGAGGTTGATATGTCCAAGGCGTTCTCTTCGCACCTTGGATTGAATGACCTCCACACCGCATTTTTCGCACACGATTCCACGGTGCTTCATGCGTTTGTACTTGCCGCAATTGCACTCGTAGTCTTTGACCGGTCCGAAGATTTTGGCGCAGAACAAACCATCGCGTTCGGGTTTGAACGTCCGGTAGTTGATGGTCTCGGGTTTTTTGACCTCGCCGTGGGACCATTCGCGAATTTTTTCAGGGCTCGCGAGCGAGATGCGAATGGCGCTGAACGAGAGTGGGTCCTTGGGCTTTTCGAAGAAGCTGAAGATGTCGCGCACGATAGCCTCCGTTACTCCGCAGCCGTTCGCTCACCAGCGGAGCGTTCCGGTCCTGTCTCGATCAACTCCACGTTCAGGCACAACGATTGGAGTTCTTTGATGAGAACGTTGAAACTCTCAGGAAGACCCGCTTCGAGTTGGAATTCACCCTTGACGATCGACTCGTACATCCGCGTCCGACCCATCACGTCGTCGCTCTTGACCGTCAAGAATTCCTGCAACGCATAAGCGGCACCGTAGGCCTCCATGGCCCACACTTCCATTTCACCCAAGCGCTGGCCGCCAAACTGCGCTTTTCCGCCAAGCGGCTGCTGGGTGACCAACGAATACGGTCCAATCGACCGCGCATGGATCTTGTCGTCGACGAGATGATGGAGCTTCAACATATACATCACGCCCACCGTCACATCCTCGTCGAACGCCTCTCCGGTCCGACCGTCGAACAAGATCGCTTGACCACTTCGAGGAAGCTCCGCAAGGCTCAGTGCTTCCTTGATGTCATCCTCGGTGGCACCATCGAATACGGGTGTTGCGAAAAACACGCCTCGACGAAGTTTGCGAGCAAGACGAATCGCGTCGTCGTCATTCATCCTATCGATGATCGCAAGCAGATCGTCGTTGCCGTTGTACACACGCTTGAGCCGTTCTCGAATGGCTTCTCCCGAGAACTTTTCGTGGACCATTCGTTGCAGTTGTTCTCCGAGCTCCCGCGCTCCCCATCCAAGGTGCGTTTCTAGGATTTGGCCGACGTTCATACGGCTTGGCACACCCAAGGGATTGAGAACGAGGTCGACGGGCTGGCCGTCTTGCATATAAGGCATATCCTCTTCGGGTAGGATACGGCTCACGACACCTTTGTTGCCGTGCCGCCCGGCCATTTTGTCGCCGACTTGCAGCTTGCGTTTGATCGCGATGTACACTTTCACCAACTTGATCACGCCTGGTGGCAATTCGTCACCGCGGCTCAATCGCTCGATGCGCTCACGGAAATGTTCTTCTCGAATGCTGATGAGTTCATCGAGTTCACGCAGCTTTTGACGAACCAGATCGGCGGAAGGCACTTCGATCAATCCCCAGTATTTTCGCGGGATTGCCTGCAAACGTTCGATCGTGATCTCGTCTCCCTTGGCGAGAAGCACCACGCCCTTTTCGTCGACGAGCTTGCCATCGGTCACACTTCCAATGAGCAAGCCACGCACCTGACGAAACGCCGAATCGCGAAGAATCTGCACTTCTTCATCGCGTGTTTTTTCCAAACGAGCTTGCTCTTGGCTCTCGATCTCGCGTGCGCGATCGTCTTTCTCCGTTTCCCTTCGTGAGAACACGCGAGCGTTGATGACGATGCCGCTGACGCCCGGGGGAACACGAAGAGAGCTGTCACGCACATCGCCTGCTTTTTCGCCGAAGATGGCACGAAGCAATTTCTCTTCAGGAGACAATTGCGTTTCGCCTTTGGGCGTGATTTTTCCGACGAGAATATCGCCAGGTTTGACTTCGGCGCCAATGCGCACGATGCCCGACTCATCCAGATCCTTGAGGGCTTCTTCACCAACGTTCGGGATGTCTCGCGTGATGTCTTCTTTGCCGAGTTTGGTATCGCGCGCGACACATTCGAACTCTTCGATATGGACCGACGTGAAGATGTCTTCTTTGACGATTCGTTCGGAGATGAGAATGGAGTCTTCGAAGTTGAAGCCTTGCCAAGGCATGAAGGCAACGAGAACGTTACGTCCGAGGGCCAACTCGCCACAGTCGACCGCGGGGCCATCGGCCAGCACTTCGCCCTTTTTGACCCGATCGCCCGTGCGAACCGCGGGTTTTTGGTTGTAGCACGTGGATTGGTTGGATCGTCGATACTTCATCAAATGATAGATATCGGGGTAGTCGGCGCCTTCTTCTTCGGCGCGCACGACGATGCGAGAGGCATCGACGCTTTCGACGACCCCATCGCGGGTGGCTACGGCACAGACGCCGGAGTCCAGCGCGACACGTAGCTCCATGCCCGTTCCCACGATGGGCGCCTCGGTGGCGATGAGAGGCACCGCCTGGCGTTGCATGTTGGCACCCATGAGCGCGCGGTTGGCGTCGTCATGCTCGAGGAAGGGGACGAGGGCCGCGGCGACGGACACCATTTGGTTGGGGGCCACGTCCATGATCTGGATATTTTCGGGCGGAACCATACGAAAATCGCCGTTGAAACGGGCCGATACCAGATGGTCTTTGAACTTATTGTCCGGGGTCAGGTTGGCGGTGGCTTGCGCGATGTACTTTCCTTCTTCTTCCAGCGCGCTGAGCCAGTTGATGTCTTCCGTCACACCTTCGCTGCTCACGGCCCGATAAGGCGTTTCCACAAAGCCATACGCATTGACGCGCGCGAAGGTAGAAAGCGATGCAATAAGGCCGATGTTTGGACCTTCCGGCGTTTCAATCGGACAAATACGCCCGTAGTGGGTAGCGTGAACGTCGCGGACTTCGAAGCCAGCACGCTCGCGAGTCAACCCGCCAGGGCCGAGAGCCGACAAGCGTCGTTTATGAGTCACTTCGGAAAGCGGATTGGTTTGGTCCATGAATTGGGATAGCTGGGAGCTACCGAAGTATTCTTTGACGACAGCGCTGACGGGTTTGGCATTGATCAAGTCGTGCGGCATGAGCGTATCGATTTCAGGCGACATGCTCATGCGTTCCTTGATGGCGCGTTCCATCCGAACCAATCCGATGCGGTATTGGTTTTCCATCAACTCACCGACCGCTCGCACGCGCCGGTTACCGAGGTGGTCGATATCATCGACACTTCCGCGACCGTTCTTGAGTTCGATGAGGTGTCGAACGGTTTCGAGGATGTCCTGTTGGGTAAGCACGCATTGATCGAGGGTGGGCCGCTGCTCCTCGGGAAGGTTGTTGTAAAACTTGTAGTTGAGTTTCAATCGACCCACGCGCGACAAATCGTAGCGTTCGGGGTTGAAAAACAAGTTGTTGAAGAGCGTTTTGGCGGTATCGAGGGTAGGAGGATCACCGGGTCGCAAGCGACGATAGATCTCCATGATGGCGTCTTCGGTGGTTTTGACCTTATCGGCGATGAGCGTATCGCGCAGATACGATCCCACGTTGAGACCGTCGATGAACAAGATTTTGAATTGGTGGACGCCAACGGAAGACAGGTACTTGTAGAAGTGGGCGATGGCGTTGCGAACGGTCTCTTCGGTGGCAGGTTTTTTACCGCTGGGTTTTTCGCAGAGATCGCCAAGCGTGACGGTTTTTTGAGGGTCCGTCGGACTTGGGATCTGCGCGTTTTTGATGGAGTCGTTGCATTCGAGAATGACTTCGCCGGTTTCCAAATTGATGACGTCGTGGGCGGCCACTTTTTCCAGCAACTCGGAATACTCGAGAGGGATGCGCTCGATTTTCGCGTCCTTGAGTAGCTTGATGGCCTTTTTGTTGAACTTGGTGTTCTTTTTGACGACGACCGTGCCATCGACGACGATGTCGCGCGTGGAGCGTTGGCCAGGCAACAAGTCATATTCGATGCTCTTGCTGAATTTCCCACCCTTTTCGAGGAAAATATCCTCTGTGGAGTAGAAGTAGTTGAGCAGCTCCTGGGTGGAGTAGCCCAATGCGCGAAGCAAGACCGTGGCATGCATTTTCCGTCGGCGATCGATGCGGACGTAGATGATGTCTTTGGGGTCGAACTCGAAGTCGAGCCAGGAACCGCGATACGGGATGACTCTTGCGGAATAAAGGAGTTTTCCGGAAGAGTGTGTTTTGCCCTTGTCGTGGTCGAAGAACACGCCTGGACTTCGGTGCAATTGGCTGACGACGACCCGTTCGGTACCGTTGATGATGAAGGTACCGGTGTCGGTCATGAGCGGGATTTCGCCGAAGTAGACTTCTTGTTCTTTGATGTCGCGCACGTCGCGTTCGCCGTTGTCGCGCGGCTCGTAGATCATGAGCTGCGTGGTCACCTTGATGGGCGCCGCGTAGGTCATGCCGCGCTGGCGACATTCGTCGACGTCATATTTGGGTTTTTCAAGGTTGTAGGAAACGAAAACCAACTCGCTGGTTTGGTTGAAGTCCCTGATGGGAAAGACACTTCGAAAGACAGCCTGCAGCCCTACTTCGGCCCGTTCCGAAGGAGGCACGGTAGCCTGCAGGAACTTGTCGTACGAGGTCTTTTGAATGTCGATGAGATTGGGAACCTGGATGATGCGCTTGACGCGTCCAAGGTTCTTTCTGATCCTGAAGTTCGTCTGCACGACCGACGCCATCGATGTAGCCTCCAGACGCGTCGAACACCCGCCGGTGGTTGGCTCACAAACGCAAAGGGGCCGGCGTCAGGTCAGGAAATCCTGGCCTGACGTCGTCCCGAAAGGGCCCCTGGGACCTGAAACGGAATTGGACACTTACTTGAGCTCGACCTTGGCTCCTGCCTCCTCGAGCTTCTTTTTCATTTCTTCCGCCTCGGCCTTTGGAATGGCTTCCTTGACGACCTTGGGAGCGCCTTCTACGAGTTCTTTGGCTTCCTTGAGGCCGAGTCCGGTAATTTCGCGAACCGCCTTGATCACGTTGATGCGGTTGGGTCCGCAATCCTTGAGTTCGACGTCGAACTCGAGTTTTTCTTCAGCGGGAGCTGCTTCGGCAGCCGCGGGTCCAGCGACACCGGCGACGGCCACGGGGGCTGCGGAAACGCCCCACTTTTCCTCGAGGGTCTTGACCAGATTGGCCATGTCCATGACGGACATCTGGCTCAGGTGGTCGATGAGCTGCTCAGTGGTAATATCGGCCATGATATCAACTCCTTAGAAACGATAAGCGAAAGCCAAGGGGCGTTCGCGATGCATTCATTGAATCCTCTACCAGCCCAAAGGGCTGGCTCATCCACCCTCGAGCTGACGCTTGCGGGCGTCGAGCAAGTAGGCGAAGTTCTGACGGGGTGCTCCAAGCTGGCGGACCAGACTCTGCATGGGAGCCATGAAGGTGGCAAGCAGCATGGAACGGAGTTCATCCTTGCCAGGCATGGTGGCAAGAACGTTCTCGACGCTGGCAGGGGATAGAACGTCGGATTCGACGACTCCGCCTTTGATCCTGAGCTTCTGGTTGTCTTTGGCAAAAGCCTTGATGACCTTTGCGGCGATACCGGGCTCTTCGTAGGACCAGGCAATGCCGGTCATGCCTTTGAGCAAAGGCTCGACGGCTTGCGCATAGGGGCGGTCCTTGACAGCGTGGTGAACGAGGCTATTTTTTACGACTTTGTAGTCGACGCCGACTTTGCGAAACTCCTCACGGAGCTTGGTGACATCCTCGACGGTCATGCCAGCGAAGTCGACGAAGACCGCGGAGACCATGCGATCGAAGCGTTCGCGGATCTCGTTGATGCTGGCGGTTCGTTCGGCGCGGTTCATGGCTTACTTCACCTCTTCTGCTGCATCCGCGGTATCGACTCGGATGCCGGGCCCCATCGTGGAAGACAGCGCGATGCCCTTGAGGTAGGTACCCTTCGCTGTCGAAGGTTTGGCGCGTACGAGCGCTTGGATAAGGGCCTTTGCGTTTTCGACGAGTGCCTCGTTGGTGAAAGACAGCTTGCCGATTCGGCAGTGGACGATCCCGGCTTTTTCCACGCGATATTGAACCTTCCCCGCTTTGGCTTCGCGAACGGCTTTGTCCACATCGAAGGTGACCGTTCCGACCTTGGGGTTGGGCATCAAGCCACGAGAGCCGAGAATACGTCCCAACTTACCTACCGAGCTCATCATGTCGGGTGTTGCGATCACCCGGTCGAAATCGAGAAAGCCTTCCTGGACCCGCTGGATGAGCTCATCCGAGCCAGCGAAATCCGCGCCCGCATCGCGAGCCTCGCGTTCTTTATCCCCTTTGGCGAAGACCAGCACGCGTACCTTTTGCCCAGTCCCATGGGGCAATACAATCGCCCCGCGAACCATCTGATCGGCATACTTGGGGTTGACCCCAAGACGTACCGCAAGCTCGACAGTTTCATCGAACTTGGCATACGCCGCGCTCTTCACCAAGGAGACGGCTTCCTCCAAGGTGTGTCGTTTCGTACGGTCGACTCTTTCGAGCGCCGCACGATGTTTGTTGGCGACTTTTCTCATCGCACCTCCTTTTTCGGCAATCGCCTCCCACGGTGCGCCATGTCCCGTGGTGCGGGGTTAGACGCTCCTTGCGTCGGTACCAAGCCAACGACGATCAGTCTTGCACCTTCACGCCCATCGATCTTGCCGTTCCGGCGATTGAGTTCATCGCGGATTCGACGTTGGTGGTGTTCAGATCTTTGAGTTTCAACTCAGCGATTTCACGAACCTGCTGGGTAGTGATCGTTCCAACCTTGATTTTATTGGGTTCCTTCGATCCCGAACCCGGTTTCTTTTGCAGGGAAAGCCCCGCGGCTTTTTTGATCAACACCGATGCTGGCGGCGTTTTCATGATGAAGGAGAACGAACGATCCGCGTACACCGTGATGAGCACGGGGATGATCATGTCCCCTTGCGATTGGGTGCGGGCGTTGAAGTCCTTGCAGAACGCCATGATGTTGACGCCATGCTGGCCGAGAGCCGGACCCACGGGCGGTGATGGATTCGCCTTTCCCGCGGGAAGTTGCAACTTGATAAGGCCGACGATCTTCTTCATTGTCTTGCATGCTCCCAGCGCCCACGCCGCGCTTCGAAGCCCGGGGGGCTGGTATTAACGCTTCTCTACCTGGCTGAATTCGAGTTCGACCGGCGTTGCCCGGCCAAAAATCGATACTTTCACACGAAGCTTCTGCTTTTCCGGCTTCACCTCTTCTACCGTGCCAGAGAAATTCGCAAACGCTCCGTCGATCACACGAACCTCATCGCCCTCTTCAAAGGTTACCTGCGGCTTGGGCTTCATCGCCCCCTCCACCATCCCCTGCCGCAAACCATCGATCTCAGGCGCTTTGACCGGAGTCGGATTCTGGTTCCCTATGAACCCCGTCACCCGATTCGTCTCCTTGACCAAATGCCAAGTCTTTTCGTTCATCTCCATCTCGATGAACACATATCCCGGCAAACTCGTTTTCTGACGAACCCGCGTCTTACCTCCGGCTCGATGATCTTGCACCGTCTCGGTGGGAATCAAAATCTCACCGAAGGAATCCGTCATCTCATACTGCTTGATCCGCTCCTGAAGCCCAGACTTCACCTTGGCCTCGTAGCCCGAATAAGTCTGGATGACGTACCACTTCTTTGCCATGGGATTCTCCGGGGTCAGGCGCGGTAAACGAGGTCGGTCACGAACCCCCAGAACCGATCCAAGAGCATAAAATAAACCGTTGCAATAATGCTCGCCACCACTACCACTACTGTTCCCGTGGTGACCTCTTTTTTGTTCGGCCAGGTCACCTTGGCTAACTCCGCCGCCGCCTCGTCCACCCATGCACGGGTGTCCTCACGGCGACGAACATAAATAAAAGCAGCAATCGCGGCCAGACCTCCCACCACCATGCCCCACGTGTCTCGTGCATCCTCGCCCACGTACGTGATCCATCCCACCTTGTCCACCACACTCTGTGTCGATGCCAACTTGGTCCATACGCTCGATACTGAGCGACCAAACACATAAGCGAGTGCAATTCCCACCGCAAAAAAACCGGACATCACGTAACGAGTCGCACCAAGCTGCGTGGGACTCAGCCCTTGGGCCACATCCTCCCCCACACGAACCACGAGCTTCTCTTCCCCCTCATCGACGTTCGCATCCACAAGGGCGTCGACTTGCTCGCGGTCAGACTCCGACGACTCCGACGTCGTCTCGTCATCCCGTTCGCTTTTGTTGTCGGCATCTACCCTGGCCATGGAATGCTCCTGGTACCTGACTCATCACTACCCGAAAGCTTTGAAGAAAAGCTTGGGTCCACTCGGATCGAAGAGGGCAGGGGCGGCGGGACTCGAACCCGAAACCTGCGGATTTGGAATCCGCTGCTCTACCAGTTGAGCTACACCCCTTCGTGATTGCGAGGAGAACTTCCCCGATCGTCACGGTGTATTTATTTCGTCTCTCGATGTACCGTATGCCGTTTGCACGTTGGACAGTACTTTTTCATCTCCAAGGAGGGTTTCGTTTCTCGCACTCTTGTCGTTCGATAATTCCGCGCCGCGCATTCCACACAAGCCAAAACTACCTTGAGGCGATCTCCCAACGGTTATCTCACTCCACGATCTCGGTCACGATGCCCGCACCCACCGTGCGACCGCCTTCTCGAATCGCAAATCGCATCTGCTCTTCGAGCGCCACCGGCGTGATGAGTTCAATGCTCATCGTGATGTTATCACCCGGCATGACCATCTTCACGCCGTCAGGAAGCATGCAAGAACCCGTCACGTCCGTGGTGCGAATATAAAATTGCGGACGATAATTGGTGAAAAATGGCGTGTGACGTCCGCCCTCTTCCTTCTTGAGCACGTAGACTTCACCCTTGAACTTGAGGTGCGGCGTGATGCTGCCGGGCTTGGCAAGCACTTGACCGCGCTCGATCTCTTCTTTGCCCACGCCACGAAGCAAACATCCCACGTTGTCTCCCGCCTGCCCGCGGTCCAAAAGCTTGCGGAACATCTCCACGCCCGTGACCACCGTGCCCCGCGTCTCGGTAAATCCAATGATCTCCACCGGATCGTTGACCTTGATCACCCCGCGCTCGATACGACCCGTGGCTACCGTGCCACGTCCCTTGATGCTGAATACGTCCTCGACCGCCATCAAGAACGGCTTGTCCACATCGCGCTCGGGCTCCGGAATGTACGAATCCAAGGCGTCCAATAGCTCGGTGACTTTCGTTTCCCACTTCTCGTCGCCGTTGAGCGCCGGAAGCGCGGCTCCCTTGATCACCGGAGCATTGTCGCCATCGAACTTGTACTTGCTCAATAGCTCGCGAACCTCCATCTCCACCAACTCGAGCATCTCTTCGTCTTCGACCAAGTCGCACATATTCAAAAAGACCACGATGTGGTTGAGACCGACCTGACGCGCCAAAAGCACGTGTTCACGGGTTTGCGGCATGACCGAGTCCACGGCGCTGACGCAAAGAATCGAACCGTCCATCTGGGCCGCGCCGGTGATCATGTTCTTGATGTAGTCGGCGTGTCCGGGGCAGTCGACGTGAGCATAATGACGCTTGTCGGTCTCATACTCGACGTGAGCGACTGCAATGGTGATGGTCTTGGACTCGTCGCGGACGGTACCGCCCTTGGCGATATCGGCATACGACTTGATCTTTGCCTTCGCTGCCCGCGCCTGCACTTTCAAAATGGCCGCGGTAAGCGTGGTCTTCCCATGGGAGATATGACCAATGGTGCCCACGTTTACGTGCGGCTTGTTCCTTACGAACTTCTCCTTCGCCATGACGGTCTCTCCAAGTGAGATCGAACGCAGTCGACAAAACACGCAACACGCAAGGCCCATGACGGGACTTACGCTGCGGAGCCCACCACCGGGCTCGAACCGGTGACCTCGTCCTTACCAAGGACGTGCTCTACCTACTGAGCTAGGTGGGCTGATAATGGTGAGGTGGAGCGGGAGACGGGGTTCGAACCCGCGACGTTCAGCTTGGAAGGCTGACGCTCTACCAACTGAGCTACTCCCGCATACGATCGATCATTCCTTCCGTGTGTTGATTCATGGGTCCAATGGGGTGGTGGGTGGTGGATTCGAACCACCGAAGGCGTGCGCCGGCAGATTTACAGTCTGCTCCCTTTGGCCACTCGGGCAACCCACCGAACGATTTAAGCGATTGGTCCGTCTTCTCCTTGGGGCTCGCGCCACGCTGCTAGATATTGCAGAGCTAGCGAGGGGACTTGAACCCCTAACATCCGGTTTACAAAACCGGTGCTCTACCGATTGAGCTACGCCAGCCTGGGAAAACCCAGTCCACGTTGATGTGGACCAACTGGCCCCAAGACGAACCGCTGGGGCGCGCCAAGGGAGGCGTAAGCGTAGCTCCGAGTACCTCGCGTGTCAAGGAGATCTTTTTAGCCCATGCACTTTCTGTGCAAGTTGAGGCTCCTGCAGGCGATGGCATGCGATTTCATGCACCTAAAATGCAGATATCCATGCATGACCCGAGCCTACTCGGCGGACTTGCGCTCGCAACTCTCCCACACCACAGTCAGCTTCGCAACCCCAAACCCGAATACCACCACCCATGCCTCATCCATTCCCCCATCGGCTCACCATCTTCTCCCCCCATATCACCCCAACCCCTCGGATCCTGTTTTGGGAAACTACCGGCGCATGCAACCTTCGCTGCGTTCATTGCCGACGAGAATGGACCGATGCTCCCCCGAATGAATTGTCGACCGATGAGGTCAAACGGCTCATCATCGACGCCATCGCGCAGACCAATTGGCACTCCATCCTCGTTTTCTCCGGGGGCGAGCCTCTCATGCGTCCCGACCTCGAAGAACTCATCGCCTATTGCACCACCCAAGGTGTCGTTCCTGCTGTCGCAACCAACGCAACCCTCGTGGATGATCTTGTTGCACAAAAATTCAAGCAACTCGGCGTGTCACGCGTCAGCGTGAGCCTCGATGGCGCAAACGCAAAAACCCACGACGCGTTTCGAGGATTGCATGGCTCGTTCGACGATGCGCTGCGCGGAATTCGCTCCCTTCGAAAAGCGGGTGTCGATGTGCAAATCAACGTCACCTTCACCAAAGCGAATCGTGATGAGGCTTCTGACATGCTCGACTTGGTGCAGATGCTCGACGCTTGCGCGTTGCATGTCTTTCTTCTCGTACCGGTCGGCTGCGGTGTCGAATTGCCCGATGACGTTCGATTGGATGCCGCGGAAGTCGAACGATTGCTCACCTTTTTCGATGAGCAAGCCAGCGAACGAGACCTCGAGGTCCGCGCGACTTGCGCACCCCAATCGCAGCGAATCCGTCAGCAACGCGCCCGCGCGCGACAGCGCAAAGGCTTGCCCGAGGCGAGAGGTCTTGCCCCCTCCTCGAAAGGCTGCCTGGCCGGTGGCGGTATCCTGTTCATCGATGCCGTCGGCAAGGTTTTCCCCTGCGGATACCTGCCCATGCAGGCGGGAGACTTACGAACCACACCGCTCAAAACCATCCTCGAAACTTCCGAACTGCTGTCGTCGTTACGCGATGTCACCAAACTGGAAGGACGATGTCATGGTTGCGAGTACGATCAGATTTGTGGGGGATGTCGAGCACGCGCGCTCGGCACGACCGGTCGTCTATTCGATGAAGAGCCTTCCTGCCCGATGAATATGATTCGTTGAATCACGCTCCGGAGCTTGGTTTCGGCGTGCGGCGCAGACCGCATCCGCACTTACGGCGAGTCAGGTTTGCCTGCCATCTGGTCCAGGGCCCGTTGCAGGTCCTGTTCCGAAAAAGGGAGCTTGGCAAGCGCGGCATTGGCCGTATCGTATGCCCGTTGGATGTCTCGCTGGGCCTCCTTGGCCCGCTGGACCCACGATGATGATTCTCCGGTTCGTTGCGCCATGGCGATCGTGCTGTCCATCATCTTGAGCCCCTTGTCCAACAACACGCGATAACGAAGTTGCATGGCTCCTTCGAACAACTCTTTTTGCCGCTCGGTTTTCGCGGACGCAGGCGGCCTGATCCGCATGATATCAGCATGCAGTTGTTGATACATGCGTCCCACACGATACCCTGCCATCGCCGACCAATGGGAGTCATAAGCACGCATCGCCGTCGCATACGCATCCTGTGCGTCGAGCAGCGATTGACAGCGTTGCTCCAGCGCCTCGGAGAAGTCCGCCGGTCTTGGATCGAATAGGATTTGTTCTCCTTGCATGCGAAGTACTTCGCCCAAGGCAAAGAATACCTGGGCGACGCCGACGGTGAGCTTTCCGGTATCGAGCCATCCTTGCTCTTCGATCAACCCACGCGCTTTTCCAATGGATAGCATCGCGCCTTTCCAGTCGCCTTGCTGAGCAAGTCCCATGCCGCGAGCGCCAAGAGCCTCGATTCGATCGACGATGGACAGATCGGGACGTGACAACATCGTGTTTCCCAATTGCAAAAGCGAGTTCCAGTCTTCGCCCCGGCTGGACAAGCGGCTGGCTCGAATCAACGCGCCGAGGGTTTCTTGTCGGTCTGCAAACCGATCGATGAGCTTGCGATATCGTTCGAGCGCCTCTTTTTCGCGACCGATTTGCTCCCATGCGAATCCGCCGTTGAATAACGCCGCTGGCGCGTGGGGACCGTCGGGCTCCAACGATACGATTCGGTCGAATGCCTCTGCCGCACTCGCCCATTGACCTTGGAGTAGCAACGCATTGGCTTTCTGCATTCGTACCGAAACCGTTCCCGCATCATCAGCCGTTACGTAGACCGTCGGAAGCGTCATGGCAGGTTGCGTTCCCGCTACCCGCGCGGGCTGTTGGCTTTCCACCCCCCCCGCGCAGCCAAGCAAAAGCAGCGATAACCCCACCAGTCGACCGTTCTTGACGTTCTGCGTGATACGCGTCATCGTTTCATCACCCTTCTTGGCTTGTATCGTGTTCGGGGCCAACTGCGCGATCATGAGCAGATGGTCTTTTGTCATCATACGACCAACATCGCCTCGGTCGTCAGACACCTTCCGCCACGGAGGTATCGACCATGAGAAGAATTGGGGCAGCCGATAGCGACACTCTGGCCACGCTCATGGCTGAGCACCGTGCGCTCGATGAACGTATCTGCCAATTGGGTCGACAACGATTCCTGACGCCCGATGAACAACTCGAGATTCGAACCCTCAAGAAACTGAAGTTAGCAAAAAAAGACAGAATCGCCGTATTGGAACGTCGTGATTCCTTCGATCGGCGCGGAAACCCCTAAACGGGCATCACGACTCGTCGGGTTCGTCCGTCTCGGACGATTTCGTGTTGGAATCCTCGGGCTTCGAGTCGGTCGATGGGCTGTCCGTATCATCGGGGAAAACGCCTACGCCGAATACATCTTGATTGAGGTCGCGCAGCGCCTCATCGAGGGTATCCATCCATTCTTTGCGCAGGGAACCCGGACGTTGTTTTTCAAGGGCGCGAGCGATCCCGAACCAGTAGCGAGCGTGGGCGCGAAACGCTTTGTCACCGGAAGTGGCCGAGGGCGTTTCCGTAGTCACGGCGGATTCATCCTGGTGACCGCTGAGACGGTAGTCATTGAGACCTCGCAAATAGGCATACCGAGCGCGATCGGCGTGGCTCAACGAGTCGATATCCGGCTCGAGAGCGCGAAATAACGCAAGCGCCTGCTCGTGGTGATTGGACTGATAATGCCTTTCCGCACGGTTCAAGTCGTCCAGATAGGTCGCACAACCGAACGTACCTACTGTCGCAACACAAACCATGGATGCGATAATCCAGCGCATGACCTTCGCAGCCTATCGAACAATAGGCGATGGAATCAAGCTACCTGTTGGTAGGTTGCACTTTCTTTCCCACCGACACCGTCCCAGGCCGAATCGCCCAGTCGGGGGTTGCAGTTCCAACGCTCCAGTGACATCTGTGCGGAGTGTGGCATTTTAAGCGAGATGGTTGCATGCGCATGGGTGAACGGTAGGAGAACGACATGACGGAGGCGTCAGGCCCAGCCATGAAGCAGTCCCAAGCGCCCCCCGGCGCGGGGGGGTTCCCCAAACGATTCGGGAAGTACACACTGCTGCGCCCTCTTGCGACCGGAGGGATGGCGGAACTGTATCTCGCTCTTCAAAAAAGCGTTGCAGGATTCGAAAAACTCATCGTCATCAAACGCATCCTGCCCTCGATGAACTCAGATCCGGCGTTCATCGATATGCTGCTGCACGAAGCACGCATCGCCGCAACCCTTTCGCACCCCAATGTCGTGCAGATCTTCGATGTAGGATTCGCCGAAGGCGCTTTCTACATCGCCATGGAGCACATTCACGGCGAAGACCTGCGCTCCATCGTCCATCAAATGAAAAAACTCCGCATGACGGAGTTCCCGCTCGAACACGCTCTCGCCATTGTCGTCGGTATGTGCGCGGGGCTCGCGTACGCCCATGAAAAACATGGCCTCGATGACGAACCGTTACGTATCGTGCATCGCGACATCTCTCCGCAAAACGTGATCGTTACCTATTCCGGGGACATCAAGATCGTCGATTTTGGAATCGCAAAAAGCGGCGAAGGGATGGGAGAAGACACGAAAAGCGGCCGACTCAAGGGCAAAGTTCCCTATATGTCCCCCGAACAGGCTCGTGGGGAAGAGATCGATTGGCGGAGCGATATCTTCTCGTTGGGCATCATCCTGTTCGAATTAACCACCGGAAAACGTCTGTTCAAGGGAAGAAATGAACTAGAAACCCTTCGTCTCATCTGCGATCGCGAATACCCACCCCCCAGGCAAGTCAAACCAGGTTACCCCCCTCGTCTCGATGCCATCGTCACCAAAGCGCTCGCCAAAGACCGAACCGCTCGATACCAAAGCGCGCGTCAGATGCAAGCGGACCTCGAAGCGTATATCCGAGAGGAAAGAGTTGCCGTCTCCCCGCTGGGATTGCGGGATTGGATGCAAAAACTCTACGGAGACAAGCTTACCGAGCAGCAAGATACCTTGCACGATCTGAAGCAACTCGCCGATGTCATTGCCGAGCAACACGCCATCGAAGGCACGGACGATTTTCATGATTCATCGTCGGGAGCCACAGGTTTTTCCATGGCGCCTGGGCCTACGCCCGCCGTGGAGCGAAGTCCCATACCGACCAAACGCAGCCCCCTTGTAGCCGTCCTACTTGCCGTGGTTTTGGGGGGAGCCCTGTCGCTGGGATTGTTCCTGCTGCTGCGTACGCCTTCGGTTTCTCCACCGACGGTTGCGATGGCACCTACGGCCTCACAAGTCCCAGTTCCTAGTTACGGCACGGTCCGCCTGATCACACGACCAAGCGGTGCCTCCATCTGGATCGACGGCTCCCTTCGTTCCGAAAAAACGCCCGCTACCATCGATAAACTACCGCAAAATACGCCGATCTCCATTCGCCTCACCATGGAAGGCTACGCCCCCGTACGTCAAGAAGTGACGCTCACCAACGATTCACCTGAAGCGATCGAACGAGATCTCGTCGCCGGCACCGTGACCGTCGCCGTCACCACCCAAACGCCCGGCGCCAAACTGTTCATCGATGACAAAGTGTACGATGGGCTGCAAGCCGAAGGACTATCCGCCGATGAGGAGCATAAAATCGTGCTGGCGGCGAACGGATATCAATCCCGCACGATGCGGTTTCGCGCCGGTCCCAATGAACGTAAAGAATTCACGCTCAACCTGGAACGGGAAGGCGTAACCAAACCCAAAGCCGCCGTGACTGCCGATACTCCAGCACCCAAACCCGAGCCCACCCACCAGGGACAAGGCAAACTCAACGTCAGTTCACGGGGCGGGTATTGCAACGTCTTCATCGCTGGCCGATCCCATGGCCCAACCCCCGTCGGAGGAATCGTTCTTCCCGCGGGAAATCACGTGGTTACGTGCAAACCGACAGAAGGTGCCGCCAAGTCCATGGGGGTAACCATCACCGCAGATCAAACATCGAGGATCACGTTTCAACTCGATGGTTGAACCCGACGATCCCGCTACCTCGCTACCCGTGGATCACGCTGTCTCCGGGGCCCATCATCTACTTCGACGCCGCTCACTGTCTCGATCGCCCTTGCCTCGAATCAGAACGCCTCGCACCCCTGTCTTGGTTTCATCGTATTTGTTCCTGTTATCTCCGTATCCTCACCGAAGTCCTGACTCTCCGAACATCACAAATCATCCAACCGTCCCACGAACCAACGCGTCTGTGTCGTCGTCTGTTGTATCTTTGCCTCTTGGATGGATGTGGTTTGCCTTAACCCATGAGCGTCTGTCCAAGGAGCGTCAGATATGCGTGTCATGACATGGCTGTTGGGTCTGACTCTGCTCGTAGGATGCTGCAAAGAAAAGCAAAAACCCGATCCGTTGGATATGGACCCCGTTTCTGTCTCCCCCGCCAATCCAACCACGACATTACCTTCCCCAGAACCCGTTCCGGCACAACCCGCAATGGTCTGGGAAGAATCGACCATCAAAACCATCCCAGACCACTGCAGCGATGCGAAAGCGGTGCTCGCGGTCATCACCCACGAAGCCTATTCGAAACCTGGTTTCGAATGGAAATGGGTGAGGCAAGTCATGCTCGCCAATCCCCAGTTCACGGTAGTGCCTCATGCGGCCTTGATGCCAGGCATGGTCACGTTTCAAGACTACGACTACGGTACCTCCAACGCCAAGGCTCTCGTGGCTCATTGCGGTCATGGCGGCACCTGCAATCAAGTGGCCAAAGCCTACAAACGAATCGTCCGATCGAGCAAACCTACCGTGTATTGCGGCCCGGTTCCTGGCCTCGGAAAGCCAGTGTCCGCTGTGCCTTTGTGGCTCGATGGTGGACCCAAAGCCAACTTGCCCCAGTCCGGCGACGTGATCAGTCAGTGTGCTCGCCTTGCTGCTTGCGCCTTGGTCAAAGATCAAACGATTCCGGGAGATCCAGGATTGGAATGCCAGCGCGCTCCATCGCGTTTTGCTTTGGCGTGCGCAAGCAAAGCCAGTTGCGCAGAGGTCAACGCTTGCGCCGGACGATGAAGCACACCTGAAACGCCCGCATCCCATTCACTTCGAAATGGGCTCGTCACCCGGCCAGAGCACGCTGCAGACTCATCCGCCACGGTGGCAACCGTATTCCAAGTCGCTCGAACGCAAGGTTCGTGTTCAAGTTCACTCGTTCGGGTCGACAAACCGACGATGCCAGTTCAGGTGATGTGATAGGGACAATGTGTCGAACCAGATGCTCGCTACGTCGAGGGTCGAGCGACAAGACCGCCTGCGCGAGTTCGAAACGAGAGCACATTCCTTGTCCTGCCAGATGATACACACCACGCCATGCGCGCCATGCTTCGAACCCACCGCGCTGCCCCTGAAGTCGGCTCGACAACAAGGCCACGGCCTCTGCCAAATCCCTGCAAAACGTAGGATTTCCCCGCTGATCCGTGACCACCGAAACCACGGGCCGTGAGCGTGCCAGGCGTAGGATCGTAGACACGAAGTTATGCGTACGCATTCCATAAACCCACGCCGTTCTCAGTATCAACGCGGGAGCATCCGCCTCGATTAGCGCTCTCTCCCCCTCGAGTTTCGTTCGACCATAAGCATTCAAAGGACAAGGAGTATCCCCTTCCTCATACGCTCCGTCCTTGCGTCCATCGAACACATAATCCGTGGAGAAGTGAATCAATCCGAAACGCCTCTTTTTCGCTTGTTCACCTAGTATTCCGACAGCTCGTGCATTGACAGCATGCGCCTGGGCTTCCTTGGCTTCCGCCTCCTGTACGTTGGTGTAGGCTGCACCGTTGACAACGACATCCGGCTGCCAGTTTTGCAACATCGCGATCAGGGCATCCGAATCGGTGATATCGAGCTGCCCACGCGTCAAAGCCAGCACCTCTGCCGTCAATCGCAGAACCGCGGCGCATTCGAAACCCACCTGCCCCCCGGCGCCGAGGACGAGCACTCGCATCGTCATACGGCCACGAGAGGCAACGATGGAGTGGGAGTGGAATGTCGATCGGGGACAACGCTCGGCGGGCGCTCGGTGGCATCCGGTTGCATTTCCGGGATCATGTTGCCAAGGGCTTGCCGGACTTGCTGAGCGCTCGTGGATGAGGTGAATTGGGCAAGTTCCTCGAGGTTTCGCGTGACCTGGGTCAGAGCACATCCTTTGAGTTTGCCCACGAAGATTTTGGGATGACGGGTGGTGTTCATCTTCTCCGCATCGAAGCCAAGTTCTTCAAAGAGCTTTTCTCCAGGACGAACCCCCGTGTATACGATGGGGATATCCACATCGGGTTCGAATCCGCTCAGACGGATGAGATCTCGTGCGAGATCGGCGATCTTGACGGGCGTTCCCATGTCCAGCACGAAGATTTCTCCGCCATCACCCATGGCGGATGCTTGCATGACGAGTTGGCAGGCTTCTGGGATGGTCATGAAGTAACGCTTCATTTCCGGGTGGGTCACGGTCACCGGACCGCCTGCTTCGATTTGTTTTTGAAAGATGGGGATGACCGAGCCCGCGGACCCGAGAACATTGCCGAATCGGACCGCGACATACTTGGTTTTGGATCGTTGGGACAGAGATTGGACATACATCTCCGCCACCCGTTTGGATGCACCCATGATCGAAGTGGGATTGACCGCCTTGTCGGTGCTGATCAACACGAACGCATCACAGTTGTGCCGATCGGCCGCGTCGGCCACCTTCTGCGTTCCAAACACGTTGTTTTTCAGCGCCTCGCCAGGATTCCACTCCATCATCGGCACATGCTTGTGAGCCGCCGCGTGAAACACCACATGCGGACGATCTTGGGAAAACACGGCCTCGAGACGACGAGAGTCACAAACGTCGCAAATGCGAGGATGGATGTCGAGGTCCGGGAACGCATGGATGAGGTCTTGATGGATCGTAAATAGGTGAAATTCCGCGCGTTCGACGAGCGTCAGGGAAGCGGGATGAAATCGTGCGAGTTGACGGCATAACTCCGAACCAATGGATCCGCCCGCACCCGTTACCAGCACCCGTTTTCCACGAACGAAGGATTCGATGAGGGGCGCATCCAAATCGATGGGGGCCCGCCCGAGCAAATCTTCGATCGATACCTCCCGAATGCGCGAAAGATTCACGGTGCCATCGAGGATCTCGAATACTCCCGGAATGATGCGAACAGGAAGATTCGCTTCGTCACAAACGTGTACGATCCGACGGATGGCCTCGCCTGGGGCGCTGGCTATGGTGATGAGAGCCTGATCGACGGCCTGTTTTTTGGCAATGGGACCCAATGCCGCGGTCGTGCCCAAGACAGGAATGCCGTGAATGACGAGTCCGGTTTTCGTGGTGTCGTCATCAAGAAACCCTACCGGTTTGATACCTAATTCCGTGCGGTTTGCGATTTCACGAGCCACCAACGCTCCCGCGGCTCCCGCGCCCAGCAGAAGCGTACGCACTTGTTTGTCCTTTTTGGATAGCAAGGGATGGGAGAAACGCTCGGCCACAATGCGCCGCAAGCCTCGAATCCCCACCGCCCCAGTGAAAGCAAGGAATGCGTCGATGAAAATGACTCCCATCGGAATGACGGCGTATTCGGCATACCCAAAGTGAGGCTTGATCTCTATCGAACCATGACGAACGAAAAGGAGAAATCCGTTGGCAACCCCAAAAGCGAGTCCAAATCGAATGACCTCGCGCAAGCTTATGTACCGCCAGGCAAACCGCGTCACCCCGGAAAAAAGCAGCACCAGAAATTGAAAGATGACAATGTAAGGTAGCGTAAACAGAAGCTTTTTTGTCATCAACAACGGAATTTGACCATCGAATCGAATCAGAAACGCCAGCGAATACGCGATGGCAAGCACCGCCAGGTCGATGACGATCAAAAACGAACGATGGGCAAACCGTTGCATCATGCCGTAGACCCGCCGAATACTCGAAACGGACAATGAGATGCCCCAGTGACGGGATGTGTTCATACTACATGGTGCAGGTCCGTTCCAGATATTCTTCCAGCGATTGCCTGCCTTCCGAGCATCGCGCGACAGCAACGGAAGAATCTCCAATCCCTCTTTCGGCCTGGTGCTAGGCTCCCGATTTACCCATGACACGTGTCTATCTTTCTCCCCCCCACATGGGCGGTGAAGAGCTGCGCCTCGTCGAAGAAGCTTTCGAAACCAATTGGATCGCCCCCCTCGGGCCCCATGTCGATGCTTTCGAGCAGGAGATGGCGCTGAAAATCGGTGTGCCTCATGCTTGCGCCCTGTCGAGCGGCACCGCGGGACTGCACTTGGCCCTGCTGATGCTCGGCATAGGGCGCGACGATGAAGTCGTTACCTCGACACTCACGTTTTCAGCGACAGCCAACGCCATCACCTACGTTGGCGCACAACCCGTTTTCGTCGATTGTCATGCATCGACCTGGAACATGGATCCCGAGCTTCTGGCGGAATATCTCGAGAGGCGAGCAGGACAGGGCAAGTTACCCAAAGCCGTGGCGGTGGTGGATTTATATGGTCAATGCGCGGATTACGGTCCGTTGCAGGCAACGTGCGCGCGTTATGCCATCCCGCTTTTGGAGGATGCCGCCGAGTCCCTTGGAGCCACCTACCAAGGACGTTCCGCGGGTAGCTTCGGTGAGATGGCCGTCTTTTCATTCAACGGCAACAAGATGATCACCACCGCCGGCGGAGGGATGCTCGTATCCCACAACAAAACCTATACCGATCGCGCTCGATTTCTGGCAACCCAGGCCCGCGACCCCGCCCCGCATTACCAACACTCCACCATCGGCTACAACTATCGACTCAGCAACGTGCTTGCCGCGATCGGCCGGGGTCAACTTCGCGTGCTGGATGAACGCGTCGCGGCCCGTCGCGCCAACTTTTCCTTCTATCAATCCGCCCTCGGAGATCTTCCCGGACTGACGTTCATGCCAGAAGCCCCTTATGGCATGAGCACCCGTTGGCTCACGTGTATCCTCATCGATCCCGCCGCGTTCGGCGCGAGCCGCGAAGACATCCGCCTGGCCCTAGAAAAACAAGATATCGAGTCGCGTCCCGTGTGGAAACCCATGCATCTGCAACCCGTTTTTCAAGGCTGCGCGACCGTCGGCGGTGATGTCGCCGCCTCGTTGTTCGAATCCGGCCTTTGTCTGCCCTCCGGCTCCAGTCTATCCCTATCCGATAAACAACGTGTCGTCTCCATCATTCACGAAGTTCACGATGCGGCCCGTCGCGGATGACGTCGCTTACACCACCCAACGTCAGTCGTCGGTGGCCGCCGTGATGTTGAACAACACCCGGGAAGCATAACGAGAGGAACCTCCGGGGGTGGAACGCATCATCGCAAAACGCTCGGCCTGCACGACCTTTTGCAGCTTGACCTGAGGTGGCATGCCGTTGAGGCGAATGCCGTTGATGAAAAAGGTGGGTGTTGCACGAACCATGAGCTGCCCCGCCAGGTTGACGTCGCGCTCCACCACGGAACGATAGGTTCCCTTGCGAAGAGTGTCGGCTAAAGATTGCTTGTCCGCTCCTGCTTGTTCCGCCCATTGCAGCAATTCGTCTTGCTCCCGCTCGTCGCCATGCCGCGTGAGGGTCCCGAACACATCCCAAAAAACCTTTCGTCCCGACAGAGCCCACGAACCGACAGCGATCTGCGCCGCCGTCTCGGACGCGGCACCGTCCACGGGCAAATGCCTTATGCTCAAACGCACATCCGAAGGATATTCGGCGAGCAATTGGCTCATGGCTTTTTGCGCGCTTCCGCTGTGAGGGCACCGCATGTCCACGAACAACACCACGGTGACGGGCGCATCACGGGTCCCGAATACGACCGTGTCGGCAAGTACGGGAACGAGCGCCGAAGCGTCTTCGGGATAAACCGCGAGGGCTTCCGACGACGGTGGGCCCGCGGGTAGCTTGGGTACACTCGCATCCTCTTGCGAATCCTGAGCCAAAGGCTGTGGTGCATCCGGTAAAACAAGCGGTGGCGTGGGGGCTGCGGTTGGTGCCGTCAAGACCGGTGGCGATGAAGGAGGCGGTGGCGTAGGGGCGGCGGTTGGCACCGTCAAGACCGGTGGCGATGAAGAAGGCGATGTCGTGCTCTCAGCGACCTTCGGTGATGCGTTAGACATGTAGTAAAACACGGACCCGACTCCGCCTGCCAACAGCAGTGCGCCAAGGCCCACCAACGCATATACAAACCAAGCATCCGCGCGTTTCGGCGCGGGTGCGTCGAAACGGAACAACGGAGCGGGCGTCGGCGCGGTTACGCGCGTTTGTTCTTGCGTGCTGGTGACCCTTCGTTGTCCGAATAGGGATAGTTCCGGTGTTGGGGCCACTTCGGCAGGCTCGGGCTTGGACGGTTGTGTGAAAGGCGCTGGGATTGGGTCGTCGGCAGGTGCTGGCGCTGGACGATTGGCCTCGAAACGAGCTTCTGACAGTTTTCGCAGCAGGGTTTGCGGATCGAGGCGACGTTGCTGCGCCTGCGGATGAAGTGCTTCGGACAATACGGCTTCGATGGAAGGAGCCAGCCCATGTCCCTTGGCTTCGGGCAAAACCGTTTGGTCTTGCGATCCCACTCGTTTTCCCAGCAATAGTTCCAAAACGATCCACGCCAAGGCGTACGTATCCGTTTCCGGAGTGGGTGCGGTGGGGTGCGGGAGGGATAGCTCGGGAGGACGTCTCGACACGGAAAGCGCATGGCACGCTCCGGGAGGACCCTGTAACCCCATCGCGAGGTCCGACCATCCGAATGCGGATAGATCGGAACCCAGGACATCGAAACGCAACGCGCTCGGTTGTACCGCGCCATGAACCATTCCTTGGTCATGAAGGGCTTGAAGAGCACGCGCGATCGGTTCGAGCAATCCCAGAACGGAATCAATGGATGCTGGTTTTCCCTCTTGCAACCGTGACTCCAAGTTTGGGCATGGATCGCCAGCGTGAACCATCGCAAGACGAGGAACATTGTCCACGATGACCCTTCCCGCCGCACGAGGAGCCAAAAGAGCCTGGATACCGACCGCATGACGAGCCAGCCGCGTCAATTCCGTGGGTAACGACTCCAGTTGCGCGTCACTCACTTCAATGAGCAGGCTGATGCGAAGGGTACCTATCGAGCCGTCGGGGGCGAGCGCACGAAAGGTGGCCACCGCATCATCGACCGCCACCAGCGAATCGAGCCGATGCCCGGACAGCACGGTTGTTCCCAGGAGGTGGTCCATCGTGATCCAATCTTCCTTTGCGAATTGCCTGTCCAGCCCCTCGTTTGCTTACCGAATGACTTCTGCCGAAGGCTTTGGTTTCGCTAGCTGTAACATATTGATTTTACATATTTTAATGACTCACTAACGGCTCTTCCAACGCGATTCGCAATTCCGCGCCGAGCTGCTTTCCTAGCGTGCCGGCTTGCTGCTCGGTGGCAGGCCACGGCTCACGTATTTCCATCCAGCGAACCCGCGATGCATCGGGTGTGGCGAGCATGGCGCGAAGCCAAATTTTCCCCTCTTCGTCCCGACAGGCATACGCCGCGATCGGCACTTGGCACGAGCCTTCTGCCGCGATCATGACGCCACGCTCGGCTGCCACCGCCGTGGCCGTTTCGGAGTCATGAAGGGTAGACAACAGAGCCATCGTAGATGCATCGTCGCTTCGACACTCGATGCCGAGAGCGCCTTGGCCCACCGCTGGCAAGCTTAGTTCGGGCGGCAATACCTGGGTGGCCCGATCGTGCAATTGCAAGCGTCGAAGCCCAGCCCATGCCAACACGGTGGCGTCTACGACCCCTTCTTGTACCTTGCGCAATCGTGTATCGACATTGCCTCGCAGCGGTTCGAAACGCAAATCCGGGCGTGCCTTCGCCAACATGATGCGTCGTCGAGCACTCGAAGTTCCTACACGAGCCGCGTGCTCGATTTGGCTCAAGTCATGTCCGTATCGGGATACAAACACGTCTCGCGGATCTTCCCGTTTGGGAATACAAGCCAGAACGAGCCCGGGGGCCAGCTCCCCGGGAACGTCTTTGATGGAGTGGACCGCGAAATGCGCTTTGCCGTCGATCAGGGCTTGTTCGATCTCTTTGACGAACAACCCCTTACCTCCGATTTCCGTCAGGGGCCGATCTTGAACCCGGTCCCCCGTGGTGATCACATGCAGTTCGTCAATTGATAGGTCGTGGGCTTGTGCGAGCCGCGATGCGAAGGCTCTCGATTGCGCGAGGGCGAGCATGGATCGCCGTGTCGCCATGATGAGGCGTGTGGGGATCACGACGCTTCCTCCGGATGGGCATCTCGGTATTCCAAAGACCGGGAGATGGGAGCGGTGTCGGAATGGGCGGTGGGAGGCAACGAGGGAGAACGAGAAGAGGCTGGTATTTCATGGGGATCGATGCCGAATAATTCTTGAATGGCATCGACCAGCGTTCTTGCGTTACCCTCGGCCGCCGCGGATTTCAAACGTATCGTGGGTTGATGGGTCAGTTTTTTGACCGCGGCCGATAGCATTCCCTCCAAGGCTTTTCTTTCCGCCTCTCCCAAGTGCTTGAGCTTGCCATGAAGGCTTTTGTCAAGTTCCGCATCGAGCACCGCTCGGATTTGGTTTCGCAAAGCCACGATGGTCGGCGTCACCTGCAACGAGTCCTGCCACACGTAAAAAGCATCCGCTTCCTCCGCCACGATTCGCTCGGATATCTGTGCTTCTTTGAATCTGTCTCGCAATGTCGTGGCTGCCATCTTCGATAGGTCATCGATATCATAAAGATACACGCCATCGATCTGGTTGCTTCGCGGATCCACATTGCGCGGAACGGCAATATCGATGACGAACAGGCTTCGTCCTTTGCGCTTTCGCTGAATCGGAGCAAGCCATTGTGGCGTGAGCAAATAGTCCTGACTGCCTGTGCTTGCAATGACCACGTCGGTTTCCAATAGCGCGTCCTGAAGTTGATTCCACTGGCGAGCAGAGCCGTGGAAGTGCTCGGCGACGATCTGGGCTCGTTCGAGACTTCGATTGACGACGACCAGACGTGCGCCCGCATCACAAAGATGTCGGGCAGCAGCTTCCCCCATCGTTCCCGCGCCGATCAGCGTGACGACGCGTCGGTTCAATCCACCGAAGATTTGCTTGGCAAGTTCGACGGCGACACTGGATACGGAAACGGCTCCGGCTCCGACTTGGGTTTCGGAACGCACACGTTTTGCGACGTGGAAAGCCCATTCGATGGCTCTTCCGAGCAGCGGGCCAAGCGTGCCTTGGGCTGTGGCAAGATCGAAGGCGTCTTTGACTTGACCAAGGATCTGGGCCTCGCCCACCACCAGAGAATCGAGCGATGAACTGACGCGGAACAGATGCCGGACAGCCGCATCGCCGATGTAGTGGAATAAATATTGGTGCAACACGTCGCCAAGCTTTGGTCCCGCTTGCTCGGCCAAAGCCTGCTCGATGGTGGCGATGGTTTGCTGGGCCGCATCGTCTTCATGACGTCCGGTTGCCGCGTAAATCTCGACGCGATTGCAGGTGGAGACGATGCAGATTTCGGCGATTTCGGGTAGCTCGTGCAGACTGGACAGCAGAGTTGGCAGCCGGTCGGCGGAAATGGCGATCCGTTCTCGCACGCCAATGGGCGCGGTTTTATGGGAGGCTCCCACGACGACAATCATGACCCCTCCCGAAACAGATAGAGGGTAAGCACGATCATCGCGAAAACAAATCCGACGAGGGTTCCATACGCGGCGCGACGACCTCGCCAACCAAGCGTGGCCCGCAGCAAAAGGACTGCTGAAAATACGGCCCAAGATGCATAACTGATGAGCAGACGCACGATCTCCGTGGTTGTGCTCAGCGAGAGTTTAGCAATCCAAATCGTACCCGTGGCCGCTCCGAAGGAAGCCAGCAAAAAACCCACGATGACAAAAATATGAGAGGCTCGATCGAGCGAATCGATGGGCGGCAGCCTTCCGAACACGGAAGCCCCCCGCTTGGTTTTGAGTTGCCGCTCTTGGACCAAGTACATGGTGGCGGACCCCGCCGCGAGCACGAAAAATGAATCGCCAAGAATGTTGGCGGCGATATGGACCGGCAACATTCCCGTGTGCAACGCGGGAACCACCGCGGGTTCGGCCATGAACCGGCCAGCCAACAAGAAAACGACAGCGACAGGCGCGACGAAAACCCCGAGACCGTAGATTCGCAGCACTCGACGCGCGATGAGATAGACGAAAGCGGCGACGAGCCCTCCCATCGACACGCCGAAATGAATCGTTTTCATGGGGCAAACAGGCTGGGCAATGCCGGCAAGCCCCAACGCAAGAGCGTGTAACGAAACGCTACCGGCCAAAATCCACCGCGCTACGCGCAAGGCTTTTTCCCATCCACCCTGACGCGCCAGGTGAATGGCAAAGGCAATGGTGGCAGCGACATATCCAAGAGCCGCCAATCCCAGCACGATATCGGGCAGGAGCGCGTGATTCACGGGAGACTACATATTCTTAGCGAGGAACTGAGCCAACAGGTCCTCATCGGACAGCAACGTGGAACGAGCTTCTGACTCCTTTTCGTCCTCGGCTCCGATTGGGGTGCCCAAAAAACCAGGGACGATATCGTACGCGTTGTTATCGACGATCATGGATCGTTCAAGGATGTCGGCTCCCAACTCATGCAAAAAAGCAAGCGTTTTGCATTTGCCCACGATGTCGAAGGCATCGGTCTCCCCAGTGACCTCCGTCAAAATACGGGCGCCTTCGGTCAGCGCATAACGCCGCCCCTCGTCTTTGAGCAGCAGATTTTGTCCTTGCAGGTCGATGGCCCCGGAAACAAGCCAGGCATCGAGGGCTTCCTGCGGAAAAAAGACACGGTTTTTGCCCATCATCATCGCCATCGTAGCACGACAGGGGGTGCAGCTTGGTCCTGGTTGCGCTTTCGAGCAAGTCGTTGTTGGTGCCTTTTTCGAGACAAGCGCAAGTCTATTCGGAACGGATTGATTCGAATCGGAAAGGTCGACGGTGGACACGGGCTTCCAATCCAGGCATCTTGGCGCTGTTCATGACCCTGAAGCTGGCTTTGGCCGCCCTATGCGTGATAGCGAACGCGTTTTTCGTCGCCGCCGAGTTCGCCCTCGTGAAGGTCCGTGTGACCCAACTGGAAACGCTCGCAAAAAAAGGGGAAAAACGCGCCGCGGTGGCGATGAAAGTAACCGGAAAACTCGACGCTTATCTTTCCGCCACCCAACTCGGAATTACCTTGGCAAGCCTGGGCCTCGGATGGCTGGGTGAACCGACCGTGGCCGTGCTGATTGCTCCGGTACTCCGTTTTTTCGGTATTGAGTCCGAACCCCTCGTGTCCGCCGTCTCCCTAACCACCGCGTTTTCCACCATTACGATTCTCCATATCGTGGTGGGAGAACTGGCGCCCAAATCCCTGGCCATCCAGCAAGCCGAGTGGGTCGCGCTGCGGGTGGCCACGCCCATGCGGGCTTTTTTCTACCTTACCTATCCGTTTCTGTTCATTCTCAATGAATTGTCGAATCTGACGCTCCGACTCTTTCGGATTACGCCCGTGCAGCACGCCGAAGGCGCATTGTCCGCCGAGGAAATACGTCTCGTGGTCGCAGCCGGCCAGCTCGACCCCAAAAAACGAGAACTCATGGAACGCGCGCTGCAAGGAACCGACCGACCCGTGCGCTCCATCATGGTGCCTCGCGTCGATATGGAATACATCTCCCTGCTCGATTCCCCCGAGCAAATCATCGCTTCGCTACGAGTCAACGGCTATTCCCGTGTTCCCCTCATCGAAGCCAACGATCCGGATAAAATCGTCGGCTACGTATACCTCAAAGATATTTTCGTAGGCGATGGCTTGCCTGCCGGCGGTATTCGCGCCTTGCGTCGCGATATCCTTTTCGTCCCTGAAAACCGAACCGTCGGCGATGTGCTCGAGGACTTCAAACGCACCCATATCCCGATCGCGATCGTGGTGGATGAATATGGCGGGACGAGCGGGCTGGTCACCATGGAGGATATTCTCGAGGAAATCGTGGGAGAGTTGCAGGACGAACTGGATGTGGAAGCCCCCCCGATCGTTCGCCGCGATGATGGCACCATCATCGTGGAAGGCGATGTGCCCATTCGCGAACTCGAGGCTCTGGGAATCGTCGTAGACCCCATCGAAGGCCACGAAATCGTGGCCGGTCATATCATATCGAGGCTGGGCAGACTCGCTCGCCCGGGAGATATCGTGAGCCTAGGGTCCCATGATGCCACCGTGGAAGATGTGAGGAGTCGTCGGATCACACGTGTGCGTTTGGCACCCAAGCCCGAGGAGTTGCCCAAGGTCCCCTCTCAGGCTCCTGGTCCGGTAGACGACGCTTCGTGAACGTTGGATTCGGGCGTTTTGACAGGGAGAAATGGCGTGACTGATAAGAGAGTGTCGACGTGGGCCCCTGTTGTGTGGGAGAACCAGGGACATGGCTGAACCCTTGGTCGTCCAGACACTCGTGCAACTCGGCTTTAGCTTGAACGAGTCGCGCGCGTACCATGCTTTGCTATTGGAGAACCCGAGCACGGGCTATGAAGTGGGCGCCCGCGCCAAGATTCCTCGCTCCGCGGTCTACGGTGTATTGCGACGTTTGGTGCAAGCGGGATTGGCTCGGGCGGTGGCACAGCGACCCGAACGTTTCGCACCGGTTCCCGTCGATCATGTAGTCGCCTTGTTGAAAAAACGTTTCGATACCTCGGCCCAAGAGTTCGAACGAGCCGTCCGGACTCTCGACGTCACGCCTTCGATTCCCGATGCCTTTAGCGTGCGAGGTTACGATCGCGTGTTGGAGGAAGCGGAACGGATGATTCACGGTGCCAAGAGTTCCTTGATCATCAGTGGCTGGCCCCGCGAAATCCATAAGCTTATCGCGGAGATCGATAAGGCCTCCAAACGCAAGGTCTTTCTCGTGGTCTTTTCTCACGCCAAACTCCCCAAAATGAAAGGCTCGATCTTCAGTTACGAACTGGAGGAGGCTGCGCTCGAGGCGTTTTGGAAACATCGATTGACCATCGTCGCGGATGACACACGAACGCTCATCGCTTCGGTGGAAAATAATGAGCGAGACCACGCGGTCATCAGTGAAACCGTATCGCTGGCGGAAGTCGCCACGAGCCAGATCGCTTTGGATATCACCCTGCTGTCCCAGCGAACCCATCAAGACGTGGAAAAGGTGATGGTTCGTATGTTGGGTGAGCGGGTTGGACGCTTGGACACCTTGCTATCGTGAGCCAGGGGCATCGGATCGTTATTTCCCCTTGCAGCGCTCGACGCTATGGTGGGACGCTGTGGCTGCGCTTGATCCATCGAGCTTTCGGTCCCATGGAATCATCATGAGTCTGTCTCATTACCTCCAAGGAATCACGCGATCCGCCAACACGATTTTCGAAGGGTTGGCGGTCACGTTTTCACATCTTTTGCGGGAGCCGGTGACGATTCAATACCCTGATCGCACCACGCGTCCGGTTCGTGACATGCTTCCCGAACGGTATCGGGGTTTTCTCGAAGTGCAGATGGATATTTGTTCGGCGTGCAAACGTTGTGAACGAGCTTGTCCCATCGACTGCATCTCGATCGATACACAAAAACATCCCGAAACGAAGAAGCTGATGGTGACTCGCTTCGACATCGATGTGTCCAAATGCATGTTCTGTGGGCTGTGTGCGGAAGCTTGTGAAGAAGGCGCGACGGGAGCGATTCGCCACACGCGCGAATTCGAAGGAAGCGTTGGCGTCATCGATGCCCTGGTGTTTCGATTCGTGCCTCCGGGAGAGCAGTTCCCGATGTATCGAACTCCCAAAGACAAGTCCGAGATCCCTCTTGGGCAGGTTGGCCCGCATGCAAGAGAGGCGCGGGAACGTGCGCTTCGAGACAATCCCGCACTATTCGATTCCTTGCGACAACAGACCACGGGTGAGGGAAATCAACCGGGCTGAGGCTCATCGGCAGCAGCCTCTTGCGGTGTTGCGGGCGACGATCTAGCCTGCCACCGCTCCCATGTCCGACGGCTATCTCCACATCTTCGCGTTTTATGTTCTTGCGGCGCTTACGTTGGGTTCCGCGGGAATCGTGGCGCTTTCTCGTAACATCATTTACTCCACGATCTCGCTGCTCGGAACATTCCTCGGCGTCGCTGGGCTGTATATCTCGCTGTCCGCAGACTTCCTCGCCGCGGTGCAAATCCTCGTGTATGTCGGCGGCACCCTCACGTTGCTCTTGTTCGCCGTCATGCTGACCGCCAAAATCGAAGATGTGCGATCGTCGAATACGTCGCGAGGACGATGGGCAGCGTTTATCGTCATCGGTCTGTTGCTGCTCGTGCTCGGACGAGTGGCTACCACGACCGCCTGGCCGACGGATCTTCGTGAACCGATGCCTTCGACGGCCAAGCTCGGTCATGCCTTTCTCAGCGAGTACCTGCTTCCTTTCGAGATTGCCTCGGTGTTGCTGCTCGGTGCCATGATCGGTTCCGTCATCCTTGCCCGTCGTGCGGTCAAGCGTGAATCCGAGGAGGAGTGAAGGATGGAAATCGGACTCCTACATTATCTCACTGTTGCCGCAGTCCTCTTCGGTTTTGGCCTTTTCTGCATCATCACGCGAAGGCACGCCGTAGGCATCCTGCTGGGCGTGGAACTGATCCTCAATGCCGCGGCGCTGAACTTCGTCGCTTTCGAGCATTATGTGGCGGGAGGCACGACGGGCCAGGTCTTTACGGTGTTCATCATCTGCTTGGCCGCTAGTGAGGCGGCGATCGCTTTGGCCATCGTATTGCAAGTTTTCCGTGCCCACCGAACCATTGTCGCCGACCAGATCCAGGATATGAAGCACTGATAATCTAGAATTCCAGCGATTACTGTCGACGTAACGAGGGGTGAGGCCCTTGCCATAGGGTCATATTCGTGCTCATTTCACGTTATTCCTCCCAACCCCCTCCATCTGCTTTGAATCCTCTCGGTTTGTTGCGTCTTTGCTCGTCCGTGATGCTTGACCCCTCACTCCACCGTCCGCTAACGTGCCCCCGCCTTCGCGCCCAGTGCGATGCGGCTGTCGCACGTCAACGGCTTGACCGCGAGGTTTCACGAAGATGCCTTCCTACTCAGGCCCTCTGCAAACGGTCGTCGAATCGACAACGCTCTGGCTAGTGGTGTTTTTTCCGGTCCTCGGCGCCATCCTGAATGCTGCTGTTGGCTGGAAATGGCAACGATCCGCCGCGGGCCAGGAGATTTCCAAAAAGCTGCATATCGGTAGCCTTCCAGTCTCTGGTGTTGCCGTTGGCGCGATGGTTCTGTCTTTCGGCCTCGCGGTGTGGCACGTCGTGCAACTCGTTCAATTGCCCGAGTCGCAGCGAAATCTGCTGTGTCATCTATGGCCGATGGTTCGAGTGGGTTCCTTTGACCTGTCGTTCGATCTGGCCCTCGATCCTCTTTCCGCCGTCATGCTTCTTGTCGTTACCGGCGTAGGCTTGCTGATCCACGTATATGCCACTGGATATATGGAAACGGAGCCATCGTATTGGCGTTTCTTCAGCTACTTGAACCTGTTCATTTTCGCGATGTTGTTGCTTGTGCTCGGTGACAATTTCTTTGTGATGTTCTTTGGTTGGGAAGGGGTGGGGTTGTGCAGTTATCTGCTCATTGGCTTCTGGTACAAGGATTACAAAAAGGCTTCCGCTGGCACGAAAGCGTTTCTGACCAACCGTGTGGGTGACTTTGGTTTCCTCACGGGGTTGTTCGTTTTGCTTTGGGCACTTGGTGGGTCGTGGAACGAGCAGGGCTATCAACCGGACATCGCGCCGCGTTTGGTTCCTGTCACGGTCGATCATGATGCAGGTCATGGTGAGGCGCAGCCCCCCGCGGCTGAAACCACGACCAAAGGCGTGCAAAACGCCTATATTACGTTCACATCTTTTCCAGGGGCCAAGGTCTTCATCAATGGTGACACGGTGGGCCCGTTGGTGGCCCCCTTCGTTCGTTATGAGTTGCCGTTGCTATCCGATCGCAACTCGTTCGTCATCGTCATGGGTGGTGCGACGGAAGATCTTCGTCTCGACAACGTGCAGCTCGTCGCCGGAAAAGAGACGATCCTATCTCCTGTGGGCACGGTCCTATCGTTTCGTGATCTATCCAATCAGATGGTGATTCAGGACAAGGTGACGGGCAAACGTCCGTTTTTTGAAAGACTCAAAGGAAAATCCCTGTGGGGAATTGCGGCGATAACCCTGGCGTGTCTTGGGTTTTTCATCGGCGCAACCGGAAAAAGTGCGCAGATTCCCCTGTATGTTTGGCTCCCGGATGCGATGGCTGGTCCCACGCCCGTGTCCGCGCTCATTCATGCGGCCACGATGGTGACCTCAGGCGTGTATATGATCGCACGACTGAATTTTCTGTTTTCGATGTCTTCCACGGCCAGTGGAGTGGTGGCCATCGTGGGGGCATGCACCGCCCTTTTCGCGGCAACCATTGGCTTCTTCCAGTATGACATCAAGCGAGTGCTGGCCTACAGCACCGTAAGTCAGCTTGGGTTCATGTTCATCGGGGTAGGGGTCGGTGCTTATTGGGCCGGCATCTTCCACGTGATGACGCATGCGTTTTTCAAAGCCTGCCTCTTTCTCACCGCCGGATCGGTCATTCATGGGATGCATGCTGTCGAGCATGATGCCGATCGTGCGCAAGACATGCGTGTGATGGGAGGGCTCAAAGGCAGGATGCCACGCACGCGATTGGCCTATTTGATTTCCTGTCTCGCGATCACGGCGGCGCCCATCCCACTTTTGGCCGGGTTCTGGTCGAAAGATGAGATCCTTTGGAAAGCATTTTCCACAGCTAATACTGGATTTGTACCGGGGATGCTCATCTGGGCGATGGGGTTGACCGCGGCCATTGGCACTTCTTTTTATATGTGGCGCAGCTACTACTTGACCTTCGAGGGCCCCTTCAACTGGACACCGGAGAAGGATAACGAGCCAGGCAAGCCCTTCGCCGTTGCCTCCAAGGTACTAAGCGAAAAGATGCTGCCGAAAGTGCATGAATCACCGCCTGTGATGACGACGGTACTGTTGATTCTCGCGGCTCTTTCCGCGGTTGGCGGTGCCATCTTCGGCTTCAACACACATCACTTGGGCTATCACCACGGTGAGCCAGGGTTCATGCCGCCGCTATTGGAGCATTGGCTCCATCCCGTGACACAACATGCAACGGTATCTTTCAAGGATTTTGGTTCGAGTGCCTTGATCATCGAGCATGGGTTGATGTGGAGTTCCGTGCTGTTGGCGATTGGAGCTTGGGCCTTGGCTCGTAAACGGTATGGCGCGAATCGATCACGGGATTGGGAAACGCAAGAGCGAGCCCTGCCGGGCTGGAAATTGCTCAATGCCAAGTATTACGTCGACGAAATCTACCACGCTACCGTGATCCGTGGGGTCCTTACCCTGCGCCTGATCATGCGGGACTTCGACAAGCATGTGGTCGATGCGATCGTCAACTTCACGGGCGTGATGACCAAGTTCACTGCCAAGGTCGATGGCGCGATCGACCACTACCTCGTGGATGGCGCGGTGAATTTGGTGGCGCAGTCTTGTCTGCAAATAGGCGCGAGACTGCGAAAGATTCAGACCGGTCAGATTCAAAACTACGCGTATGGTGTGTTGGGTGGTGTCGCCACCTTGGCGGTCATCGTGTTTTTGATTCGTTACTACGGGGCACGCTGATGAAAGCGTCACCTTGGGGTTCTCAGATAGGGAGCCACTTCGCGATGAGCAAGTTCGTATCGAGATTGTACTGGGTCACCTTCGTTTCCTGGCTTGTGGTGTTGGTGGGGGCAACAGCCCTCGCACAAACACCACCTGGTATGCCGTCGGAAGCTACGACTCCGGAGGGGATACAACCAGTCCCGACCGCGAATCCACCGCTTCCTTCCCACGTCTCTCCGCGCCTCATGCCGGGGCCTCGCGTGGTGGAGCCGCCTGTTCGAACCATACTTCCCGGCCAGCCGGAACTTCGCATCGAAGGCAAACGAGGCGGACCGTTGGAAATGGTCTGGGACGGAAAGGTGTTCACAGGCACCTTCGAAGTCCACAATGTCGGTACAGGCAATCTCATGGTGACTCGTGTGGCCGTGCGTCAAGGAGACAATGGCCCATGGCTGCCCCCCGGAACGTCCGCGCAACTCGAAGGCAACCAAGAACGCGTGCTGATCGCTCCCGATGCATCGCATAAGGTCATGGTGCGCTGGGAGCCCGGTGATCAGGCACAGCTCAAAGAATGGTATGGGCATGTGTTGGTGGAAACCAATGCTGCCGATCAGCAGCCGCTAGCCATGGGCGTTCATGCGGAACTTCCTTTGGGAGGCGCGCCTTGGCTTTTCAATCACATCCTGTCTTGGCTGGTGTTTTTGCCCATCCTTGGCATGCTGGCCATTTTTGCCCTGTATCTCGCGGGATACAAGAAAGACGAAAACCTCAAATGGGGTGTGTTGGGACTCATGGGAGTCGAGTTGGCTGGCGCCATTTGGCTGTTTTCGATGTTCAATCGCAACGTGGGGCGCTGGGCAGGTAACGAAGGATTTCAATTCATCGAACGCGGAGTGTGGATCCGTTCTTTGAACGTCGAATACTTCGTGGGTGTCGATGGCACTTCCATTTCGATGGTGCTTCTGACGGCTCTTGTGTCGTTCGTAGCCGTGTTGGCGTCGTTCAGTGTGAAGACCCAGCTCAAAGGCTATTGGGCCATGTTCTTGCTGCTGGTCACGGGAATGATGGGCGTGTTCGTCGCTCTGGATCTGTTTTTGTTTTACGTATTCTGGGAGGTGATGCTGCTGCCGATGTACTTCTTGATCGGCATTTGGGGTGGACCTCGCAAAGAATACGCGGCCATCAAGTTCTTCCTGTACACGCTGGCAGGCTCCGTCTTCATGCTGCTGGCCTTCATCGCAATGTATTACACCAGCGGTCCCGCATGGCTCGTCGACGGCAGTACGGTTGCCCATACGTTTTCGATTCCTGAGTTGATGCGTGTGGACTTCTTGAACCTGGGCCAGCCGATCCTTGGATTGATGTTCGTCAAGGTCGTGTGGGTGGTGCTGTTCATCGCTTTTGCCATCAAAGTCCCGATGTTCCCGTTCCACACGTGGTTGCCCGACGCACACGTGGAAGCGCCGACGGCCATCAGTGTGATCCTGGCGGGAGTTTTGCTGAAGATGGGCACCTACGGCATGCTTCGGCTCAACTTCGGGCTTTTGCCCGAGGCCACGCAGTGGGCCGCCCCGGCGATGGCTGTTTTTGGTGTCATCAGCATTTTGTATGGCGCTTTCTGCGCGATGGCGCAGGAAGATCTCAAACGATTGGTGGCTTATTCGTCGATCAGTCACATGGGGTTCTGTCTGCTTGGGATGGGGGCGATGACGCCTCATGGCATCGAAGCGGCTATCGTGCAGATGTTCAACCACGGTACGATCACGGCCATGCTCTTTTCGCTGGTGGGTGTGATTTATGACCGTGCCCACACGCGAGAGATAGGCAAGTTCGGCGGTATGGCCACGGAAATGCCGTTTTACTCGGCATTTTTTGGCTTTGCCTTTATGGCCTCCCTCGGTCTTCCCGGCTTGTCGGGCTTCATCGGTGAAGCTTTGACGTTCGTTGGCGCTTTCCCCGTCTATCCGGCTTTGACCATCCTCGCCGCCTCGGGTGTCATCTTCAGTGCCGCCTATCACCTCTGGGCTATGCAGCGCATATTCCTCGGAAAATTCCGTGAAAGCTGGCGCAGCAGCCACGCGCTCGAAGAATTCGGAGGAAAGTTCCCGGAAATCAACCTGCGCGAGATCATGACCCTTGCTCCCATGGCCGTCGTTGTGCTGATCCTTGGCTTCTGGCCTCGACCCCTGCTCGATCTCATCGACGCGGGAGTTCTCGACCTGACAGCCCTGGTCAATCCGCCTGTCGCCAGCCAGACTGCAACCTATTCCGAAGCCGCCCGGCAATTCCTGGCTTTGCTTCCCTGACGTCGCGAGGAGATGTCGATGCAAACCCTCGACAACCTGCAGAGCCTGAGCTTCTTCCTGCCGGAATTCGCCCTCATCGCTGGCGTGTTGCTCGTTGTGTTCTGGGACCTCATGGCTCGAGGCACATCGCGCATCATCGGCATCGTGTCGTTTGCCTTGGCCGCCTTGGCCACGTCTTGCATCATCTCCGTGGGCTATTTGGTCAATTCCCTGCCCTCGCAAAAGCTGTTTTATGGCTTGCTTGCCTTTGATGCCTACGCGAACTTGTTTCGGATCGTATTCGCCTGCATCGGCGCCATCATCATCATTTTCGCGGTACCAGCGCCCGAAACCGGAGCGGGAACCGAAAAACGAAAGGGCGCCGGTGAGTTCTTTGCCCTGCTTCTGGTCATCACCCTTGGACTCAACCTCATGGTCATGAGCCGAAACTTGCTCATGATTTATCTGTCCATCGAACTCGTAAGCGTTCTGTCGTTCGTCCTGGCTGGCTTCAAACTCAAAGACCGACGCTCCTCCGAAGGCGCCCTCAAATACGTCATCTTCGGTGGAATGGCTTCCGGCGTCATGCTCTATGGAATGAGTTGGCTCTACGGACTCGCGCAATCGCTCGACCTGGCGGAAATCGCGGCCCGTGTTGCTTTGGAGACGGCAAACGAAGGCCATATTCCCCTCGCCATTCTCGTAGGCGTGATCTGCATGCTCGCGGGGTTTGGCTACAAAATCAGCGCAGCACCTTTCCACATGTGGACTCCCGATGTGTATGAAGGCGCGCCCACCTCCATCACCGCCTTCTTGTCCGTCGGTCCCAAGGCCGCCGGATTTGCCATCCTCGTTCGTTTCTTTGCCGAAGCCCTGCAAGCCACAGCCCAATCCCCCGGTGGTCTGACGCCCTGGGCCTTCCTCGGTGGTCTGCTCGCGATGGCAACCATGATCGTCGGTAACTTCACCGCCCTTCATCAAAATAACGTCAAGCGAATGCTTGCTTTCTCCAGCATCGCCCACGCGGGCTATATGCTTCTCGGCTTCTGCGTGTTCAGCGATTCCGGCGTGAAAGCAATCGTGTTTTATATCGTCGTCTACGCCTTCATGAACCTTGGCGCATTCCTTGTGGTGGCCGCGGTAGCCGAGCGTCACAACGATGATGAAAGTATCGAAAGTTATTACGGTTTGGGGACGCGCGCGCCCGTGTTAGCAGTCATGATGGCGATATTCCTGTTCTCCTTGACCGGCCTTCCTCCCTTTGCTGGGTTCATCGGCAAGTTCTATATCTTTGCTGCGCTCGTGAGAGCTGGAGGAAGTTGGAACTGGATCCTCGCTGCCGTCGGTGTCGTCAATAGTGCCGTTTCTCTGTTCTATTACGCACGCATCTTGCGTGCGATGTACTTGACCGCCCCCACGACGGACAAACCATTTTCCACTCGTTTGTCCTGGAGCACCACGGCGGTGGCGCTGGCCATTCCCACCATCGTATTGGGTGTGTACTGGGCGCCCATTTATGACTTGGTCGCACGTTCGGTATCCGGCCCCTGAGCCAAACAGGCCGTAAACACCTCATAAAGCACGATCATCACGGCCTGCGATAGGTTCATCGATGGTTCGTTGCCAGCCATGGGAATGCGGCATACGACCTCGCATGTTTCCATTTCGGATTTCTTCAGGCCCGTGCGCTCCGAGCCAAAAATCCAAGCAATACGCTTGGCTTGCGCGGGCTGCGCAAGACGAATCCCCAGCTCGCGCGGTGACAAAATACCTGAAATACGCCTGCGCGCCGATGTGGCTACCCGAAGATCGACTTGAGCGCTCACTCGATCGAGCGAGTCCACGATCTGTGCGCGCTCGAGAATATCCACCGAGCCCACCGCCATCTTCCGAGCTTGCTCATGAGTCGGTTCGGCAAGACGATGAGGCGCAACGAGGATGAGATTCTCGAAGCCCATCACCCGCATCGCTCTTGCCACGGCTCCCACATTCTCCGGATACAAAGGTCGTACGAGAACGACGAAAGAGGCGGAGAAGGCGTGCGAGATGCGGCGCGATGTCGGGATCATGAAACGATAATGCCTTGAATTTCTTCCAAAATATAGCGTTGTCCGGCTTTTCGGGGCGCGTCTTGATCCGGCTCATGGGTATCGACGATTCGTCGGTGGGTATGACGACTCGAGGATCGCTTCGCGTCCGATTTCGGATTAGCGTGCCGACCATGACCGATTTTACTCTTCGAAAGCACCCCGTGTTCTCGCCACGAAAAGGCCCCGTGATGATCTGCGTCATGGATGGTGTTGGTATCGGCGCCGCCAACGAAGGCAACGCGGTTCACCTTGCTCGAACGCCTACGCTGGATATGTTGTTGAACCACTGGCCCCACACACGATTGCAAGCCCATGGCACCGCAGTGGGCCTGCCTTCGGACAGCGACATGGGCAACAGCGAAGTGGGTCATAATGCGTTAGGAGCCGGACGCGTTTTCGATCAAGGCTCCAAACTCGTCGGCCGCGCCATCGAGACAGGCTCGCTCTTTCAAGGACAAACCTGGACGTCGTTCATTCAACAAGTCATCTCGGCGCATACCGCCTTGCACTTCATCGGCCTATTGTCAGACGGCAACGTTCATAGCCATATCGATCAGTTGTTCGCACTGTTGCGAAGGGCCGACCAGGAAGGGGTCCAACGCTGTTTCGTTCATCCGCTGCTCGATGGCCGCGATGTCCCCGAAACCAGCGCGTTGCAATTCATCGAACCGCTCGAAAAGCTTCTCGCTGACATCTCCTCGAAGCCGGACCGAACCTACGCCATCGCTTCTGGCGGCGGTCGAATGCTCGTCACCATGGACCGCTATAACGCCAATTGGAGTGTCGTCGAAAGAGGATGGAATGCCCATGTTCATGGGCAAGGACGACGCTTCCCCTCTGCCACTGCGGCCATCGAATCCTATCGTCAACAACACCCCGGACTCATCGATCAAAACATGCCTGAGTTCGTGATCGAGAAAGACGGCAAGCCGATTGGTGCCATGAACGATGGTGATGCTGTCGTTTTCTTCAATTTCCGGGGAGACCGCGGAATCGAGATCAGCCGTGCTTTCGACGAAGACTCCTTCCACGAGTTCGATCGCGGTCAACGCCCTCGGGTGATGTACGCCGGGATGATGCAATACGATGGCGATTTGATGATTCCGAAAAAGTACCTGGTGGATCCTCCCGCCATCGACCGCACCATGGGGGAGTATTTCGCGCATAACGGTGTCAAACAATTGGCGATCAGTGAAACGCAGAAATACGGACACGTAACCTATTTTTGGAATGGTAACCGGGGTGGAAAATTCGATGAGAAGTTGGAGACGTATGTGTGCATCCCGAGCGATACGCTGCCGTTCGAAGAACGGCCGTGGATGAAAGCGGCGGAGATTACGGATCGATTCATCGAGGAACTCCGCAGCGGATCGTATCGCCACCTGCGGCTCAACTATCCGAATGGGGATATGGTCGGACATACTGGCGTGCGGGATGCGGCCATTCAAGCGGTGGAAGCCGTTGATCTTTCCATCGCACGACTGATGGCGGCCACCCGACAAGTCGAAGGTATCCTTATCGTGACAGCGGACCACGGCAATGCCGACGAGATGTACGAACTCGACAAGAAAGGCGGGTTCAAGTGCAATGCCGATGGGCGGCCGCGTTCGAAAACGGCGCATACACTCAATTCCGTTCCTTTCGTGATTTATGATCCAGGGTTCGCCGGTGAGTACCGGTTGGCCGAATTGGAACGCCCCGGTCTGTCCAATGTTGCCGCCACCGCTCTGTCTTTGATGGGATATGAGCCGCCGGAAGGATATGATCCGCCCCTCATTCAGTTCTCTTGAGGTGATCGAAATGGGTGAACCGAAAATTGCATTCAAAGCGCCCGCGGTACTCGAACTCGAAGCTGGAACCTATTGGTGGTGTAAATGCGGTTTGTCCGCCAATCAGCCTTTCTGTGATGGCTCCCATAAAACCACGGAATTTACCCCGATGAAGCTCGAATTGACCGAAAAGAAAACCGTCGCCCTCTGCCAGTGCAAGCATACGGGCAACCCACCGTTTTGCGACGGCACCCATAACAAACTCTAAAGGGCTTGGCGCGCGCGGATTGGTGAGTGACAGGAGTCGATGGACTCGACCAGATCCACCACGGGATCACGAGCGCTTCGATTGAGTTTTTCTTCGAGAGCGAAGCAGGGTGACAGCCCCGACGAGCATCCAGCCATAGAAGGTATTGCTCGCGTTCGATGTCGTGGTGCAGGCACAGCCCGACGCATCCGAAGTCTCGCTTACGGGATAATAGTTTGTATCTGGTGAAGAGGGCTGGGATGGTGAAGGGGGTTGGGAGGGGTCAGACTCGGAACGGCTATCCTTTCCAGCATCGTTGCCGCTTCCGGAAGATCCACCGGTCTGCGAAGAAGCGTCGGAACCACCACTTCCTCCCGCTCCCCCATCCGTAAGGCACACCCCTCCTTCGTCCACTTCACCATCGCAATCGTCATCGATTCCGTTGCAAATTTCCTCGTGGGGAATGCACAACGGACCGCCAAACTGCAACGTTCCATAATACTTGTCGCTCGACCATCCTCCCGTGTCCTTGAATTCATCGAGCAGGACTTCCGCTCCGAAACCCGTACCCGTGGAAGGATGACAGCGCCATCCCGTCACGTGGCGACCACATAAATCCGCCTTCCCATCCCCATTCATGTCGCCCAGTTGAATCGTATGAAAGTATTGCGGCTTGTTCCATCCTTCTTCATCCGACCAGGCAGGCCCGTCAAACGAAACGAAAGCCGACCCATCCCACCGATAACAAATGACTTTCGCGTTGGCGCGAATACATAAATCTTGCGCTCGATCGCCATCCACGTCGCCCGTTCGCAACGTCAAGTAGTTCGAAGGATCCGCCCAGCCCGTGTCATCCGACAACGCGGCTACGATCACTGCATCTCCAAACCCGTTTCCGGTGGAAAAATGACATCGCAAGCCGGCTGCCGCACGCGCGCATAGATCCGCGCGACCATCCCCGTTGACGTCGGCAAGCCGGATCGTGCTCCAATACGGCATCTCTCCCCACCCCGAACCGTCGCTCCACCCAGGGCCTTGCACGCGAGTTGAAAACCCATCCCCGTCGGATAGCCAGCACTCCACCCCCTCTTGCGTGCGCATACACAAGTCGTCTTTTCCGTCTCCGTTCACGTCACCCGTTCGTAACGTGCCGTAATACTTTGCTTTATCAAGCCCTTGGGCATCCGACCAGGCAGGCCCCTCCAAGGAAGGACCAAAGCCGTTCGCCGTGGACTTGAGGCATACGATCCCCTTGGCCGCACGCGCGCATAGATCGTCTTTGCCGTCACCATCGATGTCCAACAACCGCAGTGTGCTGTGATATTGGAAGTTGCCCCAGCCGCTCGCGTCTGCCCATCCAGGGCCTTCGACCGCAATGCTCAGGCTGGTTCCATCGGACTTCCAACACTGCACGCGTTCATCGCTCCGCGCACACAAGTCTGCTCGCCCATCGCCATCGATGTCGCCCATGCGAAAGGTTCCCCAGTTGGTCGGATCACTCCAGCCGCTAGCATCCGAAAGGGGAAGCGTTGGTCCTTTGGAACTCCACGAAGTTCCTTCCGATAGATGGCACCAAACTCCTGCCATGCCACGCCCACAAATATCGGATTGGCCGTCCCCATCGATATCGGTGGTGCGCGCCGGAGCAACCCAGGATTGACCGAGAAGCAAAGCCTCCTGCTCACACACATCGTCTTCGTCCACCAATCCATCGCAGTCATCGTCCTTGCCGTTGCACACCTCCGGCGATGCCGCGCATTCGCATTGGGCGCTTGTAGATCCCCAATACGTTCCTTGATCGACCCACGCGGTGACGGAAGTCGCTGAACAGGAGCCAACATAAGGGTTCTTGTCGACGTTGCTCGAATTGCGCCAGGCCAAATGAAGGTGAGGGCCGCTTGAATTGCCAGAACTCGCGGATTTACCCACGACTTGGCCGCACTTGACGCTATCGCCATTGGCGACTTTCAAAGAGCCGAGTTGGAAGTGGCAAAACAGCACGAAGTTGCCATCCGCGAGTTTGATTTTGACGTAGTTGCCGCAACCCGTTCCGCACGTATTGCCCAGGCCGCCATAGTTTGGACAACCATCATGGGTTGCCACCACGACCCCATCGGCCGGCGCGAGCACATCGGTTCCAAGGGGCAATGCATAATCGTTTCCCCCATGTCCGTTGTAGCAACGCGAACCGCATTCATGGTCGGTGCAGCCCGCCGCGGAACCGTTGTTGTCAAATCCATAGTTGAACGACAAATCCGCCACAAAGGGTCTTCGAAGCTTGGTCGCCGACGCGTCCACGGCGAATAGAAACGACAACATCGCGGGAGTGAGCACAAGAAGGCCAGAATAAAGAGATCTCACGGCGTCACCTCCGTGCCGTCGAACGACATCCAACGCCACCGATTTTCCGTGGTGTCTTGCACGATGAACCTTTGCGATCGGGGGACACCGACCGGCAAGGTTCCTTGCAGAGAACCAAGCAAACGAAGAGGTTCGATCGACAGTAGGTGAACGCCCGTAGTGTCTTCAAAGACGATGGTATTGCCATTCCAGATGGGAGCGGTGGGACCAGAGGGGAATGGGATTGGCGTGAGGTTACGGTCGGTGAGACGAACGGCTTGGTTGCCTCGGTATTCCCACAGTTCGGGATAGCCGGTGGAACCAGAGACGAATAGCAGTCGCGATCCATTTTCGGATAATGCGGGGCTCCAGGCGGGCGCCATGTTCTGCGTGCTTTCGAGACGAGAGCGCTTGTTCAGATCGAAACGAGTGATTTCGAGATCAGGAATGACGCCCTGGGCGTAGGCCAGAAACTGTCCATTTTCGGATAGTGACAAGGGTGGATGCACGCGTGAATCGAGAACCACGGGCGAGGCATCGATCGAGGTAAGCAGCATCAGGTCGCGGTTCTGGGTGACGACGATGATAGCTTCCGAATGAGGCACCAACCGTGCATCGAGGACGGGCGAGTCAGCGAAGGCCCATGAGGCTGGCTGGGCTTGGCCTTGTTTCACCCATCGCACCATCAAGGTTCGCGGTGCGTCGGACTGAGCCGGAACCGGCTGAACCATGGCATAGAGCCGGGCGTCATCCCGTAGATCCAACAAGATTTCGCCGGGATTGCGCGTATCGTCGACCCCCTGTGAGGCGGCGCGCGATTCAGAATCGCAGCAAGGCAGGGCAATGGCGGCGGCAAGCAGGAGACTACGCGTGCAAGTCATGCGGCAAGGATAGCACGGAAAGAACGCGAGCCTTACGGTGGCGCTTGACTCCTTCAGAGGGGGTGAAACGTGACCTTGTCTCGTATTCGAAAGACACGGAACCCCGAAGCATGACGGGGTCATGATGGGTTGGCGAGATTCGCCGTAAGAAATGGAACTGAAAACTGCAGCGAACGACTACTTCTTCTTCACGGCAACCTTGCCCTTACGATCTCCCGAATGGCCGTGGTACGTCCGCGTGGGAGCGAACTCACCGAGCTTGTGGCCGACCATATTTTCCGTGATGAACACGGGAACGAATTTGCGTCCGTTATGGACGGCAAAGGTCAGCCCAACGGCTTCGGGAATGATGGTCGAGCGTCGCGACCAGGTCTTGATGACCTTTTTCGCCTTTTGGTTCGCGGCCTCGTTGATCTTCTCGAGCAGATGCCCGTCGATGAAGAATCCTTTCTTGATGGAGCGGGCCATGAGTTATCCCTTCTTGGACCGATGCTTGATGATCATGCTGTCGGTGCGCTTGTTCTTTCGGGTCTTGAGGCCTTTGCTGAGCTGGCCCCAGGGTGAGCACGGATGTCGTCCACCGCTGCTACGGCCTTCGCCACCGCCCATGGGATGGTCGACGGGGTTCATGGACACGCCGCGGTTGTGAGGACGTCGGCCAAGCCAGCGTGAGCGGCCAGCTTTGCCGATGATGATTTGAGCGTGGTCGAGGTTGGACACATGCCCGATGGTGGCTTTGCAATCGAGATGGATCTTGCGAACCTCTCCGGAAGGCAGGCGCACCTGGGCGTAATCGCCATCTTTTGCCATCAGCTGAGCGAAGGTGCCGGCGGATCGAACGATTTGTCCGCCTTTGCCTCGCTTCATTTCGATGTTGTGAATCGCTGTCCCCATCGGGATATGGCGAAGCGTCATGGCGTTGCCCGGTTTGATGTCCGCGTGACGGCTGGACACCACCGTATCTCCGACGTTGAGGCCGTCGGGGCAGAGGATATAGCTCTTTTCCCCATCGACATAATGCAAAAGAGCGATCCTTGCGCTGCGGTTCGGATCGTATTCCACTGCCGCTACACGTGCGGGCACGCCAATTTTGTTGCGACGAAAGTCGATGGTTCGAAAGCGTCGCTTGTGTCCTCCCCCACGGAAGCGAGCGGTGATACGGCCGTAGTTGTTGCGCCCACCGGTGGAGATTTTCCCCTCGGTCAACGACCGTTCGGGTTTGGTTTTTGTGATCTCCCCGAAGTCACTCGACGAATAGAAGCGCCTCGCGGGTGACGTGGGCTTATAGGTTTTGATGCCCATGGCAAGCTACCTTCCTGCCTACTCCGAGGCGTCGAAGAACGGGATCGAATCTCCCTCTTTCAAGGTGATGATCGCCTTCTTCCAATTTTGCAATCTCGCGTGTCCTCGGCCCATCCGCCGTTCTTTTCCGCGCATGACGATCGTGTTGACATCGGTCACGGTGACATCGAACAGTTTCTGGATGGCGTCTCGGATTTGAATTTTGTTCGCCTTGCGGGCGACCTTGAAAATGACCTTGTTTTCCCCACGGATTCGCGTGGCTTTTTCGGTCAAGATAATGGGTTTGTCGATGGTCTGCTCGGGAGTCATGACGTCTCTCCTTGCGATCGTTTCGCGAGGCAGCGGGCTTCGAGTGCCTTGACCGCATCGCGGCTCACCACGAGGTGGTCGTGGCGGAGCAGGTCGTAGACGTTGACGCCCTCGGGAGGTAGGAACTGAGTCGTTTGCAAGTTCCTGACCGAGAGGCGGAGCTTGTCATTGTCTTTGTGGTCGACCACCAAGGTTTTCTTGTCGACTTGGAGGCAAGCGAGGGTCTCGACCATTTTTTTGGTTTTGACTTCCTCGATCGCCAAAGAGTCCACCACAATGAGGCGACCTTCTTTGCAGAACATGGATAGAGCGCTCTTCAGGGCGCTCAGACGCACCTTGCGAGGCGGTTTGTAGCTCCAATCCCTCGGCTGGGGCGGATGCGCCCTGCCACCGCCCACGAAAATGGGAGCACGAATGGAACCGTGACGTGCGCGGCCCGTGCCCTTTTGGCGATAGATCTTCTTCGAAGAGCCCCTAACGGCCGCTCGCTCCTTGGCCGAAGCCGTGCCCGATCGGCGCGATGCAAGCTGAGCTTTGACCACTTCGTAAAACAAATGCTCTTTGACTTCCGTGTCGAAGACTTCGTCGCTCAATTCGAGCGAACCAACCTTCTCACGTGCGAGATTGTAGACATCCACTGTCGGCATGGCGTCCTCCCGCGGCTACGACTTGATCTCGACGTCGACTCCAGCCGAAAGGTCCAGCTTCATCAACGCATCGAGGGTTTGTTGAGTGGGATCGAGAATGTCGAGAAGACGCTTATGCGTGCGGATCTCGAATTGCTCCCGGGATTTTTTATCCGCATGGGGGCTGCGCAATACGGTATAGCGCCGAATTTCGGTGGGCAAAGGAATGGGTCCTGCCACACGCGCACCCGTTCTTTTGGCCGTCTCCACAATGTCTGACGTCGACTTGTCGAGAAGCTGGTGATCGAATGCTCGAAGGCGGATCCGAATCTTCGTTGTATCAGCCATGGAACTATTCCTACTCCACGATCTCGGTCACGATGCCCGCACCCACCGTGCGACCACCTTCTCGAATGGCAAATCGCATCTGCTCTTCGAGCGCCACCGGCGTGATGAGTTCAATGCTCATCGTGATGTTATCACCCGGCATGACCATCTTCACGCCGTCAGGAAGCATGCAAGAACCCGTCACGTCCGTGGTGCGAATATAAAATTGCGGACGATAATTGGTGAAAAATGGCGTGTGACGTCCGCCCTCTTCCTTCTTGAGCACGTAGACTTCACCCTTGAACTTGAGGTGCGGCGTGATGCTGCCGGGCTTGGCAAGCACTTGACCGCGCTCGATCTCTTCTTTGCCCACGCCACGAAGCAAACATCCCACGTTGTCTCCCGCCTGCCCGCGGTCCAAAAGCTTGCGGAACATCTCCACGCCCGTGACCACCGTGCCCCGCGTCTCGGTAAATCCAATGATCTCCACCGGATCGTTGACCTTGATCACCCCGCGCTCGATACGACCCGTGGCTACCGTGCCACGTCCCTTGATGCTGAATACGTCCTCGACCGCCATCAAGAACGGCTTGTCCACATCGCGCTCGGGCTCCGGAATGTACGAATCCAAGGCGTCCAATAGCTCGGTGACTTTCGTTTCCCACTTCTCGTCGCCGTTGAGCGCCGGAAGCGCGGCTCCCTTGATCACCGGAGCATTGTCGCCATCGAACTTGTACTTGCTCAATAGCTCGCGAACCTCCATCTCCACCAACTCGAGCATCTCTTCGTCTTCGACCAAGTCGCACATATTCAAAAAGACCACGATGTGGTTGAGACCGACCTGACGCGCCAAAAGCACGTGTTCACGGGTTTGCGGCATGACCGAGTCCACGGCGCTGACGCAAAGAATCGAACCGTCCATCTGGGCCGCGCCGGTGATCATGTTCTTGATGTAGTCGGCGTGTCCGGGGCAGTCGACGTGAGCATAATGACGCTTGTCGGTCTCATACTCGACGTGAGCGACTGCAATGGTGATGGTCTTGGACTCGTCGCGGACGGTACCGCCCTTGGCGATATCGGCATACGACTTGATCTTTGCCTTCGCTGCCCGCGCCTGCACTTTCAAAATGGCCGCGGTAAGCGTGGTCTTCCCATGGGAGATATGACCAATGGTGCCCACGTTTACGTGCGGCTTGTTCCTTACGAACTTCTCCTTCGCCATGACGATTCCTCTCTTGCCTGTCGCTCTACAGGGAGTATTCCCCTCGAATTTTTCTGATGATTTCGTCCTGTATATTCGCGGGCACGGGCGAATAATGCGAAAAATGCATGGTATGCGTCGCGCGCCCTTGGGTCTTGGACCGAAGATCGGTCGTATACTTGAACATGGTGGCCAGCGGAACCTGACAGTCGATAATTTGTAGGTTTCGCCGCTGAGACATGCCAGTCACGTTTCCGCGACGGGCGTTGAGATCGCCGATGACGTCGCCCAAGTAGTTGTCCGGAGTGACGACTTCGACATTCATGATGGGTTCCATGATGGCAACCCCAGCGGTTTTGCACGCAGCCTCGAGGGCAATGGAGGCGGCAACTTCATAAGCAGGTGGTGTCGAATCCACTTCATGATAGGTGGCGTCCACCGCCCGCGCTTTGATGTCCACAAGGGGAAAGCCGGCCAAAACGCCACGCGTAAGCGCGCCTTCCAAACCCTTTTCGATATGCGGAATGAAGTCTTTGGGCAGGTTGTCGACCGGAATCGCATTCTCGAAAACGAATCCTTTGCCCCGTTCCACAGGCTCGATCTCGAGCACCAAGTGCCCGAAAATATTGTGATTTCCTACGACCCGCTCGAACTTTCCCTCCGCTCGCCCCTTGCCCAAAATCGTTTCGCGATACGACACTTGCGGCTTGCCAACGTTGGCTTGCACATGGAACTCGCGCTTGAGACGATCCACCACGATCTCGAGATGAAGCTCTCCCATCCCTGAAATCATCGTCTGGCCAGTCTCTTCGTTCGTCGTCCAGCGAAACGATGGATCCTCCTGTTCGAGACGCTGCAATGAATCCATCAATCGATCCAAGTCGGCCTTGGTTCGCGCCTCGATGGCGATTTGGATCACCGGATCCGGGAAGGTCATCTGTTCGAGGACAATCGTGTGCTTTTCATCGCAAAGCGTATCGCCCGTGCGGGTATCACGAAGCCCGACCGCCGCGTAAATATTTCCCGCGTTGCACTCTTTGATCTCCTCACGCTTGCACGCATGCATGCGTAAGATACGCACCAACCGCTCACGCTTGTTACGCGTTGGGTTGTACACCACCTTCCCCGCGGTCAAACGCCCCGAATACACACGGAAATACGTCAAATTACCGACATGAGGGTCAGTCGCCAACTTGAAGGCCAGCGCCGCAAAAGGCTCGTCGTCGGATGCCTTGCGCGTAAGCTTTTTCTTGCCGTCCTTGGATACTCCTTCGACCGGTGGGATATCCACCGGTGAAGGCAAGTAATTGACGACCGCATCAAGAAGCATCTGCACGCCTTTGTTGCGAAACGCCGAGCCGCAAAGCACCGGCACGAGTTTCCCCTCGAGCGTACCCTTGCGAATCGCTTGATGAATCTGATGCGGAGTGACTTGATCGAGGCAGCCATCCAAGTACTTGGACATGATCGACTCGTCGAAGTCCGCACAGGCCTCCACCAACACTTCGTGCATCTGCTCCGCAAGATTCTGATCGTCCTCGGGGATCGGTTCCCAGACGATATTTTGGCCCCGGCTCTCTTCGTCGAACCTGGCTGCCTTCATCCGAATCAAGTCGATAATGCCTGCATGCGCATCGCCCGTACCAAGCGGAAGCTGAATCGCAACCGGATTGGCGGCAAGCCGCTCCCGGATCGACTGGATACTAGCCTCGAAGTTCGCGCCAAGCTTATCCATCTTATTGAGGAAAGCGATGCGCGGGACGTCATACTTGTCAGCTTGACGCCACACGGTTTCTGACTGCGGTTCGACTCCGTTGGCCGCATCAAATACAGCAATCGCACCGTCAAGCACCCGAAGGCTACGCTCGACTTCAATGGTAAAGTCAACGTGTCCAGGCGTATCGATGATGTTGATGCGATGCTCAACGCCGTCGTTAGACCCTCCATCCGAAGGTTTCCAAAAACAGTTGGTGGCGGCCGACGTGATCGTGATGCCTCGCTCTTGCTCCTGCTCCATCCAGTCCATGGTGGCCGCGCCGTCGTGGACTTCCCCCATCTTATAATTGACGCCCGTGTAAAAAAGAATGCGCTCGGTCGTCGTCGTCTTGCCCGCATCGATGTGGGCCATGATGCCGATGTTGCGCGTTCTTTCTAAGCTGTATTCGCGAGTCACGGGGGAGTCTCCTGGTTTTGAAGATACGAGGGTCTCGACACAGAAAACCCCCTCCAGCCCGTCGCTCTCCGCAGTGTGGAGAACCTATTTCGTGCCTGGAGAGGGTATCGAGGAACAACGCGAAGGCCGCGCCTGCGGCTTGCTTGTGACTCGATCCTATGTGAGAGGCGTCATCTCGTTTCCGTCTTCTCCGTCAATCGGCGTCTCCACCAGACAGGGATGAGACCACTACCATCGGTAGTGAGCGAAAGCCTTGTTGGCCTCGGCCATTTTATGGGTATCGTCACGTTTTTTGACAGAGTTTCCGCGCCCTTGGGAAGCGTCGACAAACTCCGCCGCCAACCGTTCACGCATCGTTTTCTCGCCGCGCGACCGGGAATAGGCCACCAACCACCGCATCGCCAACGCCACACGACGCTCCGGGCGAACCTCGACCGGAACCTGGTACGTGGCACCACCGACACGACGGCTCTTGACCTCGATTTTCGGTTTTACGTTATCCAGCGCCTTGCGAAAAACCTCCACCGGATCGTCCTTGAAACGCTCTTGGATGATGTCGAATGCGCCGTAAATAATGTTTTCCGCAATCGCCTTCTTCCCGTCTTCCATGAGCGAGATCGTGAACTTGGCCACGAGCTTGTCCTTGTATTTCGGGTCCGGCGTGATGCGGCGTTTCGGAACCTCTCGTCGTCGAGGCATGACTACTTACCCTCTCACGATTTCGGGCGCTTCACGCCGTACTTGGAACGCTTGCAGTTTCGGTTTGCCTTGTTGGTGGACGACGGTCCCGCGGCACCGGCGGCATCGAGCGTCCCGCGAATCACGTGGTAGCGCACACCAGGCAGATCCTTCACACGACCGCCTCGAATCAACACCACCGAGTGTTCTTGTAAGTTATGCCCTTCCCCAGGAATATAACTCGTGACTTCGATCCCATTGGTCAATCGAACACGGCATACCTTGCGAAGAGCTGAGTTCGGCTTCTTGGGGGTCGTTGTATATACACGGACGCATACACCCCGACGCTGCGGGCACGACTGCAAAGCCGGCGCCGTCGTCTTGGCTTGAGGCATCCTACGTCCTGATCGGATCAACTGATTGATGGTCGGCATGGAACTGGCTATCGTTAGGTAATCCCGACGCGCAAAAATACGTCGGCCCAAAAGGGAAGCGCAAAATAGCGATATTTGCCGATGTGTCAAGCGAAAGATCATTGCCCCTCCCCCCTCTTCACTTTCGTCGTTTGAATACATCCACACACTTGTTTCACGCCCCTTTGGTTCATATCGACCACAACCTCCTAATTTTTCGTGATAATTCGCCCGAATGACCCCTCGTCACCGATTGCTGCTCGTCGACGATGACGTCGTCTTTTGTCGCAGTCTCGCCCGAAGCCTGACTCATCACGGCTTCGATGTGCTCATCGCCAATACCGCCGCCGAAGCACTGGCGTCCCTGCGGAACCATCCCATCGACATCATCCTGTTGGATTGGATCCTGCCCGATCACGACGGCGTGGCTCTGCTGCAAGACTTCCGGGAAAGAGGGATCATTGCCCCCGTCATCATGCTCAGCGCCGAGCAATCCGTCCCAGGTCGCGTTCGCGCCCTGAACCGCGGCGCCGATGATTTCATCTCCAAACCTTTCGAGGTCGAAGAAGTCATCGCCCGCGTCCACGCAAACTTGCGAAGACAAACCACGCTCTACCATGTCACACGGGTAGGCCGCGTCTCCGTCGATGCTTGGAAACAGGAAGCCATGGTCGATGGGCAACGGGTGGACCTCACACCTCTCGAGTTTTCCTTGCTCTCTTATCTGATGCGAAGTGCCGGAGAGACGAAATCCAAACAGCAAATCTTAGAAACCGTGTGGGGAGATAAAGGCGCCGAGGGCTCTCTGCGGGCTCTCGATCTTCAACTGCTTCGATTGCGAAGAAAACTCGGAACCGCCGCCAGCCAAATCGAAACCGTGCGCGGTTCGGGTATCCGTTTCATCGATGGCAACGATGCCTAAAACGCCAAATTCCCAAACCCAGTAGCCACAGACTCACCCAAACCACACCCGTGGGTGCCGCACGCCCGACCATGGAACAAGAACACCCATCGGAATCGTCGGTCGTAGACGATTCCGCGTTGGTGGTGTCCGCTCCACTGTCTGTTGCTGAATCACTCGCTGATTCTACGACAGCATCCGAAGCCGTATCCGCGCCAGCATCGCTGTCTATTTCTGGTGGCACGTCGCTCGAAACGTCTGGCTCGACGTCGAAAGACACATCACCCGCATCCTCGTTGCCCGCATCCTCTTTGCCCGCATCCTCGTTGCCCGCATCCGCATCGTCACAGGACAACGAAATCGTAATCCCAGGAGTCTCGAGCAGCGTGTTCGAGCCCGGGATCCAAGCGCGCATGGTGACTTGATGACTCCCCGGTTTCAGCGGCTCCACAGCCGGATAAGAGAATGGCGGGACGTCGCAAATCGCAAACGCAAGGTCTTGACCTCGTCCTTCCCAACTCGACCCAATGATCGGCTCACGAGCAAGAAAATGGCTTGGCTTCCAGGGTTTGCCATCGATCCGTGTCTCAAACGCAAATACGTCTTTCCATGGCATCGCCTCCGAAGCGTATTGCAACGAAATCCTCACGATGGCTGCCTCGACGGTCGAGAAGCATGAACCGGAGGCATCTGCCAACGTCAAAGGTCCAATTTCCTGAGGCGTGGCCACCAATGTCCCGAGAACTGTAGGAAAATCAGCGGGTTGCGTTGTTTCGAATTCCGCCGACGTGGCCGTCTCATCGAGCAGTCCCGTATCGTTTGGGCAATAGCTGACGCCACGTACACGAATCGTGCGCCCCGCGGGCATGGGATCTTTCGGCACGAGAAACAAACCACCAAAAGCAGGACCTGGTTCACTATGAACCGGCAGCAATTCCTCGTTCCCTTGATCGACGAGCATGAGATCGAAACTCCCCCCATGGATTGGTAGGGCCGTATCGGGAGTGCCGTTGGGACGATCGGGCCACCACCAAATCGCGGGCGTGTTTGCGGGAATGACTGCCCCTTGCGCCGGTAGAAACTGGCCTCCCACACACATTTGTGGCGCGCAAGCATCGCTTGGACGCGAGGAAAAGACTGCCGTGCCGATCAAACAGACAACCAGAAGCGAGCGAGCGTTCATGAGACAGAAGGTTACCGCGAATCAGGATGCCTTCGAGAACTCCATTTCATTTCGATGAGGGCTGTCGAACAAAATTAATCAACGTATTCGCGGTGTTACCACCGACTCGCCCCTGGGGAACGCGGTCCTTTTCGGCCTAAACGAAACCATGGATCCCATAACCCGGTTGTTCGCTATGGTGTCTTTCGTGCCGCTCGACCGTATCCAACGCCTGATATCGTTTTTCGCGGCGCTCGTATGCCTGCTGTTCGTCGCCACCTTACGCGATGACTCGCAATTGTTTCTCGTCGTGCAAACACTTCGCACGGCGGCGGTCCCGCAAAACGTCGGGCCGACAGATGGAAAACTGCTCGTTCGGGTGGTGGATCCGAATCGGGCTCCCATGCCGAATGCTCGCGTGACCGTGCTGCTCATTCGAGATGATATCGCCTATCTCGCTGGTTTTCGTGTGACCGATCCGCAAGGAGCGGTGTCTTTCGAAGGTCTTGCTCATGGCATCCTTTGGATTTTGGCGGAGGCAGATGAACGGGCACGCGCTTCGAGTCAACTGGTGATGACCTCGGAACCCAAGGAAATCACGATGCATCTTGGCCCTTCTCATGCGCTTACGATCGAGGTCGTCGACGATGACGATGCGCCCATTGCCAATGCGGAGATCACGCTAGCTTGCTCCGATCCTCTTCCTTTCGTTGCAAATACAGATGATACGGGCCACGTCACGATTCGCCGTCTCTGCCCGCCGCCCTACGTGTTGAAAGCAACCGCACCTGGCTTTGAATCCACGTCGCGAACGAATGTGATGCCGAATTCCCCGGCGACCCGTGTTTCCTTACGAAAGCTTGGTTGGATCGAAGTCAATGTGATCGATCGGAACAAGAAGCCCGCGCCGTTATCCACGATCTTCGTGGCGGGTCCAGCGATTTGGCCGGCGCGACAAGTCCAAAGCGATGCTTCTGGCTATAGCAAAATCAGTGCGCTTCCCGCTGGCGCTTACGATCTTCGCGCTACGCGCCAAAGCCTTGTTTCTCCCATTTCCACGGGCATCATGGTCGAACGCGGCAAAGGAACACCCGTAACGCTCACGCTCGATGAAGGCCGCATGGTCACCGTATCGGTCACAGGCGGCTTGGCCGACGACGCTCCCGCTGTCGCCAGCGCAAACGTCGTACTCGTGGAGGGAGGATTGTCTTCGTTCCCATTGCAAGGTCGCACGGGCCTCGACGGGACCGTTCAGCTTGGACCTTTTCCTCCGGTGCCTCTCAGTGCTTCTGCACGAGCGGAAGGATTCGTCAGTCCGGGTGTCGTATTGGTCGGGGCCAACGATACGCAAGTGCGTATCGCTTTGCTGAAAGCAGGGAAACTAACCGGAGAAGTCGTGGATAATCGCGGATTTCCCGTGCCGGGCTGCTCGATCGAAGTCATCGGCACCGACTTGGCCGGCTTGCCCATCGCCGAAACCCCCGCCGCGATGGCGTTTCGTCGCGCCCATTTCGCATGGGCCATCCACGGCCCTCCCACGTTGATTCCAGCAGGGGAACTCGGCGTCATGCCCGGACCCATTCCCCCGATCCCAAGAGGCGATATCAGCTTGGATTCCCGCCTTCCTTCGTTCGAGGAGAACCGCGATTCGCAGCAACTCACCCCCTGGGTCACAGATGGTCACGGACGCTTTTCCGTGTCACCGGTTCCGCCAGGACGCATCAGCGCCATCGTGCGTCATCCGGCCCATGTCGAAGCCATTTCGGAAGCCGTGACGCTTGCGCCAGGAGGTACCGCTCACGTTCGTGTCGTCCTTCATCTTGGAGGCACCCTCGAAGGGGTCGTGCTCGACGATCGCCGCTTCCCCATCTCTGGCGCATGGGTTCGTGTCACCGCAAAAGAAGGTTCGTCCGAGCGCACTTCCATGACCGCCATGGATGGTTCTTTTGCGTTCACCGCGGTGGCACCCGTCGTCATCGTAACGGCATCGCGCCCTGAATCTCCCGACAAGGTGGCTTATCAAGAAACGCTATCGGTGGCGGCCGAAGAGCGAAAACAGGTGGAAATCGTTCTGGCGCGCGAAAGGCCAGCCATGACCGTCCGCGTGACCGACGACCGTGGTTATCCTATCGATCGAGTTCATATCCGCGCGGTATCCCTCACGACGGATGTGTCGCTGCGTCGCACATCGTTCAGCGACAGCAAAGGCAATGCAATCATCGAGGAAGCCGCGGGAATTCGACTTCGGCTCGAGGTATCCGCAAACGGATACGGGACACACGTCGAGACCTTCGATACCTCACCCGAGATGGTGGAGGTCAGGCTCGATCGAGGATTGCGCGTGCAAGGCGAGGTGACGTCGAGAGCAGGGCGAGACCGGGTTCAAGGCGCCACGATTACAGCTTATCTTCCCACGGGAACCCGACAGGTGACGACCAACGAAAACGGGATGTTCCGTCTCGACGATCTGTCATCAGGGCCGTTACGGATCCGGGTGGATCATGAAAGCTATGTATCGCTGGATAAAACTTTTGAGGTGAATACTCCGAGTGATGTGGAGCGACCGGTTCAACTCGAGCCGATGGCGTTGGAATTGGCGGGAATCGTGGAAGGCGAGGTGGTGGATGACCGTGGCAATCCCGTGGCTGGAGCGCGGGTGTCGAAAGACCAGGTGCCGGAATATTTGCCTGTGGGACCGCTTCCCCCAGGAGTGGTGGTCACCGATGAGAAAGGGAAATTTCGTTTGGGTGGGCTTGCGGAGGGTGAGATAACGTTGGAAGCGTTTGCTCCTGGAATTGGCCGGGGTAAGGAAGAACGCATTGCCGTTCGCAAGGAGCGAACGACCACGAGAGTGCGAATCCGTCTCGACCCTACCCGAAGCAAAGCAGGGCCTGCGATCGTGGCCGGTGTAGCAGTGACCTTAGCGCCTTCCACGGTTGGCCCAGGGGCTCTCGTCACGGGGGTAGCAAGCGGAAGCGAGGCCGATCGCGCGGGTATTCGGATCGGGGACTATATCGAACGGATCGATGGGGTCGTACCCGACGACGAGCGGGATGCCATGCAACGATTGCGTGGACCGGAGCGGCAAGATGTGATTGTGGATATTCAACGTGAAAACAAGCATTTGACGATCCGCCTCCCCAGGGAGCGTGCAAGACAATAACCACGACCCATGGCCGATCTTTCGTCCGACAAGATGCACGATGCTTGTTTTCTCAGGTTGAGCCCAGTTGTGGGTCTGGAGCGCGCGCATGAGGCAACGCTGGGCTCGAGGTGTACCCCTGGCTGTCGAGGCTCTTCGTGATCGCCTGCTCCTCAGTAATCTTGTGGTTGCGACGGCCCGTGTGGAAAGTCCCGAGCAAGTCAAGAATCACGATTTGCACCGATGAAAAGAAGATCAAACCGATGACGACAGGAGCCATGCCCCCACGGAAAGAATCCCAATCAATGAGCTTGTATATCAGGTAGCCAAACCCAGCGAGTGCGCTGAGCATGGCGACGACAAACCCCGTACACGAGGTCAAACATAGTTTTTGAATTGCATACATGAGCGGCGCTTCTTTCGAGCCTTTTTTTACGGCTGCGACAATGCGGTAGCCGTTATCCCGTTCGCGGATGAAGTCTGCGATGAGTTCCGGGGGGCTTGAAGGTCGGCGCATTGGCAGGCGATGGCGTCGCCTTGAACTTGGAACAAGGCGTGCGGGGGGGAGCGGGTGATACGGAAATTGCGTGTATTGGCGATGACTTTGATGCGATGGTCGGTAGTGGACGGTTCTTTCAGGACTTTTTACGGTGCGGTCTGTGGAGGCGTTATCGATGAAGATGCGCTCCCAGCGGTAGGTGGGGCCGAGGCTTTCGAGGGTTTCGACGGTTCTTTGGTGAAGGGTTCGGATATTGTATTCTTCGTTGAAGCATGGGGTGACGATGCTGATGAGTTTCGTTGTCACGGGGCGTAGGGCTGAGCCATCCCCTCCTATTATCCCGAGTATTTCCCTCGTTAAACGATGTTCCTGAAGAACCTCGGCATAAGCCGTAACCAACCGCTCGAGTCGTTCCTCTTTCATGTTCGGTATCGC
>MWCO01000015.1 GCA_002070115.1 Deltaproteobacteria bacterium ADurb.Bin207
CAAGATGACGAGCGCACCGGCGAAAAGCGTCAGGATGTGCGTCTCGAACCAAGGCATTCCATCGGTGATCCACGCGATACGTGCGACCACACCGTCGCCGTAGTCACCGTCGGCTGGCAGGTGGCCCGAGTCGATGAGCCGACGAACGATGCGCTCGACTTCATAGCAATCGCCCCAGGTGTATTCTCCGCCAAGATGCACGAGCTGTCCGGTGCGCTGGTCGATGCACCAGAGCCGCAAACCGTTCGCCATCTTCCACGCGGCGCTCCACGTGTCATCGACGTATCGTCGCAGAGCGTGAGCATCGCACGACGCGTAGATGATCGGACGGCCCGTTTCGGCATCCCGCGTCGCACGCGTACGCAGAATCTCTCGAATCTGTTGAACGGGACGGTAAACCCACCGCCAATCCACTATCGAGCCCACGGCGGCCATGTGCGAGGCGATGGTGGTGTCTTCCAGCGAGACGGCACCATGGGTGAAGAACGTCAGCGCCTGCTGAGCGGCGCGGAAAGGATGCTCGCTGCCGAGCCGAGCCTCCCATTCCAAGCATAGTTGCGACGAGCGGCAGTGCTGATGCAACGGGAACAGCGTTCTGGCTGGGGCTCTGGTTGTCGTGGTGACCGTCCCGTTCCGATCGCGGTACGCGAAGAGCGGGAAGCGGACAGCACCAAAGGTCGTCGTAAAGGTGTACCAGTAGTCACGGTCGAGCCGCGGTGAGACCTGGGAGCCGTCCAGGCCTCGAGCCTGAATTTCCTGCTCCGTGGCACGGCGCGCCTGCATCGCGAACAGGGCTGTGAGAAGCAGACGTCCGAACTCGAGCAGCACCTTCCACACGTCCGACTCGAGAACCCGCTCTGAGGCACCAGCCTGCGCTGACTCGAAGAGCTGCTCGACCTGCGGAAGCAAGCTTTCGAGCAATTTAGACTTGACGACGCTGGGGGCGTATGAGAACAGAGAATCCGTGGTGGTCATGTGCGGACTTCCTTGCTGGGAATGGCCGTACATACCACTCTATCCGTCGCCAGCGTAGCGCAGATGAGCAGATGCCGTTCGTGCAAGAGGGGGCGAGCCGACACGGGGCGGATGGGCACGCGAATCATCTCGCCGCCATGATGTGGCAGTGGCGGCGACCCGACGAGATGGCGCTATCACGTAAACCCCTCAGCAACGGCTCAAAGACCGGTTTGCTTGAGCGTCAGTTTGACCGGGTGATCAATCACGCCCTGATAATGCTTCTCACCCCATCGAATTTGCACAAATGGTAAAGTTCGCCACGGAAACGTATAGTGAAACCAATCTACAATCGTTTTTCAACCAGATGGGCGAAGAGCTATCACGGCAAGCCAAATCGCAATGGGGATGAGAACTCATGAAGTACGTACTGTCGTCGATTGGCGTTGTTCTCGGAACGATCCTGCTCCTGCTCGGGTTGCTATTTCTGGTGGGATTTGGAGGACACTTCTATCGTCTGGTGATTGCTGCCCTCGGCATCACCCTCGGCTCGATCTCGATTGGCGCGGGGATATGGGGGTGGAAACGTGCGCAAGCGCATTCCCCCGCACAAGTACGAAAAGACCTGTTGGCTCTCGCGGGGCGAAAATCGGGAAGACTCACCGAAGCCGATGTCGTGGCCGCGATGCCAGACCGCGCCCAGGCCGCCGTCGACGCGCTTCACGCGCTCGTTCGCGCCGGACATGCCGTTCACGCCCCAACGCAAGGCGTAATGTATTTCGAATTTCCGGACCTTCGCCCCACCATCTCCATCCGCCGATGCTCCCATTGCGGCTGGGAATCACCCCTGTCTTCTCAAGCCACCGTTTGCGCACAATGCGGAGGTCCCCTGACCCTGGGACAAACGACAGACGACGACGCCATCGGACTCGACATGTAGCCCGAATCCAATCAGCGTCGCCCCTGCCCCCGATGCTTCAACCTTCGACCTCGATGGAAACATATACAAGGCCCCATAGACACGTAACCCCATGAAATAACGATAGAAATAGCTCCTACCCCGGTTCCTCTCTCTCACCCCAATAGCGAGTTTTCATGATCCATCTACGACGGCTTATGTATTTTTGGTTCTGCGGATTTTTGTTTGGCTGCGCCACGACCCCTTCCCTTTCCACACCGCCGCACGCTTCAAAAACGGAAAATTCCGTAACCCCAGACCCACGGCCGACTTCCCTTCCCCACCCCGTGGAAAACCATGATCCACCCCCTCCCGAGCCGACCCAATCGGTACAAACCGTTGTGCTGCGGGACTTCCAGCGGATCCTGGAGGTACCTGTCCGCTCCATCGCCGTGGGAAAGCCGCCGCATGTAGCGGTGCTGGCGGATCAAACGTATTGGTACGATGGAAATGACTGGCATTCCCAACCTTTTCCGTCGCCCCACGCCCTGTCAGACCGTGACCGGGTCGAAATATTTTTCGGCAGGGATAATCGCCCTCGCCTGATGGGTTCCGCCACGACCGGGGATACGACCCACGCCGTATATTATCGTTGGAAAACGGCAGGATGGAGGAAGGAGCCCTCGGAGATTGGAAAACTCGCCGGTGCTCCTTCAGGTGGGTTATTTGGTGTCCTGGGCGATGAAGACCCCGAAGTGGTCTGCAAAGTATCTGATATCTGCCTCATCAAACGACGAACGGGATGGTCCACCTTTGCTTCCGGCCAAGGCATGCCCCGGGTGATGCTATTTCACGGTTTCGTAGCGGCGCTGCACCCCGACCATCTATCCATCCTGGAAGAAAATGGCTGGCGGGATCTGCCGGGAAAAGCGCCTTTTTCGAACGCCACAGGGTTCTGGGGCCAACGCAATGCGCTGTGGGTAAGCGAAGCGCAAGAAAACTCCCTATTTTTTTGGAATGGCGAGAAGTGGGCCCCTGGCGCTTCCCCGATCGACGGTCCGAAAGCCCTATGGGGAACAGCCCCCAACGATGTTTGGTTGGTGGGACAGGGAGGCGCGGGCCACTTCGATGGTTCGACCTGGCACCGTGTTGCTGGCCTCGATGGCCCCCTCGAGGTGGTGACAGGCTCGGCACAAGGCGATGTTTGGATAGGGGGACCGTCGGGATTATGGCGAGGAAAAAACCAAGAAAGCGTCGCTAGCGCGCATGTTGACGCTGCCAGGCGCTCACCTCCGGAGATTCGGTGACGGCCATGCCGACGAGCCGCAACCCTTCGAGAAAATGCTTGATTCCAAGACGAACGAGTTCCGGATTCTCCGTGCCCACGTCCGGGAATCCCTTTGCCTCCGGATCCGGTTGGACCTGATTCCAATTGGCAAACAACCTTCCCCATTCGCTCATGAGAGCGTCATTGACACGGGTTTTTCCGTACATCGGATACCAGAACATGTCGTGGTACGACACGGAAGCGACATAAGACCACGGTGCCAACCAGGTTTTTAGCGACCATTCGAGCGGTTTCTTGAGGGGCCCCCAGTAAATCCGGTGCTGATTACGCGATGCGAACGTCATGTTCTTGAACGGACCATCGAAGTGCCAGTTCATTTCCGCCGCCTCTTGATCCCCAACGATCTCGATATCTCGTGGGTCACCACATCCGAGTCCCAACTCATGAGCGATCCGAACGAACTTCAGATCCCGCATCGGGTCGAACCCCATGAGTTTGGCCGCTACCGCATCGATGGCCACTTGGTCTTGCGACGCCAAAATGACGTTTTTGACATGAGGGACCATGCAGCGGGGCCCCGGACCATCTCCTACGAACGTGCCATCCATGACGGCAAACACACCGCGATGGATTTTTTTCTGGATCATCAACAGGTCCACGAGAGTTTCGTGGATGACAGGATGAGTCCAATGTCGATGCTCGTTGAGCAAGCCGCCGAACGCGTTTTTCATCGCGCCCGTGGTCGTCGTAAAAATATGCGTTTTTACGGTCGGCAAGTGGATGATGTTCTCGCCAATGAACCGTTTGGGAATGGAGAATCCCTTTTTGTATACATCGTTGAGAACGAGGAAGTCATCCGCCAGATCGCCCACGGCATCTCGGATGTGAATCCAGTCTTCTCCCTCATATAGATGAACGTTGCGCAAGCCATGCGCGTTGATCACATCGACTTGCTTATTTTCCCGTTCCCCAAGGTGCGCGTCGATGACCACCGTGCGGTTATGGCAACCATGGATGAGGTCGGGATCGTAACCATCTCGCTTCATCGCACGGATGACCCCATCGAGTTGCCACGGTGTGGTGGAGGCGGCGGGATAGAAAAAATGCCAGGAGATATTGATTTTCAGGCCCGTGTCCGCGTCTTTGGCAATCACGTCCTGATAGCCCGCAAGGTTCATCAGTCGGTGGTAATCCTCGAGCACCGTCGCAGGGCTAGTACGAAGAAGGGCGACTTTGGATCGGCTCATGGTAGAACAAGCGCTCCTTAGTTCGGTGAATAAGACAATTTCCGTGTGTAGCAAGCCCTTGGCTTGGGAAGCAAGAGCGGGTTATTCATTCACCAAAGGAAAAACGATTCTGCTGATGGCAAAATCAGGTGTGGACTTCCTACGATCGAAAAGCGCGTCGCTTCGAGCAAACGCCTAGGCGTTGACGATGAATTGCCTGTCGTTTTTCTCGAAGAAAGCAACGATTTGTTCAGCCGCGGCAATGCCCGCGTTCACATTCGCTTCCGAGGTTTGCGCCCCCATTTTCTTCGGTGTCATGAAGAAACGATCAGCGTATTTTTCTTGAAGAACTTTTGCCACCTCCGCGGAAGGTTCGACGTCGGTGGCATACCGGAAGTCAGGACGAGCTTCGAATACCTCGAGCAATTCCGGCTCATGGATGACTTCTTTGCGAGCAGTGTTGATCACACAGGCGTTCTTGGGCATCGACATGAGCAGCGCCTTGCCGATGCTCTGCTTGTTCTCCGGCGTGGCAGGAACATGCAAAGAAATATATTCGGACTTGGCATACAGGGTTTCCGCGGAGTCGACAGGCTCGGCCCCCGCGGCCCGAATGACCTCCGCCGTTCGACGCGGGTGGTATCCGAGAACGGTCATATCGAAACCTTTGGCAATGCGAGCCACACAACGCCCTACGTTGCCAACCGCATGAATGCCGATCGTTTTCCCCTTGAGTTCGGTACCAGACTTACCGCTGAACCGACCACGCGCCATCATCAGCATCATTCCAAACACCAACTCGGCGACGGCATTGGAGTTTTGTCCAGGCGTATTCATGGCGAATACGCCCTTTTGTTTTGCGTAGGCACAATCGATGTTGTCGTAGCCAGCGCCCGCGCGCACCACGAGCTTGAGGTTTTTCGCGGCATCGAGGACAGCAGGATCCACCTTGTCCGAGCGGATGATCATCGCATCCACATCTTTGACCGCATCGAGCAGTTGCGCCTTGTCCGTGTAGGACTCGAGCAATACGACCTCGTAGCGCGCCTCCTTCAACACGGCGACCACCTTGTCACGCGCCGCCGGCGCAAAAGGCTTCTCTGTAGCAAGTAGGACCTTCTTCGTCATGACGCACCTCAACAATCCGATAGGGTTGATGTTCGACCAGTGGCATGGGTCCTAACCCTTTTACGCAAGCCTCACAACCCCCACCAGCCCACCGAGCGCCCCGTCATGATCCCTTGCGAATGAGCTTGGACACGCTTTTGGCATCCAACGTCTCCGTATCGGATAACACGCATGAAATATAGGCAATTTCTGCCAACGCATCGCGCCCCCGTTGCCTGATCTTCTCGTCTTCCGCACCCAATTGGTCGCCAAACGATGCGAGCCATGCCCCCGCCAAATCACGAAATAGGTACACCCGGTTCTCCACCGTCGATTCTTTCTTTCCCATGATCTTTCTCCGAATCGCTTAAAAACACGAAGGCTGGATTTCTTCGATTCGACCTCGGTTTTCCTCGTTCCACGACATATATCGCTGCTCACTTACCTTCTGCAGCCCATTCGGCCCAACGACAAATACCTCCAGCACTCCTTCCGCATCCGTGACGATTCCACGCAATCCACGACGATCGAAAAACATCGACCGCACCCCCGTCACTTCCGGGATTTCTTGCCACGGAGCATTGCTAGTCGGCTGGAAATACACGCCATGAAACCCATCGAAAGGCGCCGCACACGCCGGCTCGTCTCCTTCGACCGGATGAATCCAAACGGCCCCCACCTCGTAAATCCCCGCACCCCCATCCACATGCCCTCCAAGCGCAATCCAACGAAAACACTTTGGCTCTTCGCAATGATTGTCCGGAAGCAGCTTTCTGACATCCGCAGGCATCACCGTCGACCCAACGCCCTGCTCATCCGCCGCCATCACCGGCAGCGAATGCATCCGGCACCCTCGCGCCTCCTGCACGCCACGTATGGCAAGATAGCTCGGCGCTTGATCGTCCAAAGGACATTGCCCCGAAAGCTCCATGAATAGATGTGTTCGAAGGGCGCCATCCCCATAATGCACCGCCCATGGCGCACCCGCTTGCATCCCACAGGGAGGCGCTTCGTCATTCGTATACACCCATACCGTCGATCCCACCGACGCCATCCCGTTTTGCTTGGCCTCCCCTTCCGTCATCGGCCGCGCCATCTCCTCCGCCACCCCAGGGAAAAACTCGTCCTGACGAGACGCTTGTCGCTCGTGGACCATCCAGCGGCTGCCGTTGGGTGTCGAAATACGCAGCACCATCGACACGATAGGCACCTCTGGACATACGTTCGCCGAATCATCCCGATCGCCCACCGCAGCCGAGCCCGATACGGGTTTCGAATCTACTATTTTCGAAGGAGGCAACGACGTTCCACAATGAATCATCGCCATGGGCGAGAGCAAAAGAATCCACCGTAAACCCGAATTCATTCTCCACGACATCACGCTCACCCTTGCCTTCAACGCCCGCGCCGCTTGGGTCGTTCGGGTATCGTCTCTTCCGAGACCTCGTCACCCGTCAGAAAATAGCTCCCAACTGTTCGTTTTTCTTTGATATTTTCGCTATCCGCTTGCGGTGTGGAAACAGGCTCCTCCATGCCTTTCGCCTTCGACCGTCGCGTCGTGCGCATCGACCGCCGGGTCGGCGCCGTTCGAAACGCTTCCTCCGATTGCGGTGCGGGCGCCGCACGCGAAGACCTTCGAGACTCCGAGGTTTCCGGCTGTTCTCGCGCGGATTCCTGTTTCGAAGGCTCGTCCTGCGGAAACCCGGATGTCCGCTCCCGTCGCTTCATCGCTGCTTTCAGACGAACATTCTCCGCGTTGAGACGCTCACAATCCTGCAGAAGCTGATCGACCCCCATGCGAGCCTGCGCCAACTCCTGACGCGTTCGCTCCAACTCCGCCGCCAGTTCTCTCCCATCCTGCGAAGTCTCGCTACCACTCTGGGCACGCAATGCGTCGAGTTCACGTCGCAGTTCGGCCAATTGTCCCTCGCTTTCGGATGGTACAACCGAGCCGTTCCTTTCGTTCTGAAGCTGCTTCAGCGCTTCTTCGTGCCGCTCCTCGAGCTGCTGCAACTGCGCTCGCTCCACCGTGTTTTTCCGAACCTCTTCGAGCTGCCGCGCCAAGTCGTCTCGCTCGTTTCCAAGCTGCTTCAGCGCCTCTTCGTGCCGCTGCTCGAGCTGCTGCAACCGCGTTCGCTCCACCGTATTGTTCCGAACCTCTTCGAGTTGTGCCCGTAGCTCGCCAAGCTGGTTGTCATAATCATCCACCAGCGTCGCAATGAATTCCTCTTGCTGTCGTTCGAGGACTTCGATCCGGTCTTTGCTTTCGGACCGTTGAACAGAAAGCTTTTCCCGCTGGCTTTCGATTTCCGCGCGAGCTTGTTCGACTGCCTGTTGACTAAGTTTCAACGAATCCATGAGCGAAAGACGCTCTTGATCTTGACCGGAAAGCTTTCGTTCCAATTCCTCGACATTCTTACGCAGCAGACGAATCTGCGACAAACGCTGCTCATCGGTGGCGTTCCACCGCTCCTCAGCCCCGGCACGCTCTTCGCGAACGGCCTCGAAAGCAGCTTCGAGATCCATGACTTTCCGTTCGAGTTCAGCCTTCGCAAGCCCTAACGTCGTCAGTGTTTCCAACGTCTCATTGAGTTGCTCATCCGCCTTCCGTTGGGCATTTTTTGCCTCGACGATTCGGGCATCGGCTTCTTTCATTCGCTTTTTTCCGGCTTCTGCATCGCTGCGCAGCCGGTCTCGCTCTTGATCGAGCACACGAATTCGCGCTTCGAGATCATCCCCCCGCTGGCGCTCCGCCGCCAACTCGAAACCAGCCTTTTCATACTGGTTTTCTAGCTCAAAATGTCGTCGCTCCAAGTCCTGCATCATCGCGATCGTCCGCGATTGTTCCTGCCGCCAGCCCTTGACACTCTCGAGCACTCCCTCCCACGCTTCCGTCTCCTGCTCGTTCAACGACGTCAGGCGATCCATGAGGTCCGATACGTACGACCCGATCGCATGCCTCGCCGATGCGCTGGTTTCGCGAAGCTCCTGCAATCGTTGAAGCGCCTCATTCCCTTGGGAAGCATCCTTTGGCTCATTTCCGTCCGACATCTGGCCCTCCACACTCTCTTCCCTAGCCATGCCGTTGGCAGCAATCTACCGTCAAACCTCGTGCTTGGCGATCGAAACCTGCGAACAACCACTTGTTCCCAACAAGGAAATACAACGACTTGAAGTCCCACGCCGTATTCTCGATTCCCGAAGGCGGGTTCCTGATTATGGTGAGGACCTCATTCCAACTCGGAGGTTACCGTGCGCTCCATTCGTTTGGCGTTCATCCTACCCCTGCTACCGCTGTTTTGCTCCTCAGAGCCAACGATCATCCAGGCCGCGGAGAAAAAACCTTTCAATGTCCGCGACCTCGTGCAGCTCGAACGGGCCTCCAGCCCCGTGCTCTCCCCCGACGGACGATCCGTCGTTTTCGTCCTGCGAACGACCGATATGGAAGCGAATAAAGGACGCACGGACCTATGGATGATGAGCACCGACGGCAAAAACATGCGGAGGCTCACTACCCATGAAGCCAACGACTGGAACCCTCGATGGATGGGCCCCAAAACCATCGGCTTTCTATCCACTCGGTCGGGATCGTCACAAATCCATGCTCTCGAAATCGATGGCGGTGAAGCTCGACAACTCACAAGCCTTCCCATCGACATCGAGACATTCCAATCCACACCAGACGGTTCGCTCATCGTTTTTAGCGCAGCCGTCTATCCGGAATGCAAAACGATCGAATGCACCGTCGAGAAAGACAAAAAAATCAAAGAATCCAAAGCCACCGGCCGCGTCTATGACAAGCTGTTTTTCCGTCATTGGGATACGTGGAAGGATGGAAAACGCAACCATCTTTTCGCTCTGCGCACCACCGGAGGCGAGCCAGTCGACTTGATGAAAGGACTCGACGCCGACTGCCCGTTGCTTCCTTTCGGAGGAATCGAAGATTACACCATCGCCCCTGACGGGCAGAACGTCGCGTTTTCTATGAAAAAACCAATGGGCAGCCAGGAGGCCTGGTCGACCAACGACGACATCTGGCTTGTCCCCACCGATGGTTCCGCATCGCCAAAAAATATTTCAGAAGCCAACGAAGCACGAGACTCAATGCCCGTGTATTCCCCAGATGGGAAAAGCCTTGCTTATCTTGCGATGAAACAGCCGGGCTACGAGGCAGATCGTTATCGTGTGGTGTTGTACGACCTTGCCTCGGGTTCGCAGAAAGTGCTGACGGAAGCATGGGATCGTTCCCCGGATTCTCTTACGTTCGGCGCCAAAGGAGCCCGTCTTTGGGTCACCGCCGACCACTTCGGCCAACACTCCATCTTCTCGATCGATGTGCGTTCGGGAAAAGAAAAACTCGTGATCAAAGACGGCAGCAACAGTTCGCCGATGGAAACCGATCGGGGCGTTTTGTATCTCCGCAATGATTTGCGTTCCCCGGCTGACTTTTTTGTTGCGTCAGCGTCGGGAGGCAACGAACGACGACTATCCACCATCAATCAAAAACGTTTGGAATCCGTAGGATTCGGGGATGCAGAACCCTTTTCCTTCCAAGGAGCAAAAGGAGATACCGTCTACGGATATGTGGTCAAACCCGTCGGATTCGAAGCAAACCAAAAGTATCCAATCGCGTTTTTAATCCACGGAGGCCCCCAAGGCTCCTTCGGAAACTCTTTTCATTACCGATGGAACCCGCAAACCTATGCAGGCGCGGGCTATGCCTCCGTCATGATCGACTTCCATGGATCCACCGGATACGGACAGGCTTTCACCGATGCCATCCGCGGCGATTGGGGCGGCGCACCTTTCGAAGACCTCATGAAAGGCCTCGACGCGGCTGTCGCAAAGTATCCTTGGCTCGATGGTCAGCGAGCTTGCGCCCTCGGCGCTTCCTACGGCGGCTATATGATCAATTGGATCGCAGGCCATACCGACCGGTTCAAATGTTTGGTCGCCCATGACGGCAACCTCGACGAGCGCATGGCCTACTTTGACACCGAAGAGCTATGGTTCCCCGAATGGGAACACCAAGGTACCCCGTGGGAAAACCCCGAGGGATACGCCAAACACAATCCCATCGACCACGTCAAAAACTGGAAAACTCCGATGATGGTCGTGCATGGTTCGTTGGATTATCGCGTCGTCGATACCCAAGGATTCAGCGTATTCACCGTGCTTCAACGCAAAGGCATCCCCTCCAAACTCCTGCACTTCCCCGACGAAAACCATTGGGTACTCAAACCCCATAATAGCATTCTATGGCACGATGAAGTGCTTGGTTGGCTGGACCGATGGCTCAAATAAGCACTGCGCATATCCCTTCCGCTAACCAAATACGGATTGCCATCGGCAAATATATAACTACTTGAAACTACACGAAAAGTTTCGATCGTGTATCCGATGTCGAGCCGTCAATCCGCAGCTCCGGCATCCTTCGCTCCGCTCCCACCGAAGATCCGAGGTATCGCCGGCCCGGCTGGCTGCGCAGAGGAAGCTGCAGGAGCCGCCGACGATGCAGTCGTCGTGGCTGGGGTGGCCGGTGCTTCCTGCTGCTGTTGCTGCTGCTGCTCCGGTGGCGGAGACTTGACGATGAAGCATCCTGCCACCGATGCCGAGAATACCAGAGCCAGACCGATGAGCATGAACCTGTTCATGATGCCATATCCTTGTCGCTACGATGGGCTCCGACGTCTGACCGTAACCCAATCCTTTCCCCATGCTGTCCCTTGCGGTTCTCGTTTGTCAACGTTAGCTAGTTTCGACAAGGGATCATGCAACCCTTCCCCATCGATTCCATCCTGCAAGACCTTGAAACCGCGCTACAAATTCATCCGAGGGCCATCGTGCAAGCCCCCCCGGGTTCAGGAAAAACCACACGCGTTGCCCCCTATCTCGCCTCCCGGGAAAACGGCCATGTCATCGTGCTCGAACCTCGACGACTCGCTGCAAGACTCGCCGCGCAACGCGTCGCAGAAGAAAGAAACGAATCCATCGGAAAAACCGTGGGCTACCACGTGCGCTTCGACTCCACCATTCGCCCTTGTACCCGCATTCATTACGTCACCGACGGCGTCTTCGTTCGCCAACTGCTCGCGAACCCATCGCTCGATGGAATCGAAACGGTCGTCATCGACGAGTTCCACGAAAGGCGATTGAACACCGATTGGATTCTCGGATGGTTGCTGAACCTTCAACGCACCCTACGCCACGACCTGAAAGTCGTGGTGATGTCAGCCACCCTCGATTCCCACGCGCTGACACGATACCTCGAGCCCTGTAGCCAACTTCAAACGCAAGGAAAGCAATTCGACGTCGCCATTTCTTTTTCGAATACGCCCGACAGCCGCCCCCTTGCTCTACGCGTGGCCTCCGCCGTCAGATCCCTGGCCCAGCAGGGTCTCGACGGTCATCTCCTGGTGTTTCTTCCCGGTGCCGCGGAGATTCGCGAGACGCAACGGGCTTGTGAACCCATTGCCGAACGCTACCATCTCGATACTTTCGCCCTCCACGGAAGCATGCCTTCGGAGGAACAAGACCGCGCCGTGGCTCCCAGCGCCACACCAAAAATCATCCTATCGACGAATGTCGCTGAAAGTTCGATTACCATCGAAGGAATCGCGGCGGTCATCGACAGCGGGCTGGCTCGGGTGGCCGGCCATGCTCCCTGGTCAGGCCTGCCCACGCTAAATACCCTGCCCATTAGCAAGGCATCCGCAATCCAGCGGGCAGGTCGCGCCGGACGAACGAGGCATGGACAGTGCATTCGCCTGTTTTCCGAAGCCGATTGGATGCGACGTCCCGACCATGATCTTCCCGAGATCCAACGAGCCGATCTCGCGGAAGTAGCCTTGGTTCTTCGAGGATTGGGCATCCAGTCTTCCGATGCATTCCCCTGGCTCGACCCGCCAGCGCCCAATGCATGGGCCGCGGCGGAAACCCTTCTCGGGGACCTCGGAGCCCTTCGACATGATGGTTCACTATCCGAAACGGGACAACAACTCCTTCGCTTTCCCGTCCACCCCCGGATCGCAAGAATACTGCTTGAAAGCGAACGGCGAGGTGTCGCCGACCAAACCGCTACCGCCGCGGCTTTGATGACCGAAAAACACCTCATGACTCCTCGTCGCTTTTCTTCCCACGCTCACCAAGGCCCCCACCGCAATCCGTCCGCCAACCTCATCGACGCCCTCGATCACTTCCATGGCCGATCGGCGCGATCCGTTGCGGAGCGTTCGGACCACGCACCCGCCTGCGATGACTTCGCAAGGCGAGAACTGGACAAAGTACGTCGTGCTCTGCTCTCTGTCGTCCATGCATCCACTCCCGCCCCCGCAAACCAGGAAGAAGCCGTGGCATGTTGTGTGCTGACGGGCTATCCGGATCGGGTGGCAAGAAAAGTCCGCGGACGTCTCGTTACGCTCACGGTGGGAGGCAATGCCTGGGTCGATTCGGAAGAAGAAAACGTGCCGAATTTTCTTGTGGCCATCGATGCGCAACAATCGCAGGAAGGCATGAATCGACGACTGATCGTGCGCTCCTATTGTGCGATCGATCCGTGGCACGTGCTTGACCTTTTCCCCGACCGAATCGAAGAGATGACAGAATACCGCTGGAACGAATCGACGGATTGTGTGGAAACGATTGAGCGATGGCTTTACCGAGGGCTCGTCCTCGACGAAACACGGTTGGCACGCGTCGCTTCTGAACAGGCTTCCCACGTGCTCGCGGAACACGTTCTCGCGCTGGGGCCCCATGCGTTTGCGCCGGAACGCGAATTGACGGCTCTGCTTGGGCGTGTGGACTTGTTGCGAAAACTTGGACTGCCGATGCCAGCACTGGATATGCGCGTCGTTCACGCCGTGCTTCGCGAAATTTGCGAAGGAAAACAATGTCTTAGCCAGGTTCGGGAAGCTGGGTTGATGCAGGCGTTGCAGGGGATGCTTTCTTCGCAACAGCGGCAAATGATGGAGCTTATGGCACCGAAAACCTTGCGGCTGCCGTGCGGCAAAGAACTCGAGATTCATTACGAAGTCGGTCAACCCCCGTGGGCCGCGTCGAGGCTGCAGGATTTTTTTGGAATGACGCAAAGTCCCCGGGTAGCGGAAGGAAAAGTAGCGGTGACACTGCATTTGTTGGCACCGAATCAAAGGGCGGTGCAGGTCACGCAAGACCTGGAAAGCTTTTGGAGCCTTCATTATCCGAAACTTCGGGGACAGCTCAGCCGACGTTATCCGAAACACGCCTGGCCCGAGGATGGCCGAAAAGCGCGCCCTCCAGCTCCGGGCAGACTCCGGTGATGCACGGTCTGCTTGCTCGAAGTTACCGCTAGTCATCGGCCGACCGCTGGCCTTCCCTGCGGAATATGCGCTAAATTCGCTCATTTCAGAACTCTTTCCCCGGGCTCGGGGGTCGGCACCCTTGACGATCCACCCGACCCAATTATCTTGACGTAAAGATAATTTCAAACAAGACGATTGGCATGGCAGAGCGGCTTGAACACAAGCAATCTCAATCCGTCAGCGGCGTTCACCTGTGGCTGCTGTTGTGGAAGGCGACCAAAGCGCAGGAAGCCTATGCGCGACGCAGCGTGGAGGCCACCGGGCTTTGTTTGACGGACTTTGGAATTTTGGAGGCGCTTTTGCACAAAGGGCCGCTTCCGGTGAATACCCTTGGAAAAAAGATCCTTATTTCCAGTGGGTCCATGACGGCGGCGGTGGATCGTTTGGAGCGGCAAGGACTGGTCGAACGCCGGGATTCCACAACAGACCGACGAATACGCATGGCGCACCTAACACCCAAAGGAGAGGCGTTGATTCGACCGCTTTTCACCGTTCATGCGCGGGATATGGAACAAGCTTTTTTTCCTCTCGCGCCGTCGGAAAGGGCGGCTTTAGCGGAACTGTTACGCAAACTGGCGTCCCCCACTCCGCGACAAGCGCCCCGCAAACCTGCACGAACACGACCTTCAAGGAGCTAATTATGTGGGTCCAGACAACACAGAACCATCCCATTTCTTCGGCATCGGCTCTTTCGAGGCCAATCGAAGGCATCTACAAAGCCCCTCCGCTTCATTGGGTGGGCGACGGCTTCCGCGTGGCGGGCTATTTCTCATCGATTCCCGATGCATTGCGCAAGCTCGACCCCTTTCTCTTGCTCGATTACCATCCGGCCCATACCTACAGCCCCACGGACCGTCCCCGCGGGGTTGGGGTGCATCCCCATCGTGGGTTCGAGACGGTGACGATAGCATTTCAAGGAAGCGTGGCGCATCACGATAGCACGGGGGCCGGAGGGGTTATCGGCCCGGGAGATGTGCAATGGATGACGGCAGCTTCGGGAATTTTGCACAAAGAATACCATGAAGCCGGGTGGGCCGCCCAGGGGGGACCCTTCCAGATGGCGCAGCTTTGGGTAAACCTTCCCAAAGCGCATAAAATGGATCCGCCCCAATATCAGCCCATCGTAGCCAACCAGATGGGGGTCGTATCTTTGCCCGAAAACGCCGGGGAAATCCGGGTCATCGCTGGCGAAACCTTTGGTGTGAAAGGCCCCGCCAAAACCCATACCCCCATTAGCTTGCTCGACGTTCGTCTCCACGCCAAAGGCCACCTCGCCTTGCCTTTTCCTTCGAGCTACAACGTCGGGATGCTCGTCATGCAAGGCGAGGCAAGGCTCGGCGAAACCCATACCATCGTCCAACATGATTTCGTGGTGTTCGAGCATTCCGACGACCCAATCCGCATCGAAGCAGCTAGCGATACGCAACTTCTTATGCTTGCCGGAGAACCGATACGAGAACCTGTGGTATCCTATGGGCCTTTCGTCATGAATACAGAGCGGGAGATTCAACAAGCTTTCGCCGACTTCCGAAGCGGGAAATTCGGTCACCTCGAGGATTGATCTTCCCCCTGTCCGCCTCGTTCCCGCGAACCGAGACAACAATAAGTAATTGAAATACAAATAGTTACACCATTACCCCACGGACTGGGTCGCCACGACCGAACGCCGCCACCGTGGATTCCAAGCAGCAAGCCGCGGTGGGTGGATATCCAATTGCTCGACCCGTCAATAAGGAAACTGCGCTACGGTTCGCCCATGGTTTCGTCCCGGAAAAAGATAAAAACTCTGCGCATATCGTCCTGGAATGTGAATGGTTTGCGAGCAGCCGCGGGCAAAGGATTCCTGGATTGGCTGATGCAAAGCAAAAACGATATCATCGGTTTGCAAGAGACCCGTGCGCGCGAAGATCAATTGGACGCTCCTCTTCGCTCGCCCAAAGGCTATCATGCTCATTTCGTGGCAGCGCAGCGTCCCGGCTATAGTGGAGTCGGGCTTCTAGCGCGCAAACGCTGGAATTCGCTGGAAACGTCGCTGGGGATCGAGGATTTCGACATCGAGGGGCGCTTGCAAATCGCCCAGTTTGGAAAACTTTGGGTCGTGAACGGATACTTCCCGAACGGCAGTGGAAAAGAGCGAGACAACAGCCGTGTTCCTTTCAAGCTCGCGTTTTATCAAAAACTATTCGAGGTCTTGGAGCCGCTGCGCGCCAACGGGGGCCGGGTGCTGGTAATGGGCGACTTCAACACGGCCCACCGGGAGATCGACCTCGCCAGACCGAAACAAAACGAAAACACAAGCGGATTTTTGCCGGAAGAACGTCGGGAATTCGACCGATGGTGCCAGGCAGGATGGGTCGATACTTTCCGTCATTTCGAGCCTGGAGCCGGTCATTATACCTGGTGGAGTCAGCGCTACGGCGTTCGACAAAAAAACATCGGCTGGCGGATCGATTATATTCTTGCAAGCCAGGGAGCCATGCAATTTGTGGAAAATGCGGGGATTCAGAGCGCCGTCCAGGGAAGCGACCATTGTCCAATATGGGTGGAGGTCCGTCCTGAGATCCTCGGTACTTCCTGAATAGAGTCGTATTTTTCGGGTTCCCCTCTTCCGTTCGCCACGATGACCGACGGGGCTGAGCCATCCCCTCATTTTTCCCCGGATCTTTCCTTCACGGTCCCGGCCCTCGATCACGGTCACGGTCACGGTCACGGCCCACGGCACACAAAACCGGTCACGGTCATAGTCACCAGCCTTTCCCCTTGGATGCGATGGTGAGCGAACCTCGAGGATGGTGAAGATCAAGCTGGACGACCTGGGTCCACGTCTTGTATACTATCGCCCCATCGGTTCCGCCGGTAGTGGATTTCCCAGGTAACCTGGCTCTCTATTCGGCTCCCGGGCTCGGCAGAACCTTCGCAACTCATTGAAAATACAACAAAAGCCCCCGTAGCTCAGAGGATAGAGCAGCGGTTTCCTAAACCGTTGGTCGCAAGTTCGACTCTTGCCGGGGGCGCTACATCCCCCACAACAACGCCCTGTGTTCCCAGCCCGGCGTTTCTTCCCCAAAACCAGCCCATGAAGCCTCGTATTCGTCTTCCCCACGCCGAACGTCAACGATAACGGCCAGGTTGACGTCGTGGGTGGACACAACGGGTCGATTATATACCCAAACCCGGGAAGAAAGGTCCTTCGACAGAACCAACCCCTCTATAGTTGGTGTCGAAAATCGAGCGAATCATCCCTTCCCCACAGGTATAATTCGCATGAAATCCGCAGGAAATCTACCTTTGACCGCGGAGGCTCGATGTCCAATATGCTAGGGTAGGACCCAGGCAAACACGAAATTCGGCCTCCCCAACCCAAGTCGATACAAGAGAACCTCGATGCTTCACGTCCTCGTCGGCGCCACCTGCAACAACAACTGCATCTTTTGCATGGAATCCGACCGTGGGCGACGTCGCACCCATATTCTCAGCCAATCTGCGGACGATATTCGGCGAATGATCGAGAGCTATCCGGATAAAACAGAAATCCTGTTCACCAGCGGGGAACCTACCCTCGCTCCGCGATTGCCCGACTACATCACATCGGCCCATACCGCCGGCTACCGCACGATCGCCCTCATCAGCAATGGGCGCAGACTGTCGTATCCCGAGTATACGAGGCATCTCATCGAATGCGGCCTCAACAAGATCACCGTATCGATCCATGGGCATCGTCCGGAAATCCACGATTCCCTAACGCGGACGGGAGGCTCGTTTTTGCAAACCGTTCGTGGGCTCGAAAACCTCGCGCGTGAGAAGCGTCGCAGACCGCTCGACCTGCATTCGAGCACCGTCGTGGTCGGTCGTAATCTCCCCTATCTTGTCGATATCTATGAATTTCTCCGGGATAAGTCCGTGGACCGCATGGTTTTCAACGTTTTGATGCTCAAAGGCCGAGGGCTCGACCATATCGGTACGCTCATGCCCACCTATCGTCAAATCGCTTCGAAGCTACACGAATTGGCGCAGCGAATCTCTGCCGCGGATCGACAGCGGGTGACCGTAGCGGATATTCCTCGATGCACGGCGCTTGGACTACCCTTCGATATCGTGGGCGATCAGGAGCGATTCTCCCAATTCGAACCTTCTCAGAGTTTGGGCGTCGAGGGATTATCCATGGAGGACCTTCGCCGTATGCAAGCGGAAGGTTCGAATAAGATGCTCCAGGCGAGCTTGCTCGACGTGGTATCGGAGGGGGAGGGCTGCCTCGAAGGGGATTCGGAATACTATCTGACCACCCGTGAGTTGAAAGATGGGCTGATGAGAACGAAAAGGCCGTTATGCTCGACATGCATCCACGAACCCGGCTGTCCGGGCGTGTGGGAGGGATATACGGCCCGTTACGGGTGGGATGAATTCATATCCGTGCAGGCCGATGGTCCGCCGGGCGAAAAAACGAATCAAAAACAACGGGCTACGAACCTGCCCAAGGAGTTGTCCTCCACGGTGGGGACACCAACGGCAGGAGCGGAACCGCGGTCGAAGTCCGAGAAATGAAGGCGGGAAAAAACCAAAGGCTCCTGCGAGCCGCCGCGATACGGGCGGGTCATTCCACGCCGGTAACGAATTGCATAGCGCGATAGGGCCAATTGGTGGTGGTGTTCCATTGTGAGATGATGAGGTGCAGTTCGTGGAGCGTGGAGTCCGGATGGATATATCCTCCGTAAAGCTGGGCCACGTGGGTATCGTTTTCATGCCCCCAGGCGGTTCCTTTGATGGGCTTATAGGTTGTGGCGGTATAAAGATTGGACGTGGGGCTGTCGAGGACTTTGATAGTGATATCGTAGTCTTGCGCGTTGAACCAGGACAGCAGCCATTTGTTTTCGACCCTCCGCAAGCATAATTCACCGAATTTGCCGGTGAGGACCACGGTGGCCGGATTGCCCCAGGCCCATTGATTGTTTTTGTATCCCCAGGGCTCGTAAGCATTTTTGTCGAGAAGCTTGTCCTCGGGCACGCGATGCAAAATAATCGGGTCTTTCCGGGTAAACGACGTAGAAATCACGTACACGAAACCATCGTCGCCCCGCTCCCACGTCCAGAGCTGCCGAAGATTGCCGTTTTCGTCTCCCTCCCACCGGGCGCTGCTCACGGTCCAGTTCTCGCCGTTGTCGTCGGAATAGGCGATTTGGGACCAACGCACGTTGCCCAGCCCCTTGTTCACCATGAAGTGCAGATACATGCGGTTTCCGATGGTGATCACATCGGTAGGAAGCCATGTGGTATAGTTAGGATCATTGTGGTTATAGGCGAAGAGTTGTTTGGCATAATTGCCCCCTGCCGCGCTGGTGAACGTGATTCCGTTCGCTAGCCCCCCGGGGGAGGAGCGAAGCAGGACTGGAGCGCGCCAGCCTGGCCCTCCCACCCCGAATTGTTCGAAAGTATCCCCGAAAATATACGCGATCTGGCCGTTGGGTTGACGAACCGGAATGCCGAGGTCGGTGCCACCGACACCGAAGGGAGCAGCACTGGTGTTGGGGCCCGTCAAGTCCTTGATTTTTTTGGTTTCTGAAGGTTGGCTCGGGCTTCCGGCCGCCCCCGAAGCCCCGCTGGCACCCGCGCTGCCCGCCGCGCCTGCGCTACCACCAACCCCCGAGCCACCGGAGCCCGAACTACCGCCCGTTCCCGAACTACCGCCCGTTCCCGAACTGCCGCCCGTTCCCGAACTGCCGCCCGTTCCCGAACTGCCGCCCGTTCCCGAACTGCCGCCCGTTCCCGAACCGCCCGAGCCTCCCTGCGGTGAGGAATCGCCGGTCGCCGCATCGTAAGATTCTCCCCCAGCCCCATCTTGCCCGGCGTCGTGAGAGCCCGTTTTTCCCCAGACAATATCGGTTTCGGAATCATCGCTACCACAAGCGGTGGTGAGCCAGGGAAGCATAAACGGAACACCGACGGACAGGGCGGAAAAGACGGCAAGCCATGCGCCTTTTCTGGTGAGGCCCCTTGATACACGTGGATTCATTCTAATGGCTCCTGAAGCGTAGAAATTCGAAATACTGTCGAGCAAGGGTTAGCAAAGGTCATGCCTCCCAACCGGTTGGACCAGGACTGCTCTCGCTGGGGATTCATGGGCCACTGACCAGCATACCCCACGAACTCGAGTGTTTCCGTGCCAAACAGAGGATCCGGCATGACCGAGGATGGGATCGTACCGATCCCTACCCGATCCCGGACGACAACGCCCCAGTCGAATCGAAAACAGAGTGCAAGCATGTCATATTTCGCATATTATAAATATTTTCTAGATATGTATCATGATATCATTCGCAGAACGTGCGAATATTTTGATACCCTCCGATTCCTCTGTCGATTTTACGGACCCAGTTGTGCTATACATGACGGCAAACCGATGAACAAACAACGGTTTCTTGGACCTCCGATAGCTTTCGCGATGCTTTTCACGCTCGGAGTCGCGTTGGGGAATGACGAGACGCAGGCCCGCTCGCTCTTCAGGGAAGGGGTTGCCTTGATGAACCGGGGCGCCTTTGCCGAAGCGCTCGACCGATTCGATAGAGCCTATGATCTATGGGCCAATCCCAAAATTCTCCTCAATATCGCCACCACCCTTCGTCAATTGGGACGCCTTGCGGAAGCGGCCAATGCTTATCAAGACTACCTGAATGATAAGCAAGCCGACCCGTCGCGCACGGCGGAAGTAAAAAAACAAGTAGAGGAAATCGATAAAAACGTGGGAGTCTTGGAGATCGTGGTTGCCGTTCCTGGCGCTACCATCAGCGTGTATGCCAAGAATCCACAACGGGAGCGCGGACGTGGCAAAAGCCTCCTGAAAGTGGTGGGGGACCAAAGCGACACCGAATCTGGCTGGACGGTGCGGGTCTCGCCGGGGGAACACCTGGTATCCGTGGCCAAGGAAGGATATCAATCGGTGACAGAATCGGTGACGCTCGCGGCGGGGGAACGTCGAACTCTGCGCCTGACTCTCGAAATCATTGGGGAAAAAGTCTCCTCGCCGAAGGAGCCACCCAAACCGTTGCCTGAGAAAACGGAAGCGATTTCTGCGGAAACTGAAGTCGATGAGCTCGGTCATCAGGGGCAATGGTCGCTCTATCTCCGTTCCGATATGGACGTTTCCTTCCATGGAGGGGTTGGTTCCGCAGGGGTGGGATATGGATTGGGAAAGGTGGCGGAAGTACAACTGGGCGCGTTGGTGGGACGAGACAAGGGGGTCGAACCTGGCGCTTCGCTGTATTTTGCCCAGGGAACCGTAAAGCCTATCATTTTCATAGGGTTACCGGTTTTTTTTCTGGAAGGGGCGGTTCCGGGGATTCGCGGGGCGGCGGGGCTCCAGGTCGATGCCTCCCGCTCAATAGGCTTTTTCGCTCATGGCGGAGCTGCTGCGTTCCTCGCTGTCCCGGAAGAGCGAAAAACAACTGCTATCGTCGTTTCCGCAGGTCTACAGGGGAGGCTATGACATGAAAAAGGGTTCACGGATCAGCGCAGGCTTGTGCATCCTTTGGGCCTCCGCTTGCCAAGCCCCTTCCGAATCATCTCCCACCGCGGAGCAACCCCTCGCGCGTACTACCTCTGCGTTGACGATCACACCGGTAATGAAGGCATCCCACAGCCAACCGAACACCGGCACCACGGTTGCCGTATCGGATTCTGAGGCCATGGTCGTGGATACTAACAATAACACGGTCAGCGTATGGGAAAGATCGGGCAACGTATGGCTTCCCAAGCAAGACATCGAATTACCTAATGGCAGCGAATCAATCTCCATGGCCCTGGATGGGGATACAGCGGTCATTGGTTCGATCATTTGGAATCCACCGAGCCCGAAAACATTCGTTTATCAACGTAACGGATCGGCGTGGACCCTTCTTCAAACCCTTCCTCCGACGTCACCGGATCAATACTATTTTGGGTTTTCCGTAGCCGTCTCGGGTTCGAATCTGGCCATTGGATCTCCTATCGACAATCCCACGTCGGGCTATGGAGCTGTCTATGTTTATTCCCGAAAGAACGGCACATGGCAACTGCTAAACAAACTGGTCCCCAACGACTATGATGGAGGATACTTCGGGGTTTCCTTGGGTATGCAAGGCGATACGCTGGTGGTTGGCTCTCTGGACCCCAACGGTCAAGTACAAGTCGACGAGTTTCGCTATACCGGGTCTGATTGGAAGTACGAGACGTCCATCCATCCTCCCGACTTGTCGACCACCGAAGTACGTACACTCTTGTCTCTCGACCAGGACAGGCTGCTCGTAGGATACGAAGCATTTAACGCTGGACAAGTTCCCGTGCATTTGTTCAAAAAAACTGGGGATTTGTGGACGTTGGAAGCAACCCTCGAACCTTCCCTGCCCTACGAGCAGGATTGCTTCGGCTGGTCCGTGGCTCTCGACAGCAACCTGGCCTTGGTCGGTTCGCCCGGATATGGCAATAACACGGGAACTGCCTATCTTTTTCAGTCCAAGGGCGGTATTTGGAGCAACGTAGGTCGAATCGAACCGTTAGATCCTAATTCAGGGCTCAGCGTTGCCTTGTCTGGACCAACGGCGCTGGTGGCTGGACAGCAGTATGCCTGGTTCTACTGGCTGGCTCGGGATCTCGGCGATCCATGCCACGACGCGCAAGAATGCGAGTCAGGGTATTGCGTCGACGGCGTGTGCTGCAGTTCGAATTGTGGCGGAGGCGCTACCGACGATTGCCAGGCTTGTAGTGTCGCGGCGGGAGCGATCGTGGACGGCGAATGTGCCGCATTGTCCGGTACGCCCTGCGCGGCAGGGGTCTGCGACCATGGGGTTTGTGTAAACACGGGGGGAACGGGAGGAAGCGCGGGTGCCGGCGGAATGGGAGGAAGCGCGGGCGCTGGAGGAACGGCCGGCTCCGGGGCAACTGGCGGCACAGGAGCAACGGCGGGTGCCGGGGGAACATCAGGGACAGGGGGCGCCGGGGGCGACGGCGGAATGAGCGGAAGTGGGGGCCCTTCGGGCGGAGCAGGCGGAAATGCGGGCGTTGCGGCCGATGGTGGTGCCGGTTCCAGCCACCAACCCCACCAGCCTGCCCCAAAATCCGAGGTCGAACCCTCTAGTTTCTATACCTGCAGTTCGAACTCCGGAGCCCCATCCGATGGTATCCTTCCCACCACCCTTGGCGCTCTCCTGCTCGCATGGCTACGTCGACGCTCGGCAAGTCATGATTCGGCACTTCCCGTCCGACAATGAGCATATTACAAATAAACACCATATAATCCAATAGATACATCTTTTCCGGAGCCGTCCCTCGGCAACGGAATGAGCGAAGGCGGCGACTTCCGGGTGGCAGCGTTCGCCTTGTCGTGGCACGATGGACCCTTGCTGGCCCAGGCCTTCACCAAGGAGCGACCGATGAACCATCGATCCCTGGCCTTGATTTTCCTTGTGGTTTTGGTTTCCACCGCAGCTCGCGCGCAGCAGCCCGACCTGGTATTCCACAGCCTAGGCCAAGATTCGAGGGAGCAAATCCACATCACCTGGCATTCGCACGGTGATGCCGACCGTCTGGAAGTCACCAAAGCGAATGACCCGAACTTCGAAAAAGCGACACTCATCACCGGCGCGGGACTGTCGGTTGAAAACCAAGACGACATTTTTTCAGGACAAAATTATTATCGTCATGAGGCTCGCCTCGACGACCTCGACCATGGCACGGACTACCTTTTTCGCGTGGGCGACACGTCGTTATCCGACGTGCATCGCTTTCGAACCGCGGGTGGATTCGGAACGTTCCATTTCATTCACATGAGCGATGTTCACGCGTATCCACCGATTGGTGGTCGGGTGAAGAAAGCGCAGGCTCTTGTCGAGCAGGCTCAAAAAAAGGAAAAAGACATTGAATTCATTGTATTTACAGGAGATTTGACGGCCTGGGGCGCGGAATATTCCCATTGGCATGAATTGGCAAGCGCCCCTTTCGTCAGTGACTATCCCATCGCGGCAACCCCCGGCAACCACGATTACTACACATCCAACGCAACCACCGTCGACGAGCGATTTTTCAACGCTGTATTATCCCATCCCGACAATGGCGCCTCCGTGGCTCCCAACACCACCTATTGGTTCAAAGTCAATGGCGCCGTTTTCATTTCCTTGAATTCCGAAGCACGCGCCACGGAAGCCGTCGACGCGCAAAAAGCCTGGGTAAAACAGGTCGTGGAGGAGAATCCAGCCCAATATTATATCGTATATACCCATCGGGGATTCTTCGATGGGAGCGGCTCGAGTGTCAGCAAAACAAGTACGTATAATCTCTATGGAAAATGGCTGGAAGCCTTGCAGGTCGACCTGGTGCTGGCTGGACACGAGCACGTATACGTGAGAACCAAGCCCCTGCAAGAGGGGAAGGTATCCTCGGACGGGCTCGGGACGGTCTACATCACCGCCAATCAAATCGGGGATCGAGGAAGACAAGCGACGAGCACGCCAGGGGAGCTTTGCGCGGCCATCCACGGAGAAGGAAGCTCGACCAGCATGATTTCGGTGATCACGGTTTCCGATACAGGGATCGAAGGCAAGATGTTCGACGCCGATGGCAAGGAATTCGATACGTATACGATACCGGCTCGACGCGCTCCCGAACTCGACTCTTTCGACCCGCAAGAGTATATCAACGCGTTCTCGGTCGAACCCCAACCGCCGGAGTTGACGCGAGGACTCCTTCGTTTCCAGCCTCAGGGCTATGAACGCGTGCGCCGTATCGATCTATTCGACTCACAAAATCACGAGTGGGTGTACGCATCCTTTGCGCCATCGCAGCACCAGGAGCAAGAGGAATTTGGACCGCTCGTTCCCGGACAAACCTATGATTTCGATCTCGAAATCCTGTTGAAAGATGGGCAAACGAAACATGCAACCCTCTCGCTCGTCAACCGTCTCGATGCGGGGACCTATGACAAATTGCGGGTGGAAAACGAGGAGGGAAAGGTATGGTTGCGGTGGATCAACCACTTCGTCACGAGCGAAATCGAGCGGATCGAGGTGCAAGTCAACGGGGATTGGTCCATTCGTTTGGCGGCCGATGCCACGGAAACGGATATCACCGAAGGGATTCGTCGCGGTTCGAATACCATAACCTTCGGCGTGTTGGACCGGTACGAAACGTGGTATGTGAAGGAAACGCTGGCGTACGAGTATACGGCCCCATCCCCTGGCACGTTCGAATCAGAGCCTACTAGTGGCTGCGCCGGATGCCGGACACCAGGTGCCTCTCCCCGGTCTTCGGCATGGTGGTGGATACTTGCCCTTGTTTTACTCTATGGGAAGCGAGGCCGTCAAAGGCCCCTGTGGCACGGCCCTCGAAAAGAGGAGCGGCGCAAATCCCTATTCTACGCATGATTTCGTCTGCCGGCAGGATTCACCCATCGTGAAAAACACAATAAAAGCGGTGATTGGGCCTATCTGCTCAGGGTTTGGAGCAACAGCGAAAACCGACGTTATCTGCACTGAAATCTCGCTGAGAGCCCGTTGTATTGATACAGCTATTGTTTTCTTTGACGGCTTCCCTGATACTGCCTCCGCGCATTCGACAGGAATCATCTTCTCCGGAATATGCTTTGCATGAATCTTCCCACTCTGAAACGTTGCCGTTCAGGTCGAGTACCCCGGCATAGTGGGAATCTGGCGACTTACAATCGGGATGAGTTCCGACCTCCGAGGCCATTTCCCCCGAGTCATGACACTTGCCTGCGTGGTACTTATCCCCATAGACATACTTGCTATAACCTCCGGAAGAGCACGCCGCATCCCACTGGCCCTTCGAAGAATCCTCAAAATCCGATTCACTAACGGACCCTCCGCCGATCTTGCCGCATAACCGCTTGCCGACGGCCCGGCAATAGGCGTAGGCGTCGCACCAATCCACGCATACCACAGGGAGATTGTCACAGCTTGCCCCTTGGCATTTCGGCATATTGTTCATGCAATTGGGAGCATGAGCGTAGGTGTTATTCCAACCACAGAATTCCGGTTGTCCTTCCCGCGAAGGTTTCTTAGACAGCCATGTTTCGTATTGGGACCACGTCACCTCGGTGGCATCGATGGAAAAACCTCCAGGCAGACGCACGGATTTCGCCACACAACATCCGTTTTTTCCACATTCCTCCAGCGCACCACAAGCATCCACGCAGGCGTACTCCGCACGATCAAAGACATAGTCATCCATCCCTACCACTTGCTGACACCCCGCTAGCCAGACAATCCACAACCAAGCCAAGCGTTTCATCCATCTCTCCTTGAGCACCCGAGCAAGACCCATAGTGGGGAGCGTGTCAGCACCTTTGCCCCCTTGGCCGTCAGGAACACTGCGGTGCCCATCCGCCCCACGATGTGGAACGAAAAAGGCATGATTCCGCGCCGACACTATCGCACCGCGCGAAGCCAGCCCTTTCCGCATCCATCGCAACATCCTTCTGGTCCTGTGAAAAAGGGTCGACTCTCATCGGTACTGCTTGTGGAACAAGTCGATAGAAATTCAAAGACTAGCACAAGGGTCAGCGGTTTACCACCCCTGCAACATCCCCAACGCATGGTTTCGTGTGGCTTTCCCGCAATGGAAACGTAACGAAGGGCGGACAGTCCAACGCGCTTCCAAAATCATCGTAACAAATTGAAATTACAGGTATTTTTACTTCCTGCCCTTTCCATTGTCACGCGCGCCATTAAAACCCAATTCGACGCATGACGAAGCGAGGTAACCATCGGATGACCCGCATGACCCACGCCCAAACGGGGGGCGAATACACGAGCGGTTTTCCGCGGTCCATGGCGCGAATCACTTGGGTCGCGACGCGGTCGGGCGTTCCCGCGAAAGGAGGCGGCTGGAGCGCGGCGGTCATCTCCGTACGTACGAAACCGGGTTTGACGCAAAGCACGGAAAGGCCATGCGCGTGGAATTTATGGTCGAGCGCTTCGAGGTATGCGGATAAACCGGCCTTGCTCGCACCATAGATGGCGACAGGCTTGCGTCCTCGGTCTCCGGCTACCGAAGAAAACACGCAAAGCCTTCCTCCTCCGCGTGCAAGCAGCCGTTTTCGAGCGTGTTCACAAAATAGGACCGTATTGGCAAAGTTGGCGGTAACCAGGCGTTGGGTAAGGTCCACATCCGCTTCGAGAGCCTCTTGGGTAGCGAAAAGCGCCGCCGTAACAATCACGGTGTCGAAGCCCCCAAGGGCGGCGTCGGCAGCATCCAAAGCTTCCGAAAACCCTTCGGGACGCAGCAAATCGCAAGGAGCGAAAGCCACATCGACCTTATCGGGATGTCGAGCTACCAGGTCCGCCGCGCTTCGCTCGAGGTTTTTTTTGCGGGGGCCTAGCAAAAAAAGCAGATCACCCCGTTCTGCAAGGCGACGAGCGATTTCACGCCCCATACCGGAGGTACCACCAAGGATGACAGCTTTCATGGGCAATCTCCAAAAAGGCGGACGGATTGCGCGCTGCGTAGCCGTCCGGACGGATCCCATTTTTTCTTCGTCTGAAGGAAACCTGGAAGACGAGGTTCCATCGCTCGAAAATGATCGGGCCGGGTAAATCCATCTTTCGTGAGGTAGATCCGACCGCCAGCAGCGATCACCAGCTCGTTCAACCGGTCCACGATCCCCTGAATATCCGGCGAAATCGCCATATCCACCGCAATGGAGGTGCCCTCCAGGGGGAAAGAGAGGGTGCCCGAGCCCTCAGGCCCACAGTCTTTGATGACGCAAAGGGGAGAGGGGGAGCCGAGTTTGACCAAACGCTGGAGAAATTCGCGAACCGCGGCTGGACCCGCCGCACGCGGCAAAACGCACTGATACTGCGTAAATCCCCTTGGACCGTAGGCTCGATTCCAATGCAAGATGGCGTCGAGGGGGTAGAAAAACGGGTCCGGAGCCACGAGCCGCTCTCGTCGTTTTCGCCAATGACTCCAATAATACAAGGCGTTGAAAGCACGAGCGGTCCAGCGATTCAGCACGAAGTTCGGCAACTCGAAAGGCAAAGACCGCTCAGCGGCGGTTTTGAAGGCGGCGCCACCGGTTTGCTCGACGGAGGCCCAACGCCCCGCCATCAGAATCCCGCGCCCAAGGGACGAACCGCGGCTAAGACAATCAATCCAGCCCATCGTCATCGGCCATCGCAACGCCGCCTCCGCAAGGCCGTCGAGAAACGCCTCAATGCTGCTCATTCGGCTGCTTTCCATCCAGATCCACGGACTCGGGATGGGTCCCATCGCGAATTCCACCTCCAAAATATGCCCGAGCAATCCCATCCCCCCAATCGAACCGTAAAAAAGGTCGGGATGAACGTTGGGACTGCATTCGACAATATCCCCATCGCCCAGCCGAATGCGTAGCGCCCGAACGTGTTCGCCAAAGCATCCTTGCCGATGGTGGTTTTTCCCATGCACATCGCTCGCGACCATGCCACCGAGGGTGACGAACTTCGTTCCGGGGGTGATGGGAGGAAACCAGCCCCGAGGCAGGAAAAGCCGGTTGATTTGCGCCAGACTCAGCCCCGCTTCCGCCCGAAGAACACCGCTGCCGGGGTCGAAGCCGAGAATTCGGTCCGCCATAAGAGAGTTTGCAACCCGATCGTCGGGCCGAGCCGGCAAGGAACAATCACCATAGGACCGGCCCAGCCCCCGTGACAAAACCGCTTTCGCCGTAAGGGACTCGAGATCACAGGAAACCACCTCCCGCCCTGGCATGGCTAGGCGCCCCCACCCTTCAAGGGTCATCGTTGCGCTCATGCTTCAGCCTCCTTTCGCGCGATGAGCGCTTCCGCTCCGGCAGGGTCCCGCTTGCTTTCGAGCAGCGCTCGGAGCACAAGAGGCGCAACAAGAGTCGCATCCGATTCGATGACGAACATCGGCGTGTCCTCGGTCAGCTTGTCCCAGGTGATTTTTTCGTTCGGCGTGGCTCCCGAGTACGAACCGTAGGAGGTCGTGGAATCGCTGATTTGGCAGAAATACGCCCAGGGCTTCGCGGACTGCCCGACATCGTGCTTGAGGGAAGGTACGACGCAAATGGGAAAGTCTCCAGCAATACCACCGCCGATTTGAAAAAAACCAACCCCAGGACCTGCGGAAAGAGCTTGGTATTGCTCATAGAAGGCCACCATATATTCGATACCTGATTTTACGATATTCGCATTACATTCACCGGATTTTACGTATGATGCAAATATATTTCCATAGGTGGAATCTTCATAACCGGGCACGACAATGGGCAAGCGTCGACGCGCCGCCTCCAGCAGCCAACATGCCTCGGGATCCCCTTCATAAACGCTTAGTTCGAGCGCTTGAACCAAATCGTAAAAATATTCATGCCAAAAGCGCCGGACCCCCACCTCGCTAGCATGCTTCCACATCGGTACGATTCGCGCTTCGACAGCACGAAATGCCTGATCCTCGGGGATCGTGGTGTCCGTCACACGCCGCTTCCGGCTGGCAAGCAGAAGCGAATCGTCTCGTTGGCTCAGATAACGGTAGTTGGCAAAATCCTCATATCCACGATGAGCCACAAGGCGAAACAAGGATTCTTCGAGATTGGCTCCGGTTACCGAAAGACCATGAATGAGACCTTCTCGAATCGCTGGCGCAAGGCAAATGCCAAGCTGTGCCGACGACATAGCACCAGCCATTGCCCAAAACATTCGCCCCCCCGCAACGATATGCCGACGGTAGGCAAGGATGGCATCGCGGGTGGCGCGAGCATTGAAATTCTTATAGTGGGTAAGGACGAAATCAAGAATCGGAAGGTTGGGCTGAAGCACGCTGGGCCTCCTGCTACGAAGGAACATCGGAATACAGGCGGCGCCGAAAATGAAAACGCCACCTCGAGACGCCCTACGGTCACGGCCCTGGGCCGCACCGCCATCGAAGCGCCGGGTGGCTAATTCATGTGTGTAGCACGAATTCATAAAAACGTGCTACTAAATTTTGAACGCTCTTTCTCTGTCACAGCTTCAACCCAGCCGCAATTCCATGGGCGGGCCACCGACCCCACCAACCTCAGGCCGATTTGCACAAAAATCAGCCGAAGTACCGACTTGAGCCCCCCCTTATCCGGGTTGCTCGTCACGAAGGAATTGAAAGGTCCGTTCCAATCCCTCTCGCAATCCCGTGGTGGGACGCCAACCAAGCTGTTCGCGCGCTTTAGAAATATCCGCCACGCGACAACTTCCCGCGGTCCAATCGGCCGGACCTTGCTTCATCGGACGACGATCACCCCCTACGTCCTGCATAGTTTGCAGGAGTCGAGAAACGGTTATCCCCTGGCCGGAGCCGATATTGAAGACTTCGCCCGACGTTTCACTCCAGAACATATCCAGGGTTGCCGCCACCGCATCATCGACAAATACGTAATCGAGCGTTTGGTTTCCGTCGCCATACACCACTACGGGCTCGCCACGAAGCATTCGCTCGAAGTTGCGCACGATGACGGATTTGTACCCCATGCCGGCAAACTGCCGCGGTCCATAGACAAACATATACCGCACGACATTCCAATGGAAACCATGTTGTTGGGCCGCGGTGCGGAGCAAATGCTCTCCAGCCAGTTTGGTGACGCCATAGACCGTGCAGGGCGCAGGCAGTTCATTTTCTTGGAAAGGCGGTCCGGACATCCTGCCGTAGGCGTAAAGAGAAGAGGCAAACACGATCCGCGAAACGCCGACCCGGGCGGCGGCTTCGAAAAGCTGTTGGGTTCCCTCCACATTGGCTCGCAGCACCCGGCTTGGCTCATCTTTCGATTGGTTGTGTTTCTCCGCGGCAAGATGAAATAAGCCACTCACCCCCGCCAGCAAGTCCGGCAATCGACCGGGATCGTCAGTTCCCAGCGTAAAAGGCACCAACTCGACCTTCGCGCCGAGACCGGCAAGATTGGATGGATCGCCGTAGCGAAGGCTGTCGAGGATGATGACCTTCCGAGCCCCCTCGGCAACGAGGCTTCGGACGAGATGCGAGCCGATGAAGCCGGCGCCCCCGGATACGGCAACCATGGATCCTGCAAAGCGAGATGGCATGCCTCTGGATAGCATAACGACTGGCGCTTGTGACCCCCTGCCGAACCGTGGACGATAGGATCGGTTCTCGAAAGGGATACCATGAATCGCCGCGAGGCCCCCCGCGGTTCCATCTCATAATAATTATAAAATCAATTATTTATGTTATTTTCATTCCCCTCGGCCTCGAATCGTCGCAAGCCCATGCCATCCTCAAAACCAACGATGCTCAAGCGGGCCAGCGCATGCCCGGATCACAAAAATCATCTTTATTTACAAATGGTTATCTATTCACCGACAGTCTTTGGACGCTCCTATCGTTCACCTTGCGCGAATTACGCCCTCTCGCGCCCTCCTCCTTTTTGTCAAACCGCGCGCCAACAGCTACCCTTTGAGGGTGCCTCCCCCTCACTCACGAAAGACCCCATGGCTTCGTGTCTGCCTCTGGCTGGGACTCCTGGCCTTTTTGTTCACTGGCGTTTCTCTCGTCGCGATAGCGTTTGTCGTCTTGCCCGCAGAAGGTTGCCCAGCTCATGGGCTTTTCGTGGGTTCTCATCTTCCCCCTTCTGACCCACCGTTCGGTTCCTGGCTCGAACAGCGGCGTCAGCGGCTCTCGCAAGAACCGGTGTTGCTCGTATACGGCATGGATTCCTATGAAACCACGCTCGGGGAGCTGGGAATCGAAGTCGACGTGGCCGCAACCATGGCCGATGCTCTTCGATTCGGTCGGGAACCGTCCGTCGCCCAACGCGCACGCACCTTGTATTTAGCTCGAAACAGCTTGATCGACGTGCCGCTATCCTATTCCATGGATATGCGTCGCGCGCAAATCACCTTGCGACCTTTCGCGCAGCAGGTGCGACGGGCACCGGTCAATGCTTACGTCAACCTTACGGAGCATGCTCGAATCGCTGATATTCCGGGTGCGGAGTTGGATTTGGAAGCCACCGCGGCCTCGATGATGCAAGGCGTGCTTGCCGGTGAGCGAGCTTTCCTCGTTCATACCCGGCCCATTCGCGCTCAGGTCACCGAAGCCGATCTGATGGCCGTCGACGTCACCCGCGTGGTATCGACCTTCGAAACGCGATTTACCACCTGGGGAGAAGGCCACGGGCGTTCCCGCAACATCGAACTTGCCGCCGGCTCGATCGACGGCATGGTGCTGATGCCGGGGCAATCCTTCTCTTTCAATGAAGTCGTGGGACGCCGTTCTTTGGAGGCCGGATATGTGTGGGCCCCCGTCATCGTGGGCGACGAGATGCGTCCTGGGGTGGGAGGAGGCATTTGCCAGGTAGCGAGCACCTTGTACGCTTCCGCCCTGTTGGGTGCCCTACAAATCACCGAACGATGGGCCCATGGCCGTCCATCGAGCTACACCCGTATGGGCCTCGACGCCACGGTAGCTTATCCATCCAAGGACCTGCGTTTCGTCAATTCGCTGCCCTATCCTGTGATTCTCCACCTGCACTTTCCGGAAAAAGGGGTATTGCGAGCGGAAATCCTTGGGGGCGAACCGATTGCCAAGGTGCGCTACTCCTACGGCGTTTCCCGAACGATGCCTTTCGTGCGACGTATCGTCTCCGTATCCTCTCTCGCCCCTGGAACGGCAAAACGAAAACAGAAAGGAATTCAAGGGTATTCCGTCGTTTCGGTGGTGGAATTGGACTTTGGTTCGCGCGTGGATAAAAGGGTTTATCACTCGGAATACCGTCCAACACCGGAAATTTTTTGGGTGTCCCCGGACTACGACCTGTCCGCGCTGCCGGAGCTTCCCAAAGGTGCCAAAGGAATAGAGGAAAAAATCACGGAAGCCGAGCAGGAATACGATCCAACCGGATAGTCGACGACCTGCTCCGTGGTTTGCGCCATCTTGGTGCGGACTCGCGACATCCCCAAAACTTCATGTGTGTCCGCGATATTCTTTCATCAACTCCTGATACACCGCCGCCCCATCAATCCCGAGGGTGCGTTCGCTATCGTTGACCGGGCGCACCACCCGAGCGGGACGGCCCATCGCCAGAGATCGAGCGGGGATCGCGGTTCGAGCGGTCAACAGGCTCCCTGCCCCTAGCACGGACCCTTCCCCCACCACCGCATTATCCAGCAGGACACTGCCCATCCCGATCAAGGCCTCGTCGCCCACCTCGCAACCGTGCAAGACGCAACTATGGCCAACCGTAACTTGGCGACCGACAATGACGCGGGACACGCCTCCGGTCGTATGCGCGCATGTCAAATCCTGGATATTCGACCCCGCGCCAATCCGAATCGGCCCTACATCACCGCGAAGTACGACCCCAAACCATATCGAAGCGCCTTCCTCAATCTCCACATCACCGATGATCGTCGCATTCGGCGCCACCCAGACGCCGGGATGAATTTTGGGAATATGCTGTTGAAACGGAAGAATCAGGGGCATGGTTACCTCCCGTTATCGCTCATGGCTCACCGCTGACGACGGCAAGCCGATAACGAAGATTATTTTTCACCGTGGCATCCGTTCGATCGAGTTCACCGACGAGCGAATGCTTGTACGCGCGCACAATCCGCAACGGCACGATCCCATCGCCCACGCGCAATCCGCCGGAAGGCTCCACGTGTACGATTTCATTGCGGTCGGTGTGACCACTCACGCCACCGTCGCCCCTTGCATTGGGTTCTTCGATAAGCACGCGCTGCGAGGTGCCGACGAGACCTTCGAGGTGTTGTTGCATGCATCGCTCGGACAGGTCGAAAACTCGCGCCAATCGCTCGGCTTTCAGGCTATCGGGCACATCATCGCCAAGACGAAGGGCCGCGGTTCCGGGGCGAGGGGAATACTTGAATGCATACACCCCGAGAAACGGTACTTCCTGCATGAGCGACAGGGTTTGCTCGAAATCATCGTCGGTTTCGGTGGGAAACCCCACGATCAGGTCGGTAGATACCGTGAGCCCAGGGCGCGCGCGCCTCAATTGCCGGATCGCCTCGAGGTATTCGGCGCGATCGTGACGGCGAATCATGCGTTTGAGCATACGGTCGCTGCCGGATTGGACGGGCATATGTACGTGGGCGCAAAGCACTTCGAGCTGCCGATGAGCTTCGATGACCGATGGGTCGAAGTATCGCGGATGGGGGCTGGTATAACGAAGACGAGCCAACCGCGGCACATCACGGGCGATGCGTTGCAGAAGGGCCCCAAAGTCCGATAGAGCGTGGCTGGGACGCGCTCCGAGTTCACCGGTCGGGTCTTGATACCCATTGACCGTCTGACCGAGCAAGATCACTTCCAGCGCCCCAAAAGACACAAGTTCTTGAATTTCATCTACAATTTCAGATGCCGGGCGATGTCTTTCCGGTCCTCTCGTCGACGGCACGATACAGTACGAACATCTTTCGTTACACCCTTTGGAGATGGACACGAAAGCGGACGGCCGAAGGCCCTCGTTGGAGGCGCGAGAGCGAAGGAAGGTAGGTTGGTCCACGTCCCAATCCGTCGCCACGGTGGGGGGAGCGCCCATGGCCGCCGCGGTCGCAAGCCTAGGCAAGGACATCAAGTTATCCGGCCCGAGCACCACGTCCACGAAAGGCATACGGTCGAGCATGGCCTGGCCTCGTTGTTTTGCGACACAACCGGCGACCACCAGCACCATTGCACCTTTTCGCGAGGTTTTCAGCTTGCGCAGTTTCCCCAGCTCGCTATCCAGCTTGGATTCCGCTTTTTCGCGAACACTGCAGGTATTGACCACCACCAAGTCCGCCAACTCCGGGGCATCCACGGGCGACATACCTGCATCGCACAACAATTCATGCACGCGATCGGAATCGTGCATGTTCATCTGACAACCAAGCGTTCGAATATAAAACCGTTTCATCACGACCGGACAACGCTTCTCTTAGCGTAGAGCCCAGACCCTGGCAATCACCGTCGCGCCCCAAGCACGGCCATCAGCTCCTAGAGGTTGATGAAAAACAGAGGGGACTCTTCTTCCATTAAACATTACGGAAGAAACATTCAGGAAAGGCGAGAAAACAGAATACAGGGGCGCCTTCTCGACATCGAGAAGAGGATGGGCGTAGGACAGTGTCAGCGCTCGATCGTAGCCAGATACACCCCATCGGATTGGACATACGCGATCAAGCGACCATCCGCGGACAAAGAAGGCGTGCGTTCGATTTCTCGCGGTGTGCGGGTAAGATTGAATACGGGATACGCGGTGTCGCGCAAGTCGCAAAGATACAGGTCCCCGGAAATCAACGAATGTCCGTCGTCATCGGTCTTTTCGTAGGCCAACCACGTTCCATCCGCGGACAGCGATGGATGCGTGCCCTGTCCGAGTTGCACGGTTTCCCCCCGCGGCACGTGATAGAGATGAATCCCCAGGGTGATTCCCGTATAAACAACCCAGGATCCGTCCTGCGACACCGATGGTGAGAAGTACTTATCCTTGCCTTCGTCGATCGTATGCTCACGGCCCCCGACCCGCAGCACGATTCGGTCGTCTTCGGTTTGCCGCACGCTTACGGTATTCGAGGACAGGAATGAGGCGGCCCTTTGCGCGGCCAGATCCGAAAAAGACCAAATATTTCCAGACGGATCGGCATTTCCGTCGCGAAACGCAATGGCCTGGCTATCCGCGCGCCACGACGGCATATATCCACTGCGGGGAGCCTGGGAAATGTTTTTCAAGGCACCGTCGGAAGTAGAAGCGATCCACAACTGGTTCAGCCCTGGATGGGTGGCGGCCAGCCACGCGCCATCGGGGCTCAGAACAGGTAAAATATATTGTGAATTCAATATTTTACGCTGAGACGCGAGCCTCGGGGTCGGCTGGGCGGTTGGCTGCGTGGCCAAGGGAGCTGTCGCTTTTGTGATCGTGCCGTGATGGGACGCGTCCTGATCACAGCCAAGCAGTGCGAGTGCGGACAACCCCATCAGGCCGCCGAGCAGGCGCCGTCGACGAGCCGCGAAAAGGCCCAGAGCCATGAGGGTCCCCACACCGAAGCCGAGGCCGCCGCGAGGCTGGGTCGTTCTGCAAGAACAGCCGGAATCATCGTTGGAACTCCAATAGTTGGGACCAGGCGGACGGCGAGCATCTTCCTGTTCCGCATCCTCTTGACCAGCTTCTCGTTCAACATCCTGTTCAGCGGCGTCAGGACTGGTAAATACGTCTGGTCGCGCATCCGGCTGATCCAACCCCCCATCCGGTTTGGCGGGCTCGGATTTCTTAAGCCCTATCGAGCACCATTGGGTCTGTCCGGCGGTAACCACACAAGACACCGTATTCGAATCGTATCCATCCATCGAAGCCTCGATATCATAAGTACCGGCTTTCAAATCGAAGGAATAAAAAGCATCCGGTCCACTGACGGTCATGGTCATGCTCGTGCCTTTCACCGTGGCGGTGGCGCCTTCGAGACGCGTGGACATGTCGTCGGTTCCCGAGCCTTTATCTTCAAAAATGGCTCCCATGGCCTTGCCGTCGGTAGGAGGAGCTGCCGAACAAGAGCCGTTCACGCCCAGGTGGCTGGTGATCGCGATGCAATGAGCGCTCGCCGCGTTGTCGCGATGGGCGGCGCTTCCCAGGTATTCCGCATCTGGACTGCACTTATCGATAAAAGCCAGTTCTGACAGGGTCGCCGCCATATCCGTCTCTCGCAGCACGGCAAAGTTCGCCTTTTTGACCCCGCGATCCGGCAGCGGCCATACCTTCAGCATCTGCGTCTGAATTGCCGAGGCCATTTTATAGCCCAGGGACGTCGACGAGGACCCTTCCATGCAAAACGTTTCGATCCCCGTTCCCCCTCCGGCGTTGGAATGCACGCTCGCGAAACGGTCCACGCCTTTGGAATTCGCGTACGAGGCTCGCGCCGACAAGCCTACGAAAACGTCCGTTTCTCGTGTCATATAAACGGTAACACCGCTGGCTTTCAGCAGATCTCGCAGCTTCAAGGAAACCTGCAGGTTGATTTTGGCTTCGGACAACCCGCAACCTTGCGCACCTGGATCCGACCCGCCATGGCCCGGATCGATACAAACCGAAGCGGCCTGACTGGGCTTGGCCATCAACGCAATCAAAAGCAGCAATCCCAGCGCGTGAAAATACTTGCGCATAGACATTCCTTCACACCTTCGAATCGTCTCGTTGCTCGCAAAGCATGCAATATGCCATCGCCGAACAACGCCAATCCGCATGGATACAGCCACCGGATCAACCCATGGCATGCGATCATGATCTCACGGTTCTCAGTTGGGATCTAGCTGAAGATTTCGAGCAGTTTTCATATCTACATCTCGATTGAAAGGAAAGGCCGATAACGCCCGACCGTGTTTCGAATACTTGCCCCTTCGTGTAACCATAGGCGTGACCCGCCATGCCTCCCCGCTCTCATACCGCCCAGCCTGTGCAACTCGACCTTGGTTTGTCTGCCCGCCAAAGCGAAATTCAGCGGGTTTTTCTTGGTTGGGATCGACCTTTGCTCCCCCTTTCGGTCGAGTATTTCCTCGCCCAGGACGTGGGAGACCCCATCGACCTTCGCTCTTTTTTGGTGGTTACCCCGGCGAGTCGGGCAGGTGCGAGACTGCTCGAAGCCCTTGTCCTTCATTCCGGACCCAAAAGAGCCCTCCTCCCACCTCGCGTCATCACGATGGGAGCGCTTTCCGACTCGCTCATCCAACCTTGCCAACCCACCGCTGCCCCGTTGACCCGAAGCATCGTCTGGGCGGAAGCGCTTCGCTCGGCCTCCCCTTCCCTGCTTGAAACGCTCGTCCCCACGCCTCCCGCCCCCAACGATTGGCCTGCCTGGTTGCAATTGGGCCGGATGTTCGATGATCTCGACGCAGAACTTGCTTCCGCGGCGCTGCGCATCGGCGACGTTCCCGCGCGAGCGGCTCATCTCGAAGGGTTTCGAGACGGCGACCGTTGGCAAGCCATCGCTCAAATCCGCGAAGGGGTGCATGAGCATTTTCAGCGGTTGGGAATCGATGACGCTACGGCACGTCATCTCGATGCCATCGCGACAGGAAACGTCGAACTTGCCCCTCCGGCCACGACCATCGTGCTGGTGGGCTGTCCGGAACTTACTGTTTTTACACGGAAAATTCTTGATGCGACCCGCGCACGGGTGCTCGCTCTCATCCACGCCCCCGCGTCCCTTGCAGACCGCTTCGACCAATTTGGTGCCGTTCTTCCTTCCGCGTGGGAGCAAGGCCCTCTCGGCGAGGTCACGGTGAACATCGTCGATGATCCAGCCCAGCAGGCAGCTTGCGTTGCCGCAACCCTCGCGGAACTTTCCCCTCATAAGGGACTACAAGACGTGGTGATCGGTGTTCCCGACGTCGATGTGATTCCATTGTTGAGCGAAACCCTCGAGCCTCTCGGCGTGCCCACGCGCAATGCGGCGGGCACCCCGATGCTTCGTCGTTCCGTCGTGCGCCTGCTGCTTGCGATTGCTAACCACTTGGAACGACAAAGTTTTTCCACCCTCGGGGTTCTCGCACGAATCCCCGATCTGAGCCTTCTGGTGGAATCCGAGGAGCAAGACAAGGATTGGAGAGTTCTTCTGGACATCTACCAATCCAAACACATTGCTTGCAACCTGACGGACCATTTCGTGGGGTCCTCCGACATCGCGCAATCGCTTGTTCGTCGCTTGAATAAGCTGCATGCGTGTCTCGCTGACTTGCTCGGTTCCGAGCGCCCCCTGGGTCGTTGGGCGCCTGCGATCGCTTCTTTCCTCATCCGCCTGTTTGGAGAAAAACCATTAGATCCCACGGACGCAGCGTCGAAGCAAACGATCGCCATTCTCGTGGCTTTCCAAGACGTTTTGCGCACCATGGCCGAGTTGCCCGATTCTGTCGTTGAGAAGGTGTCGGCGGCCACCGCGTTGCGGGTTGTCGTGGATAGTGTGGCGGAAATTGCCATTCCGGAGCCAGCGGAGCGAGAGGCCATCGAGCTGCTTGGCTGGTTGGAGCTTCCCCACGACGATACCGCCGCGGTGATCGTCACGGGAATGAACGATGGCATGGTACCTGGTTGTCGCAATGCCGATCCGTTTTTGCCGGATGGTTTGCGACACCATCTCGGTCTTGCGGACAACCGACTTCGTTTTGCACGCGATGCGTTTTTGCTCTCGGCGCTGCTCGCCTCCCGGCAATCGGTCACGCTGATGGCGGGACGTCGTTCGCTGGCAGGCGATCCGCTCGCACCGAGTCGTCTTGCGTTATGCGGTTCCACCGAGCGCATAGCGGAACATGTTCTTGCATTTTATGAGGGGAGCAGCGAAGTGCTGCCCGTCGCAAGCCTCATTCAACCGGGATGCCAAGGGCCTTGCTTGCCGGTCGTTCGACCCAAACCGCTGTCCCATCCCATCGAAGCGATGACCGTTACCGCTTTCGGTGATTACCTATCTTGCCCTTATCGATTTTATCTTCGGCATGTATTGGGGCTTCGTGCGGCAAAAGACGATGCCAAGGAATTGGATGGCAGAGGGTTTGGCAACCTGGCGCATGAGGTGCTCAAGGATTTTGGGCATTCGGAGGTGGCGACGAGCACGGAGGTGCCCTTGATTCGAGAGTACCTCGACGTTCGGCTGGACGAATGGGCGCGGTCATGGTTCGGCGACCAGGCCTTTTCATCGGTATGGGTGCAAGTCGAACAGCTTCGCGCCCGATTGCACGCTTTTGCTAGGTGGCAAGCGCAATGGGCGGCAAGCGGCAAACGGATCCTTCATGCGGAGTATGAGATTGATGCGGGGAAGATAGCGCTGAACGTCGACGATACGCCCATGTACCTGGTGGGTCGAATCGATCGAATCGACAGGGATGAGTCGACGGGAACTTTATATGTGTTCGACTACAAGGTTTCTCAACGGCCACGGGATCCGGTCAAGGATCATCTGACGAAGGGCGAATGGAAAAACCTGCAACTGCCTCTATATCATCGAATGGTGCAGGCGATGGCCCGCGGAAAGATCGAGCTTGGTTATCTATCGCTTTCCGCAGCCCATGAGGTGCAAGAGGCGTTGGCGGGATGGTCCGAACAGCAATTGGCAAGTGCGATGCAGGTGGCTGAGCATGTGGTGCGATCGGTTCGCAAGCAAGTGTTCTGGCCTCCCACGGACCGTCCTTTCTTCGATGATTTCGACGTGATTTGCCAGTCACAACGGCTTGGCGGCGCCGTGCTGCAAGGGGGTACTTCATGAGTGCGCTGGCGACGTCGCCGCATGTGGCCATTCGAGCCTCCGCGGGATCGGGAAAGACCTATCAGCTCACGAATCGCTACTTGGGATTGCTGATACGAGGTGCTGCACCGGAGACGATTTTGGCCACGACGTTCACGCGCAAAGCCGCGGGAGAAATCCTGGGGCGCGTGCTCACGCGTCTTGCAAAAGCTTCTTTAAATTCATCACTTAGCGTTGAGCTGGGAAAACAAATCGGTGTGCCCGACCTCACCACCGCGCGCGTGGGACAGGTTCTTCGTTCGGTCACCGGAGCGCTCCATCGATTGCGCGTGTCGACCATCGACTCATTTTTTTCCAGCATCGCCAGGAGCTTCTCGCTGGAACTGGGGTTCCCCGCGCAATGGCAAATCGTTTCTACGTCCGTGGCGGATGCCATGCAAAACCGAGCCATCGAAGCCAGCCTACGCGGCGACGTGCAAGACATGGTGGCACTCGTGCGCTTGCTTTCCAAAGGGCAGTACGTAAGACCGGTGGTCGCCACCGTTTCGGAAATCGTCGATTCTTTGCATGGCACGTTTCTCGATGCGCCCGCCTTTGCATGGCAAGCGTTGACCTTGGATTCGCCATCGGACCCAACGAAGATCGAGTCGATTTTGCGGCAACTCGAAGAATGCCAAACACGAATGACGCTGCCTGGGTCTATAAGCAAGGCGTTGGCGCAAAGCATCGAGCATGTTCGCGCGAAACGTTTCAGAGAATTCGTCCACGCGGGGCTTGGACGGAAAGTTGCGGAAGGGCAGCCGACCTACCGCAAAGCGAACATACCCGAGGAATTGAAAGATCTGCTGCAACAACTTCTCGAGCAGGTTCGAACCATTTTTCTTGAAGCATTGATTGGGCGTGGACGAGCCATCCAGCGGTTTTTGACTGATTATGACGAGCATCTGCGAGTGCTCAAACAAACGCAGGCGTCGTATCGATTCGGCGATGTTGCTCGCGCCCTTGCCACCGCTTCGCTGCTGGGGCGTCTGGATGAGGTGTATTTTCGCCTCGACTGCGGAATCCATCACTTGCTTCTGGATGAGTTCCAGGACACTTCGCTATCGCAGTGGCAAGTATTGCGGCCGCTAGCCCAGGAGGTGGCAGCTCACGCATCGATGCAGCGTTCCGTATTGCTCGTGGGCGATGTCAAACAAGCGATTTATGGCTGGCGGGGGGGCGTGGCGGATATTTTCGATTCCCTCGATCAGGATCTACCTGGACTCACTTGGGTCCCTTTGCACACCAGCTATCGATCGTCACAGCCCATCATCGATACGGTCAATGACGTCTTCGAGGGGCTTGGTGACAACCAGGGGTTTCGGGAGGAGCAAGCCGCTGCCCGGGCGTGGCAAGCGGGTTTCCAACGCCATACGACGGCAAAAACCGACTTACCCGGATTCGTTCGCCTACAAGTCGCCCCCTTCGATGAACAGGCGTCGGCCCCTGTGCGACAAGCGGCGGATTTGGTTCAACAATGGGTCAAGCGTTGCCCTGGCGTCACCATCGCGGTGTTGACACGAACCAACGACGCCGTGCGAAAAGTCATGGCTGTATTGAGGGAAAAAGGCATTCCCGCAAGCGAAGAGGGGGGCAATCCCATCACGGATTCCGCGGCTGTCGGATTGATGCTTTCCCTTCTCCGCTTGGCCGACCATCCCGGTGATTCCATCGCACGGCACCACTTGGCCAACTCGGTGTTGGGAGAAGCTCTTGGGTTGCGCGACGATCCGGGGAGCGCTGTGGCGGTAAGTCAGAAAATTCGTCAACAAATTCAACAAGATGGCTTTGAAACGTGTCTTCGACGATGGTCTCTTGTGGTGGCGCCTCATTGTGACGCGCGCGAAGCTCGCCGCCTCACCCAATTGCTGCGGCTGGCGAATCAGCTAGACCAGCGCACCTTTTTGCGAATCGATGAGTTCATCGAGTTTGCGTCCACCGAACGGGTGGAAGATCCTGCGACGAGTCACGTGCGGGTGATGACGATTCACAAGGCCAAAGGGCTTCAATTCGACATTGTGATTCTTCCCGATCTTGACAAGCAGCTTGTGGGGCCCGTCCCGGCGGTGTTGCTGGACTCGGTTTCTGCCATCTCCCCTGCCACGCGGGTGGTGCCTTATGTCAATGAGGAAGAGCAGTTGCTTCTTCCGGAGCTTGGGCAGTTGGTGAAGCGTTGGCGCGCGGGACAGGTGTGTGAGTCTTCTAGTCTGTTGTACGTGGCCCTGACTCGCGCGGTGCATGCGCTTTTCATGCTGATCGAACCGACCGGCTCTGCATCTATCCCCGCCACGTTCGCGGGGGTCATTCGTCATGCTTTAGCGCCTGGAAAGGCCGCATCTGCCGGCGCATGTCTGTTTGAGCATGGAGATGAAACCTGGTTTCAAACCCTGACCTTCCCACCACCGGAGGCCTTGCCACACGAGCCTGCCATTGCGGGAATTACCATGCTTTCGTCGCCTGCCCGCACCAAAGGATTGCCAAAAACCAGTCCATCGTCCCTCGAGGGAGGAAAGCTTTTTGTGCCATCCGATTTGTTGTATCTCGACACGAGTTCGCTGCGCATGGGTTCCATCATCCACGCGCTTTTCGAGCAAATCACCTGGCTGGAAGAGCAGCAGCCACGCGACGAAATCCTGCATCGAAAAGCCATCCAAGCCGGAGCCAATGAATCGAATGTCAGGGCTTTGGTACGTCAGTTCCAAGACATGATCGCCATGCCACAAGTCCACGCGGTGTTATCGAAGCAGACGTATCAACTCCCCGAAATTTCGGTGGAATTACATCGAGAACTGCCTTTTGCTCTTCACGACGACAACAGTTTGCTATCTGGTGTGATCGACCGGCTCGTCGTGCGAAAACATGGTGATCGAGTGATGGACGCCGAGGTGCTCGATTACAAAACCGATACGGTAGACGAAAAATCGCTTGCGGACAAAGTCGAGCGGTATCGCCCGCAATTGGAAGCGTATCGAAGAGCCGTCGCGCGGCTGCTAGGTGTGGAGACAGACAAAATCAAGACCCAAGTAGTATTCGTGCGGCCTGGTTGGGTCATCGACCTGCCGTACCCGTCACGCCTTACGGAGCCTTGCTCCTGACTTCATCCGCTATTTCTAACGGGAAGCCTGGCTGCCTCACACGACACGCTGCATCTTGTTCCGATTCACGCTAGAATCGACTCGTGCAGCTTCATCACACCCCCATGGCTCTGTTTTTCGTCTTGTTTGCGGGCTGTTCTCAGATCCTCGGATTCGACGATCTCGGGTTCGACGATACTGCCTATCCGAATGATGCAGCAGGCACGACGGACAGGGATGTGCAGGACAGCAGCGCGCAAGATAGCGGCGTACAAGATACCAGCGTGCAAGACAACATTGTCGATACATCATCCGAAGAGTCCGGCTTGGCCGATTCGAACGAGACAGGAATGGAAGATGTCGGCAAGGAAGAAGGCAATTCGCCGGAATGCACCAACGTGGGGCCTGCGTATATCCACGGCGACCTCTGGGGTTTCTGGCACAACATCCACGTGGCATGCGATGCGCAAAACCGATGGTTGTGGCTCTGTCAAAAGCGCCTTGGACAAGGCAAATGCTCCATTGAAGCCCAACGATTCCAGGATTGTTGGACCGCTTCGGGAGACTTTCCTCCCACCACCTGGGGAACGGATGCCACTCCCCATTCCCCTTCCCCAAACGTCTGTCAGCCCAATCAGTACAGTGAGAAAAACGTCGCGTCGGAGCGTCCGGGCAATCCTGTGCCCTGCGACACCAAAACGTTCGACTACGATAGCTTGCGGCAGAAAGACCCGTTTTATGGCGCGGATTGGATGCCATACCCCATCAATACCCGTCACTTGACACTCAAGGTATTTGCCCAAGGCCAAGACCCGCTCGAAAACGAGGGACAGTCAGATGCGATGGTCGTGCTCAGCACCGATCCTTCAAATAAATCCGCCTACACTTATGAGATAAGCAATCACTCTTACCCCACGAGGCAGCGAAGTGGAGGCTGCTTGCCCCCGATCAAAGACGATGTGGAAAAGCCTTTCCCATCCCAGAATTTCGGCGCTTTTTTCTGGCTCGAAGTTCCTACCGACGAGCCCGTCACCCTGATGGCTTCCTGGATTGGACCTGTCGATGGTACGACGATCATCGCCCCGGTATGCTCTCCAGGCTCGTCGATTTACAGTTTCCCAGCGAGTTTCGGGCAGCACGGAGAGGACGGCAAGCCTTGGTTCATTTCTTCCCCTTGCTGGGACATCATCAAGGATGTGCAACTGGAGCCGGGACGTCATTACCTGTGGAATATCAACGGGTTACAGCTAATGCCCGATTGCAGTGGTCCTCCGGATTCCTTGTTGCAGCTCGTTCCTTCCAGCTCGCGGGCTTCGTTCAAAGACGGCACCTGCTCGTCGATGTAATGAATCGATAGCTGTGAAGGATCTTTGCTACTTGTTGTGGCAGGGGAGTTCCAGACCGTATCCCATTTTCTTGTCTTCGGCTTTGAGCAGCAACGCGAATACCACCGCGAGAACGCCGAGCGCGGAAAAAACGGCCATGGGCCATGTGTAATCGTAGGCAGGGCTCGAAACCCCTTCGACATCACGGGTTCCGATCACGCAGAACCGATCGAGGACCCAGCCAATCAGATACGGGACTCCCATGAGAGCCACTAGATTTTGCATGTAGAAGATGAGCGCGTACGCGGTCCCGAGCTGTCGTTGGGGAATGAACTTGGGAACGGAGGGCCACATGGCCGAGGGGACGAGGGAAAAGCCGAAACCAAGAACGACGGTAGCAACCACGGCGATGACCCAATGACTGAGCATGGGGATGGTGAAGGTGAGGTGAACGACGACGAGCAGCAGGGAACCGAGGGCCATGATCGTGGCTCCTTTTCCTTTGCGATCGTAGAAGCCGCCGAAAATGACGGTAAGCGGGATGGTTGCGAAAGGAAGGATGCTTGGAATGACTCCGGCGAGGTCGTCGCGAACGTCGAATTTTTGCACCATGAGGTCGGGGGCGTATTTCAAGAAGGGAAAGACGGCTGAATAGAACAGGGCACAAAGCATGGCGATGTACCAAAAGCCTCGAATACGCAAGATTTGGCCGATATCCGCCAGGCGGAAAGGCTCCTCGGGTTCAGCTTCGGCCGCCGTTTCGGAGGCGTCGAGTTTGCGGTCCATGACCACATAAAAGAAAAACGCGATGAGTCCCACCGCAAGCATGAGCAGACCGACAAGGACCGGAGCCGCCACGGAGTGCAAAGCCGCTGCAATCGGTCCTCCAAGACCAAGGGCTAGAGCGGTTCCAATGCGTGCCGTGGACACCTGCAATCCCATCGCGAGGGCAATTTCATAGCCCTTGAACCAGCGAGCGATGATTTTCGTCGCCGTGATGCCGCAGATTTCGATCCCAACGCCGAAGATGGCAAAACCCACGGACGCAATCAGCACCTGGGCTTTGGTTCCAAGCATCATGACATCACGCAACGAATCGGTACTGATGGCGAAGTACTTGGCGCCGCATCCCACCACCATCAGCACACATCCCAGAACACCGGCAAATCGAGGACCTTTCTTGTCCAAAATCACGCCGCCAAAAATCAGCATGGCCAAAAACACGTTGAACCATGCATACGCCCCCGTGAAAAACCCGTATTCCGAACTGCTCCAACCAAGCTGCTGCTCGATCATGGGCTTGAGCGGCGACATGATATCCGCCACGTAGTAGCCACAGAGCATCGAAAACGACACGATCAACAAGGCAGTCCAGCGGGCAGCCTTGGAGTCTCGAAGGGTCCGTTTGATGTCATCGACCATGGCCCGCAAGCCTACTCGAATACCACGCGAATGGATCAGAGATAGGCATGAGAAAAAGCAATCCGTGGACGGCCCCGCCCAGAAGGGAATGCCAACGAACCATCCGCCGGTTTTCTTCGCCCCGGCAAAGGAAAGCCTTGCTCTGTTCTTGCGCGACGCTACGCTCTTTGATGCGACGTGTGTCGTAGTCCGCCCAATCCAAAACGGCACCTTCGCAAGCGTGATGCGAACCACTCCATTTCGTGCGTCGCGATCCACGGCAAGAGGAAATCGCACCTCATGAAAAAAACGACCCCACTCGGCCTATTCGTAACGGGCTTGAGCCTCACCCTATCCGTTTGCGCCCATGCGACCGAATGGTATCAAGGCTCCCCTTCGTTTCGAAACCATACGAATCATCCCACCACCGCCGCGAGCACCTATCTGCAAAAACACTCGTCCCAGCTTCGACTCGAGTCGGTCCAACTCGAGACCAAACGCGTGCTACCCCTGCGGTCACTGCACACCGTTCGCTTCGCCCAACACCACCACAATCTTCCCGTCATCGGTAAATACGCTGTCGTTCGCGTCGGCCCCGAAGGCTCCGTTCGCGTCGTCGCCCTCGATGTGGCCCGCGGTCTGCGCGTCGACCCCCAGCCTACCCTAACCGCAAACGATGCCATCGCCGAGGTAGCCGCAGCGCTCCACGTTCCGCTTCCGCCCCCTCTGGCTCATGCCAGCCTGGTCGTTCTTGCGGAAGAACCATCCGACGAGATGCTGGCTTGGCAGGTAGATACTGTCCAACCATACGGAATGCATAGATTTTTTGTCGACGCCCACCGTGGTGGCGTCGTTGCCCATCGGTCGATGGCACGACACGCCCTCGGGCGCGTATTCGACGTCAATCCGATCGTCACGCCCAATCTTGTCGAACGAGAACTGATTGGGCTCTCGCCAGCCGTCCCTACCAGTTTGACGGGTTTCGAAGAAGCTTTGCGTGTTCACGCTTACGTGGCCGGCGATATCATGTACGGCGGGCTACAAACGAACCAAACGCCTCCCAGCGAAGGGGAGGATTTCTTGTTTACGCCCAACTTCGATCCCTGGGGCGGCAACGATCCGTTCGGGGAAGTGATGGGCTATTACCACGCGGCGCGCATACGCGGTTTTTTTGAAAACAACCTGGGAGTGGACATGAGCGGCAGCGAGTTTAGCCTCGCAGTCATCACGGGCTACGCGCCGGAGTCCAGCCCTGAGTACATACAGAACGCGTTTTATTCCCCTTGGCCCCCCAACTATCCCGGCATTCCGGGCAACCCTCGCAATATCATCTGCCTTGGGCGCGGCTATTCCGAAAACCTCGCTCACGATTCCGACGTGCTCCTGCATGAATTCACGCATTATATGAGCCATAACGCGCTGGATTACACCAGTTCGTCCCTGTTCGATGCTTACGGATATGTGTCGATGCCCGATGCGATCAACGAGGGCACGGCGGATTATTTTTCGTCTTCCCTCAACAACGACCCGCAAGTAGGCGAATATGCCTTGGGAGCGTGGGCGCGGAACCTCGACGAGCCGGCGGGCCGCTGTCCGGAAAATATGATCGGCGAGTCTCACGAAGATGGCAGAATCATTGGGAATCTGACCTGGACCTTACGGAACATGCATGGTGCCGACAAGGCGGACCAGCTCGTTTGGGGAGCCATGTCTTTGCTGGGTTCCAGGGCGACCTTTGGTGATTTCGGTCGAGGGCTGCTCCAATCCGCCGCGGACTTGAATTTCGACGACCAACAAATCCAACAGATCGAAAATGAGTTGAAGGATAGGGGGCTCGACGATTGCGATCGAGCCCTGGAAATCAATGGAAAACCGCGCGTTTCCTATATGTTGGGGCTCGGGGAATTGGGCTCGATGATGGGTTATTCCTGTGCCGACATGAAAGCTTCCGGCTTTATCATGTCATCTCTGTTCCAATACCAATATACGCCTCACCCCACGGATTCATCGCTCACGCTCGACGTCAGATTCAGCAATGCCCATGGTGGCTCCCATGACATGAATTGGCGCATCGTGGTGCAGCGCAATCGCATGGCCGTCGTCCACTCGAACCTGCTGGTTTCACCGGACTATATGCTCAATCCCATCACCGACACCCATGCGCAACTCGTCATCGACGCGGACAGTACGCCGCCGTTCGATCCTTCGGCCACCTACTATGCCGCCATTTTGAGCGAAAACTGTTGGGGCGCTTCCCTGCATGTCGAGGCCAATCCACCAGAAACCCCGCCGGCCGACGCTGGTGCCGACGTGGCGCCGGAAGCGGAAGCCAAGGACGCGGGATGGGATATTGATCTGGTTTTCGATACGGCAGCACCCCCTGAACCTTCGATGACTCCCGAGTTGTACCCCGCGGGGGGCTGCTCTTGCCACACGTCGCCTGCCGCGCCGTCTGCCCGTTGGTGGTGGCTCATCGCGACCAGTGTGCTTTGCGTGGCTAGACGACGTCCAGCCCCATCGCGCATCAGACCGCGGTCATGACGGGCAACGCTCATATAACTCCGTGAGTTCACGAAGTTTTTCTGCTACCGCCGCGTGGGGCTGCTCGGTCAAACGATACGCCCACCAGCCGCCCATTTGCCCTGGCATGTTCATACGCGCTTCACTGCCCAAGCCCAGCACGTCTTGTATCGGAATGATAACCGTATCGGCCACCGTACCGTATGCCGCGCGAATCATCGCCCAATGAATGGTAGCGCCCGACGTATTCAAGTAGGATTGCACGAAGGCTCTATCCTTGGCGCTCAGCGTTCTGAACCATCCCACCGTCGTATCATTGTCATGGGTCCCGGTATATACGACGGAGTTGCGCTCGACGCGATGGGGGGCGTTGTAGCGATCTTCCCCCGTGCCGAATCCGAATTGAAGGACGCGCATGCCGGGTAAACCGTAGTGGTCTCGCAGCGCATAGACTTCTTTTGTGATCAGACCCAAGTCTTCCGCGATGAACGGAAGGCTTCCCAGTTCGGAGCGAAGGGCGTCAAAGAAGGCGTTTCCAGGCCCTTTGACCCAGGTTCCGTGACACGCATCGGCGTGATGGGAGGGGACTTCCCACGCGGCTTCGAAGCCTCGAAAATGGTCCAGCCGAACGACATCCGCGAGCAAAAGCGCCATCCGAACCCGGTCCACCCACCAATTAAACCCTTGTTTTTCATGCGTTTTCCAGTCATACAGCGGATTGCCCCAAAGCTGTCCCGTGGCTGAGAAATAATCTGGCGGAACCCCGGCCACCACCGATGGGGTCAAATTTGCATCCACCTTGAAAAGCTCGGGATGCGCCCATACCACATCGCTATCGAAAGACACGAAGATGGGCATATCCCCGATGATTCGCACCCCACGGCCATGGGCGTAGGAACGCAGCGCCGCCCATTGCTCGAAAAATAGAAACTGCATCACCCGCTGATGACGTATTTCCGTGGCGAGCTGCTGACTCGCCCGGGCAATGGCCGCGGGTTCGCGGCAACGCAGCTCGGTGTCCCAGTCCCGAATCGACTTGCCTTCGTTGGCTTGTTTTACGGCTTCGAACAAAGCATAATTGTCCAACCACCAGGCGTTTTGCTGTTCAAAAGCCTCGAATTTTTCCCGTCTTTCTGCCGAAGCCACCGTGGCGAAACGCTCTGCCGCAAGGTGAAGTTTCTCGGTTTTGAACGGGCCGACCGCGCCATAGTCCACTCGATCCGTGCAAAGGGGCGCTGCAGCCAACTCCGAGCCGTGCAGGAGCCCCTCGGTCACCAGGGTCTGCAAATCGATGAGCCACGGATTGCCCGCGAAGGTACTGAGCGCCGAGTAGGGTGAATTGCCGTACCCTGTCGGTCCCAACGGAAGAATTTGCCAATAGGACTGGCCTGCAGCGGCGAGAAAGTCGATGAAACCACGAGCGTAGGAGCCCAGGGAACCAATTCCGTGGGGGCCAGGCAGCGAGGTGGGGTGAAGCAAAATGCCAGCGCTTCGAGTCGATGATGCATCCATGACGGGGGACCTATGGCATGGAAACGGAGTATTCCCAAGATAGTCATTTCGTATTATCGGCATTTGCTCTCTTGCGCCACTCAAAACTGAGTAACGTTTTCGAAATCGGCTGCGCGAGCGAGCCGTGCCACAGCGCTGTGCTTGACGAAAAGACCCGTAGGGTGCAGGAGGGGCCTCACGCACCATGAATCCTTTGACCGGTAAGCAAAAAAGACACCTGCGTGCTTTGGGCCATGCGTTGGATCCGGTGATTCGCGTGGGCAAAGCCGGGGTAACCGATAGCCTGCTTGCGGCAGTCAGTCAGGCATTGGAAGACCATGAACTTGTCAAGATCAAAATCCTCGAGGAATCGCCTCAAGACCAGGAGCAAGCGGCAGTCATGATTGCCCAGGCAACGCAGGCCACCGAGGTGCAAGTCCTGGGTCGAACCGTGCTTTTGTACCGACCTCATCCCGAAAAACCCAAAATCACATTGCCCTGAAAAAACGACTTCGTGACCCATTCTCCCAATTGACTATCGAATACCCGGCGGTTTTGGGTATACTTGCGCTCTATTCATCCGGGAGGAGCCATTGCCATGCTCGCGAGAGGGACCGCGATTTTCAGCGTGACCGCTATGCTCAGCGCAGTTTTGCTAGCGGGCTGCTGCAAAAACAACAACTCCTCGAACAACGAGGAAGAACTGCCGTTGATCGAGACGCCGCCTCCCACGCCCATCGCTACCGACTCGGTGGTGCAATTCAGCAAAGTTCCGCTGTCGGTGACGCTTCCCGCCGGATGGAACCAAACCCAAAATACCACACAATGGTTGGTATATCGGCCTTCGAACGGAGGGGCTTTGGTCGCCATGTCCGGAGAAAAAAGCTGTACGCTGGTGAACACCCGCTTCGCAAGCGCTCTTCGGGAACTCGGGCTCACCAATGTCGTATGGGGAACACCTCAAAACACGACCATCCATGGGCTCCGAGCCAAAATCGCCGCGGGCACCGCCATCGAAGCCAACCAATTGTCCTACGTCAAATATTCCCTCACGTACGCCGCGGGCGGCCAAGGCTGCCTCATCACGCTGTACAACGTGTGGCAAAGCCGCGCCGATGACTTTCGCGCCACCGCCGACCAGATCATCCTTTCGGTCCGCCCTCAATAGACTGCCACCTACGCTTGCCGCCTCGTCGTACCCCTCCCTGCTCGTTGCGAACGTCAGCCTCCCGGCTTGGGGCCAATCCAAAAAAACTTTATTATTCCAATAGATACACCGATCGCGGCAGCTTCATCCCCCGTGTTGAGTAAATATCGTCCGCGCCGACACGCCGCGCCATGAACTCCTTGGCTCGGTTCAACAAGCGTGTTTTCCGTGGTTCTCGGAGGCTAGCAGCGCCGAACGCCCAGGAAAAAGAGATTAAATCCGCGCCGCCAGGATATGGGCGGTTCGCGACGCCAGCGCCATAATCGTTAGCATGGGATTGACCGCAGGGCTGGAGGGAATCACACCGGAGTCCGCAATATATAGGTTATCCGTCTGATGACATCGCCCATCGACATCCACCACGCTCGTTTTGACGTTATTTCCCATTCGCGTGGAGCCGAAGGCGTGGGTTCCCGCAATCACGGGGTCGGTGGGTTTCATGCGATAAGCGCGCAATTCATCCAGGTCGGCTTGGGAACGGAGCACGGGTTTATAGCCGAACAGGCCGGGAAGCACCTCCACAGCTCCGGCAGCCAGCGAAATTTCCACGAGCCGGCATAATCCCCGGTGGAGCTTTTTCACATCTTTGGCCCCGAAGGTAAAACGAATATCGGGTTCCAAGCCGAAGGGCCGCCCGGTCACCGAACCCTCCGAATCAGCCCCATCGACATAGGCATCGAAAGGCGCTGACCGCTCGAAACGCGCCAATTGATCCTTGAACTGCACACCCATGCCTGGAAAACGCGTGGCAATGATGGGCGGCGGGGACCATAACACCTCGTATTTCAAGCCATCTTCCAGTTCATGCAAGGAATGATATCCCTGGGTCGCCCCCTCCCAGGGGCGAATCAAATCCGGAAATACGGCTAAAACGGCGGTTCCCGGGTGAAAACGAAGGTGACGTCCCGCCTGGCCGTTTTCGTTGCCAATCTCCGAACGCTGCAAAATCACCGGCGTTGCCATGCATCCGGCCGACAACACGACCACACGCGCCTGTACCCGAACATCGTACACCGCTTTTTTCGACCGGGGATCGACTGCTTTTCCCTGGACACCACGGGCTCGACGTCCCGAAGCCATCACCGTGTCCACACGCACACTCGTATACACCCTGGCCCCCGCTCGGATCGCCGCCGGTACATAGGAGACGTCCATCGAGGCCTTTCCTCGATTGCGGCAGCCCGTAAAACACTCTGCCGACCCTTTGCATCCCGGAGCATTGCGCGGACACGGGGCACTCGACATGCCAAGCGCATCACAGCCGCGTTTGAACGCTAAATTGCGTTCTCCCAGCACTTTTTCTAGCGTCGGTTCCACCCCAAGAAACGACTCCACCCGCTGATAATGCCCATCGAGCGAAGCGCCCGTGAGCAATTCCGTTCCATGCAGGCTTGCCCAACGATCGAAAACCCACGCAGGCGAGCGGGCGCAGATGGCAGAATTGACAACGGAACCTCCCCCCAGGGCGATGGCCTGCATCGTGGGCATGAAGACATTGCCTCGGGTGGCGCGCATCCCGCCTTCCCGCAGCATGCGCACCATCGCCGCGCCAGCATCCGGTACGAAATCGGGCGCATCCCATGCAAGTCCCTCTTCCAAGAGCACGATATCGAAACCCGCTTCCGCCAATTCCTTGGCTACCACCGCTCCGCCGGGTCCGGAACCCACCACCACCACATCGCAACGGTCGACGATATCGCCCTGATAGTCCGCGAAAACTTTGACCGACTCGTGAGGGTGGTCGGACGGTTCATAGCGAGACACCTTTTTCATGGCGTTTTTTCCTGGGTGAAAGGGTCCAAGTTCGGTGTGGCTCCAAGCGCTTGCATCACGTTCTCATCTCGAAAATAAGCGACGGTAAGTACCGTCCGAAGCCCAAGAAACGCCGTGCGCACAAGATAAAACCGGCTGTTCATCAACCGTTCCAACACCTTATGCCGCTGGGACAAGTCCAGACGGCTGAACGGGCGCGGCGAATATCCATATGCCCACGGGCTGCGCTCCACGAATTGCAACATCGCGCGCAACAACATGCGGGTCATGGGCGGCACGTTCGCCAGCAACTGTTCGAATGTCTCCACGACTTTCGCATCCAGTCCGGACACCGCAATCGCGCCCCCTGCTGGAAGCAAAACCTCCGTACAAGCAGTCACGATTTGTTTCTCGTGACGATCGAGCGCCCCTTTCCATTTCGAGAGGGCGGCCGACAACAAGGGGGAAAAAGGGTGGTTTTGCATGGTCATCCTCGCGGGCAAAGGGTCAGGACGCGGAAAAGAGGCTCGTCAAACCTTCTTCGATCTGACGGTCCACGCGGTCGAAGTAGCGATGCAAGTGGGCCACGGCCTCTTCGGCTTTCCGCGCCTCGATGAGGTCCATCAACGTGTTCATGGTATCGAGCCAATCGGGTTGCACCGCCGCCAACGGCTCGGCCACCAACGCATGCACCTCGCGCATGGGCTCCATGAATGCATTGGCGAACCAAACCGCGGGCCATACGGCGGATGCTTGCGTCATCGCGCGAAAGATATTCAGTTCCTCGAGCGCATGTTTCAAAGGATGGGCACGGCTTTCATGGGCCTTTTCGATTTTTTTCCGAATCGCCGAAAGGGATTCCGGACGTGCATACCTCGCGGCCAATCGCGCGGCTTCACAAGCAAGGGCGGTTCGCGTCCGAAGCATCTCACTCACCAGCACTGGTAACGGATGATCGAATCGACCGTGCAAAAAATACGGAGCCATCAGCTCCAGCGTTCCCTCCCGACGATAATCCAATACGACAGCGCCCGAGCCTTGACGGCTTTGCACGAGGTTGAGGCTGGCGAGATAGCGAAGAGCTTCCCGAATGGTGCTTCGCGCGCAGGAGAATTCGGCGGCGAGATCGACTTCCGAAGGCAAACGCAATCCTGGAGAATATTCCTCCGAAACGATTCGTTGCAGCAGGACTTCGGCCACGCGCAAAACAGCCCCAACAGGTTTGGCCATGACCTTCATAGTAGTCTGACAACTTAGTCTGTCAACTTTAACCGTGACCTCGGACCGAATTCATGCTCTGACTACTTTCATGATAGAGATCGACCATCACCAGACCCACAACGGCGACGGTTGGATGCTGTCGCTTCGTCGCACGGTAGACCCGGAAAAGCTCGATTCCGAGCGGCATCCGCTGCTCATCATTCCGGGGTATGGGATGAATTCGTTCATTTTTGGTTTTCATCCACGGGGCACATCGATGGAAGCGGTGCTGGCCTCGCACGGTTTCGAGGTTTGGTCCGTGGATCTTCGTGGGCAGGGAAGGAGCCGCTCGGTAGGGGGAAGCCTTCGCTACCACCTCGAGGATTTGGTGCTTTACGATGTCGCGGCGGCGGTGCGCTTCGTGGTTGGAACGACGAAGACCCGCGCCAAGGATCTGGATTTGATCGGCTGCAGTCTGGGGGCAACGATGATGTTCGCCCATGTGGTATGCCAAAAGGAGCATCATGGGAGGCGGTTGGTCAATATGGGTGGTCCGGTGCGCTGGGTTCAGGTCCATCCTTTGCTGCGGGTGGCCTTCGCATCACCGCGGGTGGTGGAAGCTCTTCCTTTTCGCGGCACCCGGCACCTGGCGCGCGTCGCCCTACCCGCGCTTCGTCGTGTTCCCTGGCTTCTTTCCTTGTATCTTCACCCGAGCCATATCGACATGTCCCGTGCCGGCGAACTGAGTCGTACCGTCGAGAACCCAAACCGCCATATCAACGCGGACATCGCGCGATGGATGAATTTGCGCGATCCGATGATCGGGGGTCGCAACATTGCTGAGGAACTCAAAAATATTCGGCTGCCGCTTTTGACGATGGTAGCCAACGCGGATGGGATCGTACCTCGAGCGACCACGTTATGGCCGCATGAAACGATTGGTTCCCCACAAAAAAAGGTGGTTGAAGTGGGAACCGACGATGAACCGATGGCCCATGCGGATATGTTCATCCATGATCGAGCGCCGGAGCGGGTGTTCAACCCTCTCGGCGATTGGCTGTCGACGGAGTCATGAGGATTCGGTTTTGTTGCCTGTCAGCGAAGCATTGCGGCAACTACTCGGGAAAACCACAGCACGTGGGGTTTCCACACCAATCACCGGGGCCGCCTGCTGACCCCCCACTCGTCGCGCAGCCAAACGTGATCTTGCCATCGATGAGACACTCGCACGACTCGTCACCAGAGCCGATGGGAACACATTTGGTGGCGTAGTCATGGCCGTCGGGACATGACCAAGCGCAATTGCATCCCCAAATGGAGGTCACCGTACAGTTTTTTTTCCCGCACTCGGACCCCGGCCAGCAGAGCCCATCCTCCTCGCAATGCTGATGACTTCCGCAACTCATGGGGGTGCTCGGATCACAAGGGGGCGTCACACAAGGGTCTACGCCGTTTTCGCACCTATATCCCACAGCGCAGCCATTGGTGTCGTAAATGACCACGCCATGGCACCAATTGCAGGGTGGCAGCGGCGGGCAACCATCCGGCAAAGTACCGGTGCCACCGTAAGCTCCCGTGCCTCCGTCCGGGGCCCCCCCATACGCTCCTGTTCCGCCTGTCGCCCCTGAAGCCGCGTATCCCCCCATTCCTCCGGTTTCTGTACCCCCATACGCTCCCGAACCTCCTGTCGCGCCTGAACCTCCTGTCGCTCCCGAGCCTCCTGTCGCTCCCGAGCCTCCTGTCGCTCCCGAGCCTCCTGTCGCGCCTGAACCTCCCGCGCCCGCTAGCCCACCGTCGTTATGCTCTGAAGCAGAATCCAATACTTTCCCACCACAAGCGGTAACGAGAAGGGCGGTAATGCTCAAGCATGCGGAAAGCTCCCTAGTCACGTGAGTCATGGCCTTGCCCCTTAGATTCGACATTCGAAAGACGAAGTATAGCAGACGAGAAGGGGGCTGCCATTTTCGAGGCGGCTAAAAACGGCTTCGTCATCGGCGATCGGCACCTGTGAGCTAGATCATCCCTATCCAAAGATGCTAGGGCATCAGGTATGCGTTATCGAGCGGCAATTCCCGTGTTCCTGAGTGGCTTACTCTTCGCCCTCGGATGGATGGACCTCCCCATCGCGAATTCACAAACAATTTCAACTAGTTCCAGTTCAACGGCGCCATCGTCGCCCCCCTCTTCCGCCGCCCCGCAGACCCATCCACGCATCCAACAAGCCGTCGATAAACTCGCCCAGACCATCCATGAATACGGCGGAACCGTCGGCGTGTATATCGTCGATATCCCCACCGGCAAAGTCCTTGGTGCCCATGAGCCGAAAACAGCGCTCAATCCGGCGTCGAACATGAAATTGGTGACGGCTGGGGCGGCGCTTTGGAAGCTCACGGCCCACCATACGTATCGCACGGGACTGTACGGGCAACACAAGGGCCAAGAAGTCCACCAGTTGGTATTGCGCGGCTACGGTGATCCTTCTTTTGAAGCCAAGGATTTATGGGAACTCACGCAGGGGCTCAGCCGGTTGGGCGTCAAGCGGGTTCGAGGCGATATCTTGGTTGACCAGTCATTTTTTGACGATGCGTACGTGCCGCCGGGATTTGAGCAACAACCGAATGAGTGGGCGTATTTTCGAGCGCCGGTGAGCGCCATCGCGTTGGAAGCGAATACGGTGACGATGCATGTGACGGCGACGAAGAGCGGCGAGCCGGCTTTGGTTTCGTTTGCTCCCCCGGGGTTCGTGGACATGGCGGGTCGGGTGACGACGGGGGCAGGAGGGTCGGAACAAAGCGTGACGCTGACCCTGACGCCGCAGGATGGGAGATTACAAGCTCGTGTGGGAGGCTCGATCCCTGAGGATTCGATCCGGATGCGCTTCACCCAGCGTATCGACGATCCTAGTTTATTCGCGGGATATGCTCTTCGAGCCATCCTTGCGGAGCGAGGCATTCAGGTCGATGGGCAAGTTCGGGCGGGAGGTGAAAAGATAACACGACTGCTTGCGATGCATCATTCCTCCCGGCTCGCGAATCTGCTCGAACGGTTGGGAAAAGACAGTGATAATTTTTATGCGGAGATGATTTTCAAAAGTTTGGCGGGAGATACGAAACGTCGCGGTCTAACGACGGCCTCCGGCGCCGAGGTGGCGCGCGCCTATCTCGAAAGCATCGGAGCCTTCGATGAAGGAACGCTCATGCGCAACGGTTCGGGGCTTTTCGACAGCAATCGTCTGACGGCCCACACCCTGGGCACCGTTTTGCGGTCGTCGTATCAAGATCCCGTCGTTCAATCTGAGTTTGTGCGTCATTTGGCGGTGGGGGGGCAAGACGGGACGCTTCGATGGCGGTTTCGGGACAAGATGACCAAAGGCATTGTGAGGGCCAAAACGGGTACCTTGGCATCGGTGACATCGCTATCCGGATATGTATTGCCGAGGAACCGAAATCCGATCGCGTTCGCCATCATCGTCAACGGGGTTGCGGGAAAGATAACGGGGGCGCGGGATTCCATCGATCGATGCGTTCAAACCGTGGTTCGAGAAAGCTACAAGGATTGAAAATCGGTTGTGTTGAAAATCGACCTGGCATCCGTTCGGAAACGGGGTAAACTCCAGGTTAGGGAAATCGTGACTCCGCAAGGAGGAGAGGCACCATGATCGCAATGTCATGGTGAGGGGGCATCGTGTGGTCATGTATCGAGCTGTAAACCAACGCGGTACATGAGCCCGGCAGGGGGGATATTTCTCAGAAATCACGCATTTGTTTGCGGATTTTTGTCAGGGCCTGCTCCTGCAATTGGCGAATTCGCTCGCGAGACAGATTGTATTTGTCCCCAATTTCCTTGAGAGTCAGCTCGTTTTCGTCGTCCAAACCAAAACGCCATCGGATGATGCGCGATTCGATGGGCGACAACGTGGTGAGAAGCCGTCGCACTTCGTCGGCCCATTTGCGATTTGCCAGGTGGTCATAGGGTGTGGCGGCATCATCTTCCTGTAGAAAATCGATAAATTTTCGTCCATCTTCATCTCCGACGGGTCGGTCGAGGGAAAATGGGGTTTCGGCAAAAAAGTCCTTGACCTTATCGAGTTTGTCTTGAGGGATGCCGGTTTCGGACTCGAGTTCCTCCAAGGTAGGTTCGCGGCCCGTTCGCGCGATGACGGCCTGTGTGGCTCTGGCGACTCGATTGTGGGTATCGAGCATATGGACGGGGATTCGGACGGCGCGTCCTTTGTCGGCCAAGGCACGGCTGATGGCATGCCGGATCCACCAGGAGGCATAGGTCGAGAACCGGTATCCTCGGCGATGATCGAAGCGTTCGACGGCTTTCATCAAGCCGATATTGCCTTCTTGAATGAGGTCGATGAGAGGCATCCTGCCGCGGTTGTAACGTCGAGCGATCGACACCACCAATCGCAAATTCGCCTTAACAAACGCGCTTTTAGCAATCAATTGCCGTTCATGGGCCACCCGGATACGTCGCAGGAAGCGGCGATAAGCGGGCGTATCGGCGAGTGTGGTATGGTTGGTGGCTTCGTCGGCGTTTTCGATGGGGCTAACGAGTTCATGAACGACTTGGCAGCAATGGCTTACCCACAGACGGTCACTGTCGGGCAGGCGGACGGCCGCGGCGAGTTCGTTGCAGTATCGTCGGTAACGTCGCTCCTGTTCCGCGGTCAATTTGGAGCGTTGTTTTTGAAAAAGTCGAATTAGTTTGCGCAGTTCGGGGATGGCTCGCAGGTCGACTTCTTCGGAGGCGCCTGATATTTTGATGGCAGCCTCGAGGCCATCGAGAACGTAATCCGCGGCGGGGACATACGATAAGATGGCACGCCAGTATGCAATCTCTGCGGTTTCGACTTTTTCCGCGGCTTGGATCTCATCGTCGGGGCCCATGACATGGTGGGTAGCCATTTCCCGGAAGTACCGGGCGAGCATCGAATCCCCAGTTTTTTCTGATGTTCGTGCGCCGGTTTCGAGGGCGGGGGGAGGTTCGGAGAAAGAGATGATGACCTCCATATCCTCTGCCCTACCGAAGCGGCTGGCCACGCGAACCGACGTATCCTCCAACTCATCTGCCAACGAGGACAGGGGTGCTACGGCCAGCCCTGTCATCCCCACGCTGTCCTGCGGATGGTCGGACTCAATCCTCGGTCGCTTAGAATCCATGGTCCAATTCCGAGCTGTCGAAGACCTCATCTTTTCACCTAACCTATCATCCCCTCGGGTTATTCCCACGTGTTGTGGTTGACTTCTCGCGTTTGCTCTCCTCATCGGCTGTGTTCGCCTCTCATTTCTGCTCACAGCTCGTTTCATCTCTGAACCATCGTGCACCAGATCCTTGGCGCGATTGGTGCCACGTATTCTGGGTTTGAATTGTCAAGCAATAATCGTTCCGCGACGGAGCATCGAAGAATCATTTCGAGCCAAGGCTCGTTGAAACGGAAATATGAGTTCTGCCTCCGGGGCTCGGCATATTTGTGTCACAGTGCCAAAAGCTCGCCTGCGGCTAACCCCTGATCCTCATGTCTCGCATTGGGCATCAATCCTTCTCCCGTCTTCGCGTTTCGAGCATTTGCGGCTGGGTTGCGGTTCACCATCCGGGCTGGGCCCTGCTGCTCGTGATCGCGGGGGTGCTACATGCGGTATTTCATGGAGCGGTGGCGTGGATGGCTGCTTCGTTGGGTCGTGCGATCGCCGCAGGTTCGACAGCACCGATGGCGGGGTCGGCCATTGTCGTAGCATCCCTCGGATTGGGTGCGGTTTTCGCGAAAGGGTTGTTCGGTATCCTGGCGTCGCTGGCACAAACTCGTTTGTCTTCGGCAGCCGGTCAAGCGCTTCGAGACCACATCCTTTCCATTCTGCTCGCGACAGGCTCGCACGCGCCTGGTCCCGCGACCATCACACGGTTGAGTTCCCGTTTACGCGAAGCCGAAGCAGCGATAGCCAACGGACCGTTTGCTGTCGCGCGCGCCATCCTTCAACTTCTTCCCATTATCGCGGGTCTTTTCGTTGTTTCGCCAGGATTGACGGTGCTTGCCATCGCCATGCTCGCGCCGTTTTCACTCGTTTTGTCCCTGGCACGACGTCGTTGGCGGCATGCTTATGAATCTAGCATGCGCGCATCGGATGCGGTGCATGAGGAGATGGACGACCTTATCCGACATCTCGATCTATGGCGTTGCTATGGATCGGGTGGGCAGGTTCGTGAAGTGGTTTCCGAGCTTGGGGCCCGTGCGGCCTCGGCACATCTCCGAGCACAAACGCTAGGCGTGACCATATCCTCGACCAACGAAGTGCTTGGAGCCACTGCTTTGCTCGCGGTTTTGGTCGTTGCCGCCCATGGGTTCGGCACCATCGATGGAGCATCCGTGATCGCCTTCATAGCCCTTTTCTTTTTGGCTTATCGACCGTTACGGGACTTGGGGGATGGGAGAACCGCCTGGTTGCGTGGACGTGAAGCCCTTCGGACCTTGAGCCAACTGCCAGTGTCGACGGAAACGAGTGCTGTCGCCGGTACTATCCCGCGAGCGGAACCATCCGTTCACGTGCGCATCGAGCGAGTTGGTGTGCCACCGATGACGCCTTGCGTAAGCTTTGACCTGCCGGCTGGTCGTATGGTTGCGATTGCGGGGCCGACCGGCGCTGGCAAGACGACTCTCGTTCGGGCGTTGCTCGGGCTGGAGCCATCGGCGGTGGGAGAAGTGTCCGTAAACGGATACGCTTTGGCTCCCGGGCAAGTGGGCCCAGCCTATCGTCCGTTTGCCTGGGTTCCTCAAGATGCGCCCGTGATTTCCGGTTCTCTCGACGACAACTTGCGTCTTGGGGGGGCGACTTGTTCGCATGCTTACGGGCATTTGGCGGCATTGGGGGCTGGGGCATTGATGCAGGACATAGGCGAAGACAAGCTTGGAGCCTGTGGGCGCACTTTGTCGGGTGGGGAACGTCGATGGGTGAGTCTTGCGCGGGCGCTTGCGACAGGGTTTCCGGTATTGTTGTTGGATGAGCCGACGGTAGGTCTCGATGCACGTGCTCGAAAGGCGGCGTTGGAGGTGCTTCAGCGAATCAAGGGCAAACGAAGCCTGGTGGTGGCGAGTCACGATCAAGACGTGCTGTCGATGTCCGATGAAGTCGTTACGTTGGAGTAAGATTTGGATTTCGCAGCCAAGCGTGCGCTCATCCAAGGGGTGGGAACGCTCAACCGAATCGACATCACAGGTTTTGGTCTAAAAAGTGAAATGTATCTTTCCATGCCGCCTTGGCTTGGGCGCGCCAGACGAAGGCGTGAAACGCGTGTCCTTGTCGTGGGTACGAGCGAACTTCCACGGGCGAAGCGCGATGGCTCAGGGCTTTTTCGAGGCGAAGAGAGTCGCGGCGGATGGGATCGTCGGCCCCCACGATAGCGTGGCAAGGGGGCAGCGGGCGGACGGGACAAGCCGTGCTTTCCAGCACGAGCAGGGGGCTTGCCAAGTCCGCACCCTCGACCTTTGGGTCGGGCAGGTAGGCTTTGGATACGGAAACGATTCGGTTCATGACCCAGGGATGAATGGCCGGATCGTCTAAAAACCTTTCTGGATTCGATACTTGCAGAATTCCGCACGCGGGCAGGAGGGCTTTGGGAACGATGGTGGTGTCAAACACATTTCGTGCGTACGGTTCTTTTCGTTCGAAACAAGCGGCGACCGTAAGAGCGGTGGCGAGATTGGCTCCGGCCGATTCTCCCGCAAGGACCAATCGTTGCACGTCGGCGCCATAGCGATGAGCGTTTTGGACGACCCATTGATAGGCCAGGCAAGCATCTTGGAGCGGGGCGGGGAATGGGTGTTGGGGAGCGAGACGGTAGTTGGCGTTGAAGACGACATACCCACGCCTGGCGAAGGAAAGGGCCATGATCCAATGGGTTTCCTTCGACAGGATGCGAAAGCCGCCGCCATGCAGATACAGCAAAGATGGTCTTGGGGCCGGGAACTTGGAGGGCACCCATACATCCAGACGATGCATGGGGCTATCCAAGCCGTAGGCTACATCTTGTACGACATGAATACCGTACCGCGCTGGATCCGCGGACGGCCAGCGGCTACCGATCCAAGACAACGAGCGGTAAAAGCTGTCGATACCGACCGAAAGGGCGGATGCGCCAGGGGAGATGGCATGAGAATCATCGCGCATGAGCATCGACCGTGAACGAGACAGAAGCGAATGGCAAGAGTTCGTCGCGGGGAATCACTCGTGGAGCCAATCCACCGCGCCTGGGCAAGACGCAGAAAGTCGATTGGCACCATGACCACAATCGCTAAAGAAGTCGGCCGGTTCGATGAAATCACCGTCGTCGTCGTGAGCGAGCATGTTGATGAGGCTCTGAACGCATGCCACAGCAGATTCGGCAACAGGAGATGGTTCGAGTCGATGGTCTGACGAAGGGGCAACGATGGCAGGACATCAGCTTGCTGCTGACAGGCCCGTGGGTTCCAGCTAGCGTTGCGGGAATGCGATTGACACTCATCGCCCTTTTGTTGTTCGTGTTGCACACCTTGGCCTGCTCTAGCCTATCGGCATCGAGGCCAGCGAAAGAGGGAACGGCCGAGGAGCTGCGTAGCGCCTTGCGCGAGGATTTTCGCTACGGTCGTCTGGATAGGGATGCGGTACGCGACCTGGCATACCTGGTAGGTGAGCGAGAGGTGCGGGAATCGAAGGGGGAGCAGGCCATTCAGCGGGTGCAGCAAGCCCGCGGGTGTGCGCGGGACTTGGAGGATGTCTTGGAGGATCGGGCGGAAGGCACCGACAAGGCTGCCGCGCTTGCGGCCATGGCGTTGTTGGCGATCGACCGGGGACGTCCGAGTGCGTGGCGTTCGCATCGAACTTCGTCGGATCCGGATTGGCGAGCGGTGGGAGTGCGAACGCTGACGTTGGCCGAGGAGGGGCAATGGCGTAGGGCGGCGATGGTCGATCTGGATCAGAACGTTCGGTTAGCGGCTGCCCAAGCCTCTGAAAAAGCGATGGATCCGGCGGATCGGGCGGCGCTTTTGGACGTAGCGCGCAACGATCCGGAGGTACTGGTTCGGGTGGCAGCGATTCGCGCCCTTGGGTGGATAGCGACCGAGCAGGACGTTCATTTCATGCGAGATTTATGGCCGTTGGCGCCAGCACCGGCGCGTCAGGCGTTGGTGAGCGCCTGGGCATTTCCTGGGACGATGGAGCGCAGGGGATTGGAGCAAATCCGTTGGGTAGCGGAGACGGAAACGGGAACGCCAGCGATCATTGCCGCGGGGATTTTGTATCGGTATGGTGAAAGCACACGGGGAGTCGGGGCAGCGATGCTTCGCAAAGCGATTCAACAAGGAATCGCGAGAGATCGCGTGTTTGCGATAGCCATGGCGCCTTATCGGGAGCCACAGTGGCTCGAGCTATTGAAAGAAACTGCGGAGCAAGCGGAGCCCATCGTGCGTGTGGCTGCATTGGAGAAACTGGCGTTGCACCCGGAGACGGCCGCGATGGCGCGGGAAAAACTCGGTCATATTGCGGTATCGGGACAAGCGGGACAACACGAGGCAAGGCAGAGTATGGCGCGCGTGGGTGATCGTCGGGTACTGCGGCTGCTTCTTCAAGACGCGAAAAGTTCCAAGCCATCGGTGCGGCTATCCGCGATGCATTCGTTGCTTACGCTCGATGAATGGGCTCGTGCGTCATTTTTCTTGGCGGATCCGGAGCCTTCGGCTCGCATGCACACCGCTTGTGCTCTTTTATCCAAGCCGTGAAAGGCAAGACGACGCGTGTATTCGATGACGGGATATGCAAAGGTAACCGCACGTTTCAAGGACGCAAGGGGTTCGAGGATGGGTATGCATAGGAAGATGGCGAAGGTGCTTATCGTTGGGCTGGGGATGCTGGGGATGACGGGATGCATCCAGCAGATGTTGGTGGATGAGCAGCTTGCATCCACCAGCAAAGCCATGCCTGGAATCAACACGGTGGGAGATTTCGAGGTGGCACGCACTTCGGTGTATGCCAGTTTGGGAACGCTCGAAGGGTTGCATCGGCTTTCGCCCGACAATGCGGAAGGTCTGTTTTTGCTCACGAAAGGATGGGCTGGCGCTGGCACGAGTTTCATCGAAGACGAATGGGAAACGGCCGAAGACGCGGGCAACGAGACGATGGCGGAATACCATCGGACACGAGCACGGGCCGCGTATACACGAGCGGTTCATTATGGCGTCGAGCGATTGGAACAGAAGGCCGATGGGTTCGAAAGGGCGCGACGCAACCCTGAGGTGATGAAACGATGGCTTGCAGCGTTCGAAAAAGAGGATGTGCCGTCGCTATTTTGGACCGGTTACGCTTGGATTGCGCGTGTGGGTGTCTCCAAGGATATTCCCCAGCTCGTAAGAGAATTGGGCATTGGGGTAGCGATGATCGAGCGGGTGGTGGAATTGGATGAGACGTACGAGCATGGTCTTGCGCATGTGATTCTCGGCACCTTTCACGCGCGCATGCCGACAGCAGAACTCGACAAGGCACAGCAGCATTTCGAGCGTGCCTTTCAGATCAACCAGGGGCGGTTGCTCATCACCAAGGTTCAGTATGCGCGGACGCTGTATTGTTGGAAAAAGGATAAGAGCAATTATGAAAAATTGCTGCAGGAGGTGATCGACGCGGGCGATCCTCTTCCCACCGAACGGCTTTCGAATATGATCAGCCAGCGTCGAGCCCAGCGTTTGCTTTCCGACGCTCGCATGAGTCGATGTGGTTTTTAGCGCGGGAGAGTCGGGGGCGACACGCGTTTTCGACCTCGCGAAGATCCACAAGGTCAAGGGGACTGGCTAGCTAACGTATTGGAATCCGAGGGATATCATGCATACAACCATCGCTATGCGATCCCCGGGGTCGGTCGGTATCTTTGGTTGGTCACAGAGCATCCGGGCAAACGGGATGTGTTTGTGGTCAAGGGCGTGAGCATACAGAGCGGATGTCGTTGACGAAGTTGGAGATTGATCGGTGAAGGATATGTGGTGAGGGGGGCGTGTGAGGGGCTCAGGAGACGACGGGCAGGTGTTTATTTTTTCCGCCGGATCGGTCGATTGAAATCACGGTACTGCTTCGTTCGGCGTGGAAAGCGGCGACCCGGAAAGCGAGGGCTTCGGCGGCATCGCGAAGGGCCAGAGCCGAGGGGCTTTCGGGGGAAGCCATGACGACGGGGGTGCCGGCATCGCCTGCTTTTCGGCATGCGGTATCCATTGGGATTTGAGCGAGCAAAGGAGCGTTGGCCATCTCAGCGACCTTGGTACCGCCGCCTTTTCCGAAGATTTCGTGGCGTTTCTCGCAACCATCGCAGATGAAATAGCTTTCGTTCTCGACGATACCCAAGATGGGGATGTTCACCTTTTGGCACATGGATACGGATTTATAGACATCGAAGAGGGCGACATCTTGCGGCGTGGTGACAATCACGGCGCCGGTGACTTGAAGCTTTTGCGAGAGGGTCAAGGGGATATCTCCCGTGCCTGGGGGCAGGTCGAGAAAGAGGTAGTCGAGGTCGCCCCAATGCACGTCTTGAAGGAATTGCATGAGGGCCCCATGGAGCATGGGACCGCGCCAGACGACGGCTTCACGGGGGTCATCGAGCAAGAAGCCGATGGACATCATTTTGAGTCCGAAGCGTTCGACGGGTTCGAGGCTATTGCCATCGAGGGATGTGGGGCGTGCGTGGGTTCCGAGCATCACAGGGACACTGGGGCCGTACATGTCGGCGTCGAGCAGGCCGACGCGAGCGCCGGCTTTGGCGAGCGCGAGGGCCATATTGGCGGAGACGGTGCTTTTTCCGACGCCGCCTTTTCCGCTCATGACGACGATGACATTAGCGACACTGGGGACAGGGTCATCCTTGCCGATATCGCGACCCGTGACATGGGTGGACCATTGGATTTTCACTTGTTTGGCGCCGGCGGCGGTGATGGCCTCGACGATAGGAGCGCGCAGTTTTTCCTGCGAGGTGGCTCCGTGAACGGGCAATCGAAAGGAAAGCTGAACGTCATCGCCGGTGACGGCGATTTCGGTGATCGAGCCAAGTTCGGTGATGGGCTTGCCGGTAGTGGGCTCTAGGACGCCGTCGAGCGCTTTTTCAACCAGCTCACGAGTGATGGTCATGATAAGGGTTCTCCACGACGCGTGCCAGTCATCGCGCGTCTTGCGTTAGGGCAGCATGCCCGGGGATGAGTCTCGAGCCTCGAGGCCATAAAGAGCGTGAGGCTCGGTGGTGTTTGAGCGTTCCTTAAGTCGCGACATGCCCTTCGTCAACGGTAGAAGCATGATGGCATGGGATACGATTGTCGTGATGGCGCAACGCTCAAGCGTCGGTCAAGCCGTATTCTTTGATTTTATACAGCAGCGCGCGGTGGCTGATTTCCAGGATGCTGGCGGCACGAGTGCGATTACCTTTGGTTTTTTGCAGTGCTCGGCGAATCAGGACCTCTTCGATGATACGGGTGGTTTTTTTGATGGAGAGTTCTCCGCTGGAAAGCTGCATTTTGATGGGATCGCGGGACTCGCGGATGCGTTCGGGAAGGTCATTGGCGTTGATCACCTCCCCTTCGGCGAGCACCATGGCGCGTTCGATGGAGTTTTCGAGTTCTCGCACATTACCCGGCCATGCATATTCGAGCAGCAAGCGTCGAGCTTCGGGGTCGACCCCCCGCACGGTGGTGCCAAGTCGCACGTTATTGCGACTCAAAAAGTGGTCTAGCAATAGAGGGATATCGTCTCGCCGTTCCCGCAGAGGCGGGAGTTTGATGGGCAAGACGTTGAGGCGGTAAAAGAGGTCTTCACGGAATCGATTGGCTTTGATTTCGGCAACGAGGTCACGATGGGTGGCGGCCACGATGCGTACGTCCACGCGAACATCGCGGTTGTCTCCCAAGCGTCGAATGGTTTCGTCTTGCAAGACGCGCAGCAGCTTGACTTGCAAGGGCAAGGGAAGTTCTCCCACCTCATCGAGAAATAGAGTTCCGCCGTCGGCTTCCTCGAACAGTCCGCGACGGTCCGCGGAGGCATCGGTGAAGGCCCCTTTGCGGTGGCCGAACAATTCGCTTTCGAGCAAGGTTTCGGGGATAGCGCCGCAGTTGACCGCCACGAAACGGCTTTTGGCGCGAGCGGAGCGGTTATGAATGGCGCGGGCGACCAATTCTTTGCCGACACCGCTTTCGCCGGAGATGAGGACGGTAGTTTTGAAGTCGGCGACTTTGGCGACGGTACGAAACACTTCTTGCATGGAGGCGCTTTTGGCGAGCAGGTCCTCGAATCGATATTCTTTTCGAATCTCTTCCCGCAGAGCGCGGTTTTCCCGACGCAGGGCCTCACGCTCCTCGGCTTTGCGCAGGGCCAACACGATCTCATCGTTTTTGAAGGGTTTTTGCACATAGTCATAGGCACCGGCTTTGATGGCCTCGAGGGCCACGTCCACATTGCCGTAAGCACTCATGACAATCACGGTCGCGTCGCTCTGCTTGGCGCGAAGAGTGGATAGCAGGTCCAATCCTCCCATTTTTGGCATACGAGCATCGGTGAGCACGAAATCGGGCCCGAAGCTTTCGACTAGTTTCAGCGCTTCTTCGCCGTTCGAAGCGGTTTCTACTTCGTATCCGCTCCGGCGCAGCACAGTCCGGAGCACCAGACGAATATTCTCCTCATCATCGACTACCAGAACTCGTCGCATGGTCTGCAACTTTTTTAGCACCATTGCTCACAATATGCAATGTTTGCATGATCATGCAGATAGGGCTCGATCGTTTGGTTTCGATGACAGGGTTGATTCGTTCGCTTCGCGCTGGTCGTGTGGGGTTATTGGCGCATCCGGCTAGTGTGGATGGGAATTTGGAGCATGTGAGTCGGGTGCTTCGCCGACTTGGGATCGTACCGCGCCGCATATTTGGGCCGGAGCATGGCTATGGGGGTGAAGCGCAGGACATGGTGGGCGTGGAGCATGCGACGGACACGATTTCGGGCGCGCCGATCGTATCGCTTTACGGGCAATCGTATGAGGACTTGGTGCCGCGACGCGAGCAGGTCGAGGATTTAGATTGGATTATCGCGGACTTGAGCGATGTAGGGAGTCGGTATTATACATTTGTATGGACGATGGTCCTGATGGTGCGGGCGGCTCATGCTGCGGGTGTTGGGGTCGTGTTGTTAGATCGTCCCAATCCCATTGGTGGCGAGCGGTTGGAAGGAAAGGTTCAACAACCCGGCTATTTATCTTTCGTGGGTTTGGAACCAATTCCAGTACGTCATGGGCTGACGGCTGGGGAACTCGTGGCGGAGATGGCGAGTCGCGATGGGATAGGGATAGGTCCTGGGGAACCGCTCGATGTGGTGGCGTTGGTGGGGTGGGAGGGAAGAAAGGGGGCGGAGTGTTGGGAACGACCGTTTGTCATGCCATCGCCGAACATGCCCACGGCGGATACGGCGGTGGTATATCCGGGGGGATGTTTGTTGGAGGGGACGAATCTGTCGGAGGGTCGGGGAACGACGAGGCCGTTTGAGATATGCGGAGCACCTTGGCTCGATGGGGTAAGAATGGCGGGAGCCTTGCATGCGCTGCCGTTGGAGGGGTTTGTAGCGCGTCCGCTGACGTTTCAGCCGACGTTTCATAAGTATGCGGGACAGATATGTGGGGGGGTGCAGATTCATGTCACGGACCGCGATCGGTTTCGTCCGATGGCGACCTACGTGGCTTTGGTGGCGCTAGCGGCGTACCATGCGGGCGGGTTCTTTCGTTTTCGCACGGAGCGATATGAGTTCGTGGAGGGAATACCGGCCATCGATCTGCTCAGTGGCTCGGCGAGTCTGAGAGAAGGCATCGAAGCGGGAAAAGAGCCGATGGCACTCATCGATGAGGTATGTAGCGTCGATGAATCGGATGAATTGGTGCATCAGCGAGCGATGGAGCGTGTCATGCAGGCAGAGGCGAAGCGGAAGTGAAGGCGGGGTGATGCGCAGGGGTCGGGTCAAGCCTCTGGCAGCAGTTTGGTGAAGGTCACCTCGTTGCCTATTTCGTTATAGGACAATTCATCGACCGCCAGGCGAGCGAGCAGCACACCTCTTCCGTGTTCAGCGAGCAGGTAGGAAGGTTCGGTAGGGTCGGGGAGTGACTTCCAATCGAAACCGTTTCCTTCATCGATGATTCGCACGGAGAGCGACGGTCCGCGGCGAGCGATTCGGAGGATAGTTTTTCTTTGTTTTAGCGTAGGTTGGAGTCTTCTTTCTTCGATGATCCGGGATAGATTTCCAATTTCCAGGGCGTGGGATTTTTCTTCGTAGGTTAGTTGCAGGTTTCCATGTTCGATGGCGTTGATGAGCAGTTCTCGCAGTGCGAGGCTCAGTTCGCTGGCCACGCGAGGGTGTGCCAGGGCGCCGACTTCACGCAGCAGGACATCGACAAAAAGAGGAATGGCGGATAAGTCATTTTCTAATTCATAAACCCAGGTTCGTTCTTTGACGGAGACGGCGGCGGGCAGGTCGGCGCCTTGGGTTCGAGCGAGGCGCAGGGCTGCTTCCATTCTCTCCAAGGCATTGATCAGGTCTTCGAATCGGACGGGTTTTTTGATGAAATCGGTGACACCGGCGCGCAGCGCTTCCAGCACCATTGCCTCGTTGCCGTGGCCGGTGATGACGGTGATGGGTGTTGTCGGTGCTTGTTGCCGAATGGTCATGGCCACCGACAGGCCGTCTCTCCTTGGCATACGAACATCAGTAATCACCATATCCGGAGCGTTATCTCGAAAGCTTGCCAAGCCGGACTCGCCGTCGGGGGCGGTCATGAGTTGATAGCCTTCGTCCATCAGCAGGCCACCGAGTTCGTCGCGAACGAGAGCTTCGTCGTCAATGAGCAGGACTTTTAGAGATTGTTTCATGGGTTCTCCGACGGCAAGCTCGCGGGAGGTGCTACGGTTTTGAGCAGGATGGAGAAGGTGGTTCCTTCTCCTGGCCGCGATCGGAAGGCAAGGGTTCCGCCGAAACCACGAACGAGGCTATAGCTGATGGACAGGCCCAGGCCAGTGCCTTTTCCCACTTCTTTGGTAGTGAAAAAGGGTTCGAAAACTCGTCGTCCCACATCATCCCCCATGCCTGGGCCATTATCTTGCACATGGAGGCAGATTCGAAGTTCGCCATCACCGGGAAGGATTTCTGCTTCGGCTTTGAGGCGGATTCGTGGAGAGGGCGGGGAAACACCGGAGTCACTGAGGGCATCGCGGGCATTGTTCAGCAGATTGATGAGAACCTGTTCTAGCTGGGATTCATCGGCCTGAACGTTAGGGAGACCATCGGGAATATCGACAACGACTTCGATGCCGCGGCCGCTGAGTTGTTCTCCGAGCAAGTCTAAGACGGCCTCGACGGGCTGACGGATAGGAAAGTCCGTGACATGCAATACGGTGGGCCGTCCGAAGGCTCTGAGCTGGTCGATGATTTTGCCTGCCCGCTGGACTTGTCCTTGAATTTTTTGCAGTTTCTCGATCTCGAAAGCATGTTCATGGTCATGGTTGATCAGCTTTCGGGTCACGCGTGACGCGAGCAGGCCGATGTTGTTGAGGGGCTGATTCAACTCGTGGGCGACTCCGGTGGCCATTTCGCCCAAGCCGGCCAGTTTGGCGGACTGAACCAATTGCATTTCGTTGATTTGCAGTTCGACTTCCAGGCGTTTTCTTTCGGTGACATCGATGAACACCATGAGGTGTCCTTTGTCTTTGCCTTCCACATCTTTGATATCGCTGAAGTTGACGGAGACGAGGCGTTCGACGCCATGGCGGTCGGAGACAAACATTTCGCTTTCTTGAAGCGTCATCAAAGAGCGCAGGGGCACTTCGTGCATCGAGTCTTGGCTGGAATGGCTCAACAGTTCCGTGAGCGTCATTTTTCCGACCGCTTCGGCTTCCGAGTATCCCAAGATGGCCTCCGCCGCTCGATTGAGCAACTGCACATAGCCGTCTTCATCGGCAGCCACGATTCCCACTTGGTCGGAGGCATTGATAAGGTTGTCGAGAAAAGCCAGATGGGCTTCTGCATCGAGGCGAGCATCGATCGCGACCTGCTCAGCGATGCGGCGTCGTTCGATGTCTCGATTCAGGGCGCTGGTGAGCGCTCTCACGAGTCGGTCCAGGGGGTGTCGAAGCATCCAATTGGCGGTTCCGAGCATGACGAGCACGCTTGCGGCGAGGCTCAGGCCGAGCACACCCGCGCGAATGGTAAAGTGGAGCATTTTGCCTTCCGACTCAGGCAGGTGGGGAACGACAATCAACAAGTAGTATTGATTGGAAAAGGGTTGTACGAACCAGCCACCGCTCACGTCGCCCAGGTCATCGCGAATGGCAAAGCGTCGAGAAGGCTCGATGGGTCCGCGGGGATAAGTCTTGTCTATGGCGTCGTAAAGGATGGGGTCCGTGGCAAAAGCCAGGCTACCACCGTGTGCGATGAGCCCCATCGGGAAGCCTGTCACTTTTGCAGCCTGGCATAGCAAGTCGGCATTCGAGGTTTCCGGAGAATCCGTACGCATGGTTTGAACGACTTGCATACCTACGGTTGCCAGCGACTCGAGCTTATCGTTCATCGAGGCGGTGGTATCGAGGATGTCGTAGGTGAGGACGGCCACGCCGACGATCACTTCGAACACGACCAAGACAAATACGAAACGGCGAAAGATACCTTTCGCGCCGAGCGCGGTGGATTGTTGTAGTTCCGCGTTGTCGCTCGGTCCGATATCACTGCTTCGAATCCGTTCTCGCATCGTTTTATCCAACCATCATGGTCATCCAAAAAGGGATGGTACGACGGCATCATACAGGAAGGCGCATTCATCTCAGGAATTCCGAGAAGAGAAAAGCCGTTATCTAGCTCGAGGCCGTCATGACGATCCGTCATGTCGACATCTTTTGAGAACAGAGATTTTTTTGATTAGGGTACCTTTCCACCGTGACGCCGAAACCTGCATTCCGGTCTACCATTACTCAAGCTCTCGCGGACACCGTCATCGACGAGTCCCGTTCCGACCCGGGTTCGAGTCCGCGTCCGACGCTAGACGTGTCGAAACTGCCCGAGGTGGGGGACATGGTAGGCAGCATGTACCGGCTCATCCGAGTGCTCGGTCAGGGGACGTTCGGCAAGGTATATGTAGCGGAGCGAGTCGATGTACCGGAGCATCAGGTTGCGCTAAAAATCACGTTGCGAGAGGCGTACTCAGGCCGCGATGTGGAGCGTGAATTGGTCATGCTGGCGGCCGCGGGGCATCCCCACATGGTTCAGCTCAAAGACCATGGGACCACGGCCGAATACGTGTGGTTTACGATGCCAGTTTATGAAGGGGAAACATTGGCCAAGCGGTTGCAGCGCGGAACGCTTTCTCTGAAGGAGGCGCACGAGATATTCGTTCCGATTGCGCGTAGCCTCGATGCGTTGCACCGGTCCGGGTTGCGCCATCAAGATCTGAAGCCCGACAATGTATTTCTGGCCCAATTCGGCGGGAGAATCCACCCCATCATCCTCGATCTTGGGGTTGCGGCGGAGCGTACATCCAAGTTCGTGGCAGGCACGATTCTGTTCGCTTCTCCAGAGCAAACACTAGCGCTCACCCACAGCGAAGAAGACGTGCCTTTGAGCGAAAAGATGGATACGTACGGGCTCGCTGCCACCTTGCTGCTGTCGCTCGTCGGTACGGAATACTTCCCCGGAAGCAACGCGGGAACCTATCAAGAGATGGAGTCGGCTCAGCATCTTCGCGCGACGCACCCTCTAGCCTCCGAAGCTTTGCCTCATCTGAAGGGCAATGCGAGAAAACTGCTCGAAAAGGCATTGTGTGCTTGGTTTACGCTCGATCCTTCCCAACGCCCTTCGATGGCGGAGATGGCCGACGGTCTGGATGTATTGCTCGAACAAGAGCGCGAAGAAAAGAAGGCCGAGGCGCTAGCGCGAACGCGACAGAAAGCCAAGCTTCTTCGCACTCGTCTTGCCGTGGTGGCGCTGATGGTGTTGGCGTTGGGATTTCTCGGCGCAGCCTATTCCAAGCGAGAGACGCTTCAGCTTGCCAACGAACTAGAGCAAGCGCGAGCCGAGGAAAAGCAATCCTTCGACAACTTGAATACCTGTAACGCGGCACAAAAGATCGTGCAACGTCGTCTAGCTCGGTGCGAGGAGACGCTTCAAGAAGAGGCGAGCCTTCGCCGAGAACAGGAAAAGCTCAGGAAATCGTCAGACGAATCGAAAGACGAATGCACCAAGCAGCTCATGACGTTCGACACCAAGGTGAAAACTTGCGAGGACGATGCGGATGCGGCAGCCAAAGCCTGTTCTTCCGAGCGTGAGAAGCTTGTTGCGGAGCAACAAAAACAGGTTAAAGAACTCACGGAGGAACGGGACAATCAACGTCAATTGGCGGAGGAATGCCAGGGTCAAGTCGACAAGCTTCGACAGGGCAATACCCGATGCGAAGCGGACCTGGCTGTATGCCAGCTCGGCAGAAAAAATAGGGATAATCCTTATACAGATCCCCTACCCTCCGCATCCACTCCTTCCTCGACGCCGCCTCCCTTGCCTCCTCCGCCTGCTGAGGATCCCATCATCTGGGAGTAGCGTTTTTACCAAGGCTCAGGGGCTCGCCACCACGCGCCTGAGGTAGCGACAAAACCAAAGGGAACAACGATCGACGTTTCCTACAGCTATTTTTGTATGCCGAGGGCGCTGATGGTATCCGGGAAAGATTCGCCCAATTTGTATAGCCCAAGGTCTTTCACACCTTGTCCTCCCGCGGTGAACTGGATTTGCCGAATTCCATACAGGTCCGCTACGAGAACATGACCTTTGAGAGAGCCGCGTTCGATCATGACCGCGGTACTGGGCAAGGATGGTTTTTGTCCAACGTACGCAAGCTTTCCACGCAAGGAAAACGGTTTGGAGGAATTCGAGGGATCGTAATTCAGCACATGAATATCATCGGGATACTCGCTAACCACGAGCACGACATCGTTATTGGGCGATGGAACGATGGAAACGGGGGCAGGGACGGAAGGGATGGTTTGCACGTAAGATAGCGAATCGCCATCGATCCGAACCACACCGACACGTTCTCCGCCGAACATGGAGTCATCACCGAGCAGGACATATTTTCCATCTTCGGTTCGCGCAGCGGATACGATGATGGCATCATCGTCACCGAAAGCTTCCGCGCTAGCGACTCGAACGGGAGGGGAAAGCAAGTCGATGAGATGAGCCTCCATGGATGGATCCGAGCCGAGCACGTCGGTACTGCTCAGAAAGACGCGGTCGTCGTCGAGCAAGAGCATCGTGTTGGGCAGCTTGGCATCCAAGACTTTTCCCATTTCGTAATACTGGCCCTCACAGCCAAAGCTAATTTTGTACACACCACCGCCATGCTCGACCCATTCGGCATCGAGCACATAGGCATCACCGTTATTGCCGGGAGGAATGATGATTTTGTGAGGATAAAACGAAGGGTGAATCGCGGGATTCACGACAAATAAATCTCCATTATCGTCGAAACGGAATACACCGAGCGAACGATCTTTTCCTTGTCCCTGGATGGCGATGCCGATGGCGCCACCGGTGGTGAAGACGATTTCCCCTTCTCCTGACCCCATTTCGAACGTCACGCCCGGACGCGAGATCTGTCCCGATTCGGATAGTTCCAGAACTTCGTATACATTGGATTCCACACCGCCAGGGCCACGGTTATGAGCGACGACAATTTTTCGGGTGAAGTCGTCCCCGCCGGGCACGAATGCGCAGCCGCCACCGCCTTGGTCTCCGCCGGTTCCCCCTGCTCCCTGTCCGGCAGCGCCGCCTGTTTCGGTTCCGCCTGAACCGCCGGTTGCGCCTGAACCGCCGGTTCCGCCGCCGGATTGCGCGCCCCCAGTGGCTCCGGTGCCGGCTTCTGCACCGGTCCCAGCGCCTCCCACGTTCTGCCCGCCTCCCGTGGCTACGCTTCCCCCACTGCCGGCAGCTCCACCGGTGGCCGAATGTGCTCCTGAGCCGCCAGCAGGCGCTTGCGCATCATCGTCTCCACATCCGTATGCGGATAGTCCCCCAAACAAAAACAGACACGTCGCCCAGGCACGGGTGGCAGTTTTCATCGCTCTGTCCTTTTCAACTATTTGAGTACACGAATGATGGAACGGAAACCGTAGTGCGTCGACAAAGGAATCGCGTATTTGTTACCGGTATCGACAGATTCCACCTCGAGGGCGGGTTCGGTCCAGAACCGTTCGGCGTTTTCGACGGCGGTGATTGGGATTCCACTGAGGAAGACGAACGTCTGCCAGGTGCTGGCTCCGGAGGGGGTGGAACCGGGTTCCGCCAAAATGAGGTTGTCATTGCACAGCGTGCAGACGGGAACATAGGAAGCGGGGACCGCCAATGGAAAGGCAGTCGACACGGTATTGAAAGCCTCGGGATTAACCGCTTCCAGAATCTTTTTCTCGCCGTCGTAATACTCGGGCCCGGAGTAAATCGAACCAACGACGACAGCCTTTCTGCCTCGAGTTTCGGATTTGCTTTGCACATAGGACACGAGTTTGTGGGCTTGCAGATACAGTTCGGAACGCCAAGCCTCGAGCCCTTTCTTTCCGTCGCCGTACTGTCCTGTATAGGGCCGTGTGATGCTATCGGCGGGCGTGGTGAGTTGGGTACAATACACATCGACCACGGCACCGTTGGGAAGAGAAACCGGGGCACGCACGATGTTGACTCGCCACTCCGTGGAGGCAAGGACCCAAGATTCTGGATTTTTTACAGGATGCTTCGAGAGCACCATCACCCCAGAATCTCCTCGGTGAGCGAACCTCGCTTTGGGATTGTGGCTGCACTGATCTCGAATATAGCCTACGGTTTCGAAGGCAGCGAGGTTACCAAACAAGCACGAGTAGCAGGCATTATCGTTAGAGTCGGGCCCCAACAACGGAAGCATGGAGGCCATGCACTTGGAGGTCAAACAGGACGAAAGCGGGACCTTGGGGATACCGTCTTCGCTTCCTAACGGCTCGACACAATTGGCTTTGATGCAATCGAGGGCCGCTGCAATTTTTGTATCCGATTGAGCACAGGGTGCTTCCGTCCACTCAGGGGGATCGTTGCCCGATTGATCCGTCGCATCATCCACAAGGCTATCAAGGTCATAATTGAACGATGCCTTATGGGGAAACTTGGACGCAGCAGCCGCGGCGATGCCATCACGCAACGATCCTCCCCATGACTCATGAACACATACGACATCGGAGGGGAGGCTTGCGATCGCGGACTGTATCGCGGGAATGCGCTCTTTGTCATAGGGACCGAACGCTCCCGCTAGTTGCAGGTTGGCGGCGTCGACGGTCATGGTGAGGGGCAAGCCACCACAACGGGTGTAAATCCCATCCGCCTTCATCTCATCGCAGATCATGATTTCGGGCGGAAATTTTCGGTCTCCTTTTCTGCCAGCCGCGAAAAACGAATAGGAAACCCCCCGGTCGTACTTATCCGATTTGACCATGAAGCTTGCCGTCGAGCCATTATTAGCTACAGCAAACGCGATCACGCCTCCGCTGACTTCAAGTTTGAGGTAACCGTTTTCGTCGATACGACCTGTTGGTGTGTTGCCCGCTTCCGCGATACCCGCAAACCCCACGGAAGAGAAAACTGGCGAAATAATGTCGGCGGGGAGTTCATCAGCGCTGCCCACCCCCATATCGAGCGAGGAAGCACCGACCAAAGCGTGCAGGAACCGCACGGTCGTCTCATTCACACCGATCGACTTCGTTTCCTTCAAAGCACGAAGGGAAGCGTTTGACCGTGAATCTCCAAAGACAAGCAAGCTCATGGTTTCTCCTTCGCTGATGACAATCTGCGAGGCCTCAGCGATAGGAGTGACGGTACAAGCAGGGCGTGAACCGGTCGCCGGGTCATGTACGGCGATGACATCGTAGACTCCCGCTTGCACATCGAATGCCGCGGATAACGAGCGGTACGCAAGGCCACGGGGACATCCACCGCCGCTTCCGGCCAAGATGGGTTTGACATCTTGCCAGGTTTGGTTTGCGGATTTGATACAGAACTCCACGCGGTCCAGCGAAGGGATCAGGTTTCCGATCCGCATCGATGCATTGCCAACCGTCGGCAGTTCACAGGTGGTATCGATGACATCGGGCTCGACGTCGGCCTCGGCTTCGGGTTGGACGTCCGCTTCCCAGTCGTTATCGGCACCGGCATCTTGGAGGACGAGGGTACGTTCCTCGATTCCGCCGATGAGTTGGCATCCTTGGAGAGCCAAACCCGTAAGGGCAAGGGTCGCGATGAAAAAACGCATGGTCACCATGTTCCCCTCACTCCCGCGCTAGCCTGCGATGGCATCATGGTGAAGGAGATATCCACCCCGGATTGCATTTCCGTGGGTGCATCCGATCCTCCTGAAAAAAACAGAAGGGCTCCCACAGCGCCCACCAACGCGCCTGCACCGATGGTGATGTTTGCGATATTTGCGTTGCGCATGGCGTCTTTGTTCAGGTCGATTCCTCGTTGATCAGAGCATGTTTTCCCCGAGCAATAGGCTTCGCTATCCGACTGATTGTTCAAGGCGGTGACACCGAAGACACTGCCGATACCCATGGCAGCGATACCGACCCCCGCTAGCGTCACCCCCGCGATTCGATTCGCGGTCCAGAAGTCTTCTGGAGGCGGCGGGGGCGAACGACGAGAAGAGCCAGTCCCTGCGGAGGCACCGGTCGTCAATTCATCTTCCGGCATGCTTTCCAGCAGAGGGATATCTTCTGATTTCTGTTCTCGGATTTCGATTTGGAGTGTGGTTGTCCATGGTTTGTACTTTGGCGCGCGGGCTTCGATGATGACTTCACCAGGGTCGATGGGCAGCGGTGTTCCCCACGCACCGACGCCGATGGGCGTTCCGTTGCGGAGGATCTCGAGGCCCGGAATACGCGATTGTGGTGGGACATTGAGGACGAGTTTCGGCAAATCGGGTTCGAGGGATGTCATATGCTGCTGCGCCAAATCGAACCGGTCTTGTCGGCCTTCACGACGAGCCAGCACCATGGCTTCGTTGAATTCGGCCCAGGCGGTAGCGATTTTGCCTTCCTTTTCGTGACATACCGCCATGTTGAGCAAGGTTCCGAGGGCGGGGTCGAGGCGCTGGCTTTCTTCGAGTTTTCGGCAGGCTTCTGGGTAGCGCCCTTCATCCATGAGCGCACGGCCGTCACGAAAGAGAGTCTCGGCGATGGCTTTGCCTTCCGGTGTGGGTTGTGCGAGCGCGAACGGGCTTGCACTCATGGTCAAGCCCCAAGCAACCGCAATGGCGACAGATCTCGGACGCAACCAAATTCGCATCACTGACGTTCCTCCAGCGGATCAACCTTTTTCGTGCTTGTAGGCGTTCCAGTGGGTGCCGGGGCCGTTGATCGAACCGGTGGGGGCGACCATCGGGTAGGCCCTGGAATCACTTTGGTGGGTGTCGGTTCAGGCGTGGTCCCCGGTGAGGGGATGCTTTCAGCGGTACGGGGGGGTTCCGCGGGAATCGAAGTCGAAGAGGTGGCCGGAGATTCCACGACGGCAACAGGGGCCGAGGGTGTTGCGCTCACCGAAACGGTCGCGCCGGCCATCACGGGGTCGGTGTTATCGGAGCGCTGCGAAATCAATGCAGCCAAGGCGACGATGAGCGCGGAAAGAAGCACCGCGATTCCCACCAGAAGTCCTTTGCGTTGTGGCTGTTTGTTGGCCGTAACCACCGCGCCCGAACCGGAAGCAGGGGAGAACGACGATGAGGTCATCGACTCGGCGAGTATGTTTCTGCGCTCTCGGGGACGAGGAGTAGCGCCGGAGGACGCGAGGGAATGGGATTCGATGGTGCGTCGGATTCGCTCGATGCTGACAAGCACTTGATGAGGGACAAGGGCCCCGACGGCATCGATTACGTCTTCAGCGAATTCCGCAACGTTTGGGGTGCGACGATTGAGGTCTCTTTCCAGGGCTCGGAAAATGGCGGCTTCGAGTTCAGGGGGGACGTCGGGTCTGCGTGCGCATAGAGAGGGGGGCAATTCGGTTCCAAGAACACGCATGCATGTGGCAGCGTGGGTATCGGCGACGAAGGGAGGCGTGCCCGCTAGCATTTCATACAGCACGACCCCGAGGGACCAAACGTCCGAACGTTCATCGACTTGCGCAGTATTGGTCAACTGTTCGGGAGACATATACTTCGGCGAGCCAAGCAAGGCTCCGGCGGCAGTCAAGTCTTCAAGGTCAGAAGAGGAGACCAAGTTGGCCTTGGAGATACCGAAGTCGAGGACTTTGATGAGTTCGGTACCATCGCGACGTGTGGTGACAAATAGGTTGGAAGGTTTGAGATCGCGGTGGACAACGGAAAAGGAGTGCGCTTCCGCAAGTCCTTCACAAGCCTGAATGATGTAATCAATGGCGCGAGGGATGGCCAGGGGCCCCTCTTTTTTCAGCATGGAACGCAGATCGACACCGGAGATATACTCCATGACCATATAGGGGGCTCCGCTTTCGAGCATTCCGACATCGGATACTTTCACGATGTGCTCATTGCGGAGTTTGGCGCTGACTTGTGCTTCACGCATGAAGCGCGCATTGAATTCTTCGGAGCGGCCCGCACCGGGGCGCAAGAATTTCAGTGCGACACGTTCTTGCAGGTGCAAATGCATGGCGGCCACGACGACCCCCATGCCGCCTTGCCCCAAGATGCTTTCGACTTTGTACTTTCCGACCAGTACATCCCCGATATCGACGGATACAGCGCCATGCTCACCGGAAGATGCGAGCACCCCTGTCGTTTGAGTTCCGTCCCTTGCCATTTGATCTCGCTATTCGGTTGGTTGTTCCACGGTGGCCAGGTCAATACGTTCATTCAAGCCATCCGCGAGCCCCGCAGACGTAGCCAGTATAAAGATTATCTCAGGCACGAATCCTTGGCAATGTTCACGCATGCCGACCCTTCAGGGTGATAACCGAATGGCAGCTCGCATTCCATAGTGGTCCGAAACAGGGACCCACAATTCCTCACCTTCGTTTTCAATACGAATAGTATTATCCAGTAACGTTCTCTGCGCGGAGAGAATGGATTGGTCTGAAATACCGTGTAGAAAGATATGATCTACCCAGGCGGATTCCCATTCTTTCGTCAGTCCGGTCAGCACGTTGGAGGAACAGAATGTGCATGCTGGCGGATAATCAGGGGGAATGGCTTCCGTATAGTGTTGTTGGAGCAAGGTCACGGTTTCTGGCCCTTCGGCTCGGGTCACCATTCTGCCATTTTCGCGGAATTCGAGACTGGCGTTGAAATCGCCGAGAACGATGGCTTGACGATCCGCGGAGTACTTCAACAACCATGCATGAAGCTTTTCCGCTTGTAGCTTTTGCTCTGCAGCCCAGGCATCGGGTCCGGTCTTACCGTCCCCGTAGTCTCCGGTGTATGGGAAAGCCACATCGAAAAACACGGGAGCCAAGTGATTGCAATACACATCGACTTCCCCGGCGGGGAGTTTGGCGGTAGCGCGCAGGATGACACGACGGTTCCAGGTCGCCGGAAGAACCCAATCTTCCGCGTTTATCAAAGGGTGTCGGGAAAGGATCATGACACCGCTTTGTCCATCGAAGGCCAGGGCGGCTTTGGGGTTGGTTGTGCATTTTTCTTCGATCCTGCCTAGAGTATCCTCGGGAAGGCTAGTGACCGCGCAGCCGTAGCAGCGCTTGTCTTGCTCGGCGCCAGCCAACAAGGAAGCCGCTTCGACAAAACACTTCTCTTCCGCGCAGGTCGCCGTCGTTACTTTGCCCTCTCGTTGCCCCGGCAAGGTGGAACAATTATCCAGCAAACACTGTAATACCGCTTCGAACTTCTCTTTTGTCCCTTGGACCCCACAAGGCGGCTCGGTAGGGGCCGGTGGTACCATGCCATGGGCATCTGCCGGATCGTCCACTTCGGTATCGAAATCGTGCTCGAACCAGACTGCATAAGGGAAATTCGCTTTCGCGATTTCCGCCAACTTCTCCTTATCCCTTTTCCGCCAAACCTCTTGAACGCACACCACATCAGAATTGAGCGACGCCACCGCTTCCATCACAGGCTGAAGCCGTTGTTGCTCGAAGGGAACAAATGACCCAGCTAAGCCAATATTGAACGTATCAATAATATAGGTGTCCTGGATTGGGGATTGTTCATCATTTTCATCACTCGAACACGAAGCCAGAGCGAGTCCGAACAACCCGGCAATAAGGATTTGATGAATCACGCGGCGCATCATTCCTCCATGTTCGAGCGCGACAGGAGCCTCCTTCGTCGTTCGAACCACATACGATTGTCACCAAGGTTAGGTTTCAGAATCTGGCGCATGCCAGCTACAGGATCAAGGTCAGCGTCACAATTAGATCATAATTGGAAATCATTTCGTTACGGAACCATACCCCTGGCATTTCTGCCATACTCTCATTGCAACTCTGCAATTCATTCAACATAACCCCGAGGTAACTAGCCGTATTTCCTATTTATGTAGGTGGCGCATCTGTTGCGACGCCAGCCCAGGCGCTATGCATCCCCCTTCGCAGCCAATCGCTGACCCGCCTTCGGCTGGGAAACCGCCTTTCGCAGAACCGGTTGGCCTGCATTTACGTCGTGCGCGCCTTCAGTGTGGCTTGACGCTTCAAGATATTTCTCGCACCACACGAATTTCGGTCTCTCAACTCGACTATCTCGAACGGGACCGCTTCGAGGATTTGCCCGGCAATCTGTATACCCGCGGATTCATTCGTTCTTTTGCAAAAGCGGTAGGGCTCGATGGCGAGCTTGCCGTGGCGCATTACACCTCGAACCGTCGCTGCCGATCCATAAGCCTCTTCCCAGCCCAAAACCATGTCGAAAAAAAGCGTCGAGGCTTGGGAATTTTTGTGGCCTGCTCCGCCTTTTTGCTGCTGATCGTCGTAGCAACCCTGGCGGTTTCCCATGCGAAGCCCAAAAATGCAGGGCGCCTCCTGTCCTTTTCCGCCCTTACCCACCCAGGCGAAAGACCGCCGTCGTTGGCTTGACCGGCTCTTTTCCGACGCCTATGTTCGGCGCCCCCGTGTGGCTACTCTCGAGCCATTTCGCGAATTATCTAGCTTCGCGCTCTTGGTTGCCCACGGCAAAGCGAGTCCGCACAGAGTCGAATCATGAGCGAACGATCCGAGTTACAGCGAGAAATCGATAAAAGAAGGACTTTCGCCATCATCTCCCACCCAGACGCTGGCAAGACCACTCTTACGGAAAAATTATTGCTTTACGGTGGGGTGGTTCATTTGGCCGGTGCGGTCAAAGCGAAACGGGGACGCGCCAATGCCGTCAGTGATTGGATGGAAATGGAGCGAGAACGCGGAATCTCCATCACGACGAGCGTATTGCAGTTCGAATACAAGGGACTTCAGCTCAACCTTCTGGATACCCCTGGGCACGCGGATTTCAGTGAAGATACCTACCGAACGCTGCACGCGGTCGATGGGGCGGTCATGTTGCTCGACGCCGCGAAAGGTGTGGAATCACAAACGCGCAAGCTATTTCGGGTATGTCGTCAGCGTTCGATTCCGATTTTCACATTCGTCAACAAGATGGATCGTCCGGGGCGGGATCCGTTCGAACTCATCGGTGAGGTGGAGAGTGTTCTTGGCATCGGCGTGGTGCCTCTGACATGGCCGGTGTTTCGCTCCGGTCTATTTCTTGGGGTTTATCATCGCACCTTGGACAAGTTGATGCTGTTTGACGAATCTCGGGCCGGTTCGAGCGCGACGCAGGGAGCGATGGTGGTCCCCATGAATGTGGGAGATTTGGATGACCCTCGATTGCGTGCGCAAATCGGCCAGGATGGCTGCGAACAGCTCGAGCAGGATATCGATCTTCTCAATGCCGCGGGCGACGCCTTCGACCCATCGTCGTTTTTGCAAGGGCGTCTGTCGCCCATGTTTTTTGGCAGTGCGATCAACAACTTCGGCCTCGAGACATTTCTCGATTCCTTCATTCAGATGATGCCTCCCCCCGGACCACGGGCCAGCAGCATTGGGCTGGTGGACCCCGGACGACAAGAATTCACCGGCTTTGTATTCAAAGTACAAGCCAACATGAATCCGGCTCACCGAGACCGTGTCGCTTTCGTCCGAATCTGCTCCGGACAATTCCATCGAAAGACCAAGGTCCTGCACGTTCGAACGGATCGAGAAGTACGTCTCGCCAACCCCACTCAATTTATCGCAAAAGAAAGGACGATCGTCGAGGAAGCCTACGCCGGGGACGTCATTGGCGTGTACGACCCTGGCTTTTTCCAAGTCGGAGATACGCTCACGGGCGGAACGAAATTGGAGTTCGAGCCCATTCCGAGTTTCGCTCCGGAGTATTTCAAACGGCTCGTGATGGTCGATCCGCTGCGTCGCAAGCAACTCGTGCGAGGCACCACCCAACTCGCCCAAGAAGGAACGGTGCAACTATATCAACCCCCCGACATTCGCACGGGAGACATGATTTTGGGAGCCGTGGGATTGTTGCAACTCGAGGTGGTCAAACACCGTCTGGCTTCGGAATACGGTGTCGATGTTCGTCTGGAATCGGTGCCCTTTCATCTTGCGCGTTGGGTAACGCGTACGGACGGTCAACCGGTGGATCTGTCCCATGTTCGTCAACAGATCGATGCCATGCTTGTGGTGGATGTTCGAGACCGGCCGGTGGTTTTGTTCGAGGCGGAGTGGAACCTCAATTCCGCCGTGAAGTTCCATCCGGAGTATCAATTTGCGGAAACCGCACAGGGCGTTATCGTCCGAGATCCTCAAAACGACTGAGCCTACCGTTCTCCCCTCCCTGCATCTGCGCTAAAGACCCGATCCAATGAAAGCGTCCTTATCCTGGCTTCGTAGCCTCATCCATGGTTTGGATGCCACGGACCAGCAGATCGTGCAAATTCTGTCGCTCGCGCAATGGGCTGTGAAAAAGTGCGATCGAAGCCATGACGATACGGTCCTCGAGTTGGCGGATACGGCTCGAACCGATGTGCTTGGGCATATCGGATTGGCGCGTGAGATCGCGGCATTGTTTCGTCAACCTTTCGAACCACCGGTCGTCGATGCGCCCGTTCGCATAACTCACGGTACGATGCGGGTGCCGATCGAGGTCAAGGAAACGACGGCTTGTCTCGGATTCGGGGCTTTGTTCGTCGACAATGTGCATGTCGAATCATCGCCGGATTGGTTATCTCATCGATTGAAAACGCTCGGCCATCGACCGGACAACAATGTGGTGGATATCACGAATCTGGTCATGCTCGAATACGGTCATCCCGTGGAGGCCATCGATTTCGATCGAATCGAAGGTTCCCTCGAGGTCCGGTTTGCGCGGTCCGGGGAGACGTTACAACTCGAAGACAAGCGTCTCCGACTGCATCCCGACGATCTCGTGATCGTCTCGAATGGCGGACCGATCGCGCTTGCGGGTATCGCTTTCTGTCCCTCGCTGCACATTGGCGCGAACACACGTCGTATCATGCTCAGCAGTGTGTGCGTGGACCTCACTTCTATGATGCGCACGATGCAGCGTCATGGACTCCGTTCGGAGCATTCCCAACGACCATCGCGTGGTGGATATCGCGAGGACCTGATGGATCTATTGGCACAAGCCGGGTCACTAACAACCCATCTGGCGCGTGGCGAAGCGGTCACGGGTTCTGTCCATATTCGGCTAGCACCGGAGAATTTGTGGTATGGGAACGTTCGTCCGCCATCCGAAATCGGCTGGCAACAAGCGGTTCAGATTCTGGAACGTCTTGGATGCGAGGTTGTTCCCGTTCACGGCGCTGAGGGTTCTTTGCAGGTGCGGCTGCCTTGGTTTCGTCACGACCTGCACAACGAGGAGGATATCGTCAAGGAATTGCGAAGGGTGAATCTGGTTTGGACGACCTGGAGTCGGTGATGGTTGGCAAAGATGGAACCAAAAAGACGGCGGATGGTGAGCCAAAGGCACATCGCTTTGGTGCCGTGACCCATGAGTTCAGCACGTCGAAAAAAACCTCGCCTTGGCCCCGTCGAGCCATCGAGGTATCCGGTGTGAGTGGAGCGACGTTGGTTCCCGTGGGGCTGGTGGCGGTGGAAGGTACGCTTGGCATCGTGGTGGCGGTGGTAGGAGGCCTCATGGCTTTGGCGGCCTACGTATTGTCAGCCAGCAAACGACATCGGGGGCTCACTACGAAAGTCGTGCTGCACGAGTTGGGGATCGTATGTTCGCAGGGAAGGCAATCTCGCGAACTCATGTGGAACGAAGTGGTGGATATCACTTACAAAACCGTTTCTATCCCAGGCGCGAAAGCAACGATTGCGCTGGTGTTCGAAACGGTTCATCCGCCGCCTTTTCTTCTCATGGTGGGAGGCCCTTACGGCGACGAACGAGCAACCGCTCTGTTGATCGAAAAACTCGGCAAAATATGGCTGGACGTGTGGTGTCGTCGCGCCAAAGTCCTTGCGGAGCTAGACGGCATCCAGGTGGGGAAAGCGTGGGTTCGTCATGGTTGCGTTGTCTTTGGACAACGACAGCTAGCGTGCTCATCGATCACGGGTGTGCGTACCTTGGATGGAGTGGATCGTTTGCAGACGGACGATGGAGTCGAATCCGTGGAAACAAGGGGTTCGGCGATACCCTTTCCGTCGACGGCGCGTCGAATCGTTGCCTTGGCATCGTTGCCGGCCGAGCCTCTCATGCTGCCTCTGCGGCGCCGATGATGGATGGCGAACGGGCATTTTGGCACGATTGCAATCCGTTCACCCATCAATGGGGACCTGGTATACAATGCGTGATTGCAGGAATGATTCGACTCGAACCGGGAAGCATTGTAGCGAGTGCTTTTTCGATTGTGCGGCTCATCGGCTCGGGGTCGATGGGTACGGTGTATGAAGCGCGAGTCATCGAAACGGGGGGACGCGTTGCGCTAAAATTCCCTCATCCCGCATTTGGCTCGAGCAAGTCGGCCCTCCAACGTTTCCATCGAGAAGCGCATGCCACGCTAGCGATCGACTCTCCCCATGTAGTTCGCACGTACGCGGTGGTGAAGCTCAAGCGTGGAATGCCGGTATTGGTCATGGAGTACGTGGACGGAACGGAGTTGGCCGACCTCATTGATCGGCATGAAGGTCCGATTCCCCTACCTTTGGTGTTGTTGTTGGTGAAACAGATTGCGATAGGGTTATCGGCGGCGCATGGCGCTGGGGTGATTCATCGAGATCTCAAACCAAGCAACGTGCTTGTGCGCAACCTGCGAACCGCACCGGTGGCCAAGGTCTTTGATTTTGGTCTTTCGGTGATCTTATCGGAGGGGGGCAGTCGATTAACGTTCAGCGGTTCTTCTTTTGGAACACCCCAATACATGGCTCCAGAGCAAATCCACGATACCAAGCATGTGGATGAGCGCGCCGACATCTATGCTCTTGGCGTGATGACGTACGAGTTACTCACGGGGCGGTGGCCGTTTTCGGGGACTACGACACAAGAAATTTGGCATGACGCGCTCAACAGCCAGCCCATTGCGTTGCGATCGCGTCGTCCGGAGCTTTCCCAGGAGCTTTGCGACATCGTGATGAGAGCGATGGCACGATCGAAAGAAGATCGTTTCGCGACGGCTGACGAGTTTCGTGAAGCGTTGCTTCCGTTTTTCTGAACCTCGGTCCGGGGATCAGGGTGATGAGTACGACGAACGGGAATCCCCAAAAAAGCACCAATACGGCTTCCTCCGAAGACGAAGACAAGCAAGCTCGAATTGCGCTGCAGCGCATCATTACGATGAGTTTACTTGCAGGGTTATGCCCAGCGATTCCGATTCCATTCCTGGATGACATGGCGCTTCGATTCATCCGAAAGCGCGCCTTACGTTCGGAGTTCGAGCGTCAGGGGTTACGGCCTGGGCGTGCTCAACTCGATGTATTTTTGCAAGAACGATCGAGGCTGCTTGGTTGCCTTTCGTCGATCTTGATCTACCCGATCAAAAAACTCTTTCGGAAGGTGTCGTTCGTTCTTGCGGTCAAGGATTGTGTGGACGCGGCCTCATGGACCTTTCACACGCTGTGGATGGTTCGTCATGCGATGGTGAAGGGACTATTTTCAAACGCGGATCTCGGCGTAGAGGTGGATGCGCTACGAGGATTACGCCTCGCGGTGGATGCCGCATCACAACAGGTGGACACCCGGCCCTTCCACCAGATGTGGAAGAGGGCGCTGGGAGCAAGCCGAGCGTGGATACGTCAAGGTGGCAGGGCATTGGGCAAGATGATTCGTTTCAAAGGAGGCAGGTCGACCGCTCCAGAAACGGTGGAGCGGGCTGTGCAAGACGTGGAACCTTTGGATATTGGCGAGGTGGATGAAGTGGCGAACCGACTGGGGGAACAGATGTGGGCGGAGCGAGGATATCTCCGAGCCGTCGAACGCGCTTTCGAAACCCATTGGGCCCGGTATCGTGCGGCTTCGGCCTCACCAACGAGCTAAGGAATCCATCCGTCGAAACGATGCCTGGTGCGGATGCTTATTTGCAATGAGCGTCAAATCAGCGACGACTTTTCCTTCCCCGGCATCCATCTTTTCATGGCTCACGTTGCGTTTTCTCGACTTATTGGCGTTATCGTCGTGGCGGGATTGACGAGTTGCAGAACATCGGAAACCATCAGCGAATCGTCGGAGCGAGCCCCATCGCCCCGAATCAGCGACTCGCCAGATGCATCGGATTCGGCACAAGCTCCGCCGCGCCACGCGCCCCCGGTCGTGACAGGCAAGGCCGAGCTTGGCAAACCAGCGCCCCTATTTTCTCTTCTCGACGAAGCAGGGAAAACGGTATCCCTTACTGATTATCGCGGGAAAATCGTGGTACTCGAATGGTTCAATCCATTCTGTCCCTTCGTCAAGGCTTCCCATGAGCGAGGGAGTATGAAGCCGGCGATTGAGAAAGCGGAACGTCAGGGGGCGGTATGGCTTGCGGTCAATTCCGCGGGACCGGGAAAGCAGGGGCATGAAGCCGTAGCGAATGCAGCGGCAAAGAAACAGTGGAACATGAACTATCCGGTGTTGATGGACGCGACGGGCGAGGTGGGACGAGCGTATGGTGCCCAACGCACGCCTCATATGTTCGTCATCGATTCAGCGGGGATACTCGTATACATGGGGGCCATCGACAATTCGCCGGATGGGGATCGAGGTTCTCCCAAAGACGGGGTGCTGGTTTCCCATGTCGAAGAGGCGCTCGAGGACATTGCCATGAAGCGGGCGGTGCGGACGGCATCGACGGAAGCGTACGGCTGCACGGTGAAGTATGGGGGAGATCGATAGCGGCGCGTTGTTTTTTAGGTCAATCGACGTTGTGATCCATAAGATGCTTGCTTCGGGGGCGCATCGTTGCCAAACGGGGGGGGTGACGAAAACGTGTCGAATTGGCCAGATCTTATTGGGAGTGGTTCCCATCCTATGGGTTAGCTCGGTGGCTCGTGCGCAACCAGAACCGCCGCCGCAGCACATTCCCACCGATGTTCATCCGCCTTCGCCCGTGCGCTGGAAGTTGGTGATGGGGGGGCTTGCCACGACGGCGGGGTTTTATGCGGTTGCGCAACCGTTTTCGTATGCGTGGCCGGACTCTCCAGGGTCGCGGGATTTGCGAATACCGGTGGCCGGACCTTGGATTTCGGTGACGAACATCCGTTGTCGGGACACGGACCCGGATTGCAGTGGATTTTTGCTGTGGATGCGCGGCATTTTTACGGTGCTCGACGGGCTTGGCCAAGCGGGGGGATTATTGATTTCCCTCGAGGGCGCCCTGCTGGAAACCGCGGAGCCAAGCGTCGATCCATCGCCGAAACCACGGCAAGAGCCGAGCCCGAAAGATGAGCCACCGCCACGGAACCTATTCATCGGCCCCACTCCCATGGGGGTGGGTGATCGCGGTCTTGGAATCAGTGTATCCGGTGCGTTCTGAGCAGCACATACCGCTCGTGGGTTCTCATGGATCGGCTACGGAAAGGGCCAACGCCGCGTAACCGACAACTCTATCGCGTCCTTCCCTATAGACGTCGCCGCTATTTTTGACGGACAGTCGATGCACCAATCCTGTGGAACCGAAGTTGCGGGCATACGCCCAGGCCGTCATGATCGGAGCAATTCCGCATGGTCCTCGTCGTTCGTCATGTTTGAGAAAGACGGTTTCGATATCGTTACGTTCGAGTTCGGAAACGATCGCTTCATCGATCGTTCGAGCTTCGTCATAGGAATAGAAGTGAGATAGATCCGACGACGCGATGAGCAGCGCGTGTGGATCGTGGCCGATGACTTGAAACAGCAGTTTTCCAAGGCCTTCGAGACGATCCCTTGGCATCATGGGGACGATGAGAGGCACGAGTTGCGCCCCGGGAAAGGCAACTTTGACGAACGGGACGTGAACATCGAGAGCATGCTCGGGTCGAAACAGCGCGTCATCGTATTGTACCAAATCGCCTTTGGCAACGAGCGCATCGACGATCGATTTCGCAATGGGCACGGTTCCCAACGGTGTGTCGTAAGCATCTGCGGAAAGGGTGCAAACGAAAGGGCGCCGTCCATGATGACTTGGCGACAATACCACGACGGTACGAACGGATTGGGGTTGGGCGGCGGCATAAGCCATGCCGGCGATCGAGCCAGAGTAAACATATCCGGCGTGAGGCGCGACGAGGGCGACGATACGGCGGGCGGGTCCCAAGGCGGGAGACGATTTTCCTTCCGCGAGGAACGACTCCACGGAGGAGCGCAGTTCACGGGGGTTCTGTGGATAGAATCGACCGGCGACGGTGGGTCCGAAGGTGGTGGTAGGCGAATGAGTCATGGCGGCATCGGGGCTGGGTTGTTGTCGAGAAGAATTCCGTGAACATCCAGAGCATAGAATCGGCAGGGTGATAAGAAAGCTTCGGCGATGCATGCGTACGGCAGTGAGCAAAGCGCAAGCGCGGTGAGGATTCAAGAGATGGGGCAACTTGGCATGTGGAGTTGGTTACGGTCGTAGCGCGGTATCCGTTTCCATGGCTTCATTGAGCACGGATAGAAAAGCCCAGACCACTTCGGGATCGAATTGTTCGCCGGCGCATCGGCTCAATTCGTCGGCGGCTTGTCGAATGGTCCTCGCTTTTCGGTAGGGTCGGTCGGTCGTTATGGCATCGAACGCATCGACAACGGCAATGATTCGACCGAAAAGGGGGATATTTTCCCCTGATAATCCGAAGGGATAGCCACGACCGTTCCAGGCTTCCTGATGATACAAGATACCATCGAGCACTTCTTTGGGAAGGTCGACGGGGCTCACGATTCCCACGCCGAGTTGGGGATGTTCTTTCATCAACCGCCATTCTTCTTCGCACAGGGGGCCTTGTTTGAGCAACACCCGGTCGGGGATGCCGATTTTGCCAATATCGTGCAGCAGGGCGCTTTGTTCGAGCAGCATGAGTTGTTCATTGGGAAGTCCGAGACAATGGCCGACAGCGATCGCGAAGTGGGAAACGCGCTGCACGTGGGAGCTGGTTCCCACGTCCCGCGCCTCGACCGCGTTCGCGAGAGCGCGCAAAATATCGCGTTGTTGTCGCAACAATTTCGCGGCTTCGATTGCGGTGCCGGCGCGATCCGCGACAAGCTGAACCAACCGTTTTTCTTCTTCATCGAATACGCCAATGAGCAGTCGGTTCTCGAGGTATACAACCCCAAGAGTCGAGTCTCTGCCTCGAATCGGAACACATAGAATGGATGTCAGTCCCAACCGAATCACGCTGCCATCGCTGCCTCCAAATGCGTCCACCTCGGCAACGTTATCGGAAAGAATGACCTCCCCGGTTTCGGCTGCTGCGCGAATGATTCTTTTGCTGACGAAACGGTCTTCGGATTCCGGAAGATAGCGGCCCTTTCGGTCCAATCCCACACGCTGTTCGAGCTGGCCCGTCGGTCCTCGAATAAAAAGGAATCCTTGTTCCGCACGAGTTAGCTGCACGATGCGGGAAAGGGCGCGATCGAATACTTCATCGAGATCGAAAAGATTTCCGAAATCTTCGCTGAGTTTTTGCGCTTCGAGCATTCGCGTATGGGCGCGGGCGTTGGTCACCGCCAAAGCAGCCACCGCGGCTACGGACTCGAGAAATGCGAGGTAAGCAGGCAGGCCATCGCCGCCGATCTGAATATGCTTGGTGGCGCTGTCGAGACAAAGCACACCGAGAAATCGGCTTCGGTCGAGCAAGGGCAACCCAACGACGGTCCCCAAGTTCCAAAAGGAGCTATCGCCTTCACTCGCTTTTCGTGAGCATGGGATGACGGGACGGCGTGTGGCCTTTACCTCTTCGAACAAGGCCCGTGTTGCATCTTGATCGGTAGGGGAATACGCACCGCTGTCTTTGTTGTCGCAAGAGACCACGGCTTCATAGCCTCCCGCCCCTTCATCGAGCAGCAGCACGCCTCTTTCCATTTTCAGCACGCTCAGCACTTCTCGCACGACGAGCGGCAGCAATTCTTGTAACTCGTGGGTATCGGTCAGACGTCGAGTCAGCCGAACAAGGGCATGAAAACGCCCTTCGGCAGAGTTATCCTCTCCGCAACCGCTATGCGCATTGGAGTCGCCGCACGGTTGCATGGGACGACTCTCAGGCTCTTTCACACCAGTCTCCTTTTCGCAAAACCAGGCGGTTCACATCGTGCGGTATTCTATCGCACGACGATTGCAGGTCGAAGGGTGGAATTCGGCAAGCGCGCGGGAATGTATTGTTTCGGCATTCGCATCGAAAAACACACTCACTGGCCCCTGGATTCCGGCTAGGGTAAGCTAGAGCAACCGAGAGTGCTCGACCGAAAGGCACTTGCCGACGGCGCTCACGCAGCGAATCACCCATGGGCTTTTTCGAAACCCTCACTGGCAAAAAGACCTTCTGTTCTGTTTGTGGAGTACCCGTTGGCTCGTCATGTTTGCGCGATGCTACGGGTGAGCCGCTTTGCAGTGAAGCCTGTCGCGACGCGATGCAACGTTTTTCCAATGCGCCTCCTGCGATGGAAAATGCGCCGGAGGCGGCGGAGCTAACCGGCAAAGCGCCCGCGTCGCCGAGTCCTTTTCCCCATCCGGAATTGGTTGTTTTCGTGTTTCGTACGAATACGGCGACGGCGTTTTTTTCGCTTCAAGACGAACTCATTGTGGCGAGTGGAGAGCCGAAGCTTCAGGTGCAAATGTGGGAAGGCCAAGGGGTGTCGCTGGTAGTCGTCAATGGCCCTGCTGGTTCCATCCAGACGTATCGGCGAACGTTGCGAACCAATCTCGGGCGTCTTGCGAAAGCGGCGAAGTGTCGGCCCGAGCGGATTCGTCCGGATGTTACCTACTCGAATGTGAGCGAAATGGGCGAGTACCACCCGGATGACAAGGCGATTCAGAGGGTATGCGACAAAATTCGAAGAGGAGCTTTTCGTCGCCGGTCATCGACTGTCTTGACATCACCTGCGGAGTCGACGTCACCGCCAACGCCTCGACCTCGCACCGCATCGGATCAATCGCTGCTGAGAAACGCGATCTTCCAAATCGACAAGCATGTCACGTTCGATGCGAAAGGCGAACCGCAAGTCCAACTCGAGGGCGTGCGTGAAGCAGCTCGTTTGCTCGAGCAACTCGCTGACCGCCATCCAAGCGATCCAGAACCGGCAACACTCGAAACCTCCGCCGTCCTACTCGATACGCAACATGCTCGTTGCAGCACATGCATCGAGACATTGGTCCAACGTTTTCCCGACCATGCCGAAGCGCGCATGATCGCCATGACCCGCAAATCGATATTCGCCTTCCCCCCTTACGATGTCGGCGCGTCACTTCCCGACTTTTTGCGCAAGCGCATTCGTGGTGCCACGCTGCAGGTCGTGCGACAGGGTTGTTTGGCGCACGCCGTGCTGTTCGTCGAATCCAGCACCGCGTATCCCACATCTCCCGCGCCTGTGGCCTATCCCCTTTACGTTCAATCCGCAGGGATACCCGTTTTCGGCGTGGCGGTCGTGTTTGCCGACGGTTCCAGGGTCGAGACTACGGTCGCGGGATTTGAAGAGCACGACGGCCACTGGAGCCTGGCGCCGAAAGCGTGCTATCTATTGTGCGCGGATACGCTGCCTGTCGTTACGCTGGTGCCGTGGGACGCGGGCTCCCCGAAGCGTGCGAACGAGCCGCTTTCCGTAGCGTATGCGGTGTTCGACCCGACGAGTCGCGAGGCTTTCGTTGGTTGCGAGGCTACGTATCGAGGGCTACAGCCGCGGGCATTTCCGCTCCACGAACTCAGTAGTGCTCTCCAACATTTTCGGGATAAAATATCATCGATCGGGAAATAGCATAAAAAACGCCGAGTTTCGCTCGACCAAGTCCTGTATTCAACCACCCCTCATATCCTACTTGACCTCTATTAAAACCAAGGTAGTTTTGCGCCGTACATATAACGACAATCATCGTTTATGGAGAGGATTCATGAAAGCGTATTGGTTAGGTTGGATTGGATTGGGTGCGTTACTCGCTTTGACGGGGGCCAAAGGCGATGGCTGCCAACCGGCGCCACAACAAGGGGAAGTATGTGGGGTGGGAGATGCCTGCGCGGTTGGGCTGACGTGCGTTCATTACTACGGTATTGCGGGGCCTTCGGGGCCTGAGTTTCGCAGTTGCGAGATTCCTTGCACGCAAGGGTCGGATTGCCCCAAGGATCAAGCTTGCACGCTGATCGCGGATGGGCCGGGCCATGTGTGCCGACCGTCCTCTGACGCGCCATGTGATCCTTCGGTGGAGCAGAGTTGTGGGGCGAACGAGGTATGCGTTGCGGATACGCTCACGGACCAAGGTTTCTGCCATCTGGCCGGGCATGGGCAAAGCGTGGGCGCGGGGTATGCCTGCGGTGGTTCGATAGGAAATACGTGTGCGCAAGGGTTGTACTGCAAAGGCCTCGCCCATGACGTACACGGGGGAACAGGCGTCTGTGCCCAGATGACTTGTGATGATTGGAGGACCGAGTTCGACAACTTCTTGGCGTCCATGCAAGGCTGTGTCACGGCGGAAGACTGCGCGGCCGTGAGTGGAACGAGTTGTGGTTGCACCAGGAACGTCGTGGTCAATAAGAACGGGGACTACGAAGGGTTCGTAGCGTTTGTGCAGCAAATGAACGATGCGGGTTGTGGGCGAAGGACGCCCTGCGATTGCCCCGCGGCGCAAGGATTTGCTTGTGTCGATGGCATTTGCGGTTGGAATTATCAGTAATCGAGGCGGTTCGACGTTCTGTCGAACGCAAGTTCAGCACCCCATTTCCCTGAGAATCATGGCCGAAGATTTCGCGATTGCCGCGAAACACGAGCAGCTTAGTGACGACCTCCTGTCCCGGGCAAGCCGCGTGGGGCAGGCGCGAGGGCAACCGGCGTGATGTCGCACGGTGGTGCGCTTGCCCACGCGTTGCGAATACGGGGTGATGAGCATCCTTGTTTGCTCGAACGCAAGCTACAGGCGTGGAAGATAGCGCCTGTCAGCGAGGGGAAGTGGGGAGATTCCGGGAGTTTCCTCACGCCGCGTTTCAGCAGCGCTGCATTTTAGAAATGGGTGAACGTGTAGCCGACACTTGCGCCGACAAGCATGGAGTCACCGGCATGTCCGAGGTCGAGCATGGAAAATGTCCCCCGCACGTCGAGATCGCCGGGCTTGAAACCGACACTGAGTCCCGCACCGAAGTCTGTATCCGAGGCGCTCGCGGAGACTCCCATGACCTCCACTTTCGCGGTTACCATGTTCAGCCCAAGTTCCCCTCCGACGTACGCATTCTCGAAGCTGCCATCGAAAAAGTAGCGAACTCCCGCCCAGATCGGAATGTCCGACATCGAGCAGCAGTCGTTTTTCTCGAGACCATAGAGATAGCCGGCGCGACCGGTCACCTCGAGTCCTGGATTCACGGGCACCTCGAGTTTCAGAAGTGCACCGAGCATGGGACCGACGCCATCACCGAGATTACCGATCGGCATGAACACCGCGGCGTCACCACCTAACCCGATCCCCGGCGTATCACTATCCTGCGCAAATGCGCTCGCCGCGGTAAAGGAAATGACCAGCCCCAACGCCATCGATACATGTTTTCGAAGGGTATGATCCATTACCCGGTCAGACAGCACCTCAATGGGAAGAGGCTTGGAACGCAGTTACGAGGCGGTCAGCAAGGGCAGGTTGGTTCCAGAATTCGTCCCACCGTCCGACCAGGGCCAGCATGCGAAGGTTGAAGACGGC
>MWCO01000016.1 GCA_002070115.1 Deltaproteobacteria bacterium ADurb.Bin207
ATCCAATTATTACATATATTGTCGATTACAACGTAATCTGGCGCTTGTTCCTCTCCCGTTTGCGAAATCTACGTTAAAAGGTTTGGTCAAAAAATCGCAGGCCCCGGAACGCACGGCCTCCACAGCCATTTCCACGCTGCCAAACGCAGTAATCAAAAGCACGAGCTGGCTTGGGTTGGATTCCAATACCGCTTGGAGCAAGTCCACCCCCCGGATTTCAGGCATTTCCACGTCGGTGATGATGAGGTCGAATTCTTCTTCTCCAAGACGTGCCAGGGCTTCCCTGGGCGACGTCATCGGCACCGCCTCGTAGCCCGCCGCCTCCAGACTTTCACAAAGATAATCGACCACCGAAGGGTCGTCGTCGAGCACCAAGAGCCGTTTCTTAGTCGTCATCGGTCGGGGCCCTCCCAGATGCATCCACCATCGGAAAATGAACGATAAATCGACTTCCCCGTCCAGAGGGGCCCACCGCGGCGCAGACCCAACCACCGTGATCGGTCATGATCGACTTCACCACGGATAGCCCCAGCCCCGTGCCCGCGCGACGTTCATCCTCCCGCCATTGCGAAACCAAAGGATCAAATACTTTCGGCAGAACGTCTGGCTCGATACCGATCCCCTCGTCGTCCACCATGATACAAACCGTGTTTTCTTGTCGAGAGGTAGCGGGAGGCGTATAGGTGGAGGGTTGTAGCGTCACCTCGATGCGATGGCCCCGAGAGCTGGCGTGCAGTGCGTTTTGCACTAGATTCAAGATCACCTGCTGCACCAACCCCGCGTTGGCAAGCACCGGCGGCGTGTCTCGAGCCGTCCACCGAAGTTCGACGCCTTGTCGCTCGGCATGGGGCATGAGAAGCTCTAGCACTTGCCCAACGGGCTCGACAAGAGAAATAACGTGTCGTTTCAATGGTTTACGTCTAGCAAGGGAAAGCAATCGCTCCACGATATCGGTGATGCGGTCGGTTTGTTCCACAAGGATTTCGGCGTTGCGACGGGCATCGGAAGGCAGTTCTTGTCGCGCGGCAAGCAGACGAGCCCGGCCGTTGAGCACTTGAAGGGGAGAACCGATTTCATGAGCCAGACTGGCGGCGAGCTGTCCCACCAACGCCAGACGATTGAGTTCGGCCATTTCTGCTTGCAGACGATCCCTAGACTCCGCGGCTTGCACGATCTTGCGACGGCTTTCTTCCAGGGCCTGACTCATCAGATCGAATTCTCTTGCCAATTCTACTATCTCATCTTTACCAGATATTACAATTGGCTCCGAGTATTCGCCTTGTGCCAGTCGTCGAACGCGGTGCATGATCTGGTGCAAAGGACGATGGAGCCGGATATGAACGACCAACGACAGGGTGAGGGATAGTGCAATCACCACCGCTAGCATCGAAACCACCAATCCTTGTCGTTCTTCGGACAAATCCGTTTGCAACGCGGCTCGTGGGCGCATCAAAACGATGAATCCGGCGTTGGCTCCCTGGACACGAACCGGTGTGCTGGCGACGAAATCGGTTTCCTCCACCACTTGCACGTGGATCGCTTCGGGTTCCGACTCACGCAACACGGCATTCGCGCGAGGCAAGTTGGGAGAGCTTCCCCACGAACTGCTGAGGAGAGCCAGGTTCTTATCGAATACGAATACATCCAATTCCGGATCCCGGCGCTCCAACTGTTCCAACAATTGTTCGATGTCGGGCTGCTGACCGTCGCGAACCGCGCTCTCCACCCCTGTCCGAATCGCCGTCGCCAGCAAACTCAACTCACGACGAGCCACCAAGTCGAGATCCGACTCTTCTTGCTGCAACTGAAACCACCCATGGATCCCAAGCACCGAGGCTGTGGCCAACGCCAACCAAAGGGAAAGGGATACTGTCAATCGCATGGGAAACAATTGTGTCAAAAGTATACAAGTGTTTCAAGAGGAACCAGTCCGTGGGCCTTCAATCCCACGATTTCCTTTGGGAAACAGGTGGCATGGGAGATGCTCTCCCCCTGGGCCATGACGCTTTCATCGTGGATACTCCTATTTCCCATCCTATTTCTGCTGGCTTGTTCGAAAACCCCCATCGTGCAAGAAACACTAAACGTTGCGTCTAGTTATCCCCAAGGGAGCATTGTGATTCCCGAGGCCTCTCGAGCGTTTATCGAAGTGCAGGAAGTAAGCTCAGAAAAAACCGCCGCGCTCCTTCGCGCTCCGGCGCGGATCACCTTTCGAGACGGGGCGGTTTCAAAGCTTGGCGCTCCTTTGCCCGGGCGTGTGCAAGCCGTGCATGTGCGCTCGGGGGATTCCGTAAAAGCGGGCGAACCTTTGGTTACCCTCGATTGCCCCGATGCGGCTTCGAGCCGTGCATCCTTGAGCGTCGCTCGTGCGGCTCAACGGGAAGCTCAGGCCGCGCTCCAACGCGAAACCCACATGCTCGAGCAGGGGGTGGGCACCGAAAAGGACCGCCTGGCGGCGGAACGCGCGCTCGCGGAAGCCGACGCCGAACTCGTTCGCGCCCAAGCAGCCGCACGATTCGTCGGAAACAGGCTCGGCACGACGGTTGTGCTCCGAGCGCCCATCGCAGGCGTTGTCGTAAGCCGCAATGCCACTGTCGGCGCGGCTGTGGACCCCGGCGGCGAGCCCCTCGTCGAGGTGGGAGATCCTTCCGAACTCTGGGTACAGGCCGATATCTTCGAGCGTGACCTTCACCTCGTACAGCCGGGATTGCGCGCTTTTCTCGAACTGCCCACCGCCTACGAGCCTCTCGCCGGAACCGTCGCTTTCGTGGGAGCTACCATCGAGAGCGATGCCCGTACGGCACCCGTACGCATCAATCTTGACGCAACATCTCATGAACTCCGTCCCGGCATGTTCGGCCGCGTTCGTATCGAAACCCCGCGGAAAGCACTCGCTCTGCCCACCGAAGCCGTGCTCATCAAAGACGGCGGAAAGTCCTTCGTACACATCCAAACCGAGCCCGGTGTCTTCGTTGCGCGGCAGGTAGCAGTCAGCCAACCCGTCGAAGGCAAAGTGCTCATCACCTCCGGCATCGCTCCAGGGGACCAGGTGGTCGTGCGTGGATCGCTATTGCTCGATGGTGCTGCTGCACAGCTTCTATGAGACGGCACTAGCCTACACACCTCGAAAATCGCATAGATATGCTAAAAACGCTCATTCGCTTCTGTGTCGAACACCGCATCGCGGTGCTCTTGGCGGCTCTTGGCTTCGCTGCCTACGGGATTTTCGCCTACCTCCAAACCCCGGTGGAATCCTATCCCGACGTCACCAACCTGCAAGTCAACGTGATTGCCACGATGCCAGGGTTGGCCCCACCGGAGATTGAGCGTCAGGTAACCATTCCCCTGGAGCGCTCTCTCAACGGGCTTCCCAAAGTCCTTCGGATGCGAAGTGAAAGCCTTTTCGGTCTATCCCTCGTGTATCTCACCTTCGAGGATGACGTCGAGTCGTTCTGGGCGCGAACTATGGTGTCGGAGCGAATCCAATCCGCCGACGTCCCGGATGGAGTCACCCCCGTGCTGGGGCCTGACACCACCCCGCTCGGCCAAATTTTCGAATATCGCCTGCACAGTGACCGCCATACGCTCGCGGAATTGCGTTCCGAACAAGAATGGACAGTCGGACCCATGCTGCGACGGGTGGCCGGCGTGGGAGATGTCGTCAGTCGCGGCAGCTTTTTGAAAGAAGTTCACGTCGAAGTCGACCCCGCACGCTTGATCGCCCACGGATTGCAGCTTCGTGACGTTACCGACGCCATCGCCCGTGCCAACGTCAATGTTGGAGGAGGTTTTTTTCGACGCGGCGAACAGCAGATGGTCATTCGTGGCGTGGGTTATTTCTCTGACGCCAATGAAATCAAGCAAGTCGCTCTCAAAAACAGCCAGGGTATCCCCATCACCGTCGACGATATTGGTCGTGTGATGTTATCACACACACCCCGACAAGGATCGTTCGGCTTCAATGAGCAGCTCGAAGCAGTGCAAGGGGTCGTTTTTCTTCGACGAGGCGAAAACCCTTCGGTCGTGCTCGATGCACTGCACGAGCAGGTGCGCGCCCTCAACGACTCCATCTTGCCGGAAGGAATGGCTATCGAACCGCTCTACGATCGAAGCCTCCTGGTCAACAAAACCCTGCAAACCGTTCATACCAACCTTCTCGAGGGCGCGCTACTCGCCTTTGGGGTCGTCTGGCTCTTTATCCGAAGTTTGCGTGGTTCCGTGGTGGTGGTCACCATCATTCCCTTGTCCCTATTGACCGCTTTCATCGGCCTTTACCTGCTAAAAATGCCAGCCAACCTGATCTCGATGGGAGCGATCGACTTTGGCATTCTGGTGGATGGCGCGGTCGTATTGGTCGAAAACGTCATTCGTCGCTATCGACAAGAACGGCCAGACAGCACAAGCGCGCGAATCAAGCTGGTCACCGACGCCGCCGTCGATGTCGCGCGTCCGGTGCTCTTCGCCATGGCCATTATCATCGCCTCGTTGATTCCCGTATTCACGCTGGAACGGGTGGAAGGGAGGATTTTCAAACCGTTGGCGCTGACGTATAGCTTTGCGTTGTTGGGGGCCTTGATCTTCGCACTCACGTTCATTCCAGCGCTGGCGGTGATGCTCCTGCGCGGAAAAGGCATGGAGAGCCGGGAGCCCGGATGGATAGAAAGTCTGCGAAATCATTATGAAAAATTGATAACCGTCGCGTTACGCCGTAGGCCTGTCGTTTTCCTTTGCGCCGTCTTGCTCCTTGGCGCGGGCGGGGTAGGGGCTTCACGTCTTGGAACCGAGTTTCTACCGGAACTCGATGAAGGCGATATTCTCGTTTTCGTCGAAATGCCATCGAGTATCTCCCTCGATGATGGCCAACAACTCTTGCGCGACGTGCGACGCCGCTTGTTGGCGTTTCCAGAAGTGCTCATGACCACCAGCCAGCAGGGCAGGCCCGAGGATGGCACGGACAACGAAAGCGTGAATATGTCCGAGACTTTCGTCCGTCTCAAACCCAAGTCCCAATGGCGAAAAGGGATGACGAAACCACGGCTCGAGGAAAGCATGCGCGAAGCGCTTTCCGAAATCCCAGGGGTCCGCTTCAACTTCTCCCAACCCATCCGCGACAACGTCGAAGAAGCCATGAGCGGTGTCCGAGGACAGGTGGTTCTCAAAATATTCGGAACCGACCTGGCGGTGATGCGCGATACGCTACAACGAGCCATCGAAGTGCTCCAGCCCATGGCGGGTGTCGTCGACCTTTCGCTCTACCGCGACCGGGAAGTGCCCCAACTCGAAATCCGTACGGACCGAGCCGCCATCGCAAGAGCTGGGATCAGTGTGGACGTCGTACAAGACGTCATCGAAACCGCGCTGGCCGGCAAAATTGTCACCGAGCTTTGGGAAGGGGAACGGATCGTGCCCATCCGTGTCCAACTCGCGCCGGGGGATCGGGAAGACGTCTCTCGAATCGCTGAAATCCCTGTTTCCAACGATCGTGGGACCGTGTATCCGCTCGGGCACCTTTCGGTCATCGACGCTGGAACGGGGCGAGCATCCATCAATCGGGAAAACAATAGTCGTTCCCTTGCCTTGAAGTTCAACGTGGAGGGGCGCGACATGGGTTCCGCGGTTCACGAGGCCATCGAAACCGTTCGTCAAAAAATCATTGTTCCTGAAGGCACTTACCTGCAATGGGGAGGGGAGTTCGAAAACCAACAGCGAGCCATGGGCCTGCTCATGATCATTGCCCCCCTTGCCCTTTTGGTCGTCGTATCCTTGCTTTGCGTGGGATTACGGTCTTTCCGAGGAGGCGCGGCCGTGCTCATCGTCATGCCCGTAGCCCTAACCGGTGGCATCTTTTCCCTGTTGTTTACCGGTGTCCATGCTTCGATCAGCGCCGCCATCGGGTTTGTGACCTTGCTTGGGCAAGTATCGCTCATGGCTTTGCTCATCTTGGGCGCTATCGATGAAGAGCGGCAACGTGGTATGTCACTTCACGAAGCGATCCGAACGGGCTCGGTCCGGCGAATGCGAGCGGTGTTGCTCGCTTCTTTGTTGGCTGTACTCGGTTTGATGCCCATGGCGGCCAATTCGGGGATGGGTAGCGAAACCCAACGGCCTTTCGCCCTGGTCATAGTAGGGGGCATGTCCACGACGCTGCTGGTTTCCTTGCTTGTGCTACCCATTATCTATTCGTTGTTGGCAAGCCCTGTCGTATCGCCCTCGAAGCAGGAGGAATCATGATTCGTGAAGCGACCGCAGGGCCGCTGGTGATGATGGTGCTGGCGCTGGCGACAGCATCTCCCGCCACTGCTGAAAGTCAGCGAAATCATTCAGAAAATCTGCCTTCCATCGTGACCTTACCGCAAACGTTGCGGCTTCTTCGCGATAGAAGTCCGGAGTCCAAAGCGCTTCGGGCCCGCCTGGATGTCGTCGCGGCCGAGCGGATGGAAGCGGATCTTTATCCCAATCCTTCGGTGAGTTATGGGGGGTTGGCTCTTGCGCAGGGGGCACCGGTGGCTCCCCGCTGGCAGCATCAGATCACGGTAGAGCAACCGGTGTTGGTATTCGGACAGCGAAGTGCCAAACAAGCCTGGGCCGACCAACTTTTGCATGCCGAGCGAGCCCAGGTCGAAGCGAGCCTCGCGGAGCAAGCGTTGCTGGCGAGCCAGGCGTTTTATGCGCTGCTGGCCGCGCAACAACGAAAAGAACTTGCGGAATGGAGCCTTCGGGACCTGGAGAATTTTGAAACCATCGTGCAACGGCGAACGGAAGCGGGAGACAGGAGCCTTTACGATCTTGCCAAAATCCAGTTGGAAACGAGTCTCCAGCGCACACTGCTGCAGACGGTAGAGACCGAACGAATTCATGCGGTGGGAACCCTTGCCGCAAGGCTGGGTTTTCCGGATTGGCGTCCCACCGCCCAGGGGAGTCTCGAGCCCTTGATGCTCCCTATCAGCAAGGAGAAGCTTAGGGAATATGCCATACGACATCACCCCACCATCCAGGCAGCGCGCGCTCGACAAGCCTCCGCCCAGAGCAGCCTCGCGTTGGCACGTCGCGAACGTTATCCCACGCCCACGGTAGCCCTGGGAACCCTGCTTACCCAACACGAAAACAGCACCTCTGTTTTTTTGGGCCTATCCGTTCCCGTTGCGGTTTTTGACCATGGTCAGGCCGCAGTCGCAAAGGCAACCGCATCGATACGAGCCGAGCAGCGGCAAGGGGATGCGGAGCTTCAACGAGTTTTTGCTGAATTGGATCGCGCTTATCAGGTGTACGAGCGGCACCGTGCGACTTTGGCTTCGCTGGATCGTCAAATGATTGAGAAAATACCGGTTCTTGAAAAAATGGCGGAAGATTCTTATCGGGGAGGTGGGTCCGGGATTTGGGATTGGCTGGACACCCACCGTTCCCTGATGGGATTGCGCCTTTTGCATCTGGAACAGCGCGAAGCGGTCAAGCAAGCGGAAGTGAGCCTATGGGCGGCGGCGGGGATGGCCTTTTCGGCACCGGCTTCCCCGTAAGTGCTCGAAAACAGCCAATATTTACGACAATCCATGCCCAGCGTGGAAGTGCTATTCCTCCTTGACAGACGATGCTTTCGTATGTAGTTTCGTCTACAAACACGATCCGACTTCTCCCTCTGACGGTTCTGGTAGGAAAGTATCGGAATTCCACGATTGGAGGTCAATTTTGGCCAGCCTTCGCCGCCGTGCCTGGGCGATAGCAGCGTGTTGCCTGTTTACTCCCGGTCTGGCATTCGCCATCGACCCTTTCGAGCTTCAGGTATACGATGCGAACATCACGCCGAAGGGGCAATTCGGTCTCGAACTCCATAGCAATTACACGTTTTCCGGCAGGAAAACGCCTTCCTATTCGGGGGAGCTCGTGCCCGACGGTGCATTTCGCGTGCAATTCGAGCCAACCTACGGCGCGGCCGAATGGCTCGAACTGGGGTTGCATGCGTATACGTGGGTTTCTTCGGAGGGCAATCCGGACTTCGGGGGAGTGATGATTCGCGGTCTTTTCGTGGTTCCGCCGGAGTCGACCGCTCCCTTTTTTTTCGGCATCAAAGCCGAGTTGGGATGGGTAACCAAGGCCATCAGCGAGGAGGCCTGGGATCAGGAGTTTCGTTTCGTCTTGGGGTATTCGGACCGGGTTTTCCTCGCGGTCATCAACCCAATCGTGGGCTGGCCCCTGCAAGGATCGACTATGTTCAGACCGGAGTTCGAGCCTTCCGCCAAGCTTGCCATCGATACCCAAGCTGGTTTTTCCCTTGGTTTTGAGCATTTCTCGAGTCTTGGGGCGTTTTCCGACGGTTTCGATTCTGCGTCGGAGCAGCAGCATTTGTTTTTCTCCGTTCTCGATCTCACCGACAAACAAGGCGTACCGCCTCCTTTTGCCTTGAATATCGGAGTGGGAAGGGGCTTGACCGACGCCACCCATGCGAAGTGGATCGCGAAAGCCGTCGTGGGGTTCAATCTTTGAGATTTTCTACAAAATTCAATAAAATCAGCTAATTGCGCCTACCAGGCACACCTTCTCTCACGGCGGTCGAGCATTTTGACTTCGCGACGAAAAATCCTGTTCCATTCTTTGCCTTAATGACTAGAGTCTCGCGCCGTGAGCCAGAACGAAGAAGACAAAGAGTTGAGCGACGAACAATCCGCTGAATCGGAGGCGATCGTCGTTGCCAAGAAGAAGAAAAAGCGTGCGGACGGGGAGGGGAGTGCGCCTTCCAGAGACCGCAACAAGCGAGTGCGCGAGCAGGCTGCGAAAAAAATGGAGCAGGCCAAAGAGAGCGCAAAATCTCGTGCGAATCGAATTGGCGCGACGGGGTTGGACGCCGGCGAGATGGTCGACGACGCCATGGCGCGTGGTTTTGCCGCCTTCACCAAGTGGATCAAAACCAATCGTCGCACGGTGGAATTCAGCGCCATCGGCTTGATCCTCGCGGGTGCTGGTTATGCCGCCTGGGATTGGTATTCCAACAAATCCCGTGAAGAGGCATCGGCCGCATTGATGCTCGCCACCGCGAATGCCGCGGGTGTCGTTGAAGAAAAAAAGGATGATAAAGAGAAGCCGGCCGCTGATTCCGCCGACAACAAACGGGTGGATTCTCGCCCTCATTTCGATTCGTATCAGGCGCTTCAGGATGAAGCCTTGCGCACGTATCGCGTGGCCGCGGACGGCAACAGCCGTTCGGGAGCTGGAATCCTTGCGCGTTTGGGGGAAGCGGGGGTGTTGCTCGAACGCCATGACTTCGATGGTGCGATTCAAGCGGTCAACGCGGTGCTGGCCACCGATCTCGCCAAGGCGGATGAATCCGTTCGCATGGCGGCCCACGAGCGGTTGGGAATGGCTCTCGAAGGAAAAGGGGATGAAGCGGGAGCGCTCGCGGCGTATGCCACGCTTGCGGACTCGAACCTCGACATCTACAAAAACTACGGCTTGTACCACCAAGCTCGTCTTTCTTACGAAAAAGGCAAAAAGGACGAAGCCAAAGACAAGCTGCACAAGCTCAAGGAACGTCTCAAGGGCGTGGACAACAAAAATCCAGCGGGAAATCGCTATCTTCTCGCGCAGGTGGACGCCTTATTGCGGTCCGTCGATCCTACTGCGGAGTCGTTGACACCTCCTGCTCCTGGTGGCGAACTCACGCCCGAGCAATTGATACAACTGCAGAAAGAACTCGAGAAAATGCGTCAAAACCCGCCCGACCTCGAGGAAAATGCGCCTACCGAGCCGTCTTCGGATACTCCCGCGGCTTCGGGGTCCGCACCGCCGCCCCCCGCAGCATCGGCACCCGCTCCAGCGGCCTCGGCACCCACGCCCGCATCATCCGGAGGCAATTGAGCGTGCTCAACCCACGCCCCATTCTACTTCCGTTTTGGCTCGCTGTCGGCCTCTGTACTTCTTGTGATGCCGCCAGGCAAGGCGCGAACCCAGAAGTTCCCCTGTGGGAAAACCGTCCGGGCATGGCGCTGACGCTTGTTTCTCAATCCCAGCTTACGTTTGAAGGCCGCAACTTCGACGAAGCCTACGAGCATGGGCGTCCCACCCTGGATCCATCGATGCGCAGGGTATTTGTAGGCTCTTCGGATCATGGGCTGTATGCCCTCCGAGCGCACGATGGCACGGTACTTTGGCGATTCGAAACCATGGGTGCCGTGCAATGCGAGCCGCTCTATGACCCTTCGGATGATTCCGTCTATTTCGGTTCGAACGATGGGGCGTTGTACAAGGTATCTGCCCAGAACGGCAAGCTGCAGTGGCGATTCATGTCCGCTTCGGAGGTGCAAAGAAAACCTGTTTTACATCAAGGAAAGCTCTATTTTTCCAATGCAAACGATACGCTCGTAGCCTTGGACCCTAAAACGGGGCAGATGATCTGGAACTATCATCGTGCTCCCGTGGGTGGAATGTCGGTGGCCGGCTACGCGGGTCCGGCGGTGCTGGACAATCGGGTGTTCGTAGCTTTTTCGGACGGTCACGTGATGGCTTTCGATGCCAACGATGGTTCTTCGCTTTGGCAACCCGTGGATTTGGCTGCCGAATTGGAGCAAATCCAGGGCTATCAGGTGCCGAAATACTTTGATGCGGATACCACACCGCTGACGTTTCGGATTTCCACCGGTCCGGTGGTAGCCGTGGCCACGTACGCGGGTGGATTGTATGTTCTCGATGCGGAAACGGGCGCCCAGGCCTGGTCCAATGACAGGGTGGTGGGCGTGACGGATTTGATGATGTGGACGCAGCCTGCGCATCCGCCGCGCGACGGTGGGCCGACCATCCCGGCACGGCGATTGTTGTTGGCTTCGACGGGCACCTCGGGACTTTGGGCTTTGGATCCGGAAGATGGGCAGGAGGTTTGGCGATTGGCGCTTCCCGCGGGGGGAGTCTCGGCGCCGGCCTCGATCGCGGGGGCCATCATGGTCACCACGACGCGTTATGGCATTTTCCTGATTTCACCGCTGAATGGCAAGGTGATCGACGGCATTGATTTGGGGATGACCTTCTCGATGGCGCCTGCAGCCTACGGAAATCGAGCCTTCGTGCTATCCGATGGTGGGGCGTGGTTATCGCTGCATGTATCTCCGCCGTTACGGTCGGGCGGATGATCTAACCCTTGGTAAATACAAACAAATTTTAATCGGTGCTCCGTTGTGACGGCTGATCGCGGGCCATGGGGGCAAGGCGGGAGCAGGCACAATACCTCACGACGGAGACGTCGTGGAGCAGGAGGTTGCGAGGAGGCGTGGCGGTAACTTACTAAAAAAGCTTTGAAAATTGAGATGTTGCCTACGCGGGGCCAGGGTCGACGACGGTGAGTCGATTCAAGGGATGGCGGAATGACAGCGCGTGCAGCTTATGGATGGCACGGCATCGAAAACGGCATGAAATACGGTTTTTTGCGTCGGATCCGGTGGAAGCCCAGACAATTCCTCACGCTCATGCTGTCGCTACGGAGTCGATCGGGAGCACGGTCGTGGGTGGCATCATGGCGCGGTGATCGTGCGAGGTCTGAAGACGCTCGATAGCGGGAGGGCATGGTGGGAGTAGGTTGCGTTGACGAAGGCGCTGGCACCTGTGGGCAGGGGTTGATGGATCGTGATGCAGATGCATTGGCGGAGGTAAGATGCGCACAGAGCGAAGCTTGGTTTGGGGTTGGGCCTGGGTGGGGTTGATAGGATTTCGTGAGAGAGAGGCGTAGAAGCCGGGGAATTTCGAATATACAAAAGTCGCATAAGATACATTATGTCAACTAACGAGATCGCAGGGGCAGGAAAGCGGATGATGCACCCCCGGTCCCGAACGATGACGAATGCCCCAGGCGGTGGTCGGCATCGCCCTCGACCCTATCGATGGCTATCCTTGAACCTCGACCATGAACATGGCCGCTGGCGTCGGCAGACAACGTTGCCCGCGCGATGGTTTTCCCCCTACCCGTCCAGAATCGGTAACAAGCCGCGGCCTCGCACCGGACAACTCGCGACCACACCTCGCCTCTGCCGTGGTGGATAAATCAAAACGTACCCTATGGCTATGCTCTGGTTGAAACCTGGCGTCCGACGTCGCCGAGCATGCGCTGACATCCTTCCCACCAAGCCGCGCGGTTCCGGCCCGAGATCGCCGAGCATAATTGCCTCCGCGCTGACATCTGCCCTTGCCTGGAAACGCTCTTGGTCCGGAAACGACTGTGGCTTGTCACGGGCATCGTGGCCGAGCGAAAGAAACTCTGCGGTTTTTTCGGCAGATGCGACGAAATGATCTTCGGAGCATGGATTCACGACGTCAGCCACCGGGTGTCGGCTGGTCCAAAAACTCGATGAACTCTTCGAGACGACTCAAATCCGGCACCACTTGGCGTCCGTCTTCCATTTCCTGGATCAGTCGCAACCGACGCAATCGCGCCATCACCTGCTCCACCACCTGACCATCGACCCCCACCTGCTCACCCAACTCCTGGCCCGTCGAGCGAAGCACCATTCCCTGGTCGGTCGCCTCACCATAATCCTCCGCGTGACGAACCAGCGCGAGCAACACCCGCGCTTTGGGGTCCCGATGCATCAGGATTTCGATCAAAGCATCCGCGGAATCCAATCGCTTCGCCAACTTTTTTATGAGGCGAAGCGCGATCTCGGCATTCTTCTTCACCATCACTTCCAACGTTTGTGCATCGATGACCAGGCAGCGGGCGGGACCTTCTGCCACCGTGGCTGTTGCGGTTCTTGGTTTCGCATTCAAGATGGCCATCTCTCCCAAAAACTCGCCAGCTCCCACAAACGCAAGAGGTTTGTCCTCGCGTCCCACTCGTTTGGTGAGGCGAATTACGCCGGATTGAACGACGAACATCTCGTTTCCGGGTTGCCCTTCCTGAAACAAAACGAACCCCTCTTCGAACTCCCGTCCGAATTTTTCAAATAGCGTATCGCTCATTGGATAGAGCATACCCATTTGGCAGCCATCGGCCAAAGTCCCGTGCCTTCCGGTCTTGCTGGACTTCTCGTCGCGCTGGGGAACACAAAGGTGTGCCAACCTAGTAATATCCTTATAATTCAATAGGTTACTATTAAGTTTTCAAGTGTTTAAGGAAGATATATTTGATGGGATGAGCTTCCACGAAACGCAGGTTTGCGTGCGTGAGAACCCTGAGGTGTCACTTCATGAAACCTGGTTATGTGATGGAATTTATAGGTAATTTATCGAGGATGGAAGGACTGCGGAAAAGATGAGGGCATCGGGGAACGGATCACATATCGAATCCGCCCATACCACCCATGCCGCCCATTCCTCCCATACCACCCATGCCGCCCATTCCTCCCATACCACCGGCGCCGCCAGCATCCTTGACGGGCTTCTTCGGCTTTTCAGCAATGGCGGCCTCGGTGACGAGCATGAGTCCCGCTACGCTTGCCGCGTTTTCGAGGGCGGATCGAACGACCTTGGCCGGATCCAGTACGCCTGCTTCGAGCAAGTTCTCGAAAACCTCTGTCGCGGCGTTGAAACCGAACGCATCTTTGCCCTCGGCTACCTTCGACAGCACCACCGCTCCTTCGACCCCCGCATTGGTCGCAATCTGGCGCAGAGGTTCCTCGATGGCGCGCCGAATGATAGCCACACCATGGCGTCGCTCATCGTTGAAATTCAAGGTATCGAGAGCCGTTCGGGCGCGAACCAGCGCAACGCCGCCGCCCGGTACGATTCCCTCTTCGACCGCGGCCCGGGTCGCATTGAGCGCGTCTTCCACACGGGCCTTCTTCTCTTTCATTTCCGTTTCCGTATGGGCACCCACACGCACGACGGCCACACCGCCTGCGAGCTTGGCAAGGCGCTCCTGGAGCTTTTCACGGTCATAATCGCTCGTGGTATCTTCGATCTGCTTGCGAATGGCTTCGGTGCGTCCCTTGATTTCTTTCTTGTCGCCGTAGCCTTCCACGATGGTGGTGTTGTCCTTGTCGACAACGATTCGCTTGGCACGGCCCAGATCACGAACGGTGGCTTTCTCGAGCTTGAGGCCGAGGTCTTCCATGAACGGGTTGGCACCGGTCAAGATCGCGATATCCTTGAGCATTTCCTTGCGTCGGTCGCCGAATCCGGGAGCCTTGACGGCACAGACCTTGACCGTGCCGCGGAGCTTGTTGACCACCAAGGTCGCAAGCGCTTCGTTTTCGATATCCTCGGCGAGAATCAGCAACGGTCGCCCTTCTCGAACCACCGCCTCCAGCAACGGAAGCAGGTCGTTCATATTGGAGATCTTCTTTTCGTGGACGAGCACATAAGCTTCTTCCAGCACCGCCTCCATTTTCTCCGCATCCGTTACGAAGTAGGGCGATACATAGCCGCGATCGAACTGCATACCTTCGACGACATCGAGTTCGGTTTCGGTTCCCTTGTTCTCCTCGACCGTGATCACGCCTTCTTTGCCAACCTTTTCCATGGCGTCGGCGATGGTGGTGCCGATGGTGGTGTCGCCATTGGCGGAAATGGTGGCGACTTGTGCGATCTGATTGCGGTCTTTGGTGGCATGGGACATGCCCTTGACGGCATCGACTACCTTTTCTACGGCCGCATCGATCCCTCGCTTGAGGTCCATAGGATTGACGCCAGCCTCGACGAGCTTGATGCCTTCGACGAAGATTGCCTGGGCGAGGACCGTGGCGGTGGTGGTGCCATCGCCTGCCTTGTCGGAAGTCTTGCTGGCGACTTCACGAACCATCTGGGCGCCCATATTCTCGAACTTGTCACCGAACTCGATCTCCTTGGCGACCGTCACTCCATCCTTGGTGATAACGGGAGAACCCCAGGATTTTTCGAGAACGACATTGCGTCCACGAGGGCCCAACGTCACTTTAACCGTATTGGCAAGACCGTCGACGCCACGAAGCATGGCGGCACGAGCCGCGCGGTTGTACTTGATTTCCTTGGCTGCCATTGCTGTATCTCCTCACCCTCAGCGGCTTACAACCGCAAGAATATCTTCTTCACGCACGATGACATGCTCGATGCCCTCGAGCTTGATCTCCGTTCCGGACCATTTGCCGATCAGCACACGGTCGCCCTGCTTCACCTCGATGGGGCGGATTTTCCCATCCTTGAGCGCCTTTCCGGGACCGACAGCGATAACCTCGGCTTCCACTGGCTTTTCTTTGGCGGTATCGGGGATGATGATGCCACCCTTGGTCTTTTCCTCTTGTTCCACACGCTTGATAACGACGCGGTCTCCCAAAGGCCTCAATTTCATAGCGTGAACCTCCGATGGGGAACCCTAGGTCGGTGTTGCCAACCGCTGGGTTCTTCTTGTTAGCACTCGAATGTCCTGGCTGCTAATCTGCCAAGCGGCCGCAAGATAAGGCTCCCTGCCCACGGGTCAAGGGCGAAATTATTTCTTCCGCAAAATATATTTTTCTTGACTCCACAAATCTCGCCGCTAAGATTCCCATCCCGTTACGGATGCCTGGTGCATCCTTGCTTTGTCCTTATTTCAATGATCTCACTGGGGGATCGTTCAATGGTAGGACAGCAGATTCTGGCTCTGCATATCGGGGTTCGAATCCCTGTCCCCCAGCTACCGCCTTCGCGGTTCAACATATCCTCGAACCTGGCCCCATCGTCTAGTGGTTAGGACATCGGCCTCTCACGCCGGTAACCGGGGTTCAAGTCCCCGTGGGGTCGCCACAAACGCCTGTAATCACAGGCGTTTTTCTTTAATGGCTCCGATTTCTCTCAACCCCATCGGCATCGCCCACAGCCCTTTCCACACCTCTCACGAGGTCCCTCGCCACGGTGCCCCCGCCACCATCGAAATCTTCCCTGCCTACCGCAACGCCCTCGATGGAATCGACTCCTGCTCTCATATCTGGATCATCGGCTTCTTTCACAACGCCGCCCGCGACCTACTCCAAGCCCGACCTCGAAAATCTTCCCCCTCATCTCCACCCCGCGGCGTGTTCAGCATGCGATCGCCCGTCCGACCCAACCCCCTGGGCCTGACCTGCGCTCGACTTCTCGAACGTCAAGGCTCAACCCTGCTGCTCGACCGACTCGACTTTCAGGACAAAACACCCGTCGTGGACATCAAACCCTACAGCCCAGGCTGGGACCTCATCCTGTCCGCCTCCGGCATCCACCGCTACGACCCGTCGCGTTACTCCGAGGAAGAATTGCTCCTTGCCTTGCAACACGACGCCGCCAATGCACTCGGCCCCAGCCATCCCTCCCCTGCCCGCTCGGCCATCATCCAAGCCCTCGCTTCGCTGATCCTGCATCATGTCGATATTCGTTCCCCCTCTACCCATTTCGCCATCCCAATCCCCGATGAACGCGTCGATCTTCTCATGGGAAGCACCGCCGCTTCTTTCGGAAACCAGCGCCTGCACATCCTTTCTTTGCCCGACTCGGTCCTGCTACGCTCCTGGACACCACGGATTGCTTTCGACGTATCCATCTGCTCGGGGAGCCCCCAGCTACTACCGCTGTCCCCGCCCGGATGATGAGCCGCGCTCGAGCAGCAGGTACTGCAAGGTATCCGTAGAGCGAACGAGCCGCGTGGGATGAAACTTCGCCCGTACGGCTTCCGATCGACAAAGCCGTACTTCCACGGAACGACCCAAGCCGCACGATTGCCACGCATCCAAACCCGATTCTCCTCGAGCAAGAAGCACCAAAAGATGCGTGACTCCTCGCGCATCCAACATCTCGGCCGTGACACGCTTGCTCGTATGCCCCCCCGGCAACGCCGCAACCTGCGGATCCGTTACACCCGCCAAATCAAATACCGAACCTCGATGGGCCACGCCTACCCACCCGACATCCAAACAAGCAACCACATCATCCGGCCGTAGCTGTCCACGCAGTTGTTCGATCAACACCATTCGGTCCCTGACCACGTGATGGGCACCAACTCCCACTGTCGCATACACGAACGCTTGGCCCATCATGCAAACCAGAGCACGCGCAATCGTCGAGGCGACATGGGCCACCGAGGCGAGATGCGCGAACACGATCGCCAACGCGGGCAAGACAGGAACGAATAGCCGTGACAAAGGCATCCAATCTCCCCCCACCAAAACACAACAGACCGTATGAACTAGCCAGCCAGCCAACAGCCAGGCGGGCCAGCCACGTAACTTTCGAAATGCCCAGGGAGCCATGCATGAAAGCGGCGGGCCAGCAATCAACCAGGTGGCGAGGGCATAGCGAATTCCATGAGTAATATCCGAGGGTTTCGCGCGCAAGGCCAACGGCGCCACCGCGTCGAACATCTTCCATCGAATCAACATGACGAGAAGAAAAGGAACCATCACCAGCGACCCATGAATCAACAAGGAGCGAACGCTTCGAACTGTTCTTTGCTGATGAAAACGCTCGTCCAACCAGGCGCTTCCAAGCCCAAGCGTAAGCGCGAATGGCAGCAATTCTGGGCGCAACAGACACGACACGCCGACGAGCACACTCGCGGTTTTCCTTTTGTCTCTATCACCCATCACCGCAGCCACGGTCACAAGACATAAGGCAAGCGACGTTTCCATTCCCGCGCTTGCCCAAGCCCCAACGGCCGGCGTGCCGAAGGCCACTACCCACGACAAATGCCCCAGCGACCATCGGGGGCCCACCACGCGCGCCAAATGCATTCCAAGAAAACACGAGGTTCCGAGCCACCCGATCATCCCCACCCATCGAGCCACGGCGAATAATCGAAGCGGGTCCGATCCGAAGCAACAAAGAAGATAAGGCCATACCAAAGGCGTCACGCCATCCGTCAAGGGCCCCGACCCATTGAATCGATGACCTACCCCTTGCGCAAGATGCGAAGCGTAACGCGCGCTTATCAAAGCGTCATCCACGGTGAAGCCAACCAAGGCGAACGCCACACCGCAAGCAAGGCTCAATCCGAGCAGCGAAGCCCAAAACCGCTGCATCGAGCGCATCTCCCCCGGCTAGCGCCTCTTTGTCTCGGTGTCCAGTCCTTGACGGAACGATCCGAAAAGTTCGCCCGTTGCGAACAGCATCCTACGATGAGCACAACACATGCGTGCTTTTCAGATCGTAATCGATCGGCGGTCCACCCATTCCGCCTCACGGATGTTTTCGAACCTGCGCGGCGTCCTCGATGTGCTCGTCGATGGAACCAACGTCACCGCCAGGATCGGGCAAGATCACGCCATACCCCTGTTGCGAGATCTTGCTTACGCCGCGGCGGACTTGGCAATCCATCGACACACAAGAGCCACCGTGCGCTTCTATGACCAACGAGATGCGTGGGCTCTTGGGCTGGAACGTGTCGACAACGATGTGCTCGTCACTGTCTTCCAAGCTGGAGAACACCCTCATGTCGTCGTTCAAGAACGACGCGTTTTAGGGATTTCATTGCTCCGCGGAATCATGAACGCCATCGAAAGCGTGCTAGATCAAGAAAAAGACAAAACGGAACCACTTTTCAGAGACCTCGATGCAGCACGGCGTTTTCTCGAATCGTTGCGATGGCAGACCTCTTCACGCTCGATCGAAATCGTCGACGTGGTGGTCGAAGCGCAAAGCGATGCTGCCGTATCTTTTTCGACAGAGTTTTCGCTGCGGGTCTACGACGACGAACCCGTGCTCGATAACGTCGAACGGAATGAACTTCATTCCCTTCTGTTCACTGGCCCTTTCCACGTTCGTATCGGTGATGTGCGACGTGATTTCGGAAACGTTCACCCGTTTTTGATTGCGGAATGTCTCCTGCGCGAAGCTGTCATGGTGCTTCAAGCATGGGAATCAGGGTCCGCTTTTAATCATCGTCGACAAGTATCCGACATTCTCATCGGCATCCGATTGACGACACAAGGAATCCTATCCTTGACGTTGGGAGGGGCTTCATCCGCAGGTTTTCATGGCACCTTGACCTTCCCTTCCATTTCGGTCGTTTCCTTTGTCGAAGCGACTCTTGCGTTTTCTCGCGGCCTGGTTCGTCCATTGCTCCGGCACGACCGCTCCCAACGAAGCAATCTTCGGATGCGTGTTTTCCGCGAAGATGTGCGTTCTCTGTCTACGGCGCTGCGAGAAGTCGTTCGGCAAGATGCGAAACTCAATCGATCCCCAGAAAGCTACCGCGCCTTCGCGGCTTCTGTTGCCACACGCCCAGCCTCGAACCATTCCTGGGGACACGGACGTCTTCGTTTTCATGCGAACTGGCAAGCCGCCGTACCGGGTGTCGACCTGCAATCCGTGTTTCTATTCGGAGACCGACTCGTCGCCGCCGGATCTCGAGAACTGGCGTCCATCGACAAACAAAGCGGAAGAATTCTTTGGCGAGTTCCCATCGAACGAGGCGTTTCCGTCGCTGCTCCTCACGGTATCGTCCGCCTGTCGCCTCGTGGCTTCATGCACTTCCATGACCTAACGACGGGCGAAATCTCGATGGTGGTGCGTCTTGCCGCACGAAACGGAGGCTTACCCGCCGGAGCCATCGTCAACGTACCCGGTCTGCCCAGATTACTCATCGTCAGCGAAGGAGAAAAACACATCACCGCGGTTGATTATGTATCCGGTGAAGTGAGGTGGCGCCACACCCTGGGTAGAGGACGCTCGATCAAAGTGCGCCGAGCAGGGAAACTGCTCGTGGTCACATCGTCGGACCAGACTTTGACTGCTCTCGACGTATCCACGGGCGAGACGGTATGGCGCGTTCGAGATAAACTGCGTTTCACAAGGCCCGTTTCCTATGACCGAAACGATCTATTTGCCGTTTCGGGTGATGGCGCGCTCGTTCAAAGCGGAATCGAAAAGCTGCACGCTTTCGATCCTTGGACAGGAGAAACCAAGTGGATTCAATGCCTTGACGCCGGGATCCGCTCGATGGGAGCGCCATTGACCACTGACGAACTCGTCGTTGTAGCCCTCCATCATCGTCGTGGGTTGGGCCTATGCGCCTTCGATCGCAACGATGGCGAACCTCGATGGCGGCTCGAACCAGGTTTTGCGCCTACCATTTCCGCGTGGCTCCTGGTCGATGATCTCATCGCCATCAATTGCGAAAACGGGATGATGCTCGGTCTGGATTGGCGGACGGGAACCATCCGGTGGCGACACACCACGGAATCCCCTCCGGATGGTGATGCGCCTCGAAATCTCGATCCCGTCCTGCGATCTGGCGCGCTGTTTCTACCACAACGAAATGTGATCGTCGTTCGCCCGACCGATGGTGAGAGACTGGGCGAAGTCGAAGCGGATCTCGTTCCCGACCTCATCCGGGTGGACGATGCGTGCAATGTGGTCGTCGTTGAAGAAAGTGGCCACGTTGCGGCCTTCTCTGCCGGCGCCCGTCTCACGCTGATCAAAAACTAATCCCCTATCCTACGATGAACTCTCCTCCATCGATATGAATGACATTGCCGGTAATCCAATAGGTTTCCGGTACACAAAGAGCTACCACGGCCTTTGCTACATCCTGTGGTTGGGTCAACCTGCCATGAGGATTTTTTCGTAACGCAATCTCGATCATTCGTTCATGGTCCGGAATTTTTTTGAGCGCGGGAGTGTCCGTAACGCCCGCACACAACGCATTCACGGTGATGCGTAGAGGGGCGAGTTCGACAGCGAGTTGCCGCACATGAGCTTCAAGAGCCGTTTTTGCCGCACTGACGGCACCATACCCTTTCCAAACGGTATTGGCCCCGGTGCTGGTCATGGCATAGATCCGTCCTCCTTCCACCATCATTTCCCGTTCGATCAAAGCTTGTGTCCATAAAACGAGGGAGTGAGCCATGACCAAGCTGGTCATTTCGATTTGACGGAGAGACAGACGGTTTTGAGGATCATCGGAAAGGTGAGGAAGTAAGGCCCCAAACGCAAGTGAATGAAATAACACAGTAAATTTGGGTATCCTGTCGAAGCGGCTCCAGCGCTTGGTCACTTCATCGAGCACTTCGTTTCGTTTGGATTCGTCGGCAGCATTGGTGTTGAACATCCAAGCGTGACGGTGGACGGAACGAACGTTTGCGGCAACCTCATCGGCACCCTGCAGGGTGGCGCGACGGTCCAAGTGAACGCCTACGATATGGAAACCAGCTTTTGCGAGCGCGAAGCTGGTTGCGGCGCCAAAACCGCTCGAGGCACCAAGTACAAGAGCCCAAGGGTCTTGGGAAGAGGTAGGTTCGCCGTTCATGGCGACAACATGAGTTGCGCTTTGCTTCGCACGAAGCCAGCAAGCTCGGAAAAAGGAATATCCACGGGGCACCGCTGTCGAAGGGTCGACAATTGCTCTTCCGATAGGTTGGCCATGGCATCCGCGGCCACATCGAAATCAGGCATGGATCGCGAAGCGGAGAGCACGAAAGCCATCATACCTCGATAAGCGCTTCTTGAAGCGACCGTGTGCTGCGTCTGGTACCAATCGCATCTTCCGCAACCAATGCATGCGGACAGACGAGGGATTAGATCTCGTTCGGAAATCGTCAGGGGCATGAGCCGGTCATTGGCATAATGACGAGTGAATTCGACCAGGCCATCACGATTCGGTAATAGGATGCGACGGAGCAGGGTTCGCACGAGGGACCATGCCAACAACCAACCGGCGTGAAGAAGGGAAGTCACGCTTGCATTGTAAGCTACACGGCCGCAAGCGTCGATGCTGGAGGCATGGTGGATGCGGCGGATGTGAAAACGCAATTCAAAGCGTGACAATCGAAAAACACGCGAGTAATCGGAAGTTGTGGTGAAGACTTTTTGGTAGACGATGGGTTGATGATCATGCGCGTTGCAATATTCATTGATGGAAAAAATTTTTACGCGGGTTGGAAAGATCGGGCAGGGGGGAGGCGAATCGATTTTGGGGCGATGGCGCGGTGGATCGTCAAACGTGCCGAGGGGCATGCGCTTTGGGGGGCGCATTATTATACGGGCGTGGAGACCGGACCCGCTTCCGGTTCCGAAAGTCAGGCAAAGCTCAACGGATTTCTCGACATGCTCGAGATGCAGCCTGGATTTTTCGTGGAACGTTTTCCCCGCAAAGCCAATACTTTTCAGTGTGTGGTGTGCGGAAGCGAAAATCGATACACCCAGGAGAAGGAAGTCGATACCACGATGGTGGCGGATATGCTTCGCTACGCGGCGGTTGGGGCCTACGACATCCTCGTGCTGTTATCGGGGGACGCGGACTATGCCCCGGCGATGGAAGGCGTGCGTGCCATTGGAAAGCAAGCCTACGTCGCCACGTGGGGAGGAGCTGGGCTGGCGTCGAGGATACGAAGAGCTGCTTTCGATCATATCGATTTGCTCGAAGGTTTATCGATGTTCGGGCGAAACGACGATGGGATTCCTCCTTCGGTCCCCTATGTCGACACGTATGATCCCCCCATTACCCTTCGGGGAGGAGACCAATCGCTGGAATCGCTGAGAATACGTGAGGGTGAATCCGTGGAGGGGCTGGATCAATCGCGTTTTCTTGAAGAAATCCGACGGGCGGAGGAGAAATTTATGGGCGGGTACGTGGGTGCGAATTATTTCGTCACGCGTTGGGCCTCCGACGGGCTCGGAGAGACCGCGGAGTTGCGTAGACGTATGCTCGATGTGCTTGTGGAAGAAGGGAAAGTTGAAATTTATGATGCGCCGGATGGCAACAAGGCGATTCGGCTGGCTTCTTCGACAAATGAGCAAGAGCAAGGAAGGAATATCGACGAGGAACCGTAATATGATTCCGTAACCGGTGTTGCGCGTAACGTTACGCCGACATGGGGTGAATGTTACGCTACCGTTTCCTGCTCATCTCGTTGTTTTCGCGGAGTTGAACGCAATCTATGCCTGGCATGAAGCCTGCACTCTGACCCTCCCACCGGAGGTTCATGTTGATGGCTTCTTCCCAATCGAGCGCTTCCACCCTATCCGAGGCGGTTCTTCTTCCTTGTGCTTATTCAGAACAGCAGCTCCTCGACGAGATGCTCGGTGGCCGTGACCATGCCTGGGTGGAGTTTCACAACCGTTACGCCCGCTTGATTTTCCGTTGTATCACCAAAGTCACGGGACGCTTTTCCACCGTCGTCAGCGCGGAAGATGTGCAAGAGATTTACGCTACCCTCATTCTTCAGCTTCTTTCGAACGATATGCATAAACTCCGGTCTTACGATCCGCAGCGGGGGAACCGTTTAGGAACTTGGATTGGAATGCTTGCCATCAACGCATCTTATGACCATTTGCGAGCCGCGAGGCGTGAGCCCAACCGCGGGTCGCTGGTAGAGGCAGAAGAGATGACGAGCGACATCATGGATCCGTTTGCGGAAGTAGATCGAAAACAGCGTGAGCAGATAGTTGCGGACCTGCTCGAGAGCTTCTCTGAGAAAGACCGGCTTTTTGTTGCTCTGTATTTCGATCAAGGGTTGGATGCGGAAGAAGTCGCCCTGCGCATGAAAATTTCTGTCAAAACGGTCTATTCGAAGAAACACAAGATCCGGGCGCGGTTGGAGAAGTTGCTTCAACGCGATCTGCTTGCCGCCTGACCTCGAGCCTCTCTTTTTCTGCGGATATCACCTTGACCAAGGCATGGCTCTCGGGCAAACTGCGCCGCCGTACGGAGACAATAGACTCATGGCGAATTATAAACTGTGGAATATGCGACTTCGACACGAGTGGCTCAAGAGTCCCAAAAAACCAAAGCGTCTCAAGCGCTGTCAGCGGGTGCGTGTTGGATTGCAAGCTGCCATCGACCGAAAAGCTCCCAAAGAAGCCTGATCTTTTCGTATTCCCGATTCCTTCCCCTCGTTATCGACCTAGCGTGGCCCATCGGTAGAGTCGGATATGCCAGGTTTGTGCGATAATCGGCAAAGGCACAACAAGAAGAAGCCAAGGAGAGGCTCTATCCGCGGCTACTAGGTGAAATACGAGGATCGCCAAACCGCTTCCGACAAGGACCGTCATCATCCGCGACCAAGTGCCGATTCGTTCCCGGGACCAATCCGAAAGCGCTACCGTCATCGCTGCCACGACTCCGAAAAACGGCGTCGTTGAGCGAGAAATTGACTCGGTTTGCCGGTCGAAGGAACCAAACGAAGGCAGTCCCTGCGCATCCACTTTCATCGAAGAATCCGTGGAAATCCAAACACCTTCGGGCAGTTGGGTCCACGATACCCCATCCAAACGCGGCAATAACCCTTCTATATCCCCTACCCTTGCTGCCAAGGCCGCGGTTGCCATGGCACCGAGAACAACAACGGCCAGGGAAGCTCCCAACCCAACCCTCGAAGGAGAGGCTCCGAGGCTTTCAAGGGCTTTGGTCTCACCTCGCGACTGCGCTTGCATCATGGCAATCCGTGCTCCCAGTGCCGCCAACAAAGGTGTGAGAACGCATAATTGCCCGATTTTTTGCGCTACCGTGGTGTGTCCCCCGTCGGACGCTACCATCACGACGAATGTCAACAGGCATAGGGTCGAACCCAAAAGGAGGCTTCGAACCAGCGTGTGTACGTCATAAGGAGTCATCGAACTCCGTGAACTTGGCAGATTCCGACGTCTTCAGGTAGGTCCAAATCATGCGGCAACGGTTCTTCGTTTCATGGCTGATGGTGGGTGCCATGGGTATATCGAACGCTGGTTGTATGGCTGACCCTGACGACGGTCGCATGCCCGTGCCTGGTGAGTATCTTGGGACTTATGGTGTCAATGCGGCCTTGTTGGACACATCATGCGGTGCTGGAGCCCTATCGCCGCCTGGGCAATGGGACTTCAAGGTGCTTTTGTCAAAAGATGGGAGGCATTTATACTGGACCAACGGTGCGGAGTCGATTTCTGGCGACCTCGCTTCGGACGGCAAGGCATTTTCTTTCAAAACGGAAGTATCCCTCCAACTATCCGAGCCCAAAGCCAGTCGCGCTGGATGCGTCGTGTGGCGGCAGGATACGGCGGAAGGGGCATTGGAATTCGAAGAAAAAAGCAGTGTCTATCCAGGTTTTTCCGGAAAGCTCTCCTATTCGTATGCCTTGGGTGCTGGATCGGAATGCGGGGACCTGCTCGATACCTCTGGCATACCTACCCTTCCTTGCCAGATTCGCTTCGAAATGACAGCTCGTCGGGAGCCAGACAAGGATTAAGGTCCGTCAACGCTGGCAGATCCCGGTGGAGCACCGGGGGTCATGGGGTTGGTGGAAGCATCGACAAAGACAACAAATGCCGGTAGACGGAGAGTAGAAATAGCGAGCGAGCGCAGGGGGGCAGGAGTTTTCGAATCTTGAACGAGGCGTGTCAGGGCCATGGCGCAAAGCTCGGCGCCTCCATCATCGATGGGTTCACCTCGATGGATCGGTGTTTCGGCAATGCTGAAAATGGTCTGCATTACCCGTTGTTGGGCCGAGCCTTGGGTAAGCAATACGAGTTGGGAGAGACGCCGGAACGCCACGGGGGCATCGTCTGCCATGGGGAGAGCTGCAAGCGCTGTTTGCCCAACTTTGCCACCAACTTCCAACGCATCGAGCAGACCGGAGGCTCCTTCTCGATCTGCAAGGCTAGCTAGATCGATATCATCCTCGCTTTGCATGGCTTGATTCCACAGCGCATCCTTTTGGAAAGCCTCGGGAATCGGTTGATCCGTGGGCTCGAGAGAAGGGGCAGCAGCAGCGTCGGCGAGAATGGCATCCCCTTGATACGGGTTGCCGGAGCAGCGTTGGCATCCGAACAGAGTGCAGCATGCCAGAGCGAGCCATAGCCATGAAACGTATCGATTCACGCGCGGGCATGTAGCATGAAACCGGAGTAATCGCGAGCGCGCAAGCGTAGGCCATGCAAGCCTTGCTTGGCCTTCTGCCTCGTGTCGCCTATGTTGAGACCGGTCATGGTTGCTGTTCGTTGGTTTGCCATGCTTGCGGTTGGCTGCTTGTACGGCTGCGTCGAGGACTCCAACGATCGCGCGGTGAAACAGCAGGCCAACACAGCCGAAGAGCAAGCCGAAGAAAAGCAAAAAGCTCAGCGTCAAACCGATCGCGAAGAATGTCGTCGATTGCGTCATCGATTGGAGCAGTATCCAGCGCTTGCAGGAACGCCTCGACTCGATGAGCAACGTCACCGTGTATTGGGTCAGGCGAAAGGTTGGCCGGTCGTATTTCGACGCGAGCCGATTCGCGACGAGGAAGAGCTATCCCCGTATTTCCGTGCTATTTCGGAGGCTTACACCGATCGTCGCAGGTCTTTTTCGGCTTTCGAAACCTTAAGAGGGAGTGTGCAGCATCATCGCAAGCAAGTGCGGCAGATATTGATGCCCGAAGGGTATTTATATGCCGACGATCCGGAGGTGGCACGTTGGTTGGTGACGCATCTGGATCTTCGACGGTTGTTCAACGAGCCAGAACTCTGGCTCATGCGTGGAGACGAGGTATTTCGCCTCGAGCGCACGGAACGCGGATACCGCCATGTGGACGGTGCGAACGCTGGCGCTGCGGCTTCGCTGTTGTTATTCGATCGGGTAACGACACGAAGGTCGGAGCTTGAACCTGTATTGCATGTTGATTTCGTTCGGGCGGCGGAACAGCTTGGTTTTGACAGGGTGGAGATCGAGCGACTTACTAGCGAGGGAATCAATGCTCGCCTTCGGTATGGTTCCGACAGCCTTTGGGTACAAGCGGTGTTTTCCGAACAGCAAGGCCGTACCCAGCTCGTTTGCGAAATCATCGAGGAAGATCGCCGTCAAGCGGTTCACGACTATCGAGAGCAACAGCGGATTCGACAACAAGCCATCGAAAAGCTTCGTCAAGCGATGGCGTTGCAGGTGCGTGAGCAACTGATGTTCGACGAGCCGAAAGAGGAGGTTGGGCAACAAGATGGATCCTTGCGTCCATTATGGTTGTGGGCGTATCGGCATGGTGGTGACGGCTATTCGTTCAACAAGATTTGGTATCCGGTATTTGATTCTGAAAACAGGCCGCATCCACCGCAAGTGTGCATTGATTTCGTGCTTGACACCTACGAGCGTGCGTCGGGGACGTGGTTTGCTTGTCGCGGAAAAAATAGAGATAGGTCAATGGGGAGTATCGACTTCGAGCGACTTGACATGCCGAATCGTCGGAGCGTGGAAGCGGTTGCGGATTACTTTCGCGAGCATCCGGGGATGTTTGGGATATGGGATCTCGAGGCAGAGAAGCGGATTCGATTTGCGCAGCGAGAGGCGTTTTATGATTTCGTTCGTGATCATGCGGATTATTTTCGCGTGGGAAATGTGGTGTTGATTCATGGCCCCCGCGGGGGGGAAGCGCATTACCACAGCGCGATCGTGTCTCGGACCGATCCCATGACGGGCATGCCGATCGAATTAGGTGAAAACGCGGGCAAACCGCGTTTGCGCTCCTGGCATTCCGTGACACAATCGGGGCCTCTTCGCAGCATTCGAGCCGTGATGATCCCTGAGATTCCCTGGCTTCGTGAGGCTTTTTCGTCCAAAGGATCGTCGGTGGCGTGGGCGAACGATGGCGTGGAATCAGTACCGAGCAACGATAGGGATTGCGCTGTTACGCCGAATTGATCACGGTCGATTTTCTGCGAATCGACACGGTTTTTTCGATCTCAGCAATGACGTCGCCGTCGGGACCGATAAGGTTCGTTTGAAATATTTCATGTCGTTTTCCATCGCGGTCCACGTGTTGGCGAATCGTTTCGAGTTGCTGGCGAGGGATTTCGAAGCGCGCTCGGGTGGTGCCTCGACCGGGGCGTTTGAATCGAATGGTGGCTTCTTTGTCCCAGACCACGTAATCGGGACCCAGGAATTCCGTGAGGATTAGGGCAAAAAACGGGTCCGTCATGGCATAAAGGGAACCGCCAAAGTGAGTTCCGAAGTAGTTTTTGTTCCAAAAACGAAGCGGAAGCTCGACTTCGAACCAGGTTGCGTCGTCGGCCACGCGGCAGATGCGAATTCCGGCTCCCAAAAACGGGGCGTACAGACTCATCAACAAAAAAACACGCGTTCCGCCAAAACGTCGTAACACTTCGTTGACATATCGGAAAAGCGGCTTGCTTTGTGCGAATCGATTCGGGGACATGCTCTACTCATGCTGAACAAAATGGCCGTATTGAAGCGGCAGTTGCTCTTTTGGGGCGACCACAACGATAGGCTTTGCCGAACGGCCAAAGCAACGTGAAGACCGGCACCGGGCGCATGAAAAATGACGATCTTTGCGGTCCAAACCGGCTTTGTGTCGAGCCTCTTGCTTTTCAGGTAATTAAGGGTAGGTTGAGCCGGTTCGTGTTCGTCATTGGCTTTCGGTTCAATTCACGTTCTGTTGTTGGGACTGGGTGGCGCCACAAGCTGGTGGATGTGTTGTGTATGGGCAGTCGAGGAACTTCGACTGCTTGCCAGCAATCGGTCTTTTCGACTCCCCGACTTGCTGGCAACGGGCCGCCGATGCGGTGACCGGAGTCGTGACGGAAACTCGGGAAAATGGGCAATCGATTGTACGTAGGGAATTTGTCTTTCGAGACGACAGCGAACGATCTCGAAGAGCTGTTCGGAAAAGTAGGTGGAGGAACGACAGACGTTCACTTGGTGACTGACCGAGTGAGCGGGCGTTCGAGAGGGTTTGCCTTTGTGACGATGGCAACGGACGCCGATGCGCAAGCTGCCGTCGAGCAACTCGATGGCCAGATGTTGGGAGGGCGGCCTCTTCGTATCAACGAAGCTCGCGAACGTGCGCCGAGAGAAGGCGGCGGCGGTGGAGGATATGGCGGCGGCGGTGGAGGATATGGCGGCGGCGGTGGAGGATATGGCGGCGGCGGCGGTGGAGGATATGGCGGCCGAGGACGCGGTGGACGTGGTGGTGGAGGTGGAGGTGGGCGTCGTGGGCCAGGTGGAGGACGTGGCGCACGAGGTGGAGGTGGTGGAGAGGGCCAACGCTGGTAGGCTCGAACTACGCCTTTTTTGAAGGGCCAATCAAGTCATCGAACACTCGCTCGAGTTCGTCGTCGGCAATCGTGACTTCACCACGATGCACCTGTTGTCGAAGACTATCCAAACGTGTGCGGGCGTCTCGAAAGTCAGGTGCGAGATGAACCACCTGTTCGAGGTGTTGGATAGCTTGCGAAAACTGTTCTCGGGCCTCGAAAAGACGACTCAATTCGTATTGCACGCCGACTTCTTCCGATCGTGATTTGCATTCGATCGAAAGGGCACGCTGCAAAACCTGTAGGGCTTGTTCCGCATGGCCCGAGCGTTGATGAATCGACGCGATCATGGACAGGCTGACGCAGGCCCGCGCGGGATCTTTCGCCGCATTTTCAAAGGCGATTCTAGCCTCTTCGAGGCGTCCCATTTCCATGAACATCATACCTAAATCGTATTGCGTCCTGCTGTCTTGCGCGTCGACCTGTGTTTCGACGCCCTGTTTGAACATGAGGAACAGCGAATCGATATCGGCGTTCGCGGGAGCGACAGGAGACGGAAGCGCGACATCCACTGGCTGTTCGAAAGCAGATGGTTGTTCGATGGGCTGTTTGAGTTTGAGTACCGATGGTTGGGCATCGGCCTCCAGCATCGATTGTTCGACTTCTTTGAATCGCTGCAATAGCTCAGGATGATGGGGAGACAGAGCGATTTGTTCTTGCAGGATGGCCAACGCGTCTTCGAATAATCCCCTGGAAACGAAAAACTCTACCTCTTCGAGAGCTTCGGAGACCCCTCCTCCGCCGCGGAACCCTCGGATTTCTTTGAGCGGCAGAGCCGCCATGACATCGGTATTCGCCGGTGATGAATCGGCAGACGGATCGGCTGGAGACTCTGCCACGGATTGCAGGATTTCCATGGGTATGGGCTTGGGTGCCAAGGCGGAGGATTGAAGTTCAACCAACGTAGCGAGCATCTTTCGCAGCGATTGGTGATTCGGTTCCAACTCGAGCCCGATGTTGACACTGTGAATGGCGTTTTGCAGATCGCCTCGGTCTAAAAACTCACGGGCTTGTTGCTCGAGGTTCGCCACGTCGCCAACTCGTTCGATTTGAGCCAAAACGCCTGTTTCCTCGATGAAAGGAACGTCGCTCTGAATAGGCAAAACGTGGTTTTCCGTGGATTCCGTTTGCTTGATGCTCGGTGGGGCGGCCAGGTGTTGTGCGGGAGAGGATGGGACAAGGGAAAGGGCCAGTTTTTCGACGTCGGGGTCATGCGGGGCGTAATCACGAAGCGTCGCGAGTGTCGAAAGAGCAATTTCCATCGCCCCTTGTTCTTTGGCGATGCGGACGGTTTGTTTGCGGACCTCATGGGCGCGGTCATGTTGTCCCATGGAATCGAAAACGCGCGTGAGCAGTTCGAGCGTATCGAGGTTCTTGGGTTCGGCGCGAAATGCGTTTTGAAGATGAACCAGAGCATGCATCCCATCGTTGGTCTGTCCCCGTTCCAGCAGAATTTTGGCGGCCTGACGTGATATTTCCGCGGCTTGGGTACGCGCATGCATCTGCTCCAACACACGCACAGCATCGTCGATTCGGTGCAAACTGACGAGGCGATTGGCTGCCTCGATCCCATGGTGGACCGCATCGTTGCGGTAGCCGTCTTCAAGCAAGATTTCTGCAATACGCAACTGCGTGACGGGGGATGCTCCACCGCGATCGGAAACGATCTGAAGAATCGATACGGCTTCGTGAATACGGCCTGCGCGTGCGAGAAGGGAGGCGTAAATATTGAATGTATTGAGTGCTTCGGCGGACAGCCGTAGTTCTTGGTACAAGTTGGCGAGCGTGGGATATAGGAACAGGAAGTAGTCGTTGAGATGGGGGACGTGGGTGGAAAGCAGTTTTTCTACTTGCTTGAAAACGGCGATGGCTTTGGCAGCATAACCTTCTTTGGTGTAGACGCGGGCAGCTCTGACGTAGGCTTCCACGGCCCTTTCATACGCTTGCAATCGGCTGTAAAGGTCTCCGACTTTGAGTAGCAAGCGGGCATCTTCAGGGAAGGATTCGAGAAGCTTGTTGTAATCGTCGATGGCCTGTTTGAACCGGCCTCGAGCGGCGTTTCTTTCGGCGGATCGCAGGGTACGTTCACGGTCCATGGGTATTCGTTCCCTTCGGTCGATCTACCCTCCGATTGTGCGCCGAGGTAGGACAAGGGTCAAAGATTAGGCGAAATGAAGCGAGTCATTCTGTGCAGAGGAACGATTCACGGCCGTGGCATCCGGTTGGATGTGTGGCCGCTGTGACGCGGCGATCAGGGGCAGAGGCATGCGAAAGCCCAAATTTGCGGCGTAGAGGCGCAAGGTGGGGCGGCATGGGATTTGAATGACGAAATCCCATGTTGTTTGCGTTGCTTCCTTCTCGGCTTCAGCGTCTCGCCAGGTTGGCACGAAGGTCGTTTCACGCAACCACACAAGAGGCACAGGCACTGCGGGGGCGATGGGTCGCGCTCGACCACTGTCATTACGACGAAGGCGATTCGATTCCATCGTCAGGACGAGTCGTTGACAGCGATTCGGATCTTGGGGAGTTGGTAAGTCGATTGCGTCTAAGAGGGGGACACCGTTGCGTGATCGTGCGTTGCGAACACGGATGCGATTGGGATCCTCAAACGGGCGTTTATCGAAGTCGTCGAGCGACGCACGATCTGACGCCGGCGGCCTGAACGGCATATGGCTTCGAGATTTGCTGGAGGAGGGTAACGGGGCGGAGTCGAATTGGCAACGAATGAGCGATTAGTCCGGGATTTTTTTGAGTTCTACTTCGAGTCGAAGCAGTGGGTCACCTTCCTTGACGTCGACGAGGCGGTCCCAAGGGAAGTATCCTGGTTTTTCCACGGATATTCGATGCTGTCCTGGCGGTAAGGCCACGCCGCGGGCTTCGACGATCGAAAACGTGCCAAGGTATTGATCATCGATATGAACGATGGCGTCCGAATCTGCACCGTGCATGCGCATGGATACCGTTCGGGCGGGAGCTGGAACGCAGTTTGGCAAGCCAAACGCCCCGATAAGAACAAGGACAATCCATCTGATTGAACGATGCATGGCAAGGGAGTCCTGCCAGGCTCTGGGTTCGAATGCAAGCGAGCGTGGACGTCGGCGCTGGAATTGCCTACCGTAGCTCGGCGTCATGCCATCTTCGCACGAATTGGAATTCGAAAACGGCACCTCAGTCGAAAGCGAAGTGGTATCCGCCGCGTGGCGTATCGAAAAGATATTGGGAATCGGAGGAACGGCCACGGTTTTTTTGGCGACCGGGTTACACGGCCAACGGTCTGCCCTCAAGGTCATGCGCCCTGAAGCAGCGCAGCAGCAGGGGGCGCTTCAACGTTTTTTACGCGAAGGACGTCTGGCGCGGCATATCGAACATGCTGGAATGGTTCGCTGTTTGGGTGAGGGAACGACATCCGACTCGCGTCCGTATTTGGCGCTCGAGTATCTCGAGGGATGCACCCTCGAGGCGCTGGTTCGATCTGGCGATCATCTCTCGCTGCTGCCATTGCTAAGGTTGTTTGTCGATGTGCTGGATCTCATGGCCCATTGTCATAGCCGCGGAATCGTTCATCGGGACTTGAAGCCATCCAACCTGTTCGTAACGAGGACAGGAATGGTGAAGGTGCTTGATTTCGGGGTGGCGACAGCACAGGGAGTCGTGACGGATTACGTACGGGAGGGAGTTGCCATTGGGACGCCTTCGTTCATGGCACCCGAACAAGCGATGGGGGATTGGGAACACGTGGATGCACGTGCCGACGTCTTTTCCCTGGGAGCGACGCTCTATTCGTTGCTGTCGGGCAAACGATTGCACGTCGGAAAAAACGAAGCGGAATCGTTTACGTTAGCGGCCACGCGTTCAGCTCCTTCTTTGGGCGAAGTTGCGCCCGAATTACCCACGGAAATCGTAAGTTTCGTCGACCGCGCGTTGCAATGGGACAAGCGTTCTCGCTTCGCCGATGCGGCTTGTATGAAAGCGCAACTCGAAGGCATCCTTCTGGGGTTCGAAGAGGTTGACACGAAGACGACGAAACCATGGCAACGACAAGAGGATATTGCTCCGAAAGCCATCGTCGATGTTCCGCAAGACGCCCTTTGTTGTTCAAAGGCGTTTTCCTTGTTACCACGAGCATTGGAGCAATGGGAGCAGGGGCTCGACCATGACGCCACATTGAAGGAAGCGGCGGACTACCTTGTGCGCGTATCACAGGCAGGTGGTTCGGATTGGCGTCTAACGGTACGACCGTGGTCGATTCTACTTCGTGATGAAACCGTGTGGTCACCTCATTGGCCGTGGTTGCCTGTCATTCAGCAGATGTTCGACGATGGGATTCGTTTCATGGCGTGCGAGCCAACGCTCGCTGGGGCTGAGAGGCTGTTCCGAAGGATATTTGATCAAGTCGTAGTCGAGTCCCGGCGTGCCGATCTTGTGGCTGAGTTTTGGCCTTTGTCTCATCAAGGCGTTCGAATTGGCGTGGCTTGGGGATTGCTTGGAACCACGGCATCCCGTGTGAACGAGGCTTGCGAGAGTCAAACTACCGTGCTTCGCCTGATGGAAGCATCGGGAGAGGATATCGATCGTCTCGAGTTCTTGGAGACTTGGCCGTGTGTATCAGAATTGTTGTTGGATGATCACACGCGCTCGCCATGGTTATCGCCCACTGACGATCACTACGATGCCTTGTTTTCTCGCTATCTCGTCGCGATGTTGGAAGAGATGGCGAAGGGTCGAGTTCTTATTTCCCGCGATGAATCCATTCTTCGAACCCTGGCACGGGATCTGTTGGAGGAAGAGCAAACTGATACGTTGTTGTTTGCTTCATTGTCGTTGGCTCCAAGCGAAACCAGATTGGATGTGCTGACCGCTCTGTGGTTACCCGAGGCGCTTCCACGGTTGTTGAAGCATCTCAACCGTCGGGTTCCTGCGGAGGCTCTCGAAGACCGACGACTATCTAACCTACGGAAATTGCTAGATATATTTGATACTCGCGCAGCTTCTATCTGTCTTCGGGTGCTGCCCGAACTTACCCATCCAACCTTGGCACGAATCGTTGTGCAGTACGTGGTGTCTCATCTGCCGGAACAGATGGAAGGGATTGCCGACGTGCTATTTCGTCTGACAGGAGAGACGGGGTATCGGTTGATCAAGGCGTTGGGGGAACAGAAGCATGACGAAGTGCGAGTCGTGTTGGAGAGGTTGGAACAAACCACTTCGCCTCTTCGCATTGCGGCTAAGGCAATGTTGTATGGGATCGAGAGAGAAGAGGGGTCGGTGATATCGCAACTGGCAGCTCCAGGATGGCCTGCGCGTGCGGTAGCTCTGTGGATGGTGAAGGAGCATCGGTTGGAGAGCGCGGAACCATGGCTTGTTCGGACCATCGAAGATCCCTCGTTTCACCACCGTTCTCGACAAGAGCGTCGCCTCGTTTTCGAAGCACTGGTTGCGCTTTCTTTGCAGCAAGCGGAACAACGGGCCGAGGCGTTGGTGCGTCGACATGGTTTGATTCGAGAGGATGCCGTGGACGACACGCGGTGTTTGGCTGTCGAGCTATTGGGAGAGATTTCGTCGAATGAAGCCATCCTATCGACGCTTCGCGGTGCGGAATCTCCGATGTGGTGGAATCCGCGGGCCATACGAGTTGCTGCTCGGACTGCGCGTCAACGAGTCGAGCAGCGTTTGGGTATCGACCGAAAGAAGTCCGTGGCTGAAGCTCGCAGCAGTACACTGCCACCGGAGCAGGTGCCGGGTTCTTCAACCTCAGGCGAGTCCACGAAAACTTCGCCCAATCTATCGTTGCGACACGTACCGTTACCCAGGAACGATGAAGCTTGGCCGAACGAACAAGTGGCGCGGTTTTTCGTATCGCTGGCGTGTCTTGTCGAGTTGGTACAACGTCAGGCCGACGAGGACTCTTTGCAACTCGAGGCGCTGACCACGGTGGACGCGGTTCGACAGCAAGCACAAAGGAGCGGCAAGCTGCACGTGACGATGGAAGCGGGTGTTCCTTATGTGGACAAGAAACCTGTGTTGCTGGCGGCGTGGGTTGCTCAACAAATCGAGCCTCTCGTCGGAGCGTTACAATGGCTCGAATGGCTTGACATTCGAATCGATCCTCGTCTGACACCCGACGATGCCATTGCTTTTGCCACGGCGATTGCTACCGAAAGTTCGTTGGAATCCGTTCGTTACGTTCACGTGGGGAAATCGAATCTGCAAGATTTATCCGACGTCATCATCCTTGATCCTCATACGTCCTCGAACGAATTGAAATCGACGTATGCGACGATATTGGCTGCATTGTGGGAGGCTCGTTCCGCGTGGGCTCGGGAACAGATACCGGATTTGGATGGTATGCTTCGTGTTTCGCAAATGGTGGTGGATCTTGCGATGACTCGTCGTGTTGCGATCACGGGAGCGAAGCTGGGTGGAGATGTGGGGGCGCGGTGGCTGGACGCGGCATTGTTGGCGGTGGAGATGGTATCGCTATTGGAAAGCGATCCTGAACAGCTTCGTGACGTAGCTTTGGCGGGGTTGCTCCTCTCGGTCATTCCCTTCGACGAGCGCGGGGCCGTCATCAAAGAGGGGACCACCTCATGGCTTCGAGCCGGGAGACTCGGAGATCCAAGCCATTTGGCACAAAAAACGTTTTCGATACTGATGGGGATTTCGGGGATACATGGTGTGATTCGACGAGCAATAACGTTGGCATCGGAGGCGCAAGCTCGTCGTTATCGACGTTTGTCGGTGGGTGCCTCATCGGCGAGTGTTTGGCCTGCGGTCGCTCTAGCGACGTCGATTCGATACGTAGAGTCATTGTCGAGACAGGTGCCGGGAGATGATGCGTTGGTGGAGATGTTGCGCGAAGAAAGTATGGACACGACCGACGAGGTATGCGTTCGATTGTTGTATTCGGCGCTTGGGGAAGTGCCTCGAGGGGCGGTGGTGGAATTAGCGTCGCGAGAGGTGGGCGTGTTGCGGACGCCGCTTCGGGCATGGAGTGAGCAAGTGCCGATTGTGGCCATGGCAGCGGATGAATTGAGCAGGGAAATACCCGAGTTTTCTCGTCTGGAAGAGCGGCCCTTGGCAAGTAGGAGTTCGCTTCGTGCGGTATTGTCTCTTTGGAAAGGCGAGCAATTGCCTCAGGCACGACCACGAAGGGGGAAATGGGGTCACAAGAAAAGGGGGGACGTGCGAGAGTCCAAAGATAGATCCAAACGGCCCCAAGCCCCCCTGGTATCGACTTTGGGTAACGATATTTTGGAGGATTTCGGGCTACCTACCCTTGGGCAACCCGTGCCGCCATCGATTTCGGATCGCCTTCATTCCTCTGCTGCGACTCTTGCTCCCTGTGGGGAAGAGACGCTGAAAGGCGTCAAGATGACCGATGATCTGCTGGGTGCGGAAGACGATGGTTGAGTCGACGGGGTGGTGGAATCATCGTGGAGACGGCATCTCGAAAGCCACGGAAAGGTGTGGTTTGCCAGGAATCGACGGCTAGGCTAGGCTCAGGGGGCTTCGCCATTGTCGCTAGCGTCTTTGTTCCTCGACGCGGTATCAATGGCGAAGGACGACGCTGCTCGCATCGTTCAACACGAGTTGGTGAGGATGGGAAAGCGATGACCATGGCTTTGGATATGCAACCTCGCATGCAGGGCATCGAGGACGACAAGGTCCGGTTGTCTGATGGAATTGCGCGGCGAGCCAAGGAGCCAAGCTGCATCTTTGCACTATTGAAAGCATTGAACTCACCGGATCTCGAAATGGTGATGCAGCGTGTGGTTGAGGCATTGCCTTCGGCGTTGACGCACGCTGAACTGGCGTATGCCGCCGTGACGATTCGGGGTAAGACATGTTCCACGGTGATTGCTGAACGAAGGAAATTGTCGTTACGAGCACCGATCGTCGTGAGCGATGAGGAAGCGGGTGTGTTGGAGATCGGATACGTGGACGTTTTTCCTGATGGAAGAACGCCTCGATTCGAATCGGAGGAGCATGAATTACTGGTGCTGATAGCCAACCGCATGGGTGAGTATCTGGCCTTGCGAGAAGCACAATCGCAGATTTCGACCTACCAGGATCATCTCCGGTGTTTGGCTTCGGAACTGACGTTGACGGAAGAGCGACAACGGCGGACCCTTGCGTTGGCGGTACACGACCGCATTGGGCAAGGGCTCGCAGTAGCGAAACTCAAACTGGAGTCGCTCAGGCATGTTCTTCCTTCGGAGCATCAATCTCGGCTGGATGATGTCACTGTTCTCATCAAGCAAATCGTCCATGACACGCGGACACTCACGTTCGAAATTAGTCCGCCGGTTCTTTATGAGCTTGGATTGAAGCAAGCAGTCGTCTGGCTTAGCGAGCATGTAAAACGGGATTTTGGACTTCCGGTAACGGTGCGTTGCGACGAGCCGCTGAGCGCGATCGGCGAAGGTGTTCGTGTGATGCTGTTTCGTTCTATTCAAGAGTTGCTCACGAACGTGGTGAAGCATGCGAACGCAACGCGGGCCACGGTCCACTTGCGGAACGAACTCGACCAGATATGCGTCGTGGTGGAGGACGATGGAATTGGATTCGACGTCAAGGGATTGGGACATCGTCCATCGACCTCGGGGGGCTTCGGATTGTTCAGCATCCGGGAGCGAATTCATCATTTGGGAGGCAAAATTGAGGTTTTTTCCGTTCTGGGGGAAGGCAGTCGGATTCAGGTTTTCGTTCCTCGGGGTGATGCCACGGAGCCGCGAGCATGAGGATACTGCTAGCAGACAATCACAAATTGTTTTGTGAGGGATTGCGGACGCTATTCGCTGGACAAACGGGGGTCGAGATTGTGGGGGTAGCGACGGATGGTCGGATGGCGGTTCGGCTTGCGCGTGAATTATCACCGGATTTGGTGATCATGGATATTGGCATGCCCGAGTTGAACGGCATTGATGCCACGCGGCAGATACGTTCCGAGATGCCTCGAATCAAGGTGCTTGCCGTATCGATGCATGCGGATCGGCAGTATGTGGCTGGGATGCTATCGGCGGGAGCCGCTGGGTACGTGGTCAAGGACAGTGCGTTTTCTGATCTCATGAAGGCGGTGGAGATGGTATTGGGGGGCGGGTGTTACTTGAGTCCCGATGTCGTTGGTGTGGTTGTCGATGATTATGTGCAACGGCTTGCGCCGGTGCCTGGGACCGGACTTGCGAAATTATCCGAGCGAGAGCGCGAAGTTTTGCAACTCATGGCCGAGGGCTATGGAACCATTGACATTGGGGAACGTTTGCATGTCAGCCGAAAGACGGTGGAGACGCATCGAAAGAACATCATGGTGAAGCTGGAATTGCATAGTGTGGCTGATCTCACGAAGTTTGCGGTTCGTGAGGGATTGACATCGTTGGAGACGATGCGGGTCAAACGCAATTGACTAAGAGATTTCCTTAGATATATTCCCATTTTGGCAGTACGGGTCTGCTCAAAGACGAAAGAAAAATAGGGATAATCCCAATACCTACGGACAATAAGACTGCCTACAGTCCCGAAAACGCGGCGTTCGCGTCAGACTCGTTGGCTGTTCGCATCATGGGTGACAGGGACGGTCATGCCGCGGCAATGATTGGTCAAAACCGGGCGCAACTTTCAAACCGGAAAGACACGAGCGACCGAGGGAGGATGAATATGTATCGCAAACTCGACTATTTTTACGCAAGCATCAAGGACGAATCTGGGGCAGGTTTTCGGTTTCTTGATCGGCTCGCTACCAAGCAGGTGGATTTGACGGCGTTGACGGCGGTGCCGTTTGGCCCGGATCGAGCGCAAATCACGATCTTTCCCACCGATGCGGCGAGTTTGGTGGCGGCGGCCAAGGAGGAGAATATCGCGCTCGATGGTCCGCATACGGCGATTCTCGTGGAGGGAGATGACCAAGTTGGTGCTTTCGCCAAGGTGATGGCGAAGCTTGCGGCAGTCAATATCAACGTTTTTTCCCTTCAGGGAATGACGGATGGCCGTGGGGGATTTCGGTACATCGTGTTCGTGCGACCGAGTGACATCGAATCGGCGTTGCAGTCTTTGGGCGCATCCTAATCCCAAGGAAAGGCGAGCTTTGGCTCGCATCCCTGTCGACTTCACCCATTGATTGATCTTGAAACCCAAGGAGTAGAATGTGGAAACCCCCTCTCCCGTGGTGTGGTTGGAAAACCCACGCGCCGCTGAAACGCACTCCTCCGAGAGTGTGGCCCGCTACATGCCAGCAACGAGCACGACCGAAGCTCGAAAATACCATCTACAGATGCCTGGTTATCGCATGACGCCACTCAAAGGGCTGACGCGTCTTGCGAATATGCTTGGCATCGGCGGCATTTGGGTGAAGGACGAAGCGGAGCGTTTTGGTCTCGGGTCTTTCAAGGTATTGGGCGGATCATTTGCTATTTTCCGCTATATTCGCGATCGGTTAGGAAACCCAACGCCGTTTTCTCATGCCGATCTCGCGCGAGACGAGGTGAGAAAGATCTTGAAAGGGCTCACGTTCGCGGCGGCCACGGACGGCAACCATGGGCGTGGCGTGGCTTGGGCCGCACGTCAGCTTGGCACTGAATCCGTCATCTATGTGCATGAGAGGACCTCGCCTTCGCGCATTCACGCCATAGAGGAAGCGGGTGCTCGGGTCGTGGTGGTGCCGGGAACCTACGACGATGCCGTGCGACAAGTGAGTAAAGATGCGACCGAGAATCATTGGCAGGTGATTTCGGATACATCATGGCCGGGCTATGAGGACATCCCCGCATGGGTCATGCAGGGCTACGCCACACTTTTTCTCGAGGTGCAGCAGCAGATGGTGGCTCTGGGGGACCTTCGACCGACGCATGTTTTCGTACAGGCGGGAGTAGGCTCCTTGGCAGCGGCAGCGGCAGCTTTTTATGCCAATCTTTATCGAAATGCGCGACCCAAGATCGTAGTAGTCGAGCCTGAACGAGCGGCTTGCTTGTACGCTTCGCTCGAAGCCAACGATGGCCAACCACGTTCGTTTCCGGGCGATCTCGATACCATCATGGCAGGGTTGGCTTGTGGAGACCCCAATCCAATCGCCTGGCAAATCCTGCGCGATACGGCAGATATCTTCCTCAAGTGCCCGGACTATGTCGCGGGCAAAGGCATGCGTGTATTGGGCATGCCACTCGCGGGCGACCCGACGGTCATTTCCGGTGAATCCGGTGCCGTTACGCTCGGAGCACTGATGTTCGTGTTGCGTCGAGAAGAATATCGTCCGCTTCGCGAACGTCTCGGTCTAAACCACAATTCCCAGGTGCTGCTCGTCAATACGGAACGGAACACGGATCCTGACCATTTCCGTCAAGTCGTTTGGGATGGCGCTGCCTCCGTTCCTGTCGCCTATCGCGAATCCTACCTCTGATATCTTCATCTCTTGGAGGCGCTGGATGAGCATGGAGCCTCGGCTCGATCGGTGGATGCACCTCGTTCATGGCGCAGATCGCTTGGAAGAAAGTGCATCGGAGCAAGCCTTCGAGGTTGCGTGCAACTACTTGCAAAGCGTTCTCGAAGTGTTTCCCAAAGACCTCGATCCCGTCGATGACTTCGAAGCGTATGCGGTCCGTCGACTGGCCCGCTCCATTCTCCACGTGATGAAACCACCCCCTCCCCTTCCCTGATAGCTCGACCATATCGTATAAATACGTAGAAATATCAATGTCTTACGTCTTCGCTGCCGCTTGAGCTTCGATGATGGGGCACAAGGGCAAGGGGTCGATCGTGTACGGCCGACGTGCCCAGTAGGTGACTGCAAAGGCTGTGTTAGGAATTGTCAGCTATCAAGAAGCTGAGGAGCGGAGTTTTTCGACGTAACGAACATGGAAGCCGCCGAGGTGTTTGACCAGGTCTTCCATCTCGTCGCGGGGCGGCAAGAATGTCGTCCGGAAGTGGAGCGTTCCTGCCCGTTGTCCGAAGCCTGATCCGGGCACCACACAGATGCCGGTCTCTTCCAACAGAGCGAGGCAGTAGGCATTGTCGCGTTCCGCTTCGTACTTTTCCCGTTGGTCCGCCGACATCTGGGTGGGGTCAACCCCTGGCTTGTGTGGCAATTCGAAACGAACGAAGGCATACATGGCCCCTTGCGGAATATCGACAAACATTCCGGGGACTTGTTGAATACCCTGGCCGAGCAAGGTCGCTTTTTCTTTGAGATCGCGCAAGATGGAGTCGCGTTCACGAACGTACAATTCATGACTCGCATCCCCTGGCTTGGGGGGAGCCACCATGAGGTAAGTAACGAGTTGTCCGGGAACGTTGGCGCACAGGCTGATGGACTGTAGTTTGATGAACTCTGCCAAAACGTTTTCGGGGATGTTGCGCATTTCGAGGTAACCGCCGCGATGGCCGCATTCCCCAAGAAATCCCTTGGAAACCGAGTGCAGGCTGAACAGCGGCGTGTCCGTATCTCCAAGCGCATGCATGACCTTGGCGAAGGAGTGGAACTCCCGGTCTGTGGCATATACGTTTTCTTGGTACACTTCGTCGGCAATCAATGCGAGTTTGTGCTGCCGGGCGAACTTGATGATCATGGCGATGTTTTCTTGCGACAGGACTGCACCCGTCGGGTTGCCGGGATTGATCACCACGAGACCGACCGGGTTGATTCCCTTGCTCTTCGCCTGATTCAAGCTCTGCGTAAGAATGGTCTCATTGAGCTGCCACCCATTCTCTTCATCGAGATAATACCCAATCTGTTCGCCGCCATAGAGCGTCAAGCTTGCGCTATACAGAGGGTATTGGGGGATGGGAATCATGAATCCATCCTTGGGAGACCGAAGCAGCGCCGTGAGCACCGCTTGCGCTCCTTTGCTCGCCCCGTCCGTCAAAATCACGTTCGCCGGATTCGCGGGGATGCCGTCGCGGTTTGCAATGAAGTCCGCGACCGCTTTCCGAATGAAAGGAATACCCGCGCTTTGGGTATAAGCACCGGTTCCCGAAGGATTTTTTGTCAGAATATCACGCGCTCGCTCGACGACATCCTTGGGATATAGCTCCTGTGCTTTCGTCAGTAATTCAGGGTATTCGACGAGAGACAGGATTTGCCGCATGAACGTGAGCGGCGGCTGCTTGAGGGCCTGAGGGTTCCCGATATTGCAGTAAATGATTTTCCGGCCCTGGGCCTCGAGTTCCTGGGCGCGAATGACGATCGGTCCACGAACGGCATACTCAGCACGAAGAAGTTTGTCGCTCAACTGCTGGATCGTAATCATGATGACCTCGCTATCCACACAACCTCAGGAAAGGCTTCCGAGCAATTCGGTGACGCTTGCATTGGCGTCGCCGAAAAGCAAAAGGGTCGTTTCCTCTTCGTAAAGAGAGTTTGGAACGCCCGAGTAGCCCGGTTTCTCATCGAGGTTGCACACAAGGACGCGCTTGGCCTCATGCGCATTGAGGATGGGCATGCCAGAGATGGGAGTATCGGGCATGTTGATGGCAGCCGGGTTGACGACGTCGCAGGCACCAATGACGAGCACGACATCGGTGCTGGCGAAAGACTCGTTGATTTCGTCCATTTCTTTCAGCAAGTCGTAGTCGACATCGGCTTCGGCGAGCAGCACGTTCATGTGTCCGGGCATACGACCAGCCACCGGATGGATCCCGAAGGCGACTTTTTTGCCCATTTGCTCGAGCTTTTTCGAAAGAGAAGCGACTTGGAATTGCGCGCGCGCCAGGGCCATGCCGTAGCCGGGAACGATGATGACGCTTTCGGCTTCCCGCAGGGCGGTTTTGGCCTCTGCCATCGCTTCTTCCGGTGTGCGGGTTTTGGGCTCAGCCTTGGTCTCCGGCTTCGCCTGCTCTTCTTTCTTCTCGATTTCCTCAGAGGGCTTGTCATCGGTGTCAGCCGATGCTGGTTCAGCAGCCTCGGGCGCTTCTTCTTTCTTGGGTTTGGGTTCCGTCTTTTTGGCGGGCAATGCAGCGACAGCCATTTTTCCGCCGGAAAGGACTTTGATGAAGCTGCGGTTCATCGCCTTGCACATGATGGCGGTGAGGATCGAACCGGAAGCAGCGACGGTGGCACCGCAAGCGATGAGCAGTTGGTTTTGGATGACGACACCGCAGAAGGCAGCCGCAAGACCGGCAGTAGCGTTCAAAAACGAGATGAGAACCGGCATGTCCGCGCCGCCGATTCGGACGGCAAAGGTGTAACCAAGCGCGACGGAGAGGACCAGGGCTCCGACAAGGGCAGCGGAAAGTGTCGTCGCCGCTTCGGGCACGCCAACACCCGTGGAGGCGTAGACGCACAGACCAATGATGGCGGCGAGCATGGCAAGCAGGATCGCGTTATGGCCGGACAATACGGTCGGGGTTTGCCTCAGTTTTCCAGCCAATTTGGCGCTGGCGAGCATACTGCCGCTAAAGGTTGCCGCTCCGATGGTCAGCCCGAGATAGCCGGAGACTTCGCCAACGGGGGTGGGGGGCGTAGCACGGGTCAACTCCACGTAAGCGATGGCACAAGCAGCGATACCTCCCGCGCCGTGCTGGAAAGCTACCATGGCAGGGATTTGGATCATCGTGACTTTCATGGCAATGAAAGTACCGACGAGCCCACCGATGATCAGGGAGACGGCGAGGATGCCGACGTCCACGATATCGTTGCGGTACAACACGAGGACAATCGCCAGAAGTAGCGCCAACGCTGCCGTGGCGTTACCACGTCGCGCGCCACGAGGCGTTCGGAACTGTGAGATACCGACGATGAGCAATGCGATGATTCCGACATCGATTAGGATCTTGACTGGGTCCATGTCAGCCATGATGAACTCCTCGAAACACGCCAAGGTCGTTGCTGGTGAAGCAAAGGGCAATAGGTTGCTTGGTCATTTTTTGCCCCCTCCTCCACTGGGCTCATGGTGCGATTTGAAGAGCCCTGTCATGCGGTCTGTAATCACGAAGCCACCGACCAAGTTGAAGGCGGCCGTGATGAGCGCAATGGCGCCAAGTACTTTTTCGTCGAGATCCATCGACGGTTGCGCAAACAGCAAGAGCGCGCCGAGGATGGTCACGGCCGAGATGGCGTTGGTCATCGACATCAACGGCGTGTGCAGAAGCGGTGGCACGCGCGATATGAGCACGTAGCCGATGACGAACGACAGAATGAATACAACTAACATCAATGCCAACTCGGTCATGACACATCCTCCGGGTTGCCAAGGTTATGGGATCAACGCCCGCCCATCGCGTCGAGCGCGGGTTGGTACACAATCTTGCCTTGCATCGTTACGAGTGAAGTGCGCGGGATCTCGTCCTCGAGATCGGGGCCGCCCGGCACCTTCTTATACAGGTTGTCGATGTAGTAGAACATGTTGTTCGCGTACAGCCAGGTTGCATGCATCGCCATCCGGCCGGGGATGTTCTGCACACCGCAAACGCGCACGTTGTTGTGCAGTATTTCCTGACCCGGTTTGGTCAGCGCGCAGTTGCCGCCTTGGTCAATGGAAACATCGATGATCACGGATCCGGGCTTCATGCGCTCGACCGCTTCCTTGGTCACGATGGTGGGAGCGAGCGTTCCAGGAACGAGAGCGGACAGCACGATGAGATCGGACTCCGCAACGACGTCCATGATCGCTTCCTGTTCTTTTTTCAACCAGTCCGGAGGAAGCAGCTTCGCATAACCACCTTCAGCAATGGCAAGCTCCTTGGGCACATCGAATCCAACAACCTTGGCGCCAAGGCTTCCCGCCTCGGTGCGAGCCGCCTCACGGATATCCCACGCCTTGACCACGGCACCAAGACGCTTGGCCGTTGCAATGGCTTGAAGACCGACGACACCAGCACCAACGACGAGAGCATTGGCGGGCTTGATCGGGCCAATGGCGGTGCCGATCATCGGCAAAAAGCGCGGGAGAAGTTCCGCGCCATCGAGTACGGCGCGATAGCCGGTGACGGTGCTCATGGAGGTGAGCGCATCCATTCGCTGCGCACGGGAGATACGCGGAATGCCGTCCATAGTGAAGGCCGTGACACCACGATCGCGAAGCATGCGAACCATGTCGTGGCTATCGGGAGCGGCGGGATGAAGGAAGGTGACCAACGTCGACCCCTTCGGCATCATCTCGACCTCGTGCTTGTTGACAGCAGTGTTGAAGATCGGTTGCTTGACCTTGAGGATGACCTCAGCGCTGGCGAAAAGCTTCTCGACATCCTTCTCAATCTTCGCACCGGCAGCGGCGTACTCTTCGTCGGTGATGAACACACCGGCGCCTGCGCCGGATTCGACGGTGACGGTGAAGCCTTTGGCGACGTACTTCTTTACGGTTTCAGGAATGGCGGCTACGCGTTTCTCAGCATTCAGGATTTCCTTCGGGATGACGATATGCATGAAACTGGCTCCTTGTTGATGAACGGTCCGAATTAGGCTGCATCCTTGGGGAGAACGGTCCCCCGTAAGCTGCCGGTGATTCGACGAAGGGCAGCAAAAAATTCCTCGGCACTATCGAATGTCCACGCGCGCTGCCAGACGCGATGGGCGATTGGTTTGCCCTCGCTGCCTAGCAGACGAGCGCCAAGCAACCAAGGTGTAAAGTGAAGTTCGAAGGGGCTTTGTGGGTTACCGTCAGCAGCGGCGAGATTGTTCTCGAATTGCTCCATGCCCATGCAAAGGGGCATGCCCTCCGATACGGTCATCTGCCATGGGGGGTTGAGGGAAGCTTCCGATAGTTGGTTTTGCATCACGGCGAGACGGACCAGGACGCTCGATGTGTCGTTCCATACCGGCAGAACGGAATACTTCCGTACCACTGCATCTGCTTCCAAGCAGAGCGCGCCGGCCGCGATGGCGATGACGGGAACTTGGCTCAACGCCATACTTGCATCCGAAACGAAAGCCTCCCAATGGCAGAGCGAAATATTCTCTTGCCGTTGGTAAAGGGGAAAACGAATCGAATGGGGGTAGTCGTTTTCTGGAAACGAAGATGCGGCGGTTTCCGCGAAAAAGCTTGAAGTCGAACCTTTCGACCCGCTTGGGGGGATTTCTACGTATACGGGTTGGCTTGTCTGTATCGGAAAATGGCAAGGAATGAGTTCATCGAACCGCGTCCCAACGACCGTGCTTCCAATTTTAATTATAATTTCCGTATAGTTACCTTGCCCCTGCTTCGCTTTCACTTCCAGTGGGTTCATGTTCATGGCAGCCAACCCTCGACGGAATCCCACGACGGAACCAGCCCGCTCGATACGGAATCCGTTCGGTTCATGCTCCGCTGTGTTTGGCGCAGATGGGCAATGGATGCGCAACCGTCAGCGTGAGTAGGTTCGACGCTAGGCCGCGGTTTCCGTGGGCACCATCGGGGGCAACCGGATAATGATGGGAGATGAACAGGAGTCGGCGCTTCGCAAAAGCGGATATGTCTTCGACAAGGTGGGCTGAAGTAACACCTTTGTTCTAAGGTTATCTCGTCTTATTGGATGAGATTGATCAGAAAATTCCCTAGCTCGTTTTCGAAGAGAGTACAGCATTTTTCACGATAGGACTCTTCGAACAACCCGATGGCTCGCCAGGCAGTAGCTCTGTCAGCAGGCAAATCCGCGATATTACCACGGGGTCGTTCGATCGAGGTTCTTGATCCGGTCACGCGCGGAATCGGCAGGTTGACGATCCGGGGGCGGCGCAGGGGGGACAGCCGCGGGAGGCGGTGGGACGACGATATCAGCAGCAGTTTCCCGAGCAGTATCCGATTTGGTCGTTCGAGCGGGTCTCGTTTTGACGTCCGAGCTGGCAACCACCGTACGAGGCATTTCCGCAAGTTGCAGTTGAATCGACTTTGGCGAATCGGCTTGCACCTCCAATTGCTGAGTTTTGTAACCTTCGGCCTCCGCTCGAATCCGGTGCAGACTGTCCGCGCGCTCGAAAGACACACGCGCTGGTCGCTCCTTGACTTCCACATCGTCGACGAAGACCCTCGCGCTATCTGGCGAAACGGTAATCTCCACGGAGGTTTGGACAGGCTCCGCAGAAGGGGATGCCGCTATTGCCACCATCACTTGCGAGGAAGGCACAGCGGATGGGGCAGTTTGAGCAACAGGGGGCTGCTGAGGCTTGAGTGCTGTCCACAGCCCGAAAGCCACGACAAGAGCCCCGGCGCTTGCGGCGGCAACGATCCAACGATTGCGTTTTGGCGGAAGCACACCGGAACTTACAATAATGGGTGCAGCGCTAGAAACCCGTGCCCGAGAGGCGGACTCATCGCCCGTTTCCACGGCGCTTTCACTTCGGAAGGCCGTTCTATGCCAACCGCCGCTCGCCATGAGCTTCGGGGATGATTGATCCTCGGAACCATGGGCGTGCTGCTTGAGTTGCTTTTCGATGAGCGCCTGGGTTTCTTTTCGAACATCGTCGAATAGTCCCTCAACCACCACGCCGAGCGATCGCGTGGAGGGACGTCCTAACGAATCCAAGATGCTTTCCAGATCTTCAGCGAGAGCCAAAGCGTTGGGGTAACGATCCTCCGGCGCCGTAGACAAGGCTTTCATACAACACGATTCGAGACGAGGGTCGACATCGGGATTGATGGTGCTGGGACGAGGCACATTGCCTTGAACGAGTTTATAAAGGGCCTGGCCTTCGGGCAACTCTTTCCAAAGCGCGCGTCCCGTGACGATTTGCCATAATACAGCTCCCATCGCATAAATGTCGGCTCTATGGTCGACCTTCATGCCCAGCGCTTGTTCTGGGGCCATATAAGCCACTTTACCTTTGAGCACACCCGCCCTGGTTTCTGACTGCGTAATGGCCGCTTTGGCGATGCCAAAATCGAGCACTTTGACCCGCCCGTCATACGTCACGAAAATATTGTGAGGCGAAACGTCGCGATGAACGAGGTTAAGGGCAGAACCATCGAAGTCCTTGAGTTGGTGGGCGTAATGGATCCCTTGGAGAGCTTCGCAAACGATGTGGAGGCAGGCGGCCAGATCCAGCGGCTTGCCCTCCGCTTGCGCACGTCGAAGGATAGCCGAAAATGACTGTCCTTCTAAATATTCCATGACAATGACCGGACTTGCTCCAATTTCAGTAACTTCAAGAGTTTGCACAACATTGGGATGATTGAGACGCCCTGCCAGACGAGCCTCGTCCATAAGCATGGTTTTGGCATCTGGATCTTCCGCAAGGTGTTCTCGAACGAGTTTGAGGACCACCAACTTATGAAAACCAACCGGTCCTTGCGTATGAGCGAGGTGGACTTCGGCCATGCCGCCGCGTCCTATTTCAGCAATCGGACGGAACCGCCCGAATTCGGCCCGAGTCTGGAGCAAGGTCGTCATGGGATTCACCTCGTAGGAAGTGCCCCGTGTTCTGCAACTTATGGGCCGTCCTCCCAACCGAAGCCAACCGTTCAAACAGAAAGAAGATCCGATAACACCATCCCTCAAGACGATTTCATGTGTGAAAACGGAAGGTCCGTTCCCTTTCACGATCGCGTTATAATATATTACGTATCGGTATATTTAACCGTTGCCCAGTTCCTTCGCTTCTGCCATCTCTCCCCTGCCCCGTTCGCCTTCCTGTTCTGTTGTCGGTGAAAACTGCCCCTTCGTCCCCACCGCGTTGACCCTAACCGCAATTCCAAGGCATGAACCAACCATACCATGGATGTCGTCACGAACGCCAAAGTAGCATTTGTGCTCGAACGATATGCCTTGGACGACGTGAGCGAAATTTGCCTTCGCACACGCGCCATGGCTACCGCGTTGGCAGAACGAGGACACGACGTCACCGTGCTGACCACGTGCAGCCGTTACCCAGGACAATGGAACAACGATGTCGCCGAAGGGGAGTCGACCATCGATTCGCTTTCCGTGGTTCGCTTCCGTCTCGAACAGCGCCTCGTGCATCGACTGGACCGTCCCGCGAAGTGGCTCGCGTCGTACAATACCCTAGCAGCGAAAGTGTGGGGCCATTCGGTGGGTCCGGTCTGTCCGGGGTATCGCCCTTATCTCGACCAATTCGGACCTCTTTTCGATGCCGTTTTTTTCACGGGGGCGTGGGGGTACTTGGTATCCGAAGGGATGGGCCGTGTACGTAACGCCGTGCTTTGTCCGGCACCGTGGGAGGATCGAACCCACCAAGGAAAGCAAGCCGCAACCCTGCTTCGGCAGGCGCGCGGGGTCGCACTGGCTTCTTCTGCAGAAGAAAAACGATTACGAACCGCGACAGAGTATCCGTGGTCTTGTCCGACTTTCGTGATCGGTGCGGCCCCCGATCCGCTTCCTTCCCCATCTTATCGTTCGAAGCGACTGACGCTGGTCGACGGCCCTTTTCTTCTTGCGTTCGGACATTACAGCCCCGCGGCGGATCGGTTGCTCGAAGCGTTCCAATTGTTTCGTCAAGCACACGGGGATACTTCCTTCGAAGACGACCGTTCCGAACGGATGAGCGCAAAAAACGTTCGGCTCGTTCTTGCGGGTGACGACAGATTCCCCCACGACCCAGGCAATGGCGTCGTATCGCTGGGACCGGTGGACGATACGGCTCGCGAATCCTTGATGCGCCATGCCTTGGCGGTAGTGCATGCGGATCCCTGTATTCGATTATCCACGGGCTTGTTATCCGCGTGGATGCAAGGATGCCCAACGCTGATTCATGCGGGCAGTACCGATTTGCAGCCAGTACTCGATGCGATTGGCAAAGAATGCGTATTCGACTCGGCATTGACCTTTGCAGCAGGGGCCGCTTCGTTGCTATCGAGCCCAGGTCCACGACGAGCTTATGGCGCGCGTGCGCAGCACATGGTTCAGCGGGTCTTTTCGCCGAGAAAACTTGGCGAATGCCTGGAGCAATGTGTTCGCGCGGTCATGGGACGCGCCAAGGGTCAGCCAGTTTGATGCATGGGGATTGACCCATGGTCGACAGACCTTGGTTTGTCGCTCTGCTCTTTGGTACAAGACCTCACCATGACAGTTCTGGTTGCGGGTGGAGCAGGCTACATCGGATCTCATTTCGTGCGTTGCCTCGAAGAGCATGGCGAGTCCGCGGTGGTTCTCGACGATCTCAGCACGGGTTTCGCCGAGGCTATCCCTGACCACGTTCCTCTGGTTCGTTGTGCCATCGGCGATCGCGCGGCAGTGAGATCCGTCCTCGAAGAAGTCGCCCCCGAAGCCGTCGTGGATTTCGCTGGATTGATTCAAGTCGGTGAATCGATGCGATCGCCTGATCGATACTATGGGGTCAATGTTTCGCAAACCATTGCATTTCTTGATGAAATAGTCCGATCGGGCGTGAAAACGTTCGTGTTTTCGTCGAGCGCTGCGGTCTACGGAAACCCCATTCGTGTTCCCATCGACGAAGATCACCCCAAGGAGCCCATCAATCCCTATGGAGCCACCAAACTCATCGTGGAAATGGCGGCGAGAGATTATGCGCGAGCGTACGGGCTTCGCGTGGCTTGTTTGCGATACTTCAACGCGGCCGGAGCGCATGCGGATGGTACCCTGGCGGAACGTCATGATCCGGAAACCCATCTCATCCCGCTCGCCATCGATGCCGGCTTGGGACGTCGTCCGGAACTAACGGTGTTCGGCGATGATTGGAGCACGCCGGATGGCACTTGTGTGCGTGACTATATTCACGTGATGGACTTGGCCGAAGCGCATTGGCTGGCGATCGAGAAACTTCGCAACGATACCCCCACGTTGTCGTTGAACCTCGGAACGGGCAATGGTTATTCGGTACGTCAGATCATCGACGCTGTGAGTGATGTGCTTGGCAAAGCGGTTCCCTATCATATCGGACCGAGACGCGATGGCGATCCTCCTTCGTTGGTGGCGTCATCGAATCGGGCTCGCAACGTGCTTGGATGGAATCCCACTCGCTCGCAACTCGATACGATCGTACAAGACGCCGTGCGCAGCCGGACATGAATCATGATTGACTGATTCGCATTCCTCGGTGCTGCTCAGCCATCCATCATGAGTTTGGAAGCTGATTGGTTCCGTGAGAACAGAGCTTTGACTTCCGGTTTCGAAAGCTGAATCAACGACAAAATTCCAAGTACGGTGCCTAACGGCACATTCATGCAATTGACCGCTGCGACAACGTAACAAAACTTCCAAGCCTTGTGTGCGGCCAGGTAGCGCCCTGTCAACAGCATGCAGATGGCATACGTTTGTCCGACGATGACGACTACGGCAGCCAGGCCGATGAACATCCAACCGAGAGGGATGGTGTCAGGTGGTGAGTGAAGCACACCCGTTACGATCGCAATACCGACGCTCAGATGAATTAAAGGTATGAGAGCGACCATGACGTAGATGGCACCCAGGACATAATAAAAAATGGAAAGCAGCCGAAGGTGCTCGAAGTTGACTTCAGGCAAGGGAGGAGAAGGCGGTTGCATCATCGTGGATTGGATTGCGCGTCGCGGATTGCGTCGCGGTGGGATTCGAACGATTCGCTGAACGAGTGTCTGCCATTACCTCTGGCAACGAAAAAAAGATAGTTGGTAATGGCCGGGGTGAGAACGGCGAGCAAGGAGCGTTCTCCTGGATTGCAGATGGGTCCGGGCGGAAGTCCCGCGTGGGCGTAGGTGCTGTAAGGGTTGGCTGGGTCTCGCACCATGGGCCCCGTGACACCTTTTTCCGCGCCGGCACAGGTGGGAATTTTCAAAGGGTCCAGCAAACAACCGTATCGAGCCGTAGGATCGCTTTGTAGCCGTTGTTTCGGTCGAAAACTCGCACTGCGCATCCGATTCAAAAACACGCTGGCGATCAATGGTCGTTCTTCGTCCACCGCAGCCTCTTTTTCGACCATCGACGCAAGAATGAGAATGTCATGACGGTTCCATCCCAGGTCGTCGTGTAGGGTTTTCAACGCCTCGGGATGCTCATCGAACAGCCCCGCGTGGCGTTTGATCGCCTCATTGACCATGCGACGCACGATGGACGACGGGGATTGATTTCGTACGAACGCGTAGGTTGCGGGAAATAAGTAGCCTTCGGCATCTTTGACGGGCAGGCGCAATTCGGCCATCAAGGTGGCATCGTGAGCGGCTTTGAGCAACGCGCGCTGGCTGCACACGCCGCTTTCCTGAAGGCGGCGTGCCACATCGAACGTATCGAATCCTTCCGGAATGATGACACGAACCTCAGCGCCGCCCTGCAATCGGCGCAAGCGTCGCAACAAAGTCCGCGGTGCCATGTCGTTTTGCAACAAATGGATGCCGGAATCGATTCGATCCCAATGTCCATCCACGCGTAGATAAAGTGCCATGAGCCAAACGGATCGCACCAAGCCTGCACGAGCGAGCAGGTCGGCGGCTTCGCTGGCGGATTCCGGAGCGTCCCATTCGACTTCCACCGAAGAACCATCGCCATGGCAAGGAAGCAAGAGGAACGCAACGAAGCCCATGCTCAGAATCATCAGCGAAGAGACAGTGGCCAAGGCGGCTTTGAACCACTTCGAACGAACCACGGTCCGCCGGCGGGCTGGGGTATCAGCGCGTTTGTTTTCGCGATGGGGTTGAGGTAGCCGGGAATTTTTCGATGGCCGGGATTGGGAATGCTTTGGGCTTCCGGAGCCTTTGGGCGAGGGGGTGGACCGTGGCTTTCGCTTGGGTCGAGGTTCTTTCGCGCTTCCGCTCACCGTGCTCTCCCAGACTGACTATCGAGCCATGCCTGTAGAATGAGACAGGCCGCGGCACTATCGATTTTTGCACGGGACTCACGGGCGCGATGCCCACCTTCTCGAAGTCGTCGAGTGGCCTCGGAAGTCGAGAAGCGTTCATCCCAAAGAACGACATTAATACCTGTAAATTCAAACAGTTGCTGAGCAAAGGCCATCGCTTTTCGCGCCGCGGGTCCGCGTTGTCCAGCCGGGTCCAAAGGCAGTCCCACCACGAAGTGGTCCACCGATTCTTGTTCAGCAAAGTCTTTGATTTTTCGCAACAGATCGCTACGGACCCGGGCATCGAGGGGCGGACGCGGGTGCGCCATGGCGCCGATTTCATCGGTGACGGCCAATCCAACGCGCACTTTGCCCAAGTCGAGGGCCGCAACACGCATAATCGGGGGATCTACCACAATCATGGGGCTCGAGAATGACGATATGCGCCGGGTAGATCACGTTCACGTTGTTCCTTGCTTGACCCGTCCGCTTGCACCGTCCATAAGCCGCCCAGTCAATGAACTACCGAGCCGTCAAAGGGATGAACGACATCCTTCCGGACGAGATGGTCCGCTGGCATCATCTCGAGCGAGAATTCCGCGTTGTGGCGGAGCGTCATGGTTACGGTGAGGTGCGAACACCCATCATCGAATCCACCGCCTTGTTCACACGCTCCATCGGAGAAGCGACGGATATCGTTGAAAAGGAGATGTATTCGTTCGAGCGCCACGGCGAAGCGTTGACGGTGCGGCCGGAAGGGACAGCGAGCGCGGTCCGAGCCTATGTGGAGCACCACATCCATCAAAAGGAACCGGTCACGCGCTGGTATTACTTGGGGCCGATGTTTCGCGGAGAGCGCCCCGCGCGAGGACGGTACCGTCAGTTCCATCAACTCGGGTGTGAATTATTTGGTGACGCGGGTTCTGTATGCGACGCCGAAATGATCGATATGTTGCACGGATTATTCATGAGGCTCGGCATCTCGGACCTCGAGATCGTCATCAATTCTCTGGGGGGCGCCGATACTCGTCCCCGTTATCGCCAGATCATCGTGGACCATCTCGAGCCACGAAAAGCACGGTTGAGCGAGGATTCGATCCGACGTCTGTCATCCAATCCTCTTCGCATCCTTGACTCGAAGGACGAACGAGACATTGCGGCACTCGAGGGATTGCCATCGATCATCGAAGTGTTGACGCAAGACGACCGGGAGCATTTCGACAGGCTGTGCTCCCAACTCGACCGTCTCGGCACTCCGTATCGCGTGGATCCGACGTTGGTTCGGGGGCTCGATTATTACACGCGAACCCTATTCGAGCTACGAAGCCAGGCGGGTCAAGTCGGAGCGCAAAACGCGCTGGGGGGAGGAGGACGATACGACAATCTCGTGCAACAGATGGGAGGGCCGTCCACACCAGCAATCGGATTTGCGCTTGGCGTGGAACGTATCCTGTTGGCGATGGACGTTGCCGAACTAGCCTCTCCACCTTTGGTGGTGATCGCTCCGATCGGTCCGCAGGCGGCGTCAGAAGCGTTGCTCATGGCGCGAGAACTCCGAGATCATGGCATTTGCGTCGAACTCGATGGTCGAGGGGGCGCATCGACTTCGCTCAAGGCCATGTTACGACGCGCGAATGCTCGCGGCGCGCGGGTGTGTTTGGTGCTTGGACAGGAAGAGTTGGAGTCGCAAAAGGTACAACTCAAAGATCTCGCTGCTCGTTCGCAAGTTCTTGTGGCAAGAGAAGAACTCATGCATCGGCTGCTCGACGTATTGCAACAGCCCATGATGACCGGAGGCGCAGCTTGACGCCCAAACGGAATCTCAGGTGGCTGCTTGTGGCAAGCATGGGGCTGGCAGCGGAGACAGCCTCGGCGCAGATGGGAATGCCAGGTCTTGGGGAGGACGGGCCTCCACCTGCCGCGGGGGCGACTCCTACAGCGCAGCCCAATGCACCGGCTACGCATGCGGCTTCGGGAGGAGAGGAACTTGGAGTGCTTCCCTCTCTCGAAGCCTCGATTCCAGAAGACCCGCTGAAGCTGTCCAAGGTCGTGAAAAAGACGATCGGTTCGGACGCGGATAATGAGTTCGAACTGGGACGCGATACCGAGACCACCTATTCCTGGTACGGCCCTTATTATCAGGAAAAAAGCGGCCAATACCGTTTTCGCACGGTGTTTCCTTTCTGGCTCGAACGCGAGCAGCCCAAAGACACGGCCTCTTTTATCTCACCTTTTTATTATCGCAGGCGCAGTCCCAACGTGGATGCGGATGTCGTCTTTCCCTTGTATTGGAACATGCGCGAAAATGAGAGTCGTACCCATGTGATCGGACCTCTCGCGTGGCGAAAAGCGCCCGGGGAATCGGATCATTGGCTCGCGCCTTTGGTCTTTCAGGGGACACGAAAGGACGGATCTTATTTACATATTCCGCCTTTGCTCACCTTCACCTCGCAGACCCATACCAGTGGATTCAACTTGGTGGGGCCGGGGTATTGCTCGTGGAAAGGGGGATCTTCGTGCAGCCTGAGTTCCGCGCGGGACATCGATTTCGGAATCGCGCCCCTGTACTTCTACGGTCGCTCCGAAACCTCGGAATACGAACTCATTCCTCCGCTTTTGCATTATTACCGATACGATGACATCGGCGAAAAATCGTTGAATTTGTGGGGCCCCTTGTTGTGGAGCCACACGCGCGAACGCAGCGCGTTTCATGTCCTTCCGTTGTTCTATCATCTATGGGGAGAGGATGAAGACCACGTCACCCTATTTCCGGTTTTCCATTACGGACACAAGGGACGCTCTTCCTTATTCGTCAACCCGCTGTATATGACCTCGACGGGGGACAAGGGAGAAAAGACTTTCGTTACGTGGGGTTACGCACGTTACCGGGGTCGAACGGAGTTGGATATGATAACGCCATTGTATTGGCATTATCATGATCCGGATATTGGCGAGGACACGCACCTGTTGTTGCCGTTGCTTTACCGATCGGTGAGTCCCCGTCAGCGGGACTTGGCGGTCTTTCCACTTTGGGGGCACTTCAACCGTTTCGGGATCAAAAAAACGACGTGGATAACGCCGCTATTTCAGCATTCTCGAGGGCTTACGGGATGGGAAACGAATATCCATCCGGTGCTATACATGGGGCGTAATCAAGACCGCACCCATCTCGTCGTAGCGCCGATATTCTGGGATTTCGCTTCGCCCAAAAGCAGGAGCACGGTTGCGTTCCCGGTGTTTTGGCGGTTCGACGATGGGAATTCCGTCTCCCAATTGCTGCTGAATACCTATTATCAAGAGCGAAAGTTGCGAACGGGGCTAGACTGGCAGTTTCACTTCTTCCCGGCGTTTTCTTATGGGGAGACGCCCGATGGGCATTGGTGGAAGGTGATGTACGGGCTTGCTGGCTACACGCGACGCGGAGAGATGGCGAAAATATATGCGGCCTGGATTCCGTTCTTGTTGAGCGGAGACGACGATTGATCGCGGATGCGTGACTCGCGCTTGCTTTGTCGAAAGCTAGGGACTGGACGCGGTATTTCTAATACCGTTGACAATTCATCGTGCTTGGGGTCACAAGGCTTTGATGATGCAAGACCGGCAGGACCGGCAAGAACGAAACGCCCGAAAAAAGGGTCGTCGTGGAGTGATGATCGGGTATTTCGTGTTTGTGGTCGTGGTCATTGCCGTTTGCACCGTGCAGATTACGACGCAGGCGGTGGGAAGGCTTGGTGGAATTTCGTCGAGCACGCCGATTGATTGTGACCGAGGAATCGAATCGTTGATGGCTGCCGTGGAACGTGCCCGTTCAGCGGCGGCCACGTCCCATGAAACCGAAACGAAAGCAGTCGCGCTATTTCGCGCGTCTCTCGAACCAGAGTGGTCTCGCCGCGGAGATATCGAACGCGCCTGTGCGGGCCAACCGGACCGTCTCGAAGCCTTGGATGCGGTCATTCACTTGGGTTTTGCCGAAGAACACGCCGTGCGGCGCGACGCCATCGAGTTATCCGACATCCGCCGCAAAGCCGCATCCTTGCTTCGTCGACCCGCCTCCCCTTCCCTATCCTCTTCAACGCAACGAGAATCTTGGCCCTAACCATCTTTTCGCCGGTTTACAGCAAAGCCTCTTGCGATCCATCGACGCCAAGGGCTAGCTACGGTCTACGGCTGGTTTTGTCCCGTGCTGTCTTTTACTTCCAACGACCTCGATCGTCGCGAGAAAACCTATGACTGAAGCTTCCGAACACGTTCAGATTGAAGATACACCGCAACTGCCTTCGTTCGAGCAGATGCCCCTGAATGACGACGTCAAGCATGCCTTGGCCGAGATGGGATACACGCATCCGGCGCCCGTACAGCATGCCGTATACGATCCAGCGGTCCGCGGGTTGGACGTGGTGGTGCAAGCTAGGACGGGAACAGGAAAAACTGCGGCATTCGGTATCCCTTTGGTCGACCGGATGATCAAGCGCAGTGTCCGATCACCCCAGGCGTTGGTGCTGACACCGACTCGGGAGTTGGCGTTACAAGTATCGCGAGAGATCGAACGGATTGGAAGCAAGCGCGACATCCGTTCTGCCACAGTATATGGCGGCGCGCCCATACAACGTCAGATAGACGCGCTGCAAGGCGGCGCTCAAATCGTCGTGGGTACGCCTGGGCGTGTTCTCGACCATCTTCGAAGGGGAACGCTGCAAACCCAGCATCTTCGCATATTGATTTTGGACGAATCCGACGAGATGCTGTCGATGGGGTTCGAACGGGAACTCAATGCCATTGTGGATCATCTTCCGGAGCCGCGTCAGACGCTTTTGTTTTCCGCGACGTTACCTCCCGAAATCGTAAAAATGGCATCATCGCGATTGCATGACCCGCGATTCATTTACTTATCGGGTGATCAGGTAGGGGCTCTCGAGATTCTGCACTTCGTGTACTTCGTTCAAAAAGACAAAAGCGATGCCTTGTTGCGGCTGTTAGAGGTGGAAAACCCTGAAAGTGCTCTCATATTTTGCAACACGCGCGATGACACGGAGCGGGTGGCCGGTATGCTTCAACGCGCTGGCTACGATGCCGATTGGCTCAATGGGGATCTTCCCCAATCCGATCGAGAGAAGGTGATGACGCGCAGCAAAGAAGGTCACCTTCGCTTGCTCGTGGCCACGGACGTTGCCGCTCGTGGCATCGACATCTCGCATCTGACTCACGTCATCAACTTCGACTTCCCGGACTCGGCGGAAACCTACGTTCATCGAACAGGGCGAACAGGAAGGATGGGACGAACGGGAACCGCCCTGAGTTTGATCACGCCCCATGATATCGGCGCGCTCTATTATCTTCGTCTTACCTATAAAATTCGCCCCTTCGAAAAACAGCTTCCGTCGGAAGGGGAGTTGAAAACGCGCGCTCACGCGGATGTGATTTCCCTGTTGAATGAAGCGTTTTCTTCGCAGCCGCATCCCGACGACATGGCGCTTGCGCGTAGGCTTCTCACCCACGATCGAAGTGAATTCATCATCGCCGGATTGTTGCGCAACCATCTCGGAGATCGGCTGAAATCCGAGGAAGAAGCCGCAGAAGCGCGTCGAGCCAAACGGCCCGCGCCTGTCAAGGTCCATGCTCCTGACGAATCCTCTGATGAAAAAATACGCGAAGCTTCTGCGGACGCTTCCAGGAAACAACACACCCCTCCTCTTCCGCCGTCGTCAGAGCAACGACCCGTCGAAGAACCGGAGCAGGACGAAGATTCGGTCGATTCGCCGCCAACCCAGGAGTATCCAAGGGCTGAAGATCAACCCAAAGACGATGATGACTTGCCCACGGACCCTCCGGCCGAGCCGGAAGTTGATTTGGGGCACGCGGTTGAGAGTGATGCGAACGACGACTCCCCCGAGCGCGATGATTCCGCTCATGATTCGCATGGTTTCGAAGACGAGGAACCAACAGGAAAGCATCGTACTGTGCCCGAAATGGATTTGCCGCGATACGAGATCTCTCCCATGACACAGGAGGATCTCGATTTGATCCGGGACATTCAGCAAAAGCAACAGCAAGAACAACCCGTGGGCCATGCTGCGTTGGCCGATTGGTTTCCTCCTGCCGAAGACAACGATGACCAACCGATACTCCCAGAAAAAGGAGCGGAACTACCGCCTTCGGAGGATGATTTCGATGAGCAAGACGAACTCGAGGTGTTCGTCAACGTCGGCCGCAGAGACGGGGTGCGTCCTGGAGATTTCGTGGCTGTTCTTGCTGAGGCGCGAGGGATTCAACGAGCGGATATTGGCCGCATTCGAATTCGGGACAAGCATACGTTCATCGCTGTTCGAGCTGAAGTCATCGACGATGCCGTGCGCGCCATTCAAGGGCGAGCCTTCGGCGATCGTGTAGCCACCGCCGCCAGGGCCAGGATGCGAGAAGACTAGTACGCGTTGCACGAACGCTATTGCGAAGGTATCTATTGATTATGGGCAAGGACGCGCAAGACCTGGAGGTCAAAAAGCTCCGACACAGTGCAGAGTGCGTAATGCGCCAATCCGTGCAACCCCATGACCTCATCGCTATGCTGCGGCGTCTCTTGAAAATGGCTCCTCCCGATAGCGAGGATGCCCTTTTCGCGCATCGGCATCTCGCGGAATTGACGGTCGAAACGGAACCATGGAAAGCCGCACTTTCGGCTCGTCGTCTCATTGCAGCGAATCCCAATGACGATCAAGGCTGGGCATTGCTGGCACTCGCCATGAGCCTCATGTCCCATTACCGTGCTGCCGAACGCGCGTATCGCAAGGCGATCGCGATCTCGCCCCGGAATCCTTGGTATGCCCATAATCTAGGCCATTTGCTCGATGTTGTGCTCGATCGGCCCAACGAAGGTCTCCCTTTGCTCGCCTTTGCCCATCGAATGGAGCCCCAGGAGACCGAAATTGCTTCCTCTTACGCGCATGTGTTAGGGCGTGTCGGAAAAACCGAAGACGCGCGAAAGCTACTGCGGCGTGCCCTTCGACAAGGAGGAACGAGTGAGCAGCGCGCGCTTCTTACCTGGCTCGACGAAGCATGTGACGGAAGGCCAAGCAAATCACGGCGTCGTAAAACGAAGACTTCGACGGAGAACTCCTCCTCATCTCACCGCAAGAATCGTAGGGCCTGATACGAAGGTTCGGGCCTCGCGCGTTCGAAATGCATGTCCTCATGAAGTCCTGTGCATCTGCTCGATCCTCAGCTCGCTTGCTCGATATCGCTTTCGTTTCGTTACTCACGTTGGCAACGCTTGGCGTTCTCATCACGGTCCACTTGATTTTTTTGCGCACACCGGTGGAAGCGCAGATGGGAATCGTTCAAAAAATATTTTATTTCCACGTACCTTCCGCGTACGCCATGTACCTGGGCGCGACCGCGTGTTTTCTCGGTTCGACTGCCTATCTTTTTCGAATCAGTGACCGTCGCGATGCATTGGCGCGCGCGGGTGCAGAAGTGGCCGTGGCGTTTGGCGCCGTCGTTCTTGCCACAGGACCTTTATGGGCCGTCAAAGCTTGGGGACATTATTGGACATGGGAGCCTCGGCTGACGACCTCCCTATTGTCGGTGTTGGTTTACGTTGCTTACCTGTTGTTACGTTCCTTTGGCGGAGGTGGAGAGGGCGAGCGTAAGTTCGCGGCTACCCTTGGTTTTCTTGGAGCGCTGAACCTTCCCCTCATCCATTTTTCCGTTCGAAAATGGAGCGGACAACATCCCGAAGTCGTCACAGGACAAGGTGGAGGTCTTCAGCATGTGGACATGCGAATCACCTTCATCATCGCCATGCTGACGTTTACCTTCCTGGCAGGAACGCTTCTTTGGTTTCGGTTTCGCCTTTGGTCCACGGAAGCACGCCTACGCCGCTTGGAAAAAGAAGCTCTTGAATTCAATGTCGGGGAGGAGTCGTAGGGATGACTCACCACGCGACCTCGCAAGCCACTCCCACGGTATCTTCAACCATTCCTGGCGAGTTTCGGCCTGTAGAACAAGCCGCACCCCAGCGCGATGGCACCGTGCTGATGATCGAAGCATACGCCTTCGTTTGGATGATTCTCATGATCTTCGTCTTGACGGGATACCTACGACAGCGTCGTCTCGACGCCCGCATCGCGCGATTGGAAAGTGCGATCGATCGCGTCATCGAACGCGAACAACCTTGAGAACGACGATTCCTGACGGGCTACGGTGAATCGGCAGTGGGTAAAGGCACGAGGAATTCTACGTGGAGGTTATCGCCACGCAGGGTGGCGTGAGCAGATTGTCCAATAATATTCGACACTTCCGAGTCGGCCGCCAGGAGCGCGTCACGCACACGTTCGAGGAGTTGTCCTGCCTGAAGCGCCGCCGAATCATCGTGATAAACGAAATCAGCCTGCACGGACACCTCCTGCGCACGAGCCACCAACAACCTAACTTGCGCCTGACGCAGACCTCGCGCCACTCGTGCAAGCGACGGCGCTTTGCTTTTCCAGGCTTCTGGCACCATCGGACGATGGATATGAATCGTTGTCGTCGCCTTATGGTCGGAAATAGTAGTGCGATCCATATCCGGTCCATCTTTCAGCAAACGGATCAGCGAGTCCAATTGACCTGGAGTCACCAGCATGATCTGTCCCGAATCCGAACGAATCATGAGGGCGGCCGCGGTACGCTCCGACGATGACGATTGCGGTTCGAACAATTGTAGATCACGTTTCTTCCCCGCAGATTTCCACCCAACGGCGCCGCAAGGAATCCCGTAGGATTGCCTCGAACCAGCAAACACGACCATCAGATCGCCATCGGTGACATCGGGACCGTAGCGCAAGGCAAAGGTAGCGGTCGTGGCGTCGCTCCCACAGCCTGCGATCAGATCAAATACGGATGACGATAGACCCGACTGTTCCACCAAAGACAGAAACAACGTGTAAACGCCTTGTTGGCGAGTCGTTTCCAAGTCGACCCGAACCACGAGATCGACATCCGCCGGAATCAACTGTTCGAGCGTTGGTGTCCATCCTTTGGGAATATCTTGGGGTGGAGACGGCGTGCATGCCAAGGCACCGATCAGAAAGCCTGCCCAAATGGTGACACGCGCAACACCTGTCATGGATCGTTATAAAATCCGCTTGCGAACATGCTCGATCATGAAACCAAGCACCTGTTCGATCGTCATGGGCGTGGTGTCCAACTCGATGGCATCGTCGGCACGACGCAACGGAGCTGCGGCGCGTTTCTCATCGCGTTCGTCTCGCTCCCTCATCGCGATCAGTGTGTCGTCGTAGTTGACGACCACACCTTTTGCCGTCAGTTCCTCGAAACGCCGCTTGGCGCGCTGTTCGAGAGAAGCTGTTAGAAAAAACTTCACCTCGGCTTTTGGAAATACGACCGTGCCGGTATCTCGCCCTTCCACCACCACATTGCTTTGGTTGGCTACCTCCCGCTGCAACGACAGCAATGCCGTGCGAACATCGGGATGGGCTGACACCGTGCTCGCGCCACTACTCACTTCCGGAGTACGAATGGCATCGGAGACGTCTTCGTCATCGAGATACAGTCGTTGGTCCCCTTGTTGTTTCAAGAATCGAATTCGATTGCGGCTCACCAAATCAATCGCCACTTGATGAACCTGGGCCTCCGAACACCATGGTACCGAAGCGCGCTGGCAAGCCAGAGCGAGGGCACGGTAGATGGCACCGGTGTCAAGGTATACGTATCCAAGACGAGAGGCCAACGCACACGCGAGTGTGGACTTTCCCGCTCCCGCAGGACCATCGATCGTAACGACATGATACGATGTCACGGTTTCCTCCTCATCGACGCAACGAACTGGCCCACCATTCCATCAAGGAACTTGCTCCCTGAACGTTGATCGCCGCGATGAATTGAACATCCTGATCGACGACGCGAACTTTCAAATCTTGAATGGGCGGTTGAATGCCGAGAAGCGACAACAGTCGGGCATACGACGAAAGTTGCGCGATTTGTTCCAGGGAGGTGCTTGCCGTTTGGGCGGCGCTGGCATCCGGATAGGTGAAAGTACCAGCGAGATTCAGCCCGGGAGGCTCGAAATTACCGAGAATGCGAACGACCGTCAGTCCATGGAGAAAGGGCGTTTGTTGTGCGGCGCTGTGGACAATGGGATCCGTGCTCAAATCCGCTACGGCCACCACCGAAGCTTTGGGGTCGTCGATGAGCGATGCCATCCAATCAGGAACATCGCGACGAACGCGTTTGTCCCGTATCCGGTCTAGCGTTCGACGGATACCAGTTTCGTTGCCCAGGATGAGGGTTTGTTTGGTGACGACCACGAATCCGACATCGCCAGCCACAAATAAATCGTTGTTGGCGTATTCGAGCCGTGTGAGGGGAACGCCAAGAGCCGTCGGACGTCCGCTCGAAGCAGCCATGCGTATCGCGTCGGGATCGAAACTACCTTGCACGACCACGGCAACATCTGCGCCTTGCAGCGAATACAGGCCCACGATGACACGACGAACATCGCGTCCCGGATCGAAATTCGACTCCGGACCCAATGGCATCATGGATTGAATCAGTTTGGTGGTGGGGCGACCAAGCTCGGATTGCAGCGCGGTTCGCGCATCGATGTGAACCAAGCCCGCAACACCCGATGGTAGCAGCGCCAGCGGATCGCGATCGATCTCCTCCGACGACAATCGCGTTCCATCGCCGGCAAGGACAATGCTATCCCCCTTTTTCGTGCATGCCGTCAGCGTGAAAACCAAGATGGCGAGAGTAAGGAAAATCCAGTGCCTTACAACCGTTTTCAATTCCAATTGTCGAGTCATGATAGGGCCCCCATCGAAGGGTTATGCTTCAGCAATGGGTGGAAAAAGAACCAATAATCTTCATTAATTTCGTATATTTACGGATTTCGTCCAGAGCGATGACCAACCCTCGATCCGAGGCATGACCATGCACGTCGAGATAAAAAACGTAGTCCCATTTCTCTCCGGGAACAGGTCGCGACATGATGCTTTTCACATTGATGCCGCGTGTTGCGAAGTCATTGAGGACAGCCGCCAAGGCTCCTGGTTGATCATTGAGCGTAAAGACAATGGACGTGGTGTCTTTTCCGGTGCGTGAGGATAGCCGTGTTCCTACCACGGCGTACCGCATTCGAAGGTCATGCTGCTCTCCAATATTGGCGATGGCGATCGTCAATCCATGAATATCGCCCATCTGTTCGTGAGCAATCGTCGCTCCCCCATGATCTTCCACCGCGAACCGGCAGCCAATGGCCGGAGAACGGACATCGATGATCGTGGCGCGCGGAATTCGCTTGTGAAGGAACGATTCGCAATGAACGCGATCATGGGCCGTCGCGTATATTTTTTCGATGTCTTCGGGATTGCCGGTGTGATTGAGCAAGGCAACTCCGGCCGCGAGTTCGCAGATGGCCGACACCACCAGATCCGTTTGCATGAGGGCCAAAATGCTGCTCACCACCGTTCCTTCATGGGAGGACTCGAAAGGAACCAAAGCAAATTCGGCGCGTCCACGAGTCACTTCTTCGAGCGCCGCCGATGGTGAATCGCAAAACGATGGTTGAGCGCCACCTCCGAAAACCTGTCGAGCGGCCACATACCCGAGCGATCCTTCGACACCTACGACAGCCACACGAGCAGGTCTTTCGAGAGAAGCACAAGCCGCATAAATGGCTTTGAAAATCTGCTTCACGCTTTCATCCGGAAGCTCGCCGGTGCCGTGCGCAATCAAGTCATCGAAATACGTTCGGTCGAGGCCATGGCTAGCCGACGGATCGTCTTTGATGAGCGTTCCTACGTCTCGCGCCATTTTCGCCCGAATCTCGAGAAGACGGAGCACTTCCTTGTCCGTATCCGCCATTTGCGCGCGAAGGTGGTCCACCTTTTTTCGGTTCGACATGGGGGCAAGCGTAATGCGAGGACACGAGAAGGGCAAAGGGGAAGCAGACGGTTCACTTAAGCGCTTCGAGTTCCGAACGTGCGGTTACGGCACGACGGCTCGACGGATACCGGGCGATGAGAAAGCGCAGCGTATCTTCATATGCTTTCGACTGCCCTTTCGCCCGAAACTCTTGTGCAAGATCGTATAAGGCCTCGCCGGGGTTTTCGGTCCGTTGCAACGAAGGGTCTTCGCTGCCCTGGCACTGCATCGGAGCCAAGGCCACGGCGATCGCGAGAAGAAAAGAGCGCAACACGGGGCGACAATAGCACGAAAGGATGCCAGCAGGACTGTGGGATATGAGCGGCGGATGTCACGCTAGGATCGAGTCGATCGCCTGCCGTTGTCCTTTGCCTATCGCTTTTCGCCCCTCCATTTCAATGCAGGTCGGCCTGCCCTTGGAGACTGCCAAGCACGATTGTGCGTGAATCTGCCGGACAATCGAGGCATAACCAGATACGATCGGAGGTTCGCATGTCCTTCATGAACAAGCTTGCGGCATGGGGATTGGCATCGTGCGGCATGGTGGCGTTGATATCCAGTTGCAGTGCCAACAGTAGCCAAGACAAGTACAGCGGAACCGGTGGCGGCATTGCGGAGGCTGGAGATGACGTCACGGATGCTTCAGCGGGTTCTGGAGGTTCGAGTACCGACAGTTCGACAGACGGATTATTTGTCACGGATGGTTCGCTGACGGATGTCGTCAACGAAACACCCATCAATATCTGTGGGTCGGAGTGTGGAAACACGGAGCTTTGCGATCCCCAGCATCTCGGATACGACGACAATTGTAATGGGCAAGTGGATGAAGGATGCCCATGCACACCAGGTCTTTCTCATTGGTGTTTCAAAGGCGATCCGGCGTCGCGCAACAAAGGAGCTTGCAAAGACGGTGTTCAGAAGTGTGGAGAGACGGGCACCTGGGGGCCTTGTATCGGTGGATTTCATGCCGACGCGATCGACAACTGCCTCAATCAGAACATTCCTCAAGGATGTCATGACTTGAGCGTGGCTCCTTTCACCACGGTTCATTTGAAGGATGGAACGGGAACATTCGGTCAGGGAGCGACGGGAGAAAGCTTCGAAGTCACGTGCCCATCGAGCATTCCACCAGCCAATTGTCCTCATGTGCAAGAGCCCAACAGTCCAAACGCGACCTATACGCCTCTTCAGCTTGGACAATATGAGGTGCTGTATTCGAAAGACGACGGCGCCGGAGGAAAGGCGACATGCACGTTTTCGCTTTATGTGGGTGCGACCGGATTGCGGGTGGAACTGAACTGGGACCATCAAGGAGAAGGTAGGGCGGGAACGGATTCCGAAGGCAAACCGAATGGAACCTTTGGCCCTGACCTCGACTTACACGTCCACAAACCGGGTGTGCAAACCAAGTGGTTCATGAATCCACTGCAACCCATGGCTCCCCAGGATGATTGCTATTACGCGAATTGCACCGCGAGCAACTTTGCCATCGCCATGCCGATGATGGCGGCGCCGAAGTGGTTCTTCGATGATGCCTATCCGCACAACTGGACCTACCGGCTTCCCTACAATCCCAATGACCCCATCTACACGTGTTATCAAGCTCCCCGTGGAGCCGGGGATGAATGGCGGGTGTTCAAAAAAGGCTGTCACAATCCACGACTCGACCTCGATAACGTAGTGTGTGACAACACCAAAACCGATCCGCAAGATCCGGATTTCTGCGCACCCGAAAACGTCAATATCGATGAACCTCCCTTTGGCTTATGGACGCGAATCGGAGTGCATTATTACGGCCATTGCTACGCTGGGGACCTGCATCCTACCGTTACGATTTATTGTGCGGGAGCCCAAGTCGCCCAACTCGGCCCCACCGGATACAATGCCCCCGTTACCTTCAAAGCGTCAGACTGCCAAGGAGACGATAGCAACAACAATGCGTTCTGGATGGTGGCGGACGTCATGGCAGTCGAAGGTCCCTGCGGCGATACGGAATGCATCGTTCAGCCGATTTTTGGCGATCTCGCTACCAAAACGCCTTATATCAAACCCGCCATCTACGCCAAAGGCAACTATGGTGCTCCTTGCGCTCCCGCCGGAGATGCTGGGATCGGTTGCTTTTAGCGACTCGGCCCTCTATCGCACCCCACCGTCAGGGCTCACGTAATCCCCTACCTTCGTGCGAAAAGCAACGTTCAATCGATTCCAACCATTGATCGAAATAATGGCCATCGTCAAATCCACGATGGATTTTTCATCGAATTGTTCCCGGGTTTTCGCATAAAGACCATCGGAAATCCCCTCTGCTCCCACCAACGTAATCGCCTCGGCCCATGCCAGAGCAGCCCGCTCTCGCTCACTGAAACAAGGAGCCTCACGCCATACGGAAAGCAGATACAGCCGCTGCTCCGTCTCACCACGCGCTCGTGCGTCCTTCGTGTGCATGTCCACACACCATGCACAACCGTTGATCTGCGAAACCCGCGTCTTGACAAGCTCGAGCAAAGATTCCTCCAAACCAAGTTTGTGAACTTGCATTTCGAAATCGAGCATGGCTTTGAACGCTGAGGGGGATGCTGCTTTGTAGTCGAGACGCTGCTCCATCATGACCTCCTACGTGAATGGATGAAAAGAATTGTTGTCGCTCACAACATAAGACGCTCGCTCCCCACGAAACCCTCGACCCTCTATCTGCCATGACATTGGTCGATTGCTCCGCTCGCCGCCGAAACACAAAAGGCCAGAATAAGATAAGTGTATGTAAATAAACGTTAATTACGTCGTCCGGCCGAAGGTTGGGCGTCCGTTTCCCCGCGGGGCGGATTCGATGCATGCATCTTCCAACGACGGTGCAGCCATAGCCACTGCTCCGGATGCTGCTCCACAAACGTTTCGAGTTTGGCAGACACAGCACGTGTGACTTGCACGACCCACGTTTTCGATCCTCGTGGCGGCGCATCGCTGATCCATTCCACGCATACTTCGTGCGTTCCATCGGCAGATCGTTTCGGCAAAGCAAGAAGAACGGGTACCCGATAACGCGCCGCGACCATGGCAAATGTGGCGTCATGCTCGGCCATCTGTCCAAGAAAGGGAAAACGAACAACGCCGGTCGATCGATGGGGAGCCTGGTCGACGAGAAAAACCACCGCTCCCCCCTGGGCCAAACGTTCCTTCGTTTTTCGTAAAGCGCCAGCGGCATCGATCAAGTCGACACCACGAACGGCACGCAACGATTGCCAGTAGCGATCGAGCGATCGCCAAGAAAGGTGTTTTGTGATCACGGTGAGGGAAATCCGCTGCGCAATCGCACAAGCTGCCAGGTCCCAATTGCCCGTGTGGGCCGTCGCCACCACGACTCCCCTACCCTTCGACAACGCCCTTTCGACTTGATGCCAATCATCCACACGAACGAGGACTGCACTTTCCGAAGGGGCTTTACCCGCTGCCCACAGCAATTCGAAAACGCCCGTTCCAAGCTGTTGATACACACGATTCACGCGAGAACGGGAAGCGTCTAGCCCCGCAAGCCGCATCGCGTTTCTGACATGCACGCGACGGATACGCAGAAATGAACCCACAAACCAGCCGAGCCATCGCCCGAACAAAGCCATTCGTGCGAAATCGAAGGCAGCGACGAAGGTTGCGATGAGACGCCAGGGAAGCGTTGCCAAGCCTCTATCGATCCGCGGCGAACCCCGCTTTTCTTTCGTTGTTTTTCGGTGCTTCCACCGCGGTCGCAAATACATCGGATAACGCAAGCAGGTACGTTTCACCCTTTCGCGTTCTTGCCCGAAGCTGATCGCCTTCGATCTGGATTGCCTCCACTTTGCCAACGGTCAAACCCACACCATCGTGGCCAGCGTACAAGGTGATATGTTGTTCCGCGGCGACTTCATGCCACCCTTGTTCTCCCACCGTCGCGGATACAGAAGCCAGAAACGCTTCGAGTTGCTCTTGTTTCATGGCGAGATAGAGCCAACAGAACGGCCCGGCGTCAAGAAACTACTTGCCTTGGAACTCCGCAGCGCGTTTTTCGCACCAGGCAGCAAGACCTTCTTGCAAGTCTTCAGAGGATAGCAGCGGCGCCAGCAGGGACCGTTCCACGACAAGTCCTTGATCGATCGAATTCTCATACGCCGCCTGCACTGCCCGTTTCGCCTTGCATAGCGCCAACGGAGCCTTGTCGGAGGAAGCGAAACGACGCGCATACTCGATGACATTTGCCATGAACTCCGCGTGCGTGGCGGTTTCCCAGACCTGGTGAATCAATCCGAGTTGATGGGCATTTTCGAAAGGTAGCTTCTCCCCCTCGAGGACCAATTGCATGGCCGGCCCTTTTCCTACCATGCGAGCCAGCCGTTGAATTCCTCCCGCTCCTGGGATGAGTCCCAGATGGATTTCGGGAAATCCAACGCTTCCCGCCTGCGCTCTCGCAATACGAAAGTCACAAGCCAGCGCGATTTCGAATCCTCCACTGACCGCATGACCGTTCAGCGCAGCCAACACCACCTTGGGGGTGTTTTCAATTCGACTCATGGTTTCCGCAGCAAAAAGGAAAAAATTCTTTCGAAACGCCGGATCGACTTCCCGCAGCATCGTGATATTGGCCCCCGCGGAAAAGTAGTTTTCTCCGTGTCCCGTAACCACAATCACCCTGACATCATCATCAAAGCGCGCGTCCAATACGTAGCTATCCAACTCCGACAGCATCTCGTGCGTGAAACTATTCACGGGAGGATCGCGAAGCGTGATGATAGCTATGCCGCGATCCGTTTCGTAATCGACCAAATTGCCCATTTCCTCCTCCGATTCGCACAACCGAAAAGCCATGGTAGCAGCAACGGCGACGAATCGTTCAGGATTGTTCTCGACGGAATACCGCGCCCCGATTCAAACGTCCTATGCGCTCATGACCGTCCTTCCCAAGCTCCCCAAGAGCCATGAACGCGAAAACACCCGCCTGGTCCTTTTCACATCGTCCATCCCTGATCGCTCTTTTTTTCAGGCCATTCGAGGGAAAGGCCGGTGAAAACCTGGCGCCCCGGTTCCGGATACGAATAGTGGCCTTGCACGTTCGCGTCCGTAAGATTCGTGCCCCGTACCCATAACCGAAGCGACTCGAGGGGGAGAACCTCCAGCCGCGCGTCGAGCATCCGAGAGCTGCCCAGACGCCCCCACCGCGATGTGTCTGGGTTCTGGAAATATTGAGCCCCAACATAACGACCCATCAACGTCAAGTGTAGCCAGGAAACAGGAAGCCAGGAAATCGCAACCGTCGCTTTATGCTCCGGACGATAGGCAATCCGTTCGGCCGGACCGTCAAGCCTTCGCGTATTCATCGCGGCCCACCCCCCCCACATTTCGAGCCCTGGCGTGGGGCGCGTGAGCAGAACGGATTCGATACCATAGATGCGAGCCCGTCCAGTATTCTGCCATTGCAACATGCCTTGTTCCCGAGGCACCTGCACCACAAGGTCCGTCACCTCGGATTCGAATATCCCCACATCGACCCGAAGCCCTTCGATCGGACGAAACGTTGCGTCTACGCTTGTGTTCGTGGCCCTTTCCGGAGACAACGCGGGATTCGGCGCAAGCAACCCAAAAGCCGAGCTGAACCTCTCTTTGAGAGTCGGGAAACGAGTTCGATGCGCGACACTTGCCGTCATGTCGAGCATCCTGCCTGGCTGCCAATTCAACGCCGCCATCGGTCCTACCCCCATGGCCGATTTTGGCGCAACACCTGATGCAATGGCATCCGGAAACTCCGCGTCCACCTGCGTGCCCACAAGCCACGACGCCGGCTCCCCCAAAGGACCGTCCACCTGCCCCGCTACCGATATCGTCGTCGTTCCCACCTCTATCCACGGCGCGTCATCCTTGTCCCGAGCACGATGGATATCTCGCTTCCCCCCCACCCAACCTCGGGCCGTCACACAACGGTCCCGACAAGAAAATCTATAAGCAATTCGGGCATTTCCACCCATCACGCGATCGTCGTAGACGCTCGTTCCCGATGCCGGAAGCTCCTGCCAATGGTAATCGGCTCCATCGTAGATATCCAGGGTATTGCCCACCATACTGATATATAGCGTCTCGTCCGTCGTCAGATGCTCTCCTCGATAACCATGGGCCACCGTATACGTATCCACATGCCAATCAGTCCACCTCCAAAATCGACGACTCAGGTCGTAAACCCCGGGAGGCACCCCAAATCGGCCATCGAGACGCCAAAGACTCGCCGCCACCTCCTGTTCCTCATCCACCTGCCATCGCGCCTTCCCAAGGAAAGACAGGCTTCGACGATCCGAGTTTTCTCGTCGCCCACCTCCTTCATTGAACGTTGGCGCAAACGAATCGGAAAGCGGATAATACAATACGTTTTCGTAAGCCGCCCCCGCAAGCAGGCCCACCGGCCCTTGATTTCCCGAGGCGACGGCCGAAAGCCGTTCCGCCGAAAATGGAGCCGTCTCCGCCGCCAGAGAAAGCATAGGCCCCTCGCCGGCGCGTCGCGTTGCCACGTCTACCGCTCCCCCCAAACCATTGGGACCCAGCAACAACGACCCAGACCCTTTCACGACCGTCACGTGATCCACCAATCCAAGCGGGAATTTCCCCAAGTCGAGCTGCCCATCGTACGGGACCTGGATCGGTGCGCCATCAATCGTTATCAATATCTGACGCTGATCGAAGCCCCGCAACGATATGATCCTTTCCCCACGGCCACCCGATGCGGCTACCGCGGACGGCAATCGTTCCAACGCCTCCGAAACACTCGTGGTTCCCCATTGCCGAAGGGTCGAGGCACCGAGTTTTTGCACGCTCGTTCCACGAGTTCCCGGACGGCGCCCCTGCACCACGACTTCCAGAGGACGAGGTTCTTCCCCGGATGGATCCTCTTCGTCCTCGGGCAAGGCCTCGTCACTATCCGGAGCCGAAGGATGGCTCCAGGCGTTTGCCGTCCCCAGAAAAGCAAGCAATACCCCGACGGCCGCAGCGCGTTTCATCGATCGGCAGCGTCCGTGTCGCCAGTCTTTTTCTCCGGTACGTGCCCGTTCATCTGCTCCGTATCGTTCACCGCATAACAACCTCGTAATCCGAGTGTTTCATCCCACGTTATGTTGCGGCTCGTTGGATGGATGAACCCTTTGTCGATGTTGCTTCCCGCAAGGTCATCGCATCCTTTGCTCGATGGCCGGAACCCATCGGCCGACACAAATTCGAACTCGAGAGTCGTTGGATCCACCCCAATTCCGGAGGCTGCCCAGACATCTGAGAGCTTGACCAATTCGACCCCTTTATAAGCCGTTGTCCCCAGGGTTCCCAGATCCACCGGAACCGACTTATTCTCCAACGTCACCGTGACGATCACTCCGGTTGCGCCGTCGTTCGATGGCGACGGCTGACCCGAGTCAACCGATTGCTCATCTCCACAGGCGGCAGTAAGCCCCATCGTTACGGCGAACAGAACCAAATGCAAAGGGAACTTCATGACGATATCTTTCCTTGATCACTCGCGTTATGGGCGGCAATGGCCATATCCAAGGCCACGCTTTCCGCGAGCATGGCGGCGTGCAACGCGCTATGCACGGCAAGTAGCCAGATTCTCAGGGGAAAATTGAGTAAACCGGGGCGTCGCTCTTTCAAGGTCATCGAGGCAACCCCCAGAGCGTTGAGTTGCACCGGAACGAGATTCGCCGCGACCACGACAACCTCGATGAGTCTTCGCAGGACTGGATGCTGAACCCGTTCGACCCAGCGACGAACGGGGAGCACGGAAGTGATGAGAGACATAAGTGAAACCAGCGCAAAAGCTCGAACGACCATGGTGCAACCCGCAAGGACACCTGCCCAAGACCACGAAACGGAAAGCCATTGCGTGTCCGCGGGGCCGAAAAAACCTCCCAAGACAGTCAATACGAATAACACTTGCAGCCATCGCCATGGTCGACCCAGATTGCGGTGGACGTCTCGGGCCCCCCAACGCAAGATCCACCATCCCGCGATGCCGATGGGCAGATGCCACACCGCCGGGACGAGCAGCAATCCCACGAGCAACGCGACGGCAACGAGCAGCGAGAGACGTCCGAAGTTCATGATTCCGCCTGAACGAGTCGACGGCACGTGGCCTTTCCCACCCATGCTCCGACGACACCAAACATTGCGCCACCAATGACCACGATGGAAAGAAATAGCCCGACAGCCGCGAGTCCCTCCGAGGCAGGCAGACGCAGGGTCCGTTCGGCCTGCCGCGCGATCCCTTGGTAAATCCCCAATACCGGCATCCCGAAGAATAACGTCTGGGTCACGAGTTTTTGGAGCACCGACCACAAAGCCGCCGAAGCTCCCGCCACGCTACCGGAAAGGATCGTCGCTCCTCGCCACCGAACCGTGGCCTCCACCAACAGCGATTCCGCCAGTATCGCCACCATGGGCCCCACGACAGCCCCGGCGGGAGAAAGCAATTTCACGCCCGCGCACACCAACCCTGCAGCTATCATCACCCCGGGAACCGGAAAGACTCGTCGCAAAGCAATGAGCAGCGCCGCGCCGAACCCCGCCAAGACTACACCGCTAAAAGGAATTCTTAGCGCGTGAAGGAACGAGCCGACCGTGATCTCCACGGCTCCCCACAGCGCACCAAACGTTGCTGCATATCCCCAAAATCGATAGGTTTCCAGGTTTCTCATCGCTCACCGTCGACTTCAAGGATTCCTTCACGTACGCTCCAGGTCCGAGTCGCCACCCGGATCAATTCTGGATCATGGCTGGCCACCACGATCCGCGCCCCTTGCCCGGCAAAAGCCGCCAATTCTTCCGCCAAAATTCGCGCCCGGCGCAGGTCGAGCCCCTGACTCGGCTCATCGAGTAGCACACAATCACGCCCCATCTCGAGCGCAATCCATGTCCCGAGAAGACTGAGTACCCCAAGAGGGAGCCGCACCGTGGGCGTGTCCAGCCATGATTCGATATCCAACCGATTCGCGAAATCGTCAATATTTTTAGATAGATAGCGATGCGACAGCGCGTTCAACTCCGCTTTCGGCGTGCAGGCAAATACCTGATGCTCCGGCTCTTGACGACTATATCCCACGCTCTTTCCTGCCTGACGGAGAGCGCGCGCCAGCGCTTCGAGCAAACTGGTTTTGCCACTGCCATTTCGTCCGCGAAGCCCGATCAACGAGCCTTTTTCCAGCTCCAGACGCATGGTTCCTCGCGGTTTTCCCTGATACGCCCTAGAAAACGGGATGGGAATATCCACTCCTAGCGAATCCCTGCCCTCGGGCGACGAAACCGGCCGCACCGGCCCATCATCCCCGTTTTCCCCGATATCCTCCTCAAATATCTCCGGCGAAAGCTGCCGACGAAGATCCGACACCAACACCCTCGTCCCCGACCCCGCACGATCGAGAAGTAGACGACTCAACGCCTCGACATGCTCCGGGTCCAGGTGACGACACGGCTCGTCGAAGGCAACGAGCCCCCCTTGGGTCGAGAGCGCCAGGGCCAACCGAACCCGTTGCCGCTCCCCGGATGACAGGTTTCGGATAAGTTTTCCCGAAAAAACCTCGGCTCCCAGACGAGTCGCCACGTCCATATCGGGAAATTGCACTCGTTCCGTCCGAAGACCTACATCCGATACGTTTGGCAGCCAGGTGATGGGACGCTCCCCGGCTTCTATGGCCTCGGCCACCGCGCGTCGGAGAATCGACGACTTTCCCGTGCCCATGGCAGTCGACCACCGAGTCGAGGGAAGGTGACGCTGGACAGTCATGACCCCTCGACAACACGGTGGGAACGAGGTGACTTTTTACAAGCGCGCATAATATGTTCGATGATATGCGGGGGGGTCGCGTCGTGGTGCCCAAAGGATAATTCCGTCACCTGAGGTCCGGAAAGAGCCAGGCGCTGGGTGACCTGGGGAACCCGGTTCCATCGCGACGAAAGCACGATCATGGTGGACCGGGGCTGCATTCGCGCCCAGGCAAGGGCTGGGAAAAGCCCCTGGCCCCGCTGCTCGAGCCGCCCTACGCCATCGACGATGAGCACATCCGAGGTTTCCACATCTTCCCGCAACCATTCACAAGCTCGAACCAGCGCGTTTTTATGAAAGGTCAGTTCGCAAAACCGCTCTCCTTGGTTCCGACGGCCGGTCAAGTTTCGCTCGGCAATGGGGAGACGTTCCGGATGGCGAAGGCGGAAAAGGTCATAGCCCATCGGTTTGGCCGAAGCGGGTCCGGAGGGAAGTTGCAAAAACCCGCCCACACTTACTCCCCGATGCCGTAAAACATCAACAAGATCAAGCATTTGCTCTGCTCGGTCCCGCGCCAAAATGGTCCAGCGCACGGCCATCGGCGCTTTTCGTGATGGTTTTTCCGCAACCCATGTGTCGCTTATCGCCACCGCTTGCGACGGCCCGGGCTGAATCCCTCTTTCCAGATGCATTCTCCCCCCATGCTCGGCCACATCCGACAGCACCTTTTCCAGATGCGTTTGCAATCCGGTTTGGGCTGCAATGCACAAGCGCGATAGGGCTGGCTCCTCCATGGCGTCGACACGGACGACGAGTTGCCAGGGCTCGGATAGGATAGGTTCGAAACCAAGCCCAAATTGCCGAGCCACGGCCTCCGAACCGAACGCTGCATCCACGTCGCCTCGAATGAGCGATGCGCAAGCATCCAGTTCCCCATCCACGGGCAAGAATGAACACGCAACATCTTGTGCAGTTCGCTTTTTGGGTAGATAGGCTAGCGTGGCCGGAATGGCCACCACCCCTTCTGCGGTCGTTGCTGCTACAGGCTTCAACAGCCCCACGATACGGGAGCCCAGCGCAATGCGAACCGTGGCACAGGCTGCTTGCACTGGCTCAACGGCACGAACGATGGCAGCCGTCACTTCGCCAGACGAAAGCGCTTCGATGCTTTCCGTCGTGCTGGAAGCGACCGTGGCAAGCCGTAGCCCCGTGGATTGCGCAAGGGCCGCTACCACCGCCCGCGACACCTCGTTGGCTTCGGCCGCGATCAATGTCGTTGTAGTGGCCGCTGTCCCTGATGAGCTTTCTGCCAACGGTTCTCCCCGTTGATCCGCCCACCGTTGGATGGCATCGCGGGAAAAACGCCATTGTCCTCCCACGCGACGCGCGGGCATGCCTTGATGAAGCAGCCGGTACACGTGTTTGGGATGAACGCGCAGCAGGGCGGCCACCTCCGCGGTCGTCAGCCAATCGCTGTCATCAGAGGAAGACTCCGGTTTTTTTCGTGTCATCGGACCGGAAGAGTGCCTACCTCAGCATGCAACAACTTGCAACAATTTTCTACATCGTCTAGGGTGGCTTCCCCAAGAACACGGTCAATCCCCTCATCATCCGCAATTCCCGTAGCAATCCGCGGTTCCATCGCATTGCGTATGGCGGTAGCAGGTCACATCGCACCAGCGATAGCCAGGAATGAGGCCACAGTTTGGCTCCAGATGGTAGGTCGTGCAGGGGTCCGGATCCGGTTCGGAGCAATTGGCGATGCTAGCAAGCGATTGATCTTCACTGCTGCACCACACGGACTCGTATTGGGAATAACCAAGAACCGTTTTCATCAGAACCTGACACGAATAGGTGCAAGGCTGAAAGGCATGGGAAACGCAACAAACGTTGGAAAAACATAGCTCTGTCGATGCACAAGGTCCGCAGTCGAGTGTCCCGCCACAACCATCGTCGATGATGCCACATTCGAACCCATACATCTGGCAGCTCACAGGCGTGCAAGGCTCTGGATCGCAGCGATTGGCGGTCTGGATACCGCAATACAATCCCGATCCGCAGGTTCCACAAGACAAGGAGTTGCCGCAGTCGTCCACGATCGAGCCACATTCGGCCCCCATCGAGGCGCACGTCACCTGGGGCACGCAAGCGCATTGGTTCGGGATTCCCGCGCCTCCACAAATTTTGCCGTCCTCGCATTCACCACAATCGACAACGCTGGCGCAACCATCGGAAAGGCTTCCACAAGCAGCTCCAAGCTGCACGCAGGTTTTGGGGGTGCAGACTCCAATCCCGCATTTATTAGGACCTGCGCCACCACAGGTCTGACCTTGTGCGCAGGTACCGCAATCCAGCATCCCTCCGCAACCATCGAGAACCAGTCCGCAGGTTACATCGAGTTGCACGCAGGTTTTGGGCGCGCAGGCCCCTGTTTCCGCACCTGCATCAGAATTTTTTGCATTGGACGCATATCCCGATGGCACCTCGCCGCAGCCCACGCAGAGCGCAAGGACAAGCCAATCGATTGCAAGGCCACCGACTCGAAACACGGTGAGCGAGTATAGCATGGCCGAGACCTGTTCACCATGAACCGGAAGGGTTGCTTCGCTCGGAATGTCTCGAGCAGCTCCTCATCGAAGCCCTGACCCCTGCGGCAACCATGAAATCGTAGACCAGCAAAAATTCCTTCCCTTCGAAATCACCAGCCGGTGTATCCTTCGCTCCCATCGGATAAAGCGCGAGGAGGTACTCGATGAGGGCGATTGTATTTGTGATTTGTGCCGTGGGCACTGCCTTGGCCGCCTGTTCGACCGACGAAAACGATTCTTCCAGCGCTGCTGGAGGTTCAGCAGGGGCAGCCGGCGCCGCGGGAAGTCCGACAGCAGGGGCGGGCGGAACCAACGCGGGAGGCACGAGCACCGGCGGCATGGGCGGAGGCTCGAACACCGGCGGCACGAGCACCGGCGGCACGGGCGGAGGCTCGAACACCGGGGGCGCGAGCACCGGCGGCATGGGCGGGGGCTCGAACACCGGGGGCGCGAGCACCGGCGGCATGGGCGGGGGCTCGAACACCGGGGGCACGGGAGGCGGTTCCACGGCAAGCACTTGTGAACCGATGCCTCCTCCCACCGGAGCAACGACCCTCGTGACCCCGGCCATGACGGGCCAGCTCCAATCACTCATTTTCAATGCCTCCCCTCATGAGACTTTCGTGTTTGCGAGCGGAACCTATGCCCTCGAAGGCGCCTACCTATGGGTCCGCGCTCCAGGCGTAACCCTGCGATCTGAAAGCGGAAATCCTGAAGATGTCGTACTCGATGGCGGTTATCAATCGAGCGAAATCGTCACCATTGCTGCTTCCGACGTGACCATCGCCGAATTGTCCATTCGCCGTGCCTTTACCCACCCCATTCATGTTACCGGTTCGGACACCGGCCCTACGGTCAACACACGCATTTATCGCGTATTCATCACAGACCCTCGCGAACAGGCCATCAAAATCAATCCCAGCTCGAATCCGGTCCATTTCGCTGACGACGGCGAGATCGCGTGCAGCCGGATCGTCATGACCGATGCGGGAAGAGGGCACGTTAGCGACTGCTATACCGGGGGAGTCGATGCCCATCAGGCCCGGGGATGGCTTCTTCGGGACAATGAAATCGAGGGCTTTTGGTGCGAATCCGGCTTGGCGGAACACGCCATCCACTTTTGGCGCGGATGCCGGGATACCATGGTGGAGCGCAATGTATTGGTCGACAACGCCCGGGGAGTGGGACTTGGGATGGCCACCTCCGGCTCTGCTCGAACCTACCCGGACAATCCTTGCCCCGCCGCGGGCGGAGCCTATGTCGACCATTACGGAGGGATCGTTCGAAATAACTTCATCGTAGGAAAACGCCCCGAGTTATTCTCATCGCAAGACGGTTTCGATACGGGAATCGGGCTCTGGTCCGCCTGCAACGCGGTGGCCGTCCACAACACCATCGTGGCTACAAACAGCCTATTTTCCGCGATTGAATGGCGCTTTTCCACGTCTACCGGGATTCGTATCCTCAACAATCTCGCCACCCATGCGCTGCGAGAGCGCGACGGTGCCTCCGCTGAATCGCAAGGAAATATCGACAATGCGGCTCTTTCACAATTCGAGGATGTCGCCGCTGCCAACTTGCATCTCAAAGCGGGCTCCTCCGCCATCGACCACGGGGTATCCGTGGGTCCTGGTCTGTGCGCGGAAGATATCGACGGAGACTTACGAGACGCAACACCTGATGTAGGCGCCGACGAACGCTTGCCTTGACCGAAGCAAAGGCATCGTGTACACTTTTACAGTTTGTCCGGTGATTGCTTCCGGGGAGGTTACCATGGCCTGTTCACGTATCCGCACAGCCCACGAAATCGCTGGGATCCTAGTTGTATGTCTTGCAGCTTGCTCAGGTTCGATATCGGAAGACACTCCTGCTGGTGCCGGTGGCGCCTCGGGAAGCGTGGGCCAGGCAGGAAGCGCTGGAGCAAGTGGTTCCAGCGGTGCCAGTGGGTTAGGTGGGAGCAGCGGCACGGCTGGCGGTGAGCCCATCGCCCCCGTACCGGGGGTCGCCACGGACATCACGTTAAAAGTCTATTCCAACGGATGGGGAGAGCTGCTCGATACGCTCACCCTCGCGACCGAAGGCAGCATTGTCATCGATATTGACGAACAAAACCCTTATTCGGATCCTCCCTCTTATGATATCTACGCAACAGCCAAAGGCTATTATACCGAGTTGTATCATTGCAACAAGGGCGAGAGCATCGATGTGGATCTCGATGCTGTCCCCAACGAACCCAATGCGCTCGCAGGAGTGATATTTGCTCAACAAAGCTACTTCGCCGATTGTTACTTCGATAACGCTACGGTGAACCTCATCGACCCCACGGGGGGTTCCCGGACGCTACAAACCGATAGCCAAGGCCGGTATGGCATCCGAAACATGCCGCTTGGCGACTATACGATCTCTTTTACGTACCAGGGGATGCCCTTTTCCTTCGACCTCGTGAATACGGCTGCCACGGATTATGCCGACCTGGCTTTCAAGGAACCCATGCAAGCCGATGCGCCCAACCTATACCTTTATCCGACCGAAAACACCCGGCTCCACGTGTCGTTGCGTTTTCCCCAAGGTGGCGCCATCATCGACTCGGTTCCTGATTACGGCAACGGTTGGGATGTTCTTGTTTCCCCGGAGGGAATCATCGATGACACCTTCGGTTACCTTTTTTACGAGGCAAGTCTTCCCCCCACGGTGACCACCGCCCAAGGGTGGCTGCTCGATGGCACCCGATTCGAAGCCTCGATGCAAGAATTGTTGGAACGAATCGGCTTTGTCGGAAGGGAGGTGCAGGACTTCCTCGATTATTGGATCCCGATTCTCGAAGGCTCCCGATGGTACGCGGTCTATCCCCAAGACCCGGACAAGCTCATCACGCTGGATATTTCTCCTGCTCCGGACAGAATCCTCCGCTCCTTGCTGTTCATACGACCTTTGAACCACAAGATCGATATCCTCGAGCCAGCCCCTCCCGAACCATTTTCAAGAGAAGGTTATGTCGCCGCGGAATGGGGTGTTCTTCAGGGCATTTGAACCAATTCGACTCAAAAATAGGCAACATCTTGTGATTGAGCATCGTCAATCGAGAGTTTTTCAGGGAGCGCAATCGCACAAACGCTTGACATTGCGTATTTCCTACTCCACCGCGAACTGGAATGGCACGATGTTTCCGGCTCAATACCAAGCCCGCGGGCAGCGTTCGGAACGCTTCGTCACCACGATGAACCTCGAGCATTCATACAAGTTGGCTCCACATTTGCTTTACAACTGCTCATAGAACACCTCTGAGGAATAGCCATGGCACACCTTCGTCTACCCCTATTGCGAGAAACATTTGTAATCCTTGCGTTTTTTCTTGCGGCCTGTTCCGGAACCGTAGAAAAGGAAGAGGCACAGAACGACACAGGAGGCTCATCAGGAGCCGGCGGTCAAGCGGGAAGCGGAGGGACAAGCGGTTCAGGAGGCGTCGCAGGCTCGGGCGGCACCAGCGGGTCAGGTGGCGGAGATCCCATCACACCGCTTCCAGGAGTGGCCACCGATATCACCCTGGAAGTCTATTCGGATGGCTGGGGAACGCTGCTCGATACCCTCACCCTCGCCACCGAAGGCAGCATTGTCATCGATGTCAAAGAGCCAAACCCCTATTCGGATCCCCCCGCCTATTATATCTATGCCAAAGCCAAAGGCTTCTATACGGAACTATATAATTGCACCAAAGGCCAGAGCATCGATGTGGACCTCGATGCCGTTCCTGAGGAACCCAATGCCCTCGCCGGGGTGATGTTTGCCAAACAATCCTATTTTTCGGATTGCTACTTCGCCAACGCCTCGGTGAACCTCATCGACCCCTCGGGCGTCACCAGGATTTTGCAAACCGATAGCCAGGGTCGCTATGGAATCCGGGAGCTGCCCCTGGGAGACTACAAAATCGCCTTTGATTACCAAGGGATGCCCTTTTCTTTCGACCTGGTGAATGGCCCGGGTACGGATTACGCCGACCTGGGGTTCATGGAACCCATGCAAGCCGCTGCCCCCAATCTCTACCTATACCCCACCTCGAACACGCAAGTGAAAGTCTCCCTGAGCTTCCCCCAAGGAGGTTCCGTCATCGAATCCATCCCCGACTACGGTACGGGCTGGGATGTGCTGGTTTCCCCGGAAGGAATCATCGATAACACCTTTGATTACCTTTTCTACGAAGCAAGCCTCCCGCCCAATGTCACCACTTCCGAAGGTTGGATGCTCGATGGCGCCCACCTCGACGCCTCCCTGCGAGAACTGCTGGAACGCGTCGGTTTCGTCGGAAGAGAAGTTCAGGACTTCCTCGACTATTGGGTTCCCATCCTCGAAGGCTCTCCCTATTATGCCGTCTATCCCCAAGATCCGGAAAAACTCGTGACGCTGCATATCTCCCCAGCGCCAGAAAAAATCCTGCGCGCCCTATGGTTCATCCGACCCCTGAACCACACCATCAATATCGTCGAACCCACCCCGCCCGAACCTTTCCAACGTCAAGGATATGTAGCCGCGGAATGGGGCGTGCTGCGCGGTATTTGATCCATCCCCAGCATGGTCAACACTGCGCAACGTATGATCTTTTCCTACGTAATTACAACAATATACCTTAGTTCGTCTTCAGCCTCGGCACACCTCTAATGTTGTGCCTCCATCTCATCTCCAGGCAAGGGACAGGGGGCTAGCCGAGAACCGTCCAGCCCATTTCGATACGATAAGCGAAATCAACCGTCGAGGGTGACCTCAGGCCAATCGCCGGTTTTGAGGTAATCATCGATCGACTTGGCCGCCGTACGCCCAGCGCCCATGGCCAAAATCACGGTGGCGGCCCCGAGCACGATATCCCCTCCGGCCCAGACGCCCCGAAGGCTCGTGCGACCGGTGGCCTTTTCCGCTTTGATATTGCCCCATTTTTTGGTGTCGAGCCCTTCGGTGGTCCGCGGAATCAACGGATTCGGGCCGTTGCCAATCGCTACGATCACCGTATCCACCTCGAGATCCACGTACTCGCCGGTGGGCACGGGGCGGCGACGACCGCTGGCATCGGGCTCGCCGAGTTCCATTCGCTCGCAAATCGCTTTACAAACGCGCCCCTGAGCATCGCCTTCATAGCGAATGGGGCTATGCAGGAAGAAGAACTTGATCCCCTCCTCTTCCGCGTGTTCGACTTCTTCCACGCGGGCGGGCATCTCTTTGCGCGTGCGGCGATACACGAGATAGACGTTATCCGCTCCGAGACGTTTGGCCGTTCTTGCCCCGTCCATCGCAACGTTCCCCCCTCCGACGACCGCCACATTTTTGCTTTTGGCCACCGGCGTATCGGAGTCGGGGTCATAGGCTTTCATCAGATTGACTCGCGTGAGGTACTCGTTGGCGGAGTAGATGCCGTTCAGGTTTTCACCCGGAAGGTTCATGAAATAGGGCAAACCAGCGCCCGTGGCGACGAAGATGGCGTCGTAGGTTTCTTGCAGTTCGGTCATCGTGATGGTCTGGCCGATGACGACACTGTTATGCAGTTCGACGCCGGCTTTTTCGAGTTGCTGCACCTCGAATTCGACGATTTTTTTCGGCAAGCGGAATTCGGGGATACCGTAGACGAGCACACCGCCGGGCTTGTGCAGGGCTTCGTAAAGGACGACTTTATGGCCGAATCGCACGAGGTCGGCTGCTGCCGTGAGCCCCGCTGGACCAGCTCCTACGATCGCCACTTTCTTTCCCGTGGGTTCTCCGGGAACGAGCGGTTGCACCTTGTTGTGCTCCCGTTCCCAATCCGCGAGAAAGCGCTCGAGACGTCCGATCGCCACGGGAGCGTTCTTTTTTCCGACGATACACTGCTTTTCGCATTGCTCTTCCTGGGGGCAGACACGCCCGCAGATGGCGGGAAGGATATTGTCTTGCTTGAGGACACGGGCGCCCCCTTCAAAATCCCCTTCTGCGATTTTCTCGAGAAATCCGGGGATATTGATGCCTACGGGGCAACCATCGATGCAGGTTGGCTTTTTGCATTTGATGCAACGAAGTGCTTCGATACGAGCGACGTTCTCCTCGAAGCCCAGGGGCACTTCGAGAAAGTTATAGATTCGCTCTTCGGCGCTTTGTTCTGGCATGACCTGACGCGGGATGGCCATGCGCTCCTTGTTGGAAAGCTTGGGCTCTGCGCCCGCGGGCAAATCGATCTTCGGAGTGACAACCGCCTTGTCGTGTGCCGTGCTCATTTCGCTTCCTTCCCTCGTTGCGCCTCGTCTACCAACCTATGCACTTTGCAATGCTCGGCGCCGAACGGGTGCTTTTTCAAAAACAAATCGTAGGCCCCTCGCTCCTGAGGTGCATAAAAAGCTTGCCGACGACGTAGCTCGTCGAAGTCGACGCCGTGGGCATCGAACTCCGGTCCATCCACGCAAACGAACTTGGTTTCGTTGTGGACCGTGACGCGACAGCCACCACACATTCCCGTGCCATCGACCATGACCGGGTTCAAACTGACCAGGGTTTTGATGCCAAGCTCCTTGGTGACCTTCGACACCGCTTGCATCATCACCAGCGGGCCAATGGCGACACATAGCGCTGGTTTGCCCGAGGCTTCCACCTCCGCTCTCAACGCATCCGTCACAAGACCTTTGTCCCCATAACTCCCATCGTCGGTCACGATACGAAGCCGGTGACAAGCGCGTTTCATTTCCTCTTCCATGATGAGCAGATCGCGGGAGCGCGCGCCGATGATCCCGATCACCTCGTTTTCCGCTTTGCGGAAGCCTTGCACAATGGGATGCAGCGGAGCGATACCAATGCCGCCTCCCACCGCAATCACTCGTCCCACTTTTTCGATATGCGTGGGCATACCCAGAGGACCAAGCACATCGGCAAAACGGTCTCCCACGCGCATCATATGCGCCATCTCTGCCGTTGATTTGCCCACCTCCTGGACAATCAACGTGATGGTTCCCTCTTGCTCATCCCCATCGGCAATCGTCAGCGGAATTCGCTCGCTCTCGGCGAAGCTGCGCACGATGACGAACTGTCCAGGGCGACGTCGACGGGCGATATCCCGGGCGCGCACTACGTACTTGGTGACTTTGGAAGATAGAAATTCCTTGGCAACCAGAACGGATTCCCCGGCGTCTTGGTTCGCGGTCATGGAGTAAGTTCCTTGCTACAAGGGTTGCATCTCGGCGCGGCGATGAATCGCCTTTCACCGGTTTGGTGGGTCGATCCCACGACGGTGGTGTCGTGGACACTCGACAAATCTCTTGATAGCGTTGCCCACGTCCCTGATCAAGAGCCGTGTGCGGCAAGGTGATCCCCTTTCGCGGTAGAAGGGGTCAACCGTCCACCGTCCTTGATTCATCCAAACTATTGTTTTAAAACATTAAATTGTAAGATCCTCCCCGTTCTCTCCCCTGAACTCTTCGCCTTTCCACGCCCCAGCGCAAAGGCTGCTGCTCCTCCACCATGTCACACCGTCGGAAAAGCTCGACAGAACCGTCATCACCCCCATCACGGTCTTCTTTTCCAACCCGCCGCAGTTTCTCTCCCAATCTGTAGGCCCTTCTCCATGAGCGCTCGTTGATATATGTTGGTTCAGTGAATCAACGTTGATTCAGAAACACGAACCCGCTCGGGAAGGTTGCCCCATGTCTTTGAAACAGCTTCGTTTGTCCGCCCGCGAACGCAGCCAGGTGCAAACCCATCAACGCTTGCTCGACCAGGGCCTTCGCCTCTTCGCTACCCAGGGCATATCCCGAACCAAAGCCATCGATATCGCTCGAGCTGCTTCCGTAGCCGTCGGTACTCTCTATCTGCACTTCCAGGACAAGGATGGTTTGCTCCACGAAATCCTCATCACAGGACTTGGAAAACTTCGTGCTCCCCTGCGGGCTTTGGCAGAAGAACGCCACCCATCCTACAGCCACTCGCTTCGACGCCATGTCGAGGTGATGGTCGATTTTGTCAATAACCGCCCAGATTTATCCAAAGTGATGTTTCATCCGGAAGTCTTGCACACCCCCGTAGGCAAAGATGTCGTCGACTTCATGACCCTGACCATGGAAAACCTGCTTCGCGAAGGCGCAGCTTGCGGTAATGTTCGAAAGGATATCGATCCCGTCGTAGCCGCCCAGGCTCTCGCGGGAATGCTGCTGCATGTTCTATGGTGGTGGGCACAAGACCCTTCCCACGCACCTCAACACCATGTCGTCGACACCCTGGCAGCCTACCATCTGGCTACCTTGCTCAATAACTAACGTCCGGCTCCAGACAGCATGTGCTCCTGCAATACCACATCCAACTTGGCCTCGTTCCCCTCCCCTTCGAACCATCCATCATCGTGAGTTCCGATCGTCTTGTGCCACGGGGACGCTTGTCCCGCCTTGCTCATCTCGCGGCCGCGGGAACTCGGTTAGGAACGCGAAAATTGCGAGGATCAAACGAGTCCCTCAGCGCGGCCGATACCGCACGAGTCCTTGGCGATTTGCGTGGTCTAGCAGCCAAGTTCGGTCAAATGGCCGGTTATGTGGATGGCGTACTTCCCGCGGCACAACGAAGCACCTACGGAGAAGCGCTGGCATCCCTATTCCAACACGCCGCACCGTCACCTCGAGAACATATCGAAAGTCTCGTGCGGTCCGAGCTTGGCGCTTATGCACACGAACTATTCGCGTCTTTTGGTGAGCAGCCGGTAGCTTCCGCATCCATTGGGCAAGTGCATCGAGCCCGATTGCATGACGGTACGGACGTTGCCGTGAAGGTGCAGCATCCTGGCATTCGCAACGCATTGCAGAGCGACTTGGCCAACCTGGGTTGGTTGGAATCTCTTTTCGGAAGCTATCTCGGTGCGGGATTCAATGCTCACGGCGTAGTCGAGGAATTCCGAGAGCGTTTCCTCGAAGAACTCGATTACCGTAAGGAAGCGACCCATCAGCAGAAGTTCCATGAGCTTTTCCGCGACGATCCTCAAATTCTCATTCCGGAGGTCATCTTTGATCGGAGTTCCTCGCGCGTGCTCACCACGAGGTGGGCTCAGGGACTCACCCTCGACGAAGCCTCACTTTTCCCTTTGAAAGAGCGGAAGGCGTGGACAGAAACGCTATGGCGTTTTGTGTTTCGAAGCAGTCTGGTGGGAGGTTTGTTCAACGCGGACCCTCATCCTGGAAATTTTTTCTTTCAAAAAGACGGCGTGGTGACCTTCATCGATTTCGGCTGCGTCCAGCCCTTCCCCCAGGAGCAACTCGCTCATGCGCTGCGGGCCCACGAAGCGGCAATCCATCGAAATGAAAAGGCTTTTCATGATGCCGGGGCTCTCATGTTGAACGTCCAAGCCGGGCTTCATGCGGACCTCGCATTGTCCTTCATGCGACAATGTTTCGAACCATTATTCGCTTCTCCGTTTCGTATGACGTCCTCCTTCGTTTCCGATCTCGTTCAGCAACTTCAACAATCCGCGTTCCGTGCTCGTCGCATGACGACCAAACAAATCAACCCGTTGCCGCGCGGCATTCTATTTCTCAATCGACTGCAATTCGGCTTCTATTCCGTGCTGGCACGGTTGGATGCGGAAGTGGATTACGCAGCCATCGAACGTCCGATTTTGAAAGAAGCCATGGCAGATCCGCTTCTCAATCCAGGCGCTGAAACACGCTGACGACATCGGGGGGAGCATCCGCGGCAAAAGATCGCAGCCTTTCTGCATCGAATACCACCAGCAAGCATTCTTCCGCCGACACGAACGTGCCTTCCGTGGCCAACCCGTGAAGCGCATCGCGCAATCCAATCCAGGCATCCGACCCAAAACAACGGGTAGGCGCATCTTCCGCCGCATATTCAACCGATCCTTCCGCCACGAGGTAAACGACAGAGGGAATCTCCCCTGGCGTGTTGAGCAATTCGTTGGCTTGGGACCTTCTTACGCCGATGACGCAAGACAAGATTCTGTCTCTCATGCGGGTATCGAGAGTCTGCGTGGTTTCATGCATGGAAAGAAAAGAGTCGAGACGGTGCAGGGCCCTGGAGCTTTCGAGGCGAGTGAGCAGAACGGGCATCTTCGTTCCGAGCAGTCGTAGATCGGAACCACGGAATCCCCACACCGAGGTGAGGCATTCCGCGCGAACGGTGGCAGAACACGTCGCCCCCGGTTCCCCCAATACACTTGTTTCTCCCACGAAATCCCCAGGGAAACAGCATCGCACCACGCACGCTCCCCCTTCAGCCGTTTGCAGGCGAATCGACAATATCCCCGATCGAACCACATAAGCCTGAACCGCCTCCGCACCTTCTTGAAGCAAAATTTTTCCTTGTTCGACCGTCAACTCCGTAGCGACCCCACGTATCGCATCCACCTCATCCTGGCCCAAGCCCGCGAATACAGCAGACTGTCCAAGGTGATCAATGGGTCGAAGACGCCGTCGTGATAAGTCGAGCAATTGTTTGACCGGATTGGCGGCGAATGACTCTTCCCCAAGCACACGATGCGCAATGCTCGCGACCAATTCGAGAGCCTTGACCTCGGCGCGATCTGCAAATTCCTTCGCGGCTGCTTCGAGGTATTGAAGGGAAAGATCCGAATTGCCAAGACGAAGTTCTATCTCTCCCATCTCGACCAACGTAAAACGACGTGTCTCGGTTTCGACCAAAAGCTGCGGCAACAGGTCTCTCACCAGCAGCAGATCTTCGCGACGTCCCGCGGATTTCAATTGCTTGATTCGATCCCGAAGGGGCATTCCTTCATCGATACCCACAATGGCATGCTCGATATCCTCTTCGATGCCAAACGACACCATGGGTCCGGATGTAGGCGCCGGCTCATCAAAATCCGAAAACAAATCGACCGCCGAGGCAGGGCCAGCATGACGCTGAACCGACCGAATCGCCTCGACCAAATCATCGATGGAACAGGTTTCGATCAACCGCCCGTCTTCATGGACGATCAGATGTCCAACAGGGATCTCCTCGTCGGCCACGGCACAAACGACCTCACCGCGCCACGTTCGTCCCGAGGCTTTTCGAACGATGGCAACGTCTCGAAGTTGCAGCACGCGACCAAATGAATCGCGCAGAAAGTCTGTCATGATGCCGCGAGCTTGAACGGTATCCATCCCAATTAACCTTCGCGTTCATTGTAGGACAACCAGCACGCTCGCAACCAAGATGTTGGTCAGAAAGCACAGGAACGTGCCCAAATCCGTGAAAGTCTACATTGTGCGCGCAACCAAACCATGCCCCCTTGTCTTGCACAGAAGGCGACGTCCAAGGAGACATTCCAGATCCATACAAATTTTAATTATGTTAAATCCAGTAGTTACATACACACGGCCCCATGACAGCCCGAGACGATTCCCTGATGATGTCTGCCGTCAACCACCTTTCCGATGCGGGTATCTTCCCAAGAAACGTCCAGGTGTGGCTGCCCGGTTGGTTACCGGGATCGCTTGTCCGTCCATGATCATTTCTGTTGACCATGGCTGGAAGCGGAGTCCAAATGAGAGAACGATATGCACGACGGTAGCCGCCCGCGCCTGATATGACTCTCTCATGAGGAATGGAATGGCAAAGATTCTCCTGGTGGAAGATGAAGAACTCAATCGAGACATGCTGGGCCGTCGTCTGGTTCGAAAAGGATTCGAAGTCATCATTGCTGTAGATGGGCAAGAGGCGCTGGAGAAAACGAAAGCCCATTCGCCGGACTTGATCCTCATGGATATGAGCCTTCCGGTCTTGGATGGATGGGAGGCGACACGTCGTCTGAAAGCTTCTGAAGAAACAGCAAAAATTCCCGTGATCGCGTTGACGGCGCATGCCATGGCGGGGGATCGAGAGAAAGCCTTGGAGGCGGGGTGTAACGATTACGACACGAAGCCCATCGAACTTCCGCGCTTGCTTGCCAAAATCAATTCGTTTTTGCAGTCATAACGGGAGAGGAACGGCAAGGATGTCCAAAACGCTATACTGGTTTCAGGGCAGCGCCTGTGGGGGAGACACGTTTTCGTTGTTGGGGGTGGAGTTGCCGAACCTCTGTGAGTTGTTGGAGATGTTGGATGTCGAGGTGCTCTGGCAGCCTTCGTTATCCAACGGGACCCCGTCGCAACATCACGCTTTGCTCGAAGCGATCTGTCACGGCGAGCAGAAGCTCGATATCCTTTGTGTGGAGGGGGCAATCGTGCGCGGTCCTGGTGGGACGGGAATGTTCGACACGATGGAAGGGGTTCCCAAAAAGGATTTGTTTGCGCGATTGGCGAAAGTGGCTGGAGATGTCGTGGCAGTGGGCACCTGCGCCTGTTTCGGGGGAATTGGTGCCGATGGCGAAATCGAGGCCACGGGTCTTCAGTTTTTGAAAGCAACGCCAGGGGGATTCCTTGGATCGTCGTATCGCTCGGCCAATGGCAATGTCGTAGTGAATTTGCCGGGTTGTCCGTGTCATGGGGATGTCATTGCAAGCACCATCGCAACCATTGCACAGAAAGCTCCCCTACCCTTGACCGAATGGAATTCCCCAGTCGAATGGTACGACCTTCTGGTGCATCAAGGCTGCGTTCGTAACGAATACCATGAATACCGCATCGAGGAGCGTGAGTTCGGCGAGCGTGGCTGCCTGTTCTTTCACCTTGGATGCCGAGGGCCTGTCGCCTACGGCCCCTGCAACAAAATCCTCTGGAATCGTCGCAGTTCGAAAACCCGCGTGGGATTGCCGTGTGTGGGCTGCACCGAACCGGACTTTCCCCAATCCCATCCATTTTTTCAAACGCCTTCCATTGTCGACATTCCCATCGAATTGCCCGATGGCGTCGATCGCGCTCATTACCTTGCCTACAAGGGCATGGCGGCGGCGGCGGCCCCTGATCGGCTCAAGCAGCGAAAAACACGTGTATAAAGGAGCACTGAACCCCCATGTCCGTTAAGACCATCGTCTTGCACATGAACCGCGTCGAGGGTGACTTGGAGGTGCATGTGGATGTCGCTGATGGGGTGGTCGTCGATGCCTGGTGCAAAGGGACGATGTATCGCGGGTTTGAGAAAATCCTCGTGGGAAGGGGGCCGTTGGACGGGTTGGTCATTACGCCAAGAATTTGCGGGATTTGTAGCACCAGCCATTTGCTTGCCGCGGCAAGAGCGCTTGATGACGTTTTTGATGTCGAACCCCCACCGGATGCCCATCGTGTCCGCAACGTGACATTGATGACGGAAACGGTGCAGAGCGACATTCGCCATACCGTGCTGATGTTTGCAGCCGATCTTGTCAATCCGGCACATCGTTCGGATCCCCATTTCGAAGAGGCCGTTCGACGTTTCGAACCGTTCCGGGGCGAATCGGTGGTGGAGGTCATTCGCGAAACCAAAAAAATTCTCGAGATCGTCGCCATCTTGGGAGGCCAATGGCCGCATAGCTCTTTCATGGTTCCTGGCGGAATCGTATCAGTCCCATCGTCTGCGGACCTACAACGATGCCTGTGGCTGCTTCGCTCGTTTCAATCGTGGTACGAGCGACAAATTCTGGGTTGCAGTCTTGAACGATTTGCCCAAATCGAAAGTGTGGCCGAACTACATGCATGGCTCGACGAGTCCCCGCGGCATCAGAACAGTGATTTCGGTTTTTTGCTGCGGGCCATGCGTTCGATGCGGCTCGACGAGATCGGAGCCGGTCCCGGAAACTATTTATCCGTCGGTTCCCTCGAAATGCCGAACGATACGCGGATTAAAGCAGTCCAAGACTCCCATTTCCTCGAGCCCGCCGGTTTTGCACAAGGGACCGAAGTCGAAGCGTTCGAACAAGAAAGCATCCGGGAGCACGTCGCCCATTCATGGTTCATGGATTACCCGGGAGGACGACATCCTTTCGACGGTGAGACGCGGCCTTATGCGACGGGAGCCGAAGGATCGAAATATTCTTGGGCCAAAGCTCCCCGCTATGCAGACCGTGTGGTGGAGACAGGCCCGCTTGCCGAAGCGGTGATGAGCGGCCAAAGCTTGATTCGAGACATGCTGAGCCAGGGACCCAACGCCATGGTCCGCCAAATCGCTCGCATCATTCGCCCCGTTCGCTTGATTCCCGCGATGTATGCCTGGCTCGAAGAAGCCCGGGGCGACGGACATTATTACGTAAAACCCAAACCACTTCAGAATGGTCGAGGTTTTGGCTTGTGTCATGCCCCTCGCGGTTCCCTGGGACATTGGGTAGAGATTACCGATGGGGCTATTTCTCATTATCAGATCGTCACCCCCACCGCGTGGAATGCATCGCCGAGGGACAGCGAAAATCGTCGTGGGGCCATGGAAGAAGCGCTCATCGGCACACCCGTAAAAGAGGTGGACAATCCGATCGATGTGTACCACGTGGTGCGATCGTTCGATCCTTGTTTGGTCTGCACGGTACACACACTCCGAAAGCCATTGAATCGCGAATGGAACGGGGCCGCATGAGTTGGACCGTCGAATCCAAACCGGTCCGTTGCCGGGTCCTGTGCTTGGGCAATCGTTATGTGGCGGAGGATGCCTTTGGTCCCCAAGTCCATGACGTATTACAAGACTGGGGTATGCCCGACGGTGTCGAGTTGGTGGACGGCGGCATTGCTGGATTGAACTTGTTGCATTGCTTCGACCATGTGAAACAGGTGATCGTCGTCGATGCGTTGAAAGGGTTTGGCACGGCGGGAAAGCTGCTCGAGTTGAGTCCAGAGCAAGCCATTTTCGAGGAAGACCAGCCCTTGGGGCACGGTACAGGCTTGCCTACTTTGTTACGCTTGATGGAGCTGAGCTGCGAATCCGACATTCCATCGGTAACGATCGTAGGAGTCGAAGTGCCTGCCGATGAGCAAAGCGTGAAAGAGACAGCTCGTCGTGTGCTTTTCATGCTCGGGTCCGACGTTGGGATGACGATACCCCCGGAGGGGAAATGAGCGCGCCCAAAAGCACGATGCGGTTCGAACAACTCGAACAGGAGAACGCGATGCTTCTTCGGGAAGTCCATGTGGCACGAAAAGCGTCGCAGATCACAGCAGAACTCGTGGTGGAGCAGTTCGAAAAAATGGAGGAAGTTCATAAAGAACTGCAGCATCGCGCCACGGTGGAGCGTCGGTTGCGTGAGCGATTGCTCGAAGAACTGGAAGAAGCCGAAGCACGAGAGCGGGAGCTAGCGCGGGCGCGTGAGGCAGCGGAAGCGGCAAACCGTTCGAAGAGCACGTTTTTGGCGAATATGAGCCATGAACTGCGCACGCCCCTGAATGCCATCATCGGGTACAGCGAGTTGTTGCAGGAAGAAGCGAAAGACGCGGGGCTGGAGGAGTTGTCTCCCGATCTCGAGCGCATCAATTCCGCTGGAAAACACTTGCTATCGCTCATCAACGACATCCTTGATTTGTCAAAAATCGAAGCGGGCAAAATCGAGTTATTCCTCGAAACCTTCGATGTTCGCGCGGCCGTTTCCGAGGTAATGACGACGATCGAACCGCTTGCGACAAAAAACGGAAACCAATTGGAAGTCTTCGTGGCCGACGATGTCGGGACGATGCATGCAGACCTGGTACGCATACGGCAATGCTTGTTCAACTTGTTGTCGAACGCATGTAAGTTCTCGGAAAACGGTGTGATTTCTTTGCAGGTTCGCCAGCAAGTCGATGAGCAGCCCTTTCTCCTCTTCGACATCACCGACACGGGCATCGGGATGACGAGCGAACAACTTGGCAAATTGTTTCGGCCATTCACGCAAGCCGACGCCTCATCCACGCGCAAGTACGGAGGAACGGGGCTTGGTTTGAGCATTACCAAGCGATTCGCCGAAATGCTTGGGGGGAGTATCAGGGTCGAAAGCGAACCAGGGAAAGGCTCTACCTTCTCCTTGCGCATTCCGGTTCATGTGGTGAAACGGACCATGCCGGAAGAGCCAGAGCCCATTTCCTCGAGAGTCGAGCCGGACTCGAACGCGGTGACGATCTTGGTCATCGATGATGATGCCAACGTGCGGGAGTGGATGTCGCGCTCGTTGAACAACCACGGTTATCGTGCGGTCACGGCTGCGAACGGTCGAGAAGGTCTGGAACTCGCCAAAAAATTGAATCCCGCCGTTGTCGTGCTCGATGTCATGATGCCCGAAATGGACGGTTGGGCCGTGCTGACCGCACTCAAAGCAGAACCGTCATTGACGGATATCCCTGTCGTGATGGCCACCATTCTCGAAGATCGGAATCTTGGTTATGCGCTAGGTGCCACGGACTACTTGACCAAGCCGATCGACAGAAAACGGCTGATGACCGTATTGAATCGTATTTGTGGAAATACATCGGGAATGCCGATTCTCATTGTCGAGGATGATGAATTCATACGCGATACGATGCGCCGAATGCTGACACGGGAAGGCTGGGCTGTCGTGGAAGCGGAAAACGGCAAAGCAGCGCTTCGGGTCATCGATACCGTCGTGCCGGCACTCATTTTGCTGGATTTGATGATGCCGGAAATGGATGGCTTTCAATTCCTCGAAGAATTGAGAATGGGAGACCGGGCGAGCCATGTGCCGGTGGTGGTGGTCACCGCCAAGGAATTGACGGCCCAAGACCATGAACGCCTCAATTTACAAGCCGAACGGGTCATCCGAAAAGGGGCCTACAGCCGAAATGACCTGATGCGCGAAATCGGACGATTGGTCCGCGCGCATGTTCGTTCGGAGGTCAATGCCTGACCTTGCCAACGACGACGATCCGCAGGATACTCATAGAGCTTTGATTTCGCGTTTGTTGCTCCGTCTCCTGTTGATGACCACGTTGGCCATCTCTGGGGTGGTTTCCTTTCGGGTGCCCATGCGGTGGGCGCCCGAATCGAGCCGCATCGAAGCGCCAAGCCAGACGGAATGTGAGTATGTATCGACCGTTGGAGATGAGACTCCCGCACGAGGTACGGAAAGGCATGAGCTTGCGATTCCCGTGCATGCCTCCGTGGGGATGTTTCGCGAGGAAGATGAACGTTATCTGACATGGGTATCGGAGTGGATCGGATACTCGAGTCGGCGTGAGACGGCACAACGCGCAAGAGCACCGCCTGTCGATGGATGAAACTCAAGTCGATAGTTGTTGTTCATCGATCGAGAAAGGCAGTGACTCATGGCCGAGAAAAACGATAAGGGCGGTGCGCCCGAAACCAAAGAGAAGTATGAAACCCCCTGGGCAATGCTTGCGATATTCGGTGTGATTTTCCTGGGTATCGTCTTGTACGGTTTCTTCAACTAACCGAACCCCTCCGATTCCAAACCGTCAATTCCATCACCCATCTTTTCTCCAAGGCCGCACGTAACGTTACCTCCCGTGCCATGGCCGACGCATCTGACTATCGTTTGAACCAATACCCATCGCGTCTACGTCGTGCCGAAGGCTTCGTGGACAAGGAAAAAACCAGTACTTGTGCGCGACGGAGGCATCATGACGAACCAGGTTTTTCCCGAACCGTCGTGTTTCGCTCTCGCTTCTGTGAAGCCAGATGGAGCATCTCGTTGCCAAGGGCCCATCCTTTCGTATCCGATTCGATCCTTTCGAGATGGGTATGATCCATTACCCGGTCAGACAGCACCTCAATGGGAAGAGGCTTGGAACGCAGTTACGAGGCAGTCAGCAAGGGCAGGTTGGTTCCAGAATTCGTCCCACCGTCCGACCAGGGCCAGCATGCGAAGGTTGAAGACGGC
>MWCO01000017.1 GCA_002070115.1 Deltaproteobacteria bacterium ADurb.Bin207
GGGGGGGGGTGCGCATGCGGAGGGAACTACTGAGAAAGACGGCGATATGGTGCTAGAGGCCGTGGCCGCGATGGGCTTGGATGATGAGTCGGAGGCCACTTCGATACCGGAGTCGTGACCGGCGGGAATCTGGTTGCGAGAGCAACAAAGGGATGTGATTGAGGCTATCCACAAGCAGAAAAGCAGTGGGCGAATACTTGTCGAACGAAGCCGTTTCGCTGGCGGCCCGAACCGAATCACTTGGCTGGCGCAAACGTTCATGGGTGGAAAGTTCGAAGCGCGATAGGGCAAGCCCCATGAGATAAACCGAGATCGTGGGCTCATGCCTTTCCTTTGCGCATGACATACGTGTATTCTGAATCCCTTCGCATGACTGCCTCTTTTCCGTCGGAAGACACGCTATTGTCCATCATCGGTCCATCGATTCCTTCGAACTATTCCGATGGTGTTACCTACCATATTGGCCGGCGAGTGGGGGAAGGCGGAATGTCGGTCGCCTACCTGGCGTTGCGGGTAGGTCCGGAGGGCAACGCTCCTGTCGTGATCAAGGTTCTTCGTCCCCGCTTCGTTCGCCGTTTTGGCGATACCGCGATGATGACCGTGCAAAAAGAATCGGTGGCACTTGGAAGACTCAACGAGCGGGTTCCTCCGACTCCCTTCGTGGTTCGGCTCATCGAAGTGGGCAGTGTGATTGTGGATGGCGGTCAGCGCATGACGGAGTTGCCTTGGCTGGCGATGGAGTACGTGCATGGTGGGGCCGAAGGAACGACCTTGGCCGATCGGGTTGCGCATAGCATCCGAAAGACGGGCCATGCTTTTGATCCCCCGCGCGCGGCTCATGCCATCGAATGCTTGTGCAAAGGTCTTGCGGCCGTACACGATGTAGGCGTTATTCATCGTGATTTGAAGCCAGAAAACGTGTTGTGTTGTGGGTTTGGGCACGATGAGATTTTCAAAGTGGCGGACTTTGGCGTGGCTCGACCCGTGGGGGTTGCCGCCACGTTCGGAGGCACGACCATTGGAACTCCTGGCTACGCGGCCCCTGAACTCATCGTCATGGACCAACGGCATATCGGAGCGTCGAGCGATGTATTCGGACTTGCTGCCGTGATCTATTTCCTATTTACCGGAAGGCCATATTTCAAAGGTCGAACCGTGACCGATGCCATCCTCGAGATCCAAGATTCCGTCCGATCGAGCCTGCTCGATGAAGACACCTTGGCCGAAGAACTTCGAGATCGACCCTCAGCCTGCCGTGCCATCGATCAAGCCTTGGCTCGCGCCACATCGCCCAATCCCCTCGAGCGTCCACAAAATGCCGAAGCTCTTGCTGCTTCGCTTCTGCCCTGGCTACACGCGGATTCACGCATGCTTCGCGCCTCTCCCCGACGTGTCGAGAGTGTGATTACGATGGCCTCCGAGCCATCGAGCACGTCGGATCCAGCGGGGTGGGCTTGGATTACGCGCCAGCTTGCGGACTCCGAGCGCGTCATTCGTTGTGTGGCGTGGGCATCGGATGGGCGTTGTCTGGCTGCAACGAACACGGGTTTGTGTTTTTGGAATGGAACCCATTGGATTGCCGTGCCCACGGACCAGCTTCCCGATCCGCAAGGCATTCGCTTCGTCCATCGCATGGCGGCAGGACGTTGGTTGGTGGGGGCGGATGACGCCACGTTCGCCATCTTCACGGAACAAGGAACGCAAGAAGTCGTTCGACTTTCCCACGCCAATTTGCGCGTGGAAGCTTTTAGTGGTTCGCTCGAAGACGTGGGTATCGTCGTAAGCTTGGATGCCTCCGGCGTGCCATGTTTGCACGCCCTCGTGGGGCGCCGCTGGCTCAAACCCCTGCTTTTGCCCAATGTCGTGGCGGTGACGTCCATGGCGCGGGTAGGCGATGTGACCTGGCTGCTGGCGGGACGAAAAACAGGGGGAGGCGGAATTGCTGCCCTGTACAACCCTCTCGATTGGGATCTGCAACCTCTCGATTCACCCGAAGTACGCGCGTATCTTGCCTGCGGCGGACATCCGGACAATGCCATCGGCATCGTCGCTGGAGCCGACGGAATCATGGTGTATCTCGATGAGAGTGGCGCACGCATCGAGACGGTTCCGGAACGAATGGATGTGTCCGCTACCGTTGTCGATCCTTCCGGTACCTGTTGGGCCGCGGGAGCTGGGCGCATTTGGCGGCGCCAACAGGATGAATCGACGGGTCATGACCGCTGGATTTGCGTTTGGGAAAACCCGGTTTGGACGGCTCCCTTCGTGTCCATGTTTGCCGATGTCGGGTTAATCATCGCCATTACCGCCGATGGCGCGATCGTGGAAGGGAGGCCCGCCGACCTTCAATTGCATACGCTCGTATCGGCGCCCGCTCCTTGTGCGCACTGATTCGAACGCGCAAAAATGATTCGGGCAACCGACTACGTATCCCAATGAACGACGAGTTCGGCGAGGGACTTCATCGCGGCTTCATCGGCAGGGGCGAATTGGTCGGCTTCGAACAACGCCAGGGCGGCTCCACGCAGTTTGGCATTCATATCCTGCGTCAATGCATCCCGTACCGCACCGACTTGACTCGAGGAAAGCGTAGGGCTTGCGGCAAGGACATCGGAAGGAATGCGTCCCGCGACGGCGATGACTTGCACGGAAGCGTCACCCCATCCGGCGCTGACAAGACCATCGCCTTGGGGGTCAGGATGCGCAAATGTAGCGCCAACGTCCGCGCGGCCTTCGAGCACGGCTGCCACGACTTGTTCATGCCCTCCAAAATATTGTTGCTCCGCAAAGCAATCTTCCACTGCGATGCCTTGTGAACGGAGCCACGCTTTCATCACGACATGACCACCCATGCTCTTGGGATCGACCCAGGCTACCCGCGCGCCTTGTAAATCCCCCAGCGATCGGTATGGCGAGCCGACCGCGGAGAATAACGCGGTTGCGTACCAAGCATGTTCCCCTCGCAGAGGTACGGCCACGGGAGTGACATGACCTGCCGCGGTGGCACGCGATGCCAACAACGGCGGAAGCCAGGCAAGCGCCACTTGCCGAGAAGAAACAGCCTCTAGCAGCGGCGCATACGCATCGAATGTCTTCGGAAGAACCCGAACCGAATCCGTTTTCGAAATCGATAGATCATCTTCCAACGCACCACAGAACACGGCCAGTTTGAGTCGGACCGACGCGACAGCCACGGCTGGCCGCTTGGCACCAGGACCGGGGGTGGGGAGAACCATGCCCACGGTAAGAGTATCGGATTGTGTCATGAAAGAACGATGGTCTTGGTGGACGACGGGGTCAACGATTCACCGTGAAAACCGAAGGTTATGGGGGCGGCGGGACGGCAAGGGGCGCTCGCCTGCTCGGTTCCGTCGGATATCCACGTTTCTATTTTTTTCCGGCTCCAAGCGGGGAATTGGTAAAAACTGTGTAATTACAAATAGTTACAATTATTTTCGACCTGGGTCGCGATCTGTGGCGGTTACTGGAATGAAATCGGTCCGATGCGGGTTGACCTTTTTATCACCGGGGGGTTCCCCAATTCACCAGGAGAACGGCATGAGGTCTGCTCTCGAGATCGAGGTTCAGGACGTCCCGCAAGCGGCTTCCGTTCGAAGCTGGATACTGCGTCGCGCGAAAAAACTCGCTGCCCGTCATCCCGACATCACCAAACTGCGTGTCGCGGTCAACACGCCCCATCGACGTCAATCCAAAGGGCGAAAGTTCCGCGTGCAGATCGATATTGGCGTACCCGGAACCGATATCGTGGCTCATAACCTTCCCACGGCCAAATGCGAGCAACTATATCCCGCGCTGCACGAAGCGTTTCATCGATCCGAGCGCCAGCTCGACGAGTTGCGTGAGACGCGGCGCGTTCGTGACCGACGGCGCGCCAGGAAGGCAAACCCTTTCGCACCACGGCAGTCCTAGGATTCGCTGGCAAAAAGTACGTAGCAAGCCCACGGTTGACGGTGGCTTGACGATCTGGTCCCATCGCGTCACGCTTTTTGGGAGATTGTACGGATGGGTGATCAGTCGGAATCTCAGGCACCAGAGTCCGGAAAAGGGCTCGTCAACGTTCAGGAGCGCAGCGGCGACTACGATGGTACGTGCTTGCGCCCCCTTGGGCTGTGCGAACTGGGCGGCGCCTGCGATGTTTGCTGGTACCGACCCAATCATCCACGGTTTCAAAATCATAAAGACGAGTGAGGCGTCGACGGCTGACCAGGGTTGTGTTCGGTGGGATAGCGCTTTTGATGGCGTTTATCGTAGGGTTGTGGGTGGGGATCCATCGCGTATCATGGCTAGGTCCGGCCCTTGCGGATGCCGCGAGGACCGTGGTGGGACCTTCCGCCGTGGCCAAGGTGGAAGACGTTGTTTTCGGCATCGAGGATGGCTGGAATCGCTTTTGGCGTTCTGAGCAGACACCCGTGGTGTATTGGGCTGCGCCTTCCTTTTCGACCGCCGATGTCTCCTCGTCGTCTTTGCCTCCCGTGGTGCCTTCGGAACCTCGTTTTCGTCCTTGTGACGTGGGGCCGATGGATACGAAAACCTCGCTTGCAAACGATGGGGTATGGATTGCGATCGAGTTGTCGGGTCGTGAGCACGAGCCCTGTCTTTTCAAGACGTTATTACATCCGGACGGGCATCGCCCTTGGTCCACGGTAGCGCTGGTGGCTGTGGATCTGGCTTCGACAGGGCTGCACCTGGTGGCGGGGGTACAGGAGCCGAAGGCGACGAACCCGAAAGCAAAAACGGTCGTTCGAAGCGGGTTGGTGCCGAAGGCGGATCATGGCCGGTTGATTGCGGCATTCAATGGTGGATTCAAAGCCGAACATGGAGCGCTGGGGATGCAGATCGATGCGCTCACCTTTCTTCCTGCACAACCCTGGGGTTGCACGATATCGCGCACCAGCGAAGATGGTTTGCTGATTGGGTCGCAGAACAAAATCGGGGACCGATTGCTTGGAGCGCGATGGTGGCGACAGACGCCTCCTTGTTTGGTGGAAGAAGGCATATTAGCAAAAGGCGTACTGGCAGAAGGAAATATCAATTGGGGAAAAGCAGTACACGGTGACACGATCATCCGTCGCTCCGCCATCGGCATCGATGAGCGAGGCACCACGCTATTCGTGGGGATTGGAGAGGCGACATCCGCGGGATCCATGGCCCGAGCGATGCGGCACGCGGGGGCTCATACCGTGGCGCAACTCGACGTCAATGGTCCATTTCCGAAGTTCTTGTTGTTCGAGCGAGGCGGTGGGCAAGGGCGGCTCATCGCGCGGCCGTTATGCGGTGGATTTCCGTATTCGGAGCAGGATTACGTGGAAAAACCTTCGGCTCGGGACTTTTTTTATCTGACGAAACGTGGCCTCTGAACTGCCCGTCAAAGAAGGGTGATGGGACTCTCGGGCGGCGTTCCGTGCGGTACGCCCACCGCTCCTGCCCGAAGCCATGCAGCAATCAGCGATGCGGCCCCCATCGTTGCCGTCCGATGGGTTGTTCGCCACGTTTCCTGCGACTTGGGACCGATTTCATAAGCCACACCGAAAACCGCGGCGAAAGGGATCTGGTAGGCAGCGCACGCCAAAGCCACGCCAAACACTTCGTTGTGTTCGACGTCGCAGCCCAAGCGAGCCACGATGTCAGCGGCAAGCTGGACGTCGCTTGTGAGAGAGCAAGAGGAGGCGGCCGATACGCGACGTGTTCCCGCGGTCGTCAAGCCTCCAACCAATCCGGCATGGGTATGTATTTCTCCTACCATTGGTTCCGGAAAACTCGCCCAGCCTTTGAGCACTGCGGCATCGGCGATGACGAGTCGTTCTGCGACGACGACCTGTCCGGGGGTCAGACCACGATGGCCATATGCCGCGCAGGTGCTCAATAAGATGACTGCTCGAGGGCGATAGCGTTCGAGTCGTTGCGTGGTGCCTGCCGCAACGCCGGGCAAACCCAAGCCCACGGTTTTGGCGACGACATGGATTCCCTGCACGGTGGCGGACATGGTGGGACCGAGGATCGATTCGAGTCCTTCCAGTTCGGGGGCGTGCGGGGCGGCTAGGAGCACATCGACGTTAGGCACAATCCCATGATTACTCTACTGCGCATCGAAGATCAGCAGGGTAGATGAGCTTGCGTGTGTAGCGCAGTGCGTTGCGATTAACCGACGAGCAGATTAGTGAATCGTCTCAAATGGTTCACGTTATTCGAAATTCATCGGTCATTGCCAAGGAACAAAATTTCGCGCAATTTAGACGCGTCGCGTCGACGGGGCGCGATGAGACACCAAACCAGAGAGGGTTCGGATGAATCAACCTTTTCGACATGTTGCGGTGCTAGGGGCCGGCGTCATGGGAGCGGCCATTGCCGCGCACCTTGCGAACGCGGGGGTGCGTGTGTTGTTGCTCGACATCGTGCCGCCCAACCTCAGCCAGGACGATAAAAAGGATCCGAAAAAGCGCAATGCGATAGCTGTCGGTGGATTGGAGCGTGCTGTCAAAGCCAAACCAGCCCTCTTTTTTCACCCTTCGTGTGCATCGCTCGTTCGCACGGGCAATCTCGAGGATGACATTCATAAATTGGCGGATTGTGATCTTGTCATCGAGGCGGTTCCTGAACTCATCGATATCAAGCGGTCGTTGTTCGAGCGAGTCGAGAAGGCCATCCGGCCTGGGACGGTTGTATCGAGCAACACATCGGGTCTTCCCATTCGGGATTTGCTCGAGGGTCGGGGTCCGGAGTTCCGCAAGAACTTCATCGTGACGCATTTCTTCAATCCGGTTCGCTACATGAAATTGCTCGAACTGGTGCGTGGTCCGGAAACGCTCGACAGCGTGTACGAGCGTATCGTGGCGTTTGGGCAAGACGTTCTTGGCAAGGGGATTGTGGTAGGGCGCGACACGCCCAACTTCGTGGGCAACCGTATTGGGGTGTACGCCATGATGGTGGCGATTCACCAGATGTTGGAATCGGGGCTTGCTCCGGAAGAAGTGGATGCGGTGGCGGGGCCGCCGATGGGGCGTCCCAAGAGTGCGGCATTCCGTACGGCGGATCTGGTGGGGCTCGATACCTTCGTGCATGTGGCGGACAACTGTCATCGGCTCTTGGCCGACGATCCGCAGCGTGATGTGTTTTTGGTCCCTCCTTTCATTCGGACGATGGTCGAGCGTGGCCAGATTGGAAACAAGGCCAAGGGTGGGTTTTATAAAAAAGACAAGGCCAAGAATGTGCTGACGCTCGATCCGGCAACGGGCGAGTACCGGGACAAACTTGCGAAAAGCGATGTCCTTGGTTTTTGCAAGTCTCTCAAAGATATCGATGAGGTGGGGGCTCGTGTTCGCAAGCTGATGTCGGATACCGGACCGGCGGGAGACTATGCTTGGAAGGTAGCGGCCAAGACGCTGTTATACGCGGCGGGGCTGGTGGGGGAGATTTGCGACGATGTGACGGCGATCGATGATGCGATGCGCTGGGGATACAACTGGGAGCTTGGGCCTTTCGAGATGTGGGATGCCCTTGGGTTTGCGCGGACGGTCGACCGAATGCAAAAAGATGGTTTCGAAATCCCCGCATCGATACGCAAGATGAAGGACGATGGGGTGAAGGGGTTTTATGACGGCGACAAGATTTACGATCTTGTGGCGGGCAAGCAAATCGCGCGCAAAACCGATCCTCGCACCTTACCTTTTTCGATCGTTCGGGGCGAAAAGGCGATCGAAAAACTCGAGGGGGCCAGCCTGTGGGATACGGGCGATGGGGTTCTCGCGGTCACGTTCCACACCAAGGCCAATAGCATCGATCATGATGTCATTGCGATGATCGAAAAGGGCGTGACGCGAGCGGAGAACGAGGCGCGCGCGCTCGTACTGTTCAACGAGGGGGAGCATTTTTGCGTAGGCGCGAACTTGATGCTGATCGTCACCGCGGCGATAAACAAAAAATATGAAGATATTCGCCAAGTTGCAGCCGCTTTGCAGGCTGCTGGGCAGCGGATGAAATATGCCAAGGTGCCGGTGGTGACGGCTCCATTCAGTGTCACCGTGGGGGGTGGTTTGGAGCTATGCATGGCCGCGGGGCATGTCCAGGCAGCGGCTGAAACCTACTGCGGACTGGTGGAAGTGGGCGTGGGTTTGATTCCCGCCGGTGGCGGTTGTACGAACGCGATGTGGCGGGCACTGGAAAACGTTCCAGAAGGAGCGCCAGCGGATATCTACAACTTGACCACCCAGGTGTTCAAAAATATCGCGCTTGCCAAAGTATGCACCAGTGCCCTCGAAGGCCAGCGCGTCGGCTACTTCCGCTCGGGCGATGGCATCACGTTCGACAAAGCCCGTCTGCTTCACGATGCCAGAAAGTATGCGATCGGTCTTGCCGAGCGTGGATACCATCCGCCGATTCCTAGAAGTCATAAACTCTTTGGCGAAAGCGGCATCGCTACCTTCCGCATGATGGTCTCGGCGCTCGTTGCGGGCGGACAGGCTACCGCGCACGATGGTGTGGTGGCGACGCGCCTGGCCGAGGTGTTGTGTGGTGGAGTCGATGGCGCCGCTGCTCCCGTGACCGAAGAGCGAATGCTCGAACTCGAGGTGGAGGCATTTCTCAGCCTGTGTGGTGAGGAAAAGAGCATCGCCCGCATGCAGGCCATGCTCACCACCAACAAACCGTTGCGCAACTAATTGAACTGGGTCTTGCCCGTGTGCATGACCCCATCGAGGCTGATGAATCGAATGAATGGACGCACCCACAAGAAGGCCAAAACCCGATTGGAAATGCGTCTTTCCTCAACGGAATGAGGGTTTCTCATGCGTGAAGTTGTCATCGCTGCGTCGTATCGTTCCGCATGCGGACGCGCCCACAAGGGCACGCTCGCGTTGACCCGTCCCGACGATCTGCTTGCCCAGGTGATTGCTGGAGTGCTCGAAAGAGTGCCTCAGATCAAGCCGGAGATGATCGAAGATGTGGTGATTGGTTGTGCCATGCCGGAGGCCGAGCAGGGCATGAATGTGGCGCGATGTTCCGCCATGCTTGCAGGCCTTCCTCAGCACGTGCCGGCCATCACCACCAACCGTTTCTGCTCGAGCGGATTGCAGGCCATCGCCACCGCTGCCCATCAAATCGCTTTCGGTGAAATGGATATCGCCCTGGCGGGTGGGGTCGAATCCATGACCATGGTCCCCATGGGCGGCAACAAACTCACCGCGAGCGCCGCCATCATGGACCGCGTCGCCGCTGTCTACACTCCCATGGGCATCACCGCCGAAAACGTCGCCAAGCGCTTCGAGGTCTCGAGGGCCGTGCAAGACGAATTCGCCTACCACAGCCAGATCAAAGCCGCGACCGCCTCACAAAACGGACTTTTCCGGGACGAAATCATCCCCGTGAAAGCAACGCGTTATGCCACCAAAAACGGCGTTCGCGTACGCGACGACGTGGTCTTCGACACCGAGGAATTGCCGCGTATGGATACGACCCTCGAAGGGTTGGCCGCGCTACGTCCCGCGTTTTCCGCCACCGGCTCCGTAACGGCGGGCAATAGTTCGCCACTGACCGATGGCGCGGCTATCTCCTTGCTGACGACCAAAGAGCGTGCTCAACAACTGGGTCTTGAAATTCTCGCCTATTTTCGCGGGTTTCAAGTGGTGGGGGTCGATCCCGAGATCATGGGTGTCGGCCCCGCTTACGCCGTCCCCAAGTTGCTCACCCGCTACAACTTGACCCTGGACGATATCGATCTTGTGGAAATGAACGAGGCATTTGCCTCCCAATCCGTATACTGCCTGCGCCAACTCGGGCTGCCCGCCGAAAAAGTCAATGTCAACGGGGGTGCCATCGCCCTGGGACATCCCCTCGGTGCCACGGGAGCCAAGCTTACGGCTACCCTTCTGCACGAAATGAAGCGTCGCAACGCCAAACGTGGTATCGTGACCATGTGTATCGGCGGCGGTATGGGTGCGGCAGGACTATTTGAACGTCCGTAACTCCGATTATTCCTTTCACGTCTGGCTCTGTCTATTTTAGCCTCACCCATGAAGGTTGCTTTGCCCGCAAGCACCGTTTGGGAGTAGCCTACCCGCGCTGCCCCATCTGTTCGATGTTCAGGTGATCCCAGAGGATTGTCGCCGTGCCGCCGTCGTTGCCTTCTCCGCATCCGTTTCGACCGAGAAAAATCGGTCGTTACTTGCTGCATCGTGAGATCGCTTTCGGAGGAATGGCCACCGTTCATATCGGTCGTTTGCTCGGCCAAGTCGGCTTCTCTCGAACCGTGGCCATCAAGCGTATGCACGATCATTGCGCGCGGGATCCTGAGTTCGTGTCGATGTTCATCGACGAAGCTCGACTGGCAGCCCGTATCCGCCATCCCCACGTCGTTCCTACCCTCGACGTCGTGGCGCTCGAAGGCGAGCTTTTCCTGGTGATGGAATTCGTTCAGGGAGAGACGCTCGCTCGCTTGATTCGTCGTTCGGTCAAAGCTCGGATCCCAATCTCCCTACAAGTGGCTGCCGCCGTGATCTCCGGGGTCCTCGAGGGACTCCATGCGGCGCATGAGGCGATTGGTGAGCATGGCGAGTTTTTGGGCATTGTTCATCGCGACGTTTCTACCCAAAATATAATGGTAGGGACGGATGGCGTGTCCAGAGTCCTGGACTTCGGTGTAGCCAAGGCCATCAATCGCATCCAGACGACCCGTGATGGTCAGATCAAAGGCAAGATTGAGTATATGGCGCCCGAGCAAATCCGCGGTGAAGCCGTGGATCGTCGGACGGACATCTATTCGGTGGGGTGTTGTCTCTGGGAAATGTTGGTGGGCCGCAGACTGTATGTGGCCGATAATCAAGTCACCTTATGGGGAATGGTTCTCCAGGGAAACCCGCCAAAGCCATCTTCTGTCAATCCCAACGTCACTCCCGAACTCGATGCCATCACCATGCGAGGTCTCGAGGCGGATCCGTCGAAACGCTATGAAACCGCCGAACAAATGGCGATCGAACTCGAGCAAAACGTGGGGATTGCCACACCACGGGAGGTGGGCCGATGGGTCCAGTCTCTCGTGAGCAAGAAGATGCAAGCCCTCGATGAAGTGTTGGCTGAACTCGACAGTGTCTCGAAGAGTATTTCCGTTTTTGCAAGCGACCAAACCAGCGCCGAGCATACGGCGCTTTCCGCGGAACAACCGGCCGTGCCCGTGCCGTCGCCCGTGCAGCGTCACTCTTCTCCGAATCATCCGGTCGTGGTGCCTACCCCAATCCCTGATGCCGATCAGCCTTCACAACCACGTCGCCCCCAAGCGTCCGCTCCCGTCATCAACGTTCCACGTCCGCCTATCCCGTCCGTGCCTGAACCGCGGCCGCCCCGTCGTTCATCCCAACCTCGGATATCCCGGCTTTCCCCTGTCCCCCCACCGCGCCAGCATCAAAATAAAGATAATATTTCCAATAAGTTACAACCTGGGGGATCATCGACGGACACACCGCCTCCCACCGCGATGGCGCCCTCCAATTCCGAATCGTCGAAAGATGCGGCGGCGTTGTTGCCCAGGACTCCCCGACCTTCCGACAGTTATTTGCGAGCCGAAAACGAAAGCCCTGCGGATAGCGCCATCGCTGCACAGACAGCAAAAAGCCCTGATCGTACGTCCGCAATTTCGTTTCCTCTACCATCCGCTGGCGGTGGCAGTCCGATGCTCCCCACGGATTTCTCCGAGGTGGCCGCGGAGGCATCGGAGCAACATACTCCGCCAACTTCTGAACAAGGGGCTTCCACCGATCCAGCTTCTGCCGAAGGAGCATCCTCTCCACCGTCTGGGGCCGAACCAGCCGATACCGTGCAAGCGATAGCTTCGGATTCCCCGGGCGTTGCTCCGTTGTTGGACCCTTCCCCTGTCGTATCGTCGGATTTGTTTTCGGGATCAACGCAAGATCCATTCGGTTTTACGCGCAAGAAAAGCAAGGCGAAGTGGTGGGGGGCGGGGGGAATCGGTCTTGGATTGGCCGTGATCGCGGTGCTTGTGGGGACATGGAAGGGCGCGCAAACCACGGAGCCGTCCGCTCCTTCTCCCGACGGGTCCGTATCTTCCTCGATGCCGCGGGTTCCGGACAGCGTGCAAGTCGCGGAGCAGGCTTCGCCGGTGGCCTCCGCGAGCGGTTCGGAAACGCAGGATGCGGCGCCAGCCACGGTGCGTTTGCGGCTCGAACTCAGCCCGCGTACGGCCAAAGTCGCTGTGGATGGGGTTTCCGTTTCGGAGTCGGAAATTCGTCTTCCCCTATCCGACAAGCCCGTGAAGATTGTCGCGGAGGCCGCGGGATTTTCCCCGATGGAAAGGGCGTTTGTCCCTTCCAAGGACGGAGTCGTGGTGTTTGAACTCAAACGGCTGCCTTCGACCGTGAGACCAACCACGACCGTGGAGATCAAGGGGCCGGTGGAGACGGAGCTTTGAGTTGCAGTAGGGGGTAGATGCAGGCATGGGATGACCGACGAGAGGGGTAGGCGGTTTGAAGCTCGGGTGATGGGCTGATGGGGGTTGGGGGATTCGGGGCCATGAGCTATCGTTGGTTTTCGGGATATTTGGGTGGTGGCGCGAAGGCCAGGCGTATCCGATTGGTCCTTCGGATGGCTGCCGGGTCTTGCCATTGTCGAAAGTTGGGTTAACGAAGCTCCGAATCCCAGGCGAGTGTATGGAGGCAGACGCATGACGGATACGGAAGCCAAGGAGAAAGACGCTGCGCAGGAATTGCCTTTTCAGGCTGAGACCAAGCAAGTGCTGCACTTGATGGTTCATTCACTTTACACCAACAAGGAAGTGTTTTTGCGAGAACTCATCGCGAACGCTTCTGATGCGTTGGACAAGGTTCGTTTCCTTGCGGTCACCGATCACGCGATGGCCGAGCGTGTGGGGCCGCCCGAGATCATCATCCAAGTCGATCGGGAGTCCAAAACCATCACCGTGGAAGACAATGGTATTGGCATGACCCGGCAGGAAGCGATCGACAACCTCGGAACGATCGCCCATTCGGGTACGGTCGAGTTTTTGAAAAAGCTTCAGACGGATAAGGATGAGACGCGCGCCAACCTCATCGGTCAATTTGGTGTGGGGTTCTATTCCGCGTTCATCGTCGCCGACCGGGTGGATGTGGAGTCTCGATCCGCGCGGGATCCGGATGCGGAACCGGTGTTGTGGCGTTCGTCCGGGGAAGGCTCCTTTTTCATAACCAAAGGTGAGCGTGACAGGCCCGGCACCAAGGTGACGGTTCATATCAAGGGGGATGAGAACGACGATTTGCTATCGGATTGGCGTATCGAAGCGCTCATCAAAAAGTATACGGATTTTGTCAGTCACCCCATCAAGCTGGGCGAAAAAGCTGTCAATCAAACGACGGCGTTGTGGATGCGGCCTCGGTCCGAGATTAAGCAGGAGCAGTACGACGAGTTTTATGCGCACGTGCATGGGGCCATGGAGCCGGGCACTCCCCTCGAACGTATTCATTTTTCCGCGGATGCGCCGATTCAATACAACGTGTTGCTATTCATTCCGAGCAAGGCACCCGTGGACTTGTTGATGGATACCAAGAAAAAGGGCATTCGGTTGTATGCAAAACGAATGTTCGTCATGGATGGCTGCGAGCGTCTTGCGCCTCCCTATCTACAATTTCTCCGTGGTGTGGTGGATTCCGAGGACCTTTCTCTCAATGTGTCGCGAGAGATTTTGCAAGACGATCGGAAACTCGATGTCATCAAGAAAGCCATCACCAAGCAGACGCTCAAAGCGCTGCAGACGATGGCTGAGGAACAGCCGGAGAAGTATCAGAATTTCTGGAAGGAATTCGGACGCTTGTTGCGTCTTGGGGTATCTTCCGATCCCGCAAACCAGGAGTCGATTGGCAAGCTGTTGAGGTATCCATCGACGGCAACGACAGACGAAGAGCTGACCTCGTTGGATGCGTACATAGGCAGGATGAAGGAAGGACAGAAGGCGATCTACTACTTGACCGGGCCGAGTTTGAAAGCGTTGCGAAGCAGCCCGCACCTCGAGGTATTTCGTCGAAAAGGGGTGGAAGTCCTGCTGATGCACGAGGCGGTCGATGAGTGGGTCGTGGGTGGATTGTTCACCTACGACAAGAAAAATTTCGAAAGCATCGCCCATGGTACCGTCGATCTTTCGGATCTACCGAATGTGGATGGTCAGCAAGATGATCAAAGCGAGCCTTCGTTGGATGCGCAGATGCAAGCTTGTGTGAAACGAATTGAGGAGGTGCTGGGCGACCGGGTCAAGCAAGTGCGAACCTCTTCAAGGCTGACGGATAGCGCGTCGTGTTTGGTTTCCGACGAAGGTGATGTGAGTCCGCAGATGGAGCGAGTGATGCGGATGCTCGATCGGGAAGTGGAATCACCGAAGCGGATTTTGGAATTGAATCCCAAGCACGAGCTTGTAAAAAACCTGGCCTTGATGGTGGCTGCCGAGCCTGAGTCAGAGGATGTGATCACGTTTTCCGAACTGCTATTGGATCAAGCGATGTTGGCCGAGGGGGTGGTACCCGATCCCTCGGGATTGCTTGCGAGAATGCAGCGTGTGGCGACTGCCGCAAGCCAGCGAACCCGCCAGTCTCGATGAACCAACCCATGCTTCGCGCATCGACTGATTTGCCCTCTGTCGATGGAAAAATCCTCATCCCATCATCGATGCGTGTTTGTTCTCCCCGTTGAATGACCCATGGAAGTAGGATGGTGCCGATGTCAGGATCGGGACGGATAGTGATCGCGGGACGTTACGAACTGCTGGAAGTAGCAGGATCGGGAGGGATGGCGGCGGTATGGCGAGGAGTGATGCGCGAGGGCGACCACCAAGTGCCTGTCGCCATCAAACGAATCCTATCGCATATCGCCCGGGACCCAGCCATCGTCGCGTTGTTTCATGAAGAAGCGCGGGTAGGTCGTCAGCTTGCCCATCCCAATATCGTACAGGTGTTGGATGATGGAAAAGACGATGCGGGCAACGATTATCTGGTGATGGAATGGGTCGAAGGTCTGGATTTATACGACTACATGCGATCGTATCACGCGGCCCGGGTCCATGTGCCGTGGCAGGCCGTGGCGGCCATTGGGTTCCAAATCTTGCGCGGTTTGGCGGCAGCGCATGAACGAGTCGACGGCCAAGGACAACGTCGACCGGTCATTCATCGGGATTTGACACCCAGCAATATTTTGTTGGGTGTGGATGGTGTGGTGAAGGTGGCGGATTTTGGCCTGGCGCGGGCCACGGATCGAGCGACGATGACCTTTCCGAACATCATCAAGGGAAAGGTTTCTTATACGGCTCCGGAGCTGTTGTATGGCCACAAGGCGAATGAGCAAAGTGATGTATACAGTTTGGGGGTGACGTTGTGGGAGGCTTTGGCCGCGCGGAAACTATATTCGGGGAAAAACTATTCAGAAGTGCTTGCCGCGATCCAGTTTGGCGAGGTGCCGTCGCTATCCAAGCTGCGACCGGATTGTCCCGCGGAGCTGATTCGAATTGTGCTTCAGGCGTTGGAACGGGATGTTCAGAAGCGATGGAAGACGGCACGGCAGATGGCGGAACCTTTGCTTGCGTTCGTTCGGTCGATACGGCCTTCGGTGGATGCGCGAAGGCTTGGCGGGAGTGTGCAGCAGGCTAGGGACCGGTTGCGAGCGATCGATGGTAAGTTGCCGGTGATCATGCAAGAGGCGAGCAGCGATAGTTCGATCGAGATAAGCATCGAGGTATCGGTCGACGAGGAGACTCGATCGATGCCGGCGCGTGAGTTTCGGGCGGAATTGAGTGATCCGTTTGCGGCAGTGGATGAGGACTGACGTGCAGGCGGGGGGGCGATGCTTGCGGGTGATGGGTTTTGGAGGGGAGTGGGTAAGGGGGGGGCTGGGGGGGCTGGCGCATCGGAGGACAAGCATTTTTGCGCGGCATGCAGAAATGGTTTGACAAAGTTTTGTCTGTGAATATTATCACAGCTAGCTGAAGGAACGGAAACGTGCCCCAAAAGCGAGCATCTACCCCAACGAACGATACGGCACCGGTGGCGACGGGCACGGGGAAACGAATTTCTTTGGGAACGGTGGAGCGTCTTTCGGTGTACCGCTCGGTGCTCGAAGAACTCCACGAAGATGGCGTAGCGTCCGTGTACTCTCACCAACTCGCGGAAATGGTGGGGGTGACCCCCGCCCAATTGCGTCGGGATCTCGCGAGCTTTGGGTCTTTTGGCAACATCGCTCGCGGCTATCCGGTGTTCGAGATGGCGCGAACGATAAGCGGGATCCTTCATACGGACACGATGCAAGTGCTGGCATTATTTGGCGTGGGCGACTTGGGGCGAGCTTTGTTGACGTATCGTGGATTCGAGGAGCGAGGCTTTCGTATCGGCGTCGTTTTCGATATCGACCCTGCGAAAGCGGGAAAAGTATTCGCGGGGCGACGCTGTTATCATCTGGACCAGCTCGAAAGCGCCCTTCCTGATTTCGATGTGCGGATTGCCGTCCTGGCGTGCCGTCCCGCCGGTGTCGAAGGTATCGTGGAGCGTTTGGGGCGCCTAGGAGTTCGTAACATCTTGAATTTTGTGCCAAAACGCGTGAAGCCGGTGCCGGGGGGCTATGTGGAGCATGTTGATATTTCAGGGAAATTGGAAAAACTATCGTTCTTGAGCAGCCAGCGTCGCTAACCGTTGCCTCGCTCCTCTGCTCTATTCTTTCGTTCCTTATTGTGAAAAAAATCACTGTGAAACCGTGAACGAAATCGGTATCAACCCCATCGGAGGCCAACCATGAACACTCACCATATCCTGCTCGTCGATGACGACCGCGACTTGCTCCTTTCCATCCAAGCTTTCCTCACGCCAAGAGGATATCGTGTCTCCTGCGCCGCCTCCGGTGCAGAAGCCAAACAACTCATCCCCTCCTCTCGCCCAGACCTCATCGTCCTCGATGTCATGATGGAATCCGACACCGAAGGACTCGTCCTCGCCCAAGAACTCCAGCGTGACCCCCAAACCCAGTCCATCCCGGTCATCCTGCTCACGGGCTTTATGGAACACCTCGACGAAAAGCGGCAAACCATGCTCTTTGCCCTCGATCAGCCCTGGCCCGGAGCCAAACTCCTCGAAAAACCCGTCCACCTCGATACCTTGGCCTCCACCATCGAACGTCTCCTCGAGGAACGTCGGGTGCTCGACGCCGCGAAAGAAGGATAGCATGCCGTCTTCCTCTACACCCGGGCCCGAAGCCTTGATTCCCTTGCTTCAGCAAGCTCAAGCCAGAGACGGGTTTCTTTCCCCCTCCGTCATGACGGATATCGCGAAATTACTCGGGATTCCTGTCAGTCGTGTCTTTGGAGTCGCCACCTTTTATAACCAATTTCGACTGGCTCCCCTGGGAGAACACGTGATCGAAGTATGTCGGGGGACGGCTTGTCATGTGAAACAGAGTCTTACGTTATATCAGGCGTTGGAGCGGCGTCTTCGCTTGCGGGCCGATGGAAATTCCCCCGACGGCAAGTTCTCTGTCGTGACAGTGGCCTGTTTGGGCGCCTGTTCCATGGCACCTGTCCTACGGCTTGATGGCCAGTTCTATGGCCATCTTACCGTGGAGTCGTTGGACGCGCTGCTCACCGAGTTGGAGCAATCTCAACGGGCGGCATGAGCCTGCCGTTGCGAATCAGGGAGATGCATGATGGCAAGTAGTGAGCTTCTTTCCCCCTGTTGTTCGAAATGCAAGCATTCGCCCGCGGACCCTTGCCGTGACCGGATTCCCTGTCTTCAGCGAGGGCCGCTCTGCCATGACGATGACTCTTGTCGTTCGCTGAAATCGGCTCGTTGGGAGCGTGCCCGACGGGGTGGAACCGGCACGATCCTATGGGTAGGCGCGGGGACGTGTGGTCGAGCGAACGGGGCGTTGCGGGTGCTCGATACAATAAAAACTTATTTGCAAGACCGAAACATCGAGGCTCAGGTCGTGCAAGTGGGATGTTTGGGAAACTGCCAACAAGAAGTGCTGGTGGATATCCATGTAGATGGAAGTCCACGTTTTTGTTACGGAAATATTGGTGTCGACGATGTCCCGGGGCTGTTGGATTCCGTGCTGGCGCAGGGGGAATACCGTCATCCCCGCTTGATTGGCCGCCATGGAGGACCTGAAGTGGGGTTCGAGGATATTCCCGAGGTATTTCATACCCCTTATTTTGCTCTCCAGACGCGAAATGTATTGGAACGCTGTGGTCTTTTGGATCCGGAGAGTCTTGATGCGGCGTTGTCTTGGAGGGCTTTCGAGGCGGCGGCGCGGGCCCTTACCACACTGACCCCCGAGGAAGTATGCGACGAAGTGGAAAGGGCGGGACTGCGAGGGCGAGGGGGTGCGGGATTTCCCACCGGGAAAAAGTGGCGCGTGGCCTTGCGGACCCCAAGTGCACAAAAATACCTGATTTGTAATGCCGACGAGGGGGATCCGGGGGCTTTCATGGATCGGGCGCTGCTGGAAAGCGACCCGTTTCGCATCATCGAAGGCATGCTGATTGCCGCGTATGCCATCGGCGCCACCCAGGGATACGTCTATTGTCGTGCTGAATACCCCCTTGCGATCGAACGCCTGGAAAAGGCCATCGCTCAATGCAGGGAGGCCGGCCTGTTAGGGAAAAATATTCTCGGATCCTTGGTGGACTTCGATATTACCATCAAGCAAGGGGCGGGAGCTTTCGTGTGCGGAGAGGAAACAGCTATCTTGCACTCCATCGAAGGGGGACGCGGCATGCCCCGTCCAAGACCGCCGTTTCCCGCTACCTCTGGCCTTTTTGGCAAGCCCACCATCCTCAATAACGTGGAGACGCTGGCGAATGTACCGTCGATCCTGCTTCGGGGCGCCGATTGGTTTCACAGCTTGGGCCTTGATGGCGCTGCGGGGACGAAGGTCTTTGCCCTCAGCGGTGCCGTGAAAAACACCGGGCTGGTCGAAGTGCCTGTCGGGACCTCCTTGCGACGCATCGTAGGCGAGATTGGAGGCGGTGCGCCGGAGCCGCATCGCATCAAGGCCGTGCAAATCGGAGGCCCCAGCGGCGGCTGCATTCCCGAGGCTTTGCTCGATGTCGCGGTGGACTATGGAGCCTTGCAACGGCTCGGCGCCATGATGGGATCCGGGGGATTGGTGCTCATGGACGAGCGTTCGTGCATGGTCGATGTTGCCAAGTTTTTTATGGAATTCGTTCGAAACGAGTCCTGTGGCAAATGCGCGCCCTGCCGAGAAGGCACCACGCGCATGCACGAAATCCTGACGTTGGTGGCAGAGCGTCCGGTCGGCTCCGATCTTCGTCGCCTCGAGCGGCTTCAAGCCATGCTGTATCTCGAGGAACTGGCCACCACCGTCCGTGACGCTTCCCTTTGTGGGCTCGGTCAATCCGCTCCGAACCCGGTCTTGTCCACCCTTCGGTTTTTCCGTGAAGAAGTGGAAGCCCACATTCTCGAAGGTCGCTGCCCTGCCGGTGCGTGCCAGGGATTACGAGTCTATGAGATTGATAATGAGCGCTGCATTGGCTGCTTGCTTTGCAAAAAACAATGCCCTTCCGGCGCCATTGTCGGCGAACGGAAACACGCCCATTACATCGTAGTGGATTCCTGCGTTGGTTGTGGAAGTTGCGTCGAGGTTTGTCCCAAGGACGCCATTCACCGCGCGGCTTGAGCCGCGAGTCGAGGTCGAAGCATGAGCATCGTCATTGATGGCATTACCGTTGACACCTCCCCGGGCGAGACCGTCCTTACCGCTGCCAAGCGCGCGGGTATCGAGATCCCAAGCCTTTGTGTCCTTCCCTGCGCTTCCACGCCGGCGGGCGCATGCCGCCTATGCCTTGTCGAGGTGGAAGGGGAATCCCGTTTGCAAACGAGTTGTACCCTTCCGGCTCGAGATGGTCTGGTCATTCGAGCCCACACGCCTCGCCTGCTCACCATTCGTCGTCATATCGTGGAATTGATGCTCTCGAATGCCAAGCACGATTGCGCTGTATGTGCTCGCCAGGGAAGCTGCGAACTGGCCCATCTGGCGCGAAGGCTTGGCGTCCAACAGCGCAGATTCTCGGGGATTGAAAGAACGTGGCCGATCGACATCTCCTCGCCGGCGCTGACGCGAGATCCGAATAAATGCGTATTGTGCGGGCGCTGCGTCACCGTATGCCATCAAGGGCAAGGCGTGGGAGCCATCGACTTTGCGGGCCGGGGCTTCACCACACGGGTAAGTCCTGGATTTCATTCGAGTCTCAATGGTTCCGCCTGCGTGTTCTGCGGCCAATGCACCCGGGTTTGCCCCACCGGTGCCTTGATGGAAAAAAGCCATGTCGAGGGGGTGGTGCAGGCATTGGCCGACCCGGATTGTTTCGTCGTTGCGCAAATTGCCCCCGCCATCCCCGCCACCCTTGCCGAGGGCGGACCTGAAGAGCCCTTGGCCACGACACTCGAGCGTCTTTGCGACGTGTTGCACCGAATCGGCTTCCACGCCGTTTTCGATACCACGTTTGCGGCGGATCTCACGGTTGTGGAGGAAGCTACCGAACTGGTCGAGCGCATTCGCCATGGCGGCGTTCTTCCCATGTTTACAAGCTGCTCTCCGGCGTGGGTCCATTACGTGGAGACGCACGCCCCCCACCTCATCGCTCACCTTTCCACGTGCAAATCGCCCCAGCAAATGGCTGCCTCGCTCATCAAACGGGTGCTACCCTCCCGCCTCGACCCCAAACCGCGTCGCATCGTCAGTGTCTCCATCATGCCCTGCACGGCGAAAAAAGCCGAGGCCAGCGACCAAGGGGAAGTGGACTTCGTGCTCACCACGCGAGAGTTGATCAAATTGATGGAACGGTTCGGAATCGATTGGGCCCGAAGCGTCGGGCGTCGTCCGTTGGATTCACCGTTTGCGGACTCGACGGGAGCCGGAAGGCTATTTGGAGGAACCGGTGGGGTCATGGAAGCGGCGATCCGAACGGTTCACAAGCTGATCACCGATAAGGATTTGCGGGACGGTTGGAAAATACCTGGCGCGCGAGGGATGGGGCCGATTCGAGATTTCTCCTTGAATATCGAAGGGTTAGATCTTGGGTTCGCCGTGGTGAGCGGCATCGGTCATGTCCCTGCCCTGCTGAAGGACATTGAGGCCAAACGTCTGTCTGTGCATTTCGTTGAGGTCATGTCCTGTCCCGGAGGATGCGTGGCGGGCGGTGGACAGCCTTACGATACGAATGTCGACTCGGTTCAGCAGCGCATCGCGCGATTGCAAGAAGCGGATCGACGGGCGCGACAGCGCGGCTCGCATACAAGTCCTGCGATTGCAGCGCTTTACGAGCAGGTGTTTGGCGTTGCGGGAGGAGAGGCGAGTCACCGTCTGCTCCATCGGCATTACGTCGACCGCAGTGTAGAGGAAGGATGAAAGGACTCATGAACGCAGCTCCCGTCCATGAAGGACGAGGTGAGGAAAGCGGCAACGTGATTAGTACGGTGTTGGGCAAGTGCCGTCGGTGCTTCACGTGTGTGCGGGCCTGTCCGGCGAAGGCGATACGGTTCGAGCAGGGGCAGGCGAGGGTGGTGGAAGAGCGATGTATCGCTTGCGGCAATTGTGTCGTGGTATGTGCGCAACACGCGAAAGAGTACCGGTCGGGATTGGAGAAAACGCTCGAGTTGCTTGGCGGGGAGCAGCCGGTGGCGGCGTTGGTGGCACCATCGTTTCCCGCGGAGTTTTTCGAATTGGATGCGCAACGACTCGTGGGAGCGCTTCGCAAACTGGGCTTTGCCTACGTGGTGGAGGTGGCTCATGGGGCTGATTTGGTGAGCGCGGCCTATCAGCGACAGATGCCGCATAGGAAAGGGCCATGCATTGCTTCGGCGTGTCCCGCGGTGAACGAGTACATTCGAAAATACGCCCCCCATTTGGTCGAGAAGCTGATTCCGGTCGTGTCGCCGATGATTGCGACGGCTCGTGCCGTGCATGCGGTATATGGCGAACACGTTCGCTGTGTGTTCATGGGTCCGTGTGTGGCGAAAAAGCGCGAGGCATGGGATCCGCAAGTGGCGGGGGAGGTCGACGAGGTTCTTACCTTTCGCGAAGTGCGCTCGTTGTTCGAGCGTCAAGGGATTGTCTTGGACCAGCAGCAGGACAGTGATTTCGATCCTCCCCGGGCGGGGTTGGGACGGTTGTATCCGTTGGTGGGAGGATTGCTCAAAGCCATGGGGCACGAGCGCAATCTTTTACAACCGGAAGCCATCGTCATCAGCGGTCATCAAGAGACACTCGAAGTATTGGGCAAGCTGTCTGGTGATGAATCTTTTGCTTCTCTCATCGAGCCGTTGATGTGCCGCGGTTGTTATTCGGGGCCGGGGATGAGTCCCGGACGGCAACGGTTCGAACGAAAACAAGCGGTGGTGGCATACGTTAGGGAGCAAATGAAACGCGGCTCGGAACAAGACCTTGCGCCATCGGGTGACGAGTCGATTTCGCTTTCGAGAGTGTTTGTACCGGACGAACGTCGTCTTGCGGAGCCCCCGGAAGCGGAGCTTCGACGCATTTTGGCGCAGACCAACAAGTTTTCGCCGAGCGATGAACTCAATTGTGGCGCGTGTGGTTATGCGACATGTCGAGAAAAAGCGGTGGCGGTGTATCACGGTCTTGCGGAAGACGCGATGTGTCTTCCGTTCATGCTCGAGGCGGCCGAGCGTGTATGTGAGGAATTGAAGCTGCCGTGGTTGGAATTGCGCGAGGTGCAAAGTCACCTGGTCAATTCGGAGAAGCTCGTTTCGCTCGGTCAAATGGCCGCGGGCATCGCTCATGAACTCAACAATCCTTTGGGAACGATCTTGCTTTATGCGGGCATCCTGAGAAAAAAGCTAGGAAACCGAGAGGATTTGCGCCACGACCTCGACCTTCTCTCGGACGAATCACAGCGCTGTAAGCGCATCATTGGTAGTTTGCTCGACTTCGCACGGCAGAATCGCGTCAAGCTCGAATCCGAAAAGGTGGCGCGTCTGTTTCGTGATGCGGTGGAAACGTCCTTGGCGAATCGAGATCCGAACCTGCAAGTGCGGGTCGAGGTATCCGACGATCTGCAAGTGGAGGTGGATCGCGACCAGCTTCGTCAAGTGCTCGACAATCTATGCAAGAACGCCGCGGAGGCGATGGAGGGACGCCAAGGCCATATCGTGTTGCGGGGCAGGGATGGACCGCGGGAGGGGACGGTGATTCTGAGCGTTTCGGACCAGGGCTGTGGGATGTCGAAAGAAGCGCAAGATATGATTTTTCAACCGTTTTTTACGACCAAGCGCATTGGAAAAGGGACGGGGCTGGGACTTCCGATTGCCTATGGAATCATCAAGATGCACCACGGAAGGATTTGGGTGGAGTCCGAAATCGGCGTGGGCACGACCGTGTTCATCGAGCTGCCGAGGCATCGAGCCCAGGTAGCGAGGAGTGTGATCGAATGAGCCATACCATTGTATTCGTGGACGACGACCGGGACTTTCTTGCGGCGCAGTCGGCTTTTTTCGCCGCGCGGGGATATGTCGTGCATACGGCGGAACGCGAAGATCGCGCGTTGGAACTGCTGCATGAGATCACTCCGAACGTCATCGTGCTCGACTTGATGATGGAACGGGCCGACACGGGCGTAGCTCTGAGCCATAAAATCCGCCAAATCGAAGCGCTCCGTGCTGTGCCGATCATTCTGCTCACCGGCGTCGTAGCAGCCACGGGTCGTCGGCTCGATCTCGATGTGGCAGCGCTTCGTCGTTGGGCGGGAATCGATGAATACCTGGACAAGCCGGTGACGGCCAGGCAGTTGCTTCGCGCGGTCGAGTCGCTGATCCATCGATCCAATCAAGATTCGGCGTCGGAGGAGGCATGACAGGCACTGTTCTCGTCATCGAGGATGAATACGGTGTGCGGACGGGGATTGAACAAATCCTTCGGATGGAGGGTTTTGAAGTGTGGTCGGCCGCATGCGCTCGTGAGGCGATCGATCACTTGAAGACCAAAACGTTCGATGTTGCCCTCATCGACTATCAGCTTCCAGACGTGGATGGTCTCACGCTGCTTCATCAGATCCAACAGCATGACGGTTTGACCAAGACGTGTATGATCACGGCGTATGCGAACATCGACATGGCGATTGCCGCTACGCGGCAGGGGGTGGATTTTTTTCTACCCAAACCTTTCACGCCAGAGGATTTGGTGGGTGTCGTCAACAATTTGTTGAAACGACGTCACGTGGAGATCGAGGCGGCACGGCTTCGAGAGGCTCATGAAGCGAGTCTGATCGCTTTGGCTTCGGAGAAAAGCCAGACGCACTCGTTGGTAAGTTGTTTGCGGGATGCGGTTCTGGTGGTCAATGCGGCGGGGCATGTCGTGTTGGTCAATCCCTCGATGGCGCGGTTGCTTGGATCGAATGCCGAGCAGGTCGTGGGTCAACCTGTGATGGATGTGCTTGCCGCTCCCGCATTTGGGCCACTGCGAGAACAACTGGAAACGCCGGAGGAAAAACGAGGCGTGTTCGAATGCGAGATCGACGATCGCGCGCATATGGTTCGCGTGGTGGTGTTTCGGGACGAAGAGGGAACGGCTCGTGGAAGTATCGTAACGCTGTCGGATATCTCGGAAGTGCGTCGGTTGGCGGTGGAAAAGTCCCGATTTTTACGCACTCTCGTTCATGAATTGCGGTCCCCTCTCGGAGCGATTCGCTCTTTGCTCGAAGTCGTGATGGATCGAAGCTTGGGCGAAGAGATGAATGCGTATGATTCGTTTTTACAACGAGCGGATGCGCGTATTGAAAACCTGGTGGGTATGGTTGGGCAATTGCTCACGTTGTCTCGGGTCGATGAACAGCGAACCACCGAAAGTTGCGAACCCATGGCTCCCGCCCAGGTCGTGGAAGAGGTCGCAAAACTCTACGAAGACCAAGCGAGAAGTCGAGGGATCACGATCCGCTGCACGCTGTCGGATGGCGATGAGCGCGTACGATTGGACCGCGATGAATGGCAGACGATCGTGGGCAATCTCATCGGAAACGCCGTCAAGTACAACAAGCCGAATGGCATGGTGGAGATTGTCTTGCAGCGTGAGCAAGGCTGGCTTCGGCTCGATGTGCGGGATACGGGCATTGGGATGTCATCGGATGGCGCGCGGCGCGTATTCGAGGAATTTTATCGAGAACGACGGGCGGAGACCCGCGATACCGAAGGCAATGGTCTTGGTCTTTCCATCGTTCAGCGATTGGTGCAGCGAAAGGGAGGGAGCATCGACGTTTCTTCGGTGCTTGGGGAAGGGACGAGCTTTTGCGTACGGCTGCCTGTATGAATCAAGGGCAGGCTACTCGCCATGCATCTAGATCGAGTTTTTTGATCAACGTGGAGAACTTCAGCGGAGCGGTTTTGGGACATACCGTGTTGGCGAGGCTCGCATTACCGTATTCCACGTGAAATACGGCCTTATTGGCGTTGATGAAAGGAAGCAACGCGTCGCACTCGTCCCATTCGAGGCATTGTTCGTTCAGCGCCCAGTCGAAGTCTTGGACGAGGGCAGAAACTTGGTCGAGGTCGTTTTTCAGTCCGATCGACAGGCCTCGATCGTGCGCTTCTTTTGCAAGAAAACGATTGTAGTCGAGCTGATCGGAGGCTTTGAGGGGGAAGCCGGAGTCGTTGGCATACCCGTCGACATTGTCGGGTTCGACTCCGTCACATCCTTTGGTTACCGCTCGTTCGAGGCGTATTTTCATGAGATTTCGGACTTCCGAACTTCGGATATCGAGCCACTTCTCGTCGGGCCAACCGTCGAGTGTCTTTCCGAGTACGGAGGAAGGGAAGCTATTGGCGTCCTCTCGCCAGTTTTCCCATGATCCAGCGGAAAAATAGCAAATAACGATACGGCCCTGCTGCTGTAGGGCTTGGATGGTGGCTTGAGAGGTTTCGAATAAATCAATGTCGTACATGGTCACGTCGACCGATGTGTCGATCGTTCCGGTGAGTTGCCATTGCCACGATGTTTTGGGCGGAGGCTGCCAAATGGATGCGCCACCCGAGCCGCCGGAACCGCCCGAGCCGCCGGAACCGCCCGTTTCTCCAGCGCCTCCGGTTCCACCAGTTGCGCCCGCTCCCCCGTTACCCGCAGAGGGTCCACCGGAAGCACCTGCCGCGGAGGCTCCTCCAGTATTCGTGTTCGTTCCGGCGTTTCCACCGGACGATTCACTCGTGTTTTCATCATCTCCGCACGATAGGCAAAGCCCGGCGATGAGAGCCACCAAAGTGCCACGCATGATGATCCGTCCCATGATTGCTCCTTCGTCGCGTAATCCTGCCCCACGGGTGGATGATATGCCAACGATTCACTCTTGGGGAAGTTCGAACTGAGCGCTCTTCTCACGGCTGGCGTTCGTGATAGGGTCAGCGCGCTCAACTGCTGTCCAAGGAACAACGAGATGGCCGAAGTACAAGCCGATTTCAACACAACCAAGAAAATCCTCGATTCCGCCGGCATTCCCATTGTGGGTCTTGCCGCTTGCTCGCGCGAAGAAGCGCTCCGGGTGGCGGACGAGATCGGATATCCGGTGGTGATGAAGCTCATTTCTCCTGACATCATTCATAAAACGGATGTGGGAGTGGTTTTGCTCGACATCGCCGACCGGCAAGAGGCGGAGTGTGCCTACGATTGCATCATCGAGAACGCGACGCGGGCTGGTTCGAAACAAATCGATGGCGTGTTGGTGCAAAAGCAGGCCAAACGTGGATTTGAATTACTCGTAGGAGCCCGACAAGATGCCGTATTTGGTCCCGTGACCATGGTGGGCTACGGTGGTCGATTTGTAGAATTGTTCAGAGATGTGGCGCCGGGAGTTGGTGTTCTTACGCATTCGGATGTGGAGCGAATGCTCGAGCAAACGATGGCGGGCCGTGTGATCGAGGGATTTCGGGGACCGGCTCTCGACAAGCGCGCCATCATCGACCTTGCCATCAACGTATCCAAGTTGATGGCATCGCATCCGGAGATCCGCGAACTCGATCTCAATCCGGTGATTGTCTACCCCGAAGGGTTTTCGATTGTCGATGCGCGTATGATTTTGGGAGATCCCATCATTCATCCGCGTGCGGAGGACTTGTCGGAGGCTCGTCTTACCAGTCTCAAGTCCATCTTCGATGCCAAGTCCGTCGCTGTCGTTGGTGCCTCACGCCCTGGCACCATCGGCGGAATCATTCTCAAAAACTCGAGCCGACTCGATAAGCTATACCCCATCAACCCGAGGCGCGAAACGCTGATGGGATTGCCCTGTTACCCCAACATCAGCGCCATTCCCGAACCTGTCGACGTAGCCGTATTCGCGGTTCCTCCCCACGATACCATTCGAGGCTTTCAAGAGTTCTGTGAGCGCGGAGGCAAAGGCGCGGTCATTGTGAGCGATGGCTACGCCGAAATTGGTCGTCCGGATTTGGAAGAACAACTCAAGGCGATTTCGGAGAAACATGGGGTCGTATACATAGGTCCCAACGGACTTGGCCTATTCGATAGCTTTACGGGCTTCAACACGCTCTTTTTGCCCTTGGTTCGTTCCCAGCTTCCGTCGCGAAGCGGCCCGATCGGAATCATTTCGCAAAGCGGTGGCATTGGTTTGGAACTGCTCGAAATGGCGGCCGAGGACAATCTTCCGATCGGGACCTGGGTATCGGTAGGAAACGCCAGCGGTATTTCCATTCCCGAGCTTCTCGAGCACATGGGTCGTGATGATCGGATAAAAATCATCGCGGTCTATATGGAAGGCCTTCGAAATGGACTTCAGTTCATGGAGGTCGGGCGTCGTGTGGCTCAGAAAAAACCAGTCATTGTGATCAAGGGAGGAATGGCTGGCGGTGCGCAAGCCACCATGTCTCACACGGCATCTCTTGCGGGCAGCTTCGAGGCGTTCAAGGCAGCCTGTCGGCAAGCGGGATTCTTTTTGCTCGAAGAGCTTACGGAAGACCCCAAGATACTCATCAACATCCTATCGATTCTCACTACACAAAAGGCAGCGAAAAACAATCGTGTAGGGGTAGTGAGCGTGGGCGGTGGCGCCGCGATACTCCTTGCCGACCAGATCACGTCCCATGGCATGCGTCTTACGGAATTCGAGCAAGACACCAAGCGTCGCTTGTCCGAACTTTTGATAGGCAAGATTCATGTCGCCAACGAGGAAGAAAAAGAGCGAATTGCCGCGCGGGTAGCCGCGAATCCGCTCGATTTATTTGGTGACGCGAATGACGATCGCTTGCTCGAGGCCATTCGGATTTTGAATGACGATCCGAATACGGACGTCATCGTGGCCGGGCTATACCTGCAAGTTCCCTATCTTTCCGAGTATATCGGAGAGCGTTTGGCGGACCTGCAACGGGAGCTGAGCAAACCTTTGATCATCTCGCCCCGTGGCTTGTCCCCCTATGTGATGCGCATGCGATCGTATATGACGCAACATGACGTCCATACCTATACGGTACCTACGATCAAACCCCTGTCCATCGCGATCGATATTTGGCGTCGATACGGGACGGACTTTACGGTCTAACGCGGTTGGGTGGGGCGAGGGGCCACTCAGCCTGCTTCTAGCGAGAATTCCATGAGGTCGAACCAGAATCCGTTGCCTTGTACGGCATCGAGTTCTGCTTGCACGATGGCGACGTGACCTTCTTCGATCTCGAGAAAATCAGCGAAGAGCGATTGATCTTGTTCGGGGAGTTTGCCGATGAGGTCGCGGTAAAACGCGCTTGTGGTCATCTCGAGTTCGAGAGCCACCTTGAGAAGCTCGATTTCGTTTGCCGATGCCTCTCTCGTTTCGTGTTTTGTTTTCAACTCATCTTTGGCTTTTTCGATCCAGGCGAGCCCGGGCTGAACGACAGGCGTGAGGGACTCGGGATCGACGATGCCTTTTTCCGTCCACTGTTTCAGACAACGGGTGAGGTGGTCGACGTGCCCCTGCTCCTCACGAGCTAGTGTTTTGAAGACCTTTTTCCCTTGTGGGTCATCGATGGCCTTCATGCCGTTGACATAGTGGTCCCGAACCTTGCGCTCGTAATCGAGCGCGATATTCAACGCTTCTTGAAGATTCATTTTACCCTCTTGTGGGTTTTCGAACGTCGAGTCTCGATAAAACGCGAGCGTCTATCGTTGATACTCCGAACTGCTCGATCGAGTCGACCGGGAAATCGGGTTTTCGTAGGTTAATGGCTTGCGAGTTGGGATGGCGTTCGACCGATGAGCGGGTTACCCTTGGATTCATGGACCCAAGGCTTCGCGTCATGGTGGCGGAAGGAGCGCTAGAGCGGTCTTCCTACTATGATTTGCTGCGCGTCGCGCCAGGTGGGGACCCCAGCTCCTTGCAACGAGCCTTTCATGAGTTTGCGTTGGCGTTTCATCCGGACCGCCATGCCCATGAGGACACCACCATCCAGACGGCCGCAAAAAAAGTGTTCGAGCGAGGGGTGGAAGCCTATACCGTCTTGCGCAATCCAACCGCGGCGCAGCTCTATGACAAACGCTTGCAAGAGGGGATGCTGCGCCTGCCCATCGAAGATATGTCACGGATCCAACGGCCTGCCCCCGTCGAGCCACCGCCCCTTCGAAAACCCTCACACCCGCCTCCGACCATCGAAAACGCTTTCGTGAGCGCCATGACGACCCCCGATGGCAGGACCATTGCCAAACGGGTCGAAAAACTCATCCACGACCAGCGGTATCGCGAAGCGTACCTGCAACTGGGCTTGCTCGAAACTGTAGAGCCCAACAATCCCGCGGTTCGAAAACGCGCGGATCGCGTCGGCGCCTATCTCAAACGAATGAGTCGCCAATAAAAAACGCCAGCCGATGAGTTCGACTGGCGCCTGGTGCGAAGAGGGGGACTTGAACCCCCACGGGAGTAACCCCGCTAGCACCTCAAGCTAGTGCGTCTGCCAATTCCGCCACCTTCGCGTAGCAAGTAAAGAAAAAATGACTAAGCAAGCTGTCAACGGAGGGGCAAGTTAGGCGGATCGCATACGAAGTCAAGCGCGAACCGACCTGCGCTCCCATTTCTCCCATCGAACCCCAATCGCTATGGCGAAGACTCGAGCAAGGCCGCAACGATATCCCCGATTTCAAAGGGTTTTCTTACCCAGGCGGCCGCGTGATCCAGGATCGCCTGCTCCGGACGACAGGCCGAACCCGTGATCAGAATCAGCTTCGATGAATGACATCGTTCTTGGATTCGCCCCAAGGCCCGCGCAACGTCAGGCTCCAGCGGCGACAAGTCCACGAGCGCCGCGTCATACGTATTATCCGCCAACAATACCTGCATGCCTTCCTGATCATAGGCCGCATCCACGACCGCCCCCCTTGCTCCCAAAGCAGTTTCGAGCAGCATCGATACCGCTGTATCGTCCTCCAAAACCAGCACACGCATGCCCTCCAACCCCGCCACCGATGGGGTGCGACGACGCGGTTGCGCGGCGGCGGCACTGGGCCAGCATAACTCGAAAACCGCTCCAGGACCGGGATGCAACAAAGACAACCGCCCCCCGTTCTCACGGGAAAGCTGGTGCGCATGACGTAGCCCAATGCCCGTGCCCCCTTGTCTCGTCGAGACAAGACCATCAAAAACGCGGCCGGCTCGATCGGGCGGTATCCCCGGTCCTTCGTCGGTGACCACAAACCGCAGCGTATCGGTGTCCAAGCACGCTACCGTAAGGGAAACCCTTGCACCATCAGGAGAAAACGCGATGGCGTTCAATAGGAGATTCGTCAGCACCTGAAGCGCCGACGATGGCGCCGTAACGCCTAACAGTCGTGCCTCGCCATCGATATGGCTGAATAGCTCTATACCCTTGCGCTTGGCCTCGGGCTCCATGCCCACCACCGCATCGGCGACAATCGACTCACACACGGCTGGCTGCTCCGGAGCCTCCTTGCCGTAACCCATCGCCCGAAGGGCTATGGCACGCCCGTGGAGCCCCCGCTCTCGTGCCCAGTGTATCGCCCGCGAAACCGATGCGTCTTGCGTCGATGGTTGCTCCGCCGCCTCCAACCACCCCAGCACCACCGTCAAGGCATTGGCAACATCGTGCAAGGCTCCTTCAAGCTTTGCAATGCGCAGATGGGCGGATGTCTGCTCGTCCGTCGGTCGAGTCAATGCCAGTGGCTCCTTATCGTCCAAGAGATCAAATCCTATCCGAACATACTATTACACTCGTGCGACCCAATGAGGTACCGCGAACCGATCGTAACTGCAAGAACCGCTTGCCATCCCCGCCTGCGCCAAGGGGAGAAGACGACTGCCCCTCCTGCTCACCGGTTCGTGTCTTCGCCACTAGGTTCGAGCCGATCAGGAGAACACCGCCTGCCTTCGGGAATCACCACCGATTCCATGCCTTCCTCTTCACAGGTTCGTCTCCGGTTCACGAAGACCCCGCTACGTAGCGGCCATGGTCTAGGAACCGTCGGAGCATGGACGGGCTCCCCGTTCATTTATAACATATTGATATTGCTTATGTTTTATTATGCACCAGCACGCGTTCTTGCCACCGGAGCATTTCGATCCCACCGGGACCTCGATTGAAATCAATGTCGTGGGGACCCGCCACCAGATCGAATGCAAACCCTTGTGGGGCTGGTTGGAGCATCGAAGCGAGCTTTTCGAGGGTAGGTCGAAATGGGTCGTGGTCGCTCGTGAGTATCCGCAACGCCATCGGGTGAACGGGTTGTTGCCACGCCCATCGAATTCGTTGAACCAGCATCGGCAACTCCTGATCGCGAAAGGCGGCTTGCAATGTTCCCACGGCTCCAAATTGTTCCGGATACAGGGTCGCCACCAGCAATGCCATTCTTCCGCCTAAACTCACCCCATCGATTCCCGTAGCCTGACGCGAGTCGATCACCGGAAAGCGCTTTCGTACCTTTGGGATCAAGTATTGTTTCACGAACCGAGCCATGGGCACCGCGGCGTCCAGATCCGAATGACCCAAAATATCCGGCGTGTACGGGCAGGCCACCACCAGGCCCCGCCATGGATTCGTACGAAGGGAATCATTGAGACGATCGAGATGCGATGGTGTGATCAGCCCGAGGAAATCATCGCGGGTCAACGGCGGTTGACGAAGACGTGCGGCGCTGCGGTCGAGCCCGTAATCACGAACCCAAGCCCAGGCTCCCACATCGAGCCCTCGATTCGCTTCTCCTCGTCCGTGCAACGCAATGACAAGGGGTAGCTTATGATGCTCGTTGGCCCAGGTGGGCACCAAGACGACGACTCGTTGTGGGCCGCCTTCCTCAGGCCCGAACGATAGCTCGTGAAGGCGTATCTCGCTCGTATCGACGTCGGTTCGGTTCTGTCGGCAGCAGCCGGCAAGCAGCCCCAGGCATCCACCGAGCCAACTGCGACGACGCAACACGCTAGGGTATCCGCGAAGATGTGGCGCGACGAACGAGGTCGACGAGAGCAGGGTCTTGTTCGAGTTGCGTGCGCAAGGTGGAGCGAATAAACGCGAGGTTTTCGCTTGGGATGCGGTCTACCAGATGGGAAACGGCCTGATTGACCCGGATGTCGAGGTATTCTTCCACACTGATTTCACCCGATTTAAGTTGTTCTAGAGGCGAGGTTTTCAGCGTGGCTTCGGTGGATTCGACCTTCGATAACGAAAACTCTTCGGGTGAGTCGACGCTTTGCCCAGGGCTCGGAGCGTCCACTGCAGCCGTCGTGGGTGAGATGAACTCTCCGGGCCTGCCTGATTTTCCGATTGGATTGATTCCCATCTGATGCCTCGTCAGTATGCCACGAGTTTTTCTATCGAACGAGTCGAAGGCGGAGATTGAACGTCATCGCGGATCATCGGCCATTCATCGAATGTTGTTGATGGCGTTTTTCACGGTGTCGTGCTTGGCCTTCAGCACATTGGAGTAGGTGGTAAATGCGCGATTTTGAGCGGCTACCCGTTCTTGTAACTCGATCAAGTATAAGTTCATGTCCTGGCTTCTGGCGAGGGCTCCTTCGACGGCCTCATCGCTGACACCCGCCGCATCTTGGGCACCCGATATTGGTGCGGAGCCGGGGCCTGTCACGCCAAGACCTCCGACTCCCGCGGGCGAGATGCCTGGCCCAATCGACATACCAAGGGGCCCAGGTCGCACGGATGCGGCCACAACGGGGCCGGAAGGCAACACATGAATCGCCGCGGACGCTCCGCGAAGAAATTGCTGGGCACTCCCTCGCATGACCTCACCGAACGTGGGGCCATCGGGAGGCGTAACCCGATGAGCGGAAGGAGTCATCATGACTTCCGAAGGACTGGAAGCAGGTCGTACACCCATGGTCATAGACATATCTGTTCTCCTGAACGTCGACGCGAACCTGGTCGACCGAGGTTGATATCCACCCTTCGGACCGTCGCACCCACAAGTTGCGCACAATCTGTATTGGCGTGAAAACACTTCGTTTTCACGGGATTGACGACGAGCCCCGCGCGCGATGGGCTACAAGTCCGTCATCAAGCTCGTGATGATGTAGTTGGCGATCAGGATCGATACTGCGGACTGCACGACGGCGCGTGTGGTGGCCATTCCAACACCGCGTGCTCCTCCTGATGCGTAGAAGCCGTGTCGGCATGAGATCGCCGAGATGAGAAAACCAAAAACGACGGATTTGATGAGCCCCATGACGATGTCCGCGGGGACCGTAAACTGGCGGATTTTATCGACAAATATGCCTGGGTCCACGTTCAGCCACATCACGGCCACGACGTAAGCCCCTACCGTACCGATGATGGTGTACACCACATACAGAAGGGGCATCATCGTGATCGCTGCAAACATGCGTGGGGTCAGCAAGTACTGCACTGGGCTCACGCTCATTGTGGTGATGGCATCGATTTGTTCTGTGACACGCATATTTCCAAGCTCCGCCGCCATGGCGCTGCCCACACGAGCCGTCACCATCAATCCCGCGAACACCGGTGCCATCTCTCGCGTCAAGGCGACAACCACGATCCCTCCCACCATGGTTTCCGCTTGAAATATTCGTAAGGCATGGATCATTTGAAGCGCCAACACCATGCCGCTGAACGCCCCCGTCAACGATACGATGAACAAGGACTGCACCCCCACGAAGTCCATCATCGCCACCATTTGACCCACACGAAATGGCTTTCGCATAAGCCAATATAAGGTCTGCCCCGTCAACTGAACCGTCGTCCCCACCCCGTCGAGCACATCGATGACCGGAGCCAATAACTCCATCACGGCCCGAAGCGCCTGCTTTCCAAAACCTTGGGGTTTGCTGGACACGATGGCTCTTATTAATCCTGTTTGTCGTCCGCGCGAACCATAAGCTTGTTCGGAAGTGCGCGCGAAGACCATTGGCGGGCTCGTGGACCGGTGGCCACCAACGTGGCTGCACGGCTTGGCCCACTCATTTCAAGCTTCACCAATAGGGCATCCCCCCCCAATTCCCGAAGATACGGTTCTCCCCATTCGACGAACAATACCGCTCCATGGGCTCGCATCTCCCGCAATAGCAGTTGGTCCACTTCCGACCCATCCGATACGCGATACAAATCGGCATGCACGAGTCGAGGGACGGTTTCGTACTCATGCACCAGGGTGAATGTTGGGCTCGTCACCCGTATTTCTGGGCCGACTCCCATAGCTCGCGCGACCGATCTCGTCAAAAACGTTTTCCCGGCTCCCAGACCGCCCGTAAGCACCACCAGATCCCCGGCGATGACCCCTTGTGCCAGCCATCGACCGAGGCGGGTCGTGGCTCGACGGGTCGGCAGTTCCACCGTCGCAATCTCCTGCATGGGCAGCGTCCCGTGGCGTTCATCCATGGCTGATTTCTACCCGGTTTTTCGTCTTATGGGTCCGTATCGTCCCGTTCGGGTCCTGGTGGGACCCTTATCTTCCATCTAGCCTTCCAAGACAGCGTATGCGAAGGCATGGGGCGCTGCTAGAGTGCGCACGCCTCACCATTGACCAAACTGCACGCTGGAAGATCATGCAACCCACCGACGCCTCCGTCGTTCTCGCCCCTTATCTCGAGCCCGTCATTCGAGGCCGCCGCGTAGCGGTGCTCGGAGATGCCACCGATCCTTTGGGCTCTGCGCTCCTCGAGCGCGGTGCTCGATTGGTCCACGTGTATGACCCTGACGCATCGCGCGTGGCAGAGGTGCTTGCGCGACAAGGAGCTTCGCGCACCCTGATGACGGCACCGTTGCCGGACGGTGAATTGGCCGTGCGCGATGGGGCTTTTGACACTGTTGTCGTTCCCAATCTCGTCTTGTTCGACCCCGTGGATACGGTAGTGGCCCGGGCGAGAAAACTGGTGGCCGCTCACGGCTATGCCGTATTCGTATCCCCCAATCCGGACCGGACTGCCAGTTCGGTGGAGCGACAGCTATCGTATTACGAACTGTACGATCTCATCGCCTTGCAATTTCCTGAAGTGCGGATGCTCGGCCAAGCTCCTTTTTCAGGGTATCTCATCGCGGATTTCGCACCGGAGGGAGATCCCGATGTGGTGGTCGATACCTCATTGGTGGACCGAAAAGACCAGGAACCCAAGTGGTTCGTGGCGTTGGGCACACAACAGGCGCGTCGTCTCGATCCGTTTACGATCATTCAGGTGCCGGGGGACTTGGCACCTGTTGCCGGTGATGAAGCGGTAACGAATGCACTGCAGCAGGAGGTGCAATCGTTAAAAAAGGAACTCGAGCAGACGCGGAGCCAGGCCGCCTCGTTACCCATCGTTCCCCGTGTTCAACCCAGAAACGAACGCGTGGAAGCTCTGGAGGCAAGCCTTCGGGAAAAAGAAGAGGAATTGCGACGTGTGGAGCTTCGCGCGGGTGACAATCACGTTCGCGCGGGTCGACTCGAAAACAAAGTTCGTGACCTCGAGGAAGAGCTTCGTCACCAACGCGACCGCGCCTTTCGTTTGAGCAACGATCTCGAGGAAGAGAAAAAGTCGCATACCAAAGCCGAACTCGAACTACGCATGATTCGCAGTCGTGCTGACATGCCTCCGGTGCAGGAGGGAGCCTCCAAAGTTGAAATCGATCGGCTCCGTGCGGCTCTCGGACAAGCGGAAACGCAGGTCGCGACGCTCCAATCCGAAAACTCGACCTTGCGCGATCGGCTCACGGATGCAGAAAAACAAGGCCTGTTTTTGCGCGATTCGCTCGAGGACATCCGGACCGAAAAACTTCAGGTCGAAAAACACGTGGTCGATCTGCAACGAGCCTTGGCCGAGAAAGAGGCGCGAATCGATGAACTCGATGCTCTCGTTGTCGATTTGCAGGAGGCTTCCGGGGATCCTGAACTGGAACGGGAACTCGATAGAACGCGTCGAGAACTAGCCGATCTCCAAGCTTCTTTCGATGCCTCCTTGCAGAGCAAACTCAGCGAGGTCGCCAAGCTCGTTCGCGAGCGTGATGACGCGCGCGCGAGGGCCGAACAGGTGCGGCTCGACAAGGAACAACGCCTGGTTTCCGTGGCGCAGGAGCGCGATACGGCTCGTGCCTCCCTTCAAGCCTCTCTCGAAAAATCAGCGGATCTAGAAGCAGCTTTGCATACGTTGCGCGAACAACTCAGCGCGTTGCAGTCCGCTGCCTCGCAGCAGCATGATCAGACCCTCGTGGAAATGACGCAACGGCGCGATGAAGCGGTGGCGATGCTCGAGAGCCTTCGTCAGCAGCAAGAGCAAGAAGTGGAAGCTTTGGAACATACGTTGCGAGAGCGGGGCCAGGAGATTCAGCGTCTACAATCGGACGTGATGCATCATGAACTCTTGGTGCGAGAGCTTGTGCAGCGTTTGCCCGAGGTGTCGCAGGCCGAGGCGCAAGGCGTGACCGATGCGCGAAGGGACACGTGGCTGGAGGAATCGGCGCGGCGTGAGGGCGAGCTGCAGCAAGCGCGGTGGAAAGTAGCGGAGTTGGAGCAACGCTTGCGGGATCAAGAGGAGCGAACGGAAGTTTCGACGGAAGTGGCGGAACTGGAACGTGCCCTTTTCGCGGCGCAAAATGAGTTGGACGCCATGCGTCAGGCGCTGGCAACGCGGCCGGCCGTGCCTGCGGATATGGCAGGCAGCGGGCAGGTTCCCCAGGAGAAATAAGTCGGTTGACAGACGAGCAGGCGGACTTACTGTGCGCCTGAAGATCGCGTGAGATTCACGATACCGGCCGAGCGCCGGAAACGCCCCCATGACCCAGAAGCGAGATTATTACGAGGTGCTCGGCGTTGGCCGCGAGGCTGGGCCAGATGATATTCGCAAAGCCTACAAACAGGCCGCGCTGAAGTATCATCCGGATCGCAACCCCGGTGATAAAAGCGCCGAGGAGAAGTTCAAAGAAGCCACGGAGGCGTTTGGAGTCTTGTCCGACGCCGATAAGCGGCACCGCTACGACCAGTATGGCCATGCCGGACTCGAAGGAATGGGAGGCATGGACTTTTCTGGTGTGGATATCTTCTCTCACTTCCAAGACCTGTTTTCGGACTTTTTTGGGGGCTTCGGCGGTGGATTCCGGGGTCGTCGCAGCGGCCCATCACGAGGCGCCGACCTTCGCGTCGAACAACAGCTTTCCCTTCGAGAAGCCGTACTCGGATGCAAACGAGAGATCTCTGTTCGCGCCCCCGTGGCTTGCGAAGTCTGTGAGGGTTCGGGAGCACAACCAGGCTCTCGTCGCGAGACATGCTCCACATGCCGTGGAACGGGACAGGTGTCCAATGCGCGCGGGTTCGTGATGTTCACCACCACCTGCCCTACGTGCCATGGGCAAGGCTCCACCATCTCCAAACCCTGCGAAGCCTGTCATGGCGCCGGACAAGTGGAAAAAACGCGAAAGGTCTTGGTGACCTTTCCCGCTGGTATCGATTCAGGGCAACGATTGCGCGTTCCTCGCCAAGGAGCTGCTGGTCCACAAGGTGGGTCCCCCGGTGATTTGTATGTCGATGTGGATGTGCTGCCAGATGAGCGTTTCGAGCGCGATGGCGTCGATTTGCTGACGCGGGTGCGTGTGAGTTTCGCCGAGGCAGCTCTCGGAACCACCGTGAAGCTCGATCTTCTTGATGATACGGAGCTTACGATCGATGTGGCCGCCGGAACGCAGCCTGGTGATGTATTGACACGGCGAGGCAAAGGGGTACCGCGGCTCGATGGGGCGGGACGCGGTGCGCTGCATGTGCTCGTGCAAGTCGAAGTGCCCAAAAAAGTCAGTGCGAAGGCAAAATCTCTGTTGCGCGAACTCGAAAAGGAACTCGCTCAGTCTTCCACCGACAAACAGGCCATCGGCAGCTAATCACGAACTCCACCAGGCGAATAAAAAACCGTTGGCTTGTTCGTTCAGGCAATCCAACGGGTCAACACACACGTGATGTTGTCGGGACCACCGTTTTCATTGGCTCGATCGATGAGTTGACGAGTTGCCGTTTTCAAGTCCGGTGCTTGCGTCACGATCTGTTGCATCTCTTCGTCGCTCACAGGACCACTCAGACCATCGGAGCACAACAAGATGGTGTCATTGGCTCGTGGCATATGAAATTGCGTGTCCACCTTGACGGTTTCTTTCATGCCAAGGGCGCGGACAATGACGTTTTTATGCGGAAATTTGGCGATCTCCTCGGGCGTCAAGCGCTTCATTTTGATGTAGTCGTTGAGCAAGGAATGGTCCTCGGTCAACTGCTCCATCACGCCATCACGGATGAGATACACGCGACTGTCTCCGACATGGGCCACGTACAATCCGTCTTCGACCGTAAAAATGGCCACGATGGTGGTACCCATGCCTCGTTTGCGGACGTCGCGTTGGGCGGTTTCATAAATGCGAAGGTTGGCAAGCTTGATTCCTGTGATGAGCCGATTTTCTTCATACCCTTTGCTGCGGTCCATTTTGTAGGGCCACGTTCGCTCCGGGTCTTCCGCCGTGGCGGAGAAGAACTCACGCAGGGTATCGACAGCCATTCTGGACGCCACCTCCCCCGAGGCGTGCCCACCCATTCCGTCGGCAACGATATATAGGCCGTACTCACCAAGGATGGAGAACGCGTCCTCGTTATGCGTGCGTTTACGGCCGACATTGGTGTCGCCGGCGACTTCTACGCGGAGTACTTGACCCACAACCAACTTATACCTTGAACCGTAGGGCTCTTGCGAGTTTTAAGGAGCAAACAACGCTCGAAGCTTACCTTGACCGAACAACTATCCATCGAGATGGCGGTCGGCGTCAACTCTTTGCCAGGATGCGAATCAGAGAGCAAGGGGCACAAGAGGCTACCGCGCGGTTTTCGGGCCGGAAGACGTGGAAGGTGGGGCAGTTAGGGCGGTTCGAAGGACGTGAAAAATTCCTCCACGCAGCACGATGAGCTGGATTTCTGCGCCTACTGCCTTGGCGCGCACCTGTTCGGCCAGCATTTCCGCGGAATGCACGGGCACCCCATCCACGGCCACAATGATGTCATTTCCCTGGCCCGGCGGACCGGCTTGTAACTGCATGGCCGCGGCGGGACTGTCGGGATGGACATGGACGACGCGCACGCCGCCTATGGTGGTTGTAGCTCCCACACCTTGAATGCCAAGCCAAGGGCTCGGTGGCATCGCGTTCAAAGGGGCATTGCGCAAAAACTGCCTGAGCGCCCCTATCGGAACCCCATAAGCGGTCGGACGGCACGGAGCGGTTGATTGGCCTTCGGTGGGTTTGCAGGCACTGCTTACTACGCCGAGCACTTTTCCCTGTTCATCGACCAAGGGCGCTCCTTGGTCCGTGGCTGGTATCGGTGTGGCGATCTCGATCGCATCGCGCAATAGCTCACCATCGCCACCCAGCATTTCAGTGCGACCACGCAGCACCACGGAAGCAACCGATACGGTGCGTCCCCGTTTGGCAAAGGTCCGAACTCGCGTTCCTTCCGCAAAAGGATCGGCTGTCGATGCCGACAGCCCCGTTTCCCAACGGCCCACTTGAGGCACCAAGAGCGCCAGATTCCAGGCTCGATCCGTGTGTCCAATCTTGACGTCGACCACACTTCCATCCGCGTAGCGTGCATCGATCTGGTTGCCATCCCCCAACGTGGACAGTGTCGAGACGATTCTGCCATCGCCCGTAAGCACGAAACCCAGGCCAAGCAATCGTCCATGGCGTTCTAGCGCAACGACACCATCGGCGGCTGTTGCCAGGGGTGTCTTGGGTGAGTTCGACGCGGGTGTCGTTTTTTCCGAAACGGCAGGGCGAGATGGCGCTGGGGATTGACTCGATGCCGTCAGTGAAAACGAAAAAACGAGGAGTCCAGCACATAACCAGAGGTGGAAACGATGGCTCACGGTCGAAGTGTAGCGCCGCATCCACGCTTTGGCTCGATGGCTGAGGAAAGAATGCGTTTGTCGTTGATTCATGGTGGTATTGTCGAAGTTGGGTTGCTTTGGGAAATCCCATGCAAGGACGATTCCCACCGGTTGAGGTGTAGGGCTGATAGGGCGACGTGCGTTGTCGATTGGGCGACATGGGATTGCAAAAAAAATATTCGGCACATCGGTCACATTTCGAGGCGTGGCGGGCACATGGAACCAACACAGGACGAAAAAGCCATGGGAGCAAACATAGTGGCGAACCTCGAAGGGCAGGCGAGATCGACCCATGACGATGCGGCCATCCAAGAGGCCCTCGATGCCAGAGACTACCGAAGGGCCGTAGCGCATTGTGCTCGCATGCACGGCGCCGCCATCGGGCGCTTGTGTATGGCCCTTGTCGGCTCCCAGGCAGAAGCGCAAGAACTCGCGCAAGAAACGTTGGTCGCGGCCTATCAGGCCTTTCCTTCCTATCGTGCCGAAGGGACGGTTCGGGCGTTTTTGTTTGGCATTGCACGACGCTTATGTGCGCGTCATGTCGAAACACGCGCCCGGCGAGGTTCTATCCTCCGTCTCGTTCACGATGCCACATCGGTTCAAGGGGATGCCGCGGAATGGCTAACGATTCGTCAGCGCGCGGAACAGGTGCGTACTGCCTTGGAAGGGCTGCGTCCGACGGAGCGGGATGCGGTCGTTCTTCGATTTCAGGGTGGGCTGAGCTTTCGGGAAGTGGGCCAGTCCTGTGGTGTGGATGAAGCCACGGCGCGAAAGCGCGTGAGCCGTGCCATCGCGCGGTTGCGTGTGTCTTTGGGCGATTTTTGAAGGAGCAGTGGGCCATGTCGAAACAATCCCAAGACGATCTATGCCAGCGGGTGCAAGAGCAGATAGCCGATGTTTTGCTGGGAGACGTAGACCCCGAACTCCTTGAACACATCGCTGATTGTGATGCGTGTCGAGATCTGCGATTCGAGGCTCAGGCGGTCGTGGAAGCCTTGGAGCAAGCAGGGGCGGATTACGTTCATCCGCAAGACTTCGAAACGTCGCTTGCGGCGCGCCTGGATGCCATCCAGACCCCTGCCGATTCGTTCGTTTCCGCTTCCCAGCCCCCGCCAAGCCCGGTGGCATCTGTTTCCGATAAACCTTCCGAGCCTTCCCCATCGTCCGAAGAACCTTCTCCCGCCGAAAATCTCACCGACGCTCCTGTTGCGTCTTCCGCAGCCCAAGCTCCTGAGGCTCCGAAGGCACCAGCCCCGGAAACTGCGGTCGTTTCCATCGGCCAAGCACGGCGAAGCAGGGGGTTCAAGATGGCTGGTGTCGTGGTGGCGTCGGCACTGGCCGTGGCGGCAGGCTTTGTCCTCTGGTCATCTCCCGAGAAAAAAACCGACTCTCCCCTTGCCGAAAGCCGATGGTCGGCGACGGTCTCCTCGGTAAAAATTGCGGGAAAAAGCGCGGAAAATGGCTTGCAGCGATGTGCCGTCGATGGTTCGGCCTGTGAACCTCTCACCGATGGAGCTGTCGTCAATGCCGGCTCTTTGATTCGAACCGATGCAAGAACCCGCGTTCATCTCGAGATGTCCGATGGAACGCGAATTGCCATCGATCGTGCGACGGAATTGACGCTAGGCGAGCAAGCCGGTCGCAGGGCCTCTTTGCGTTCCGGCACGATCGTTGCCGATGTCATGCATCTCGACGATGCCCCCCATGCCGAGTTTTCACTACCTCATGGCAACGTGGAGGTGCTCGGCACCAAGTTCACGTTGACCGCGTCCGAAGACCGATCCGCCGTCGAAGTCGTGCGAGGTTCGGTTCGTCTTTCGAATTCGAAAGGCGATTCGGCCGTGGTGCAGGCCGGAGAAGAAGGCACGATCGGTAACGACTCGCGTCCCAAGGTTTTGCCGTCGGCCACGTTGGGAGAATCGCTGGCGTGGAGTGAACGAACGGACGTGGAGGATGGCCCCGAGCAGGCGTTGGTTCGAGGTCTTGGAGAGCTTCGAGCGCGCAAGCCGGGCTCCACGGGAGAGTTGGATCAAGCGGTGCGGTTGACCAAGCACGATGTGAAAGTTCGGATATCCGGTCAGGTCGCGCGTACCGAGATCGATGAAACGTTTACGAACGATACGGGCGATGTGCTGGAGGGAATCTATAGGTTTCCCATGCCTCCGGACGCGCAGATCGAGCGTCTCGCCCTCGAGGTCGACGGCCGTCTCGAAGAAGGGGCGTTCGTGGATAAAGACCGGGCCGCGGCCATTTGGCGAGGTGTGATTCAGGCCGCCGCTCCCAAATCTCCCAAACCGCGTGACGAAATCATTTGGGTGCCGGGCCCTTGGCGCGACCCCGCTTTGCTCGAATGGCAGCGGGGGGGACGATTCGAATTACGGATTTATCCCATCCCCGCGAAAGGTTCCCGTCGCGTCATTCTGGCCTATACCCAATCGGTCCCTCGTTCCCAGGGTGTGCGTAAGTATACGTATCCATTGAGTTATGATCCCAGTGGCTCGACCCGTATCGACCAATTCGACGTCGATGTGCAAGTGCGTGGTCACGACCCGGACTACGGTGTGCGCTCGCGAGGCTATGCCTTCGAAAGTGGGCGAGCCGACGACGCACGGCAGCTCTCGTTTCACGCCCGATCGTTCGTCCCCTCGGGAGACATGACGTTGGAGTATTCGATGGCGGAAGATCGGCGTGAGGTGACGGCTTGGACGTACCAACAAGAAAGCGATACCCCATCGTCCACGGCTGTCGCTGGTGCTGGTGATTCTGTTGTCCCCGAGAAAAATGGCGAAGGGTATGTGGCGATCGCGTTGCGTCCCACGCTTCCTCGATGGTCCGAGGGCACGTTCCGTGACCAGATCATCGTGGTCGATTCCAGTCGTTCGATGGTTGGGGAGCGTTTCAAACGAGCTGCGCGGCTTGCGGAAATCGTGGTGCGCGAAATGGACCGTCGTGATCGGTTCGTCGTTCTTGCGTGCGATACCCAATGTGTACCGATGCATTCTGCGATGCAGAGTCCCGGGGGGGCTGCGGCTCAGCAAGTGCGAGCGTTTTTGGATGGAATCGAGCCGGATGGCGGCAGTGATTTGGTGGCAATGACAAGCCAGGCGATCGCGTATGCGAAGGGAAGCGAAGGGCGAGAGGTTCGGGTGGTGTACTTGGGCGATGGAACGCCGAGCGTGGGGCCCGTGCGTCCTTCACACATCATGCAAGAGGTATCTCGCGTATTGGGGCCTGGTCGGGCAGCGATGACGGCGGTGGCGGTGGGCGCGGATGCGGATCAACATGCGTTGTCGGCGCTGGCTCGTGGGGGAGGGGGCGTGATGATTCCCTATGTTCCTGGCGAGAATGTGAATGTGGTGGCGATGCATGTCCTTGGGGCGAGCTATGGGATGGCGCTTCGAAATCCGGTTGTGCAACTTCCCGAAGGGCTCACCGCAGTGCATCCGAAAGTGTTGGACAACATCCCCGCGGGCACCGAGAGCATCGTGGTGGCACGAATGCAACACTCGAAAATAAAAGGAGAAATTAAGCTTCTGGGCAAGGTGGGGGGAGAGAAATTCGAGCAGACCTATCCGATCGAATTGGTGGCGACGACGAGCAAAGGCAACGCTTTTGTGCCTCGGCTCTATGCGGCGACGAAGATACAGGATTTGGAAGCGAATCAAGGGGATGGGGCCAAGACCGAACTTGTGGAGTTGTCCAAGAGATTCGCGGTGGCGAGCCGTTATTCGTCGCTTTTGGTTCTTGAAAGCGCGGCGATGTTCCAGGCGTTTGGCATCGAAAGGAATACGTCGACCATGCCGGTATGGACAGGTGATGAAGCGGGCGAGAGCAGTGGCTCCGATGGGGTGATGCGATATGACATGGACGAACCGGAGCAGGGGTTCGCGCTGGGGGGAGGCGCGGTCGCGGAATCGAAGAAGAGTTCGTATGCGGCCCCTCCGGCAGCCAGGCCAGCCGCCACGACAGGGGTCGTCCCCATGGACGAGGTGTTCGAGTCACCATGGCGAGATAGACCGTCGCGGCGGAATCGAGGCATGGTGCCCATGCGACGCGTTTGGGATCGAAAAGCTACCATTTCGATGGATACGTTTTCGAGCGTGGAACGGGCTTCGAATGAGATTGCGAAGATGCAGCAGGATGTATCGAGCCACCCGGACAGCCGCACCCGTTTGGAAAAGCTTCTCGGGTTATACGCGGTCACGGGACAAGTGGATCGAGTCTCGGACTTGGCCGAGCAATGGGCCAAGCGAGATGCTCTCGACCCGAGTGCCCTGATAGCGCGTGCGGAAGCCGCGGCTCGAAAAGGCCAACGAAAGCGGGCGATTCGTATTCTGGGGGGTCTTGCGGACGTGCGTCCTGGTGACCCGGATATGCAACGATGGCTGGCGTCGCTGCACGAAGCGGCGGGAGAAAAACCGCTCGCCTGTTCGCATCGCATTGCGTTGGCCAGCCTGAGGTCGAAAGACGCGGTGGCCATCGCGGATGCCATTCGTTGCGCGAATGAAACCCAGCGAGGCGCGCTTGCGTCGAGCCTTCAATCCGAAGCGGACGAGTCGATTCGCGCGGCGCTGGATCGCGAACTCGCGAAATCTCCACCAGATAATAAGCTGCGAGGCGATGTTCAGGTGGAGGCTCTGTGGGATGATGACGTGGACCTGGATGTGGCGTTGATTGGGCGTAATGGACAACGATACTCGTGGCTCGGCGATCCCAAGGCTCGGGTAACGTCGCAAGACGCTACATCCCATCGTCGCGAATCTCTCGCGGTGTTCAATGCCCCGAGAGGTGATTATGTGGTGGAAGTTACACGGGCAGATGCGGTTGATCGCGATGTTCCCGTGCGCGGTACGCTCAAGATTCGTGCGGTCGGAACGACACAAACCATTCCGTTCGTCCTGTCGGGAACGAGAACGGACGTGGCGAAAATCCGCATCTATTATTCCTCACGGCTCGTACCCGTGTCCGGGTGGTAAACCTTGCCGAGCCCTGTTCGAAGGACCCAGCATTTACACAGCAACCCAAGGCTTTCCCGTCGATGATGCCTCAACGCCGATGACGGGTCGTCGTAGGCAAAGCATCCAACCAATAGGAGCGTCGGAGTTGGTCGATGCCGAAGTGCATGGCCCATCCGGGGCCTTTCGTATCTTTCGGTGGTTCGAGTCGGATCGATTGACGAAAGGCGAGCCAGCGGATTGCTCTTTCTCTATCTCTAATAAATTCAAGGCATTGCGGCGATCCTGGCTGGAAATCCCGGCAGACGGCGGCGCGGTCTGGGTGGATGGAGCAATCGTTGGGGGCTCCCGGCACGCCGAGGTAAACACAGGCGCCGTTGGGGCCGATGGGGAAAGCCCATTGTCCAAAATGACCTTCGGTCAGCGATTCGATCAAGTGGTGCAGGCCCTTGCGCCGCCATTGGTCGATATCGTCTTGTGTGACCAGGATGGTTCCTGGGCGCTGATGGCAACAGGCGCCGCAACGAAGGCAGGGATGTTCTTGCAAACTCGCATCATGGCATAACCGGGTACGAAACGCAGGGGGGATTGCTCGATGGGAAGGGTGAATGGCGGTTGACGTCGGGCTGACGGTTGAGGCATCTGTGGGATGCGATGACAACGAGCGATGTTCACGATCAGGCTTCGGAGTCGGTGAAGGCTTTGCATGACGAAAGTCATCATGAACCAAGGCCGCTGGAAGAACCGGCCACTCCGCTGTGGGTTACGGCGCTGGGGGTGGGTTTGCTGGTTTTTGGGGGAATATTGGCTCTTGTGATGCATGAGCCGGCGAGCGAAACGCAGGAGCAAGCGACGCCCTCGGAGGAGGCGACCGAGTCGGAGGATTCGGAAAAAGCGGCGGAACCGCCTCGCGAGCGGGCGCCGATGCGTTTGATGGCTCCGGATTCCACGGGTGAGGCTCTCAAACGATTTCCCAATCTTCAATTGCTTCGTTCCAGGGGACAACAGCCGCCAGGGACTCCGTGAAGCACGAGACTCGATGCTGGACGGGCGCGGGTATTACTTGCTGACCCGGCGAACGGATACGACGTCTTTGTGTCGTTCGAGTTTGTCGAGCACGCGCAGGAGTTGATCGGAGCTGACGATATCGAGCGATAGGCGGATTCGGGCGGTATTTTTTTTGAGCCTGGTATCGGCACGAACGGAACGCACGTTGGCCCCCGTATGGGCGACCAGGTCGGAAAGGTCGCGTAGCAGGCCTTGCCGGTCATTCACGAGGATGTCGAGATCGACGGCATGACGTTCTTCCCCTTCGGGTCCCCAATCGATTTCGACCCATCTTTCTGGTTCGTGGGCGATGTTGATATTGGGGCAGTCTTTGCGATGAATGATGACGCCGCGTCCACGACTGATGAATCCAAGGACCGAATCTCCGGGCACGGGGCTACAACATCGCGCTCTTTTTCCGAGGATATCGTCGATTCCGGAAAGAGATACGCCCGTCGAGGAAGTGCGCCGAACGCTTTCCGGTTCGCTGATCGAAGGTAGTTCGGGAGCCGGGGCCTTGTCGCGTTCGACCTGCAGGGCAGCGGCGGCCACGGAATGAGGGGAGCGGATTCCGAAGCCGACGGCGGCATATAGGTCATCGAGTTTTTCGTATTCGAGTTTGGCGAGAACATCGGTGAGCGTGGTGTAGGCCAGGTCGAGCCGATGGAGTTCTCGTTCGACGATTTCGCGTCCCTGCTGAATGGCATCGTCGCGTCCTTGTTCGCGGAACCACTGGCGGACTTTGCTTCTGGCACTCGTGGTGCGCAGGGTACCGGAGGCGGGATTGAGCCAATCGCGGCTGGGGTTGGGTTTTTTATGGGTGAGGATTTCGACCCGGTCCCCGGTTTTGAGTTGGTAATCGAGCGGGACGATCTGGTCATTGACGCGTGCGCCACGGAATCGGTGTCCGACCATGGTGTGGATTCGGTACGCGAAGTCCAGGGGCGTGGCGCCTTGGGGTAAGTCCACGATGTCGCCTGCCGGGGTGAAAACATACACTTGATCGCGAAAAATGTCGGTTTTGAGCCGCTCAGCGAATTGATGGGGATCCGAAACGTCGCGTTCCCAATCCATCAGTTGCCGAAGCACCACGAACTTCTGGTCGGACGACTTGGCTGCCTTTCGTCCTTCTTTATATGCCCAATGCGCGGCCACACCGTATTCGGCATATTCATGCATCTGACGGGTACGAATCTGCACTTCCAGCGGTTTGCCTTCCGGTCCCACCACGGTCGTATGAAGCGATCGATATAGGTTCTCTTTCGGTCTCGCGATGTAGTCGTCGAATTGCCCCGGCAACGGAGCCCATAGACTATGCACGAGACCGAGCGCGGCGTAGCAATCGCCCACCTGTTCGGTGATGACGCGCACGGCGCTGATGTCATGGATCTGGTCGAGTCCCACGCCCTTGCGCTGCATTTTTTGGTATATGGAATACAAGTGCTTGGCGCGTCCCTGGACCGTGGCATGAATTTTTTGTTCGGGTAGTTTGTCTCGCAACAAGGTGATCGCTTGTTGGATGAGACGCATGCGCTCCTGTCTTCGTTCCGACAGAAGCTTTTCGAGTTCGGAGTAGGTTTCGGGTTCGAGTTGCGCCAGAGACAAGTTCTCCAACTCGGTTTTGAACTGCCAAACGCCAAGGCGATTCGCCAAGGGAGCGAATACTTCGAGGGTTTCCCGAGCCACGCGACGCCGGGTGGATTCATCCATCGAGTTGCTCAAGGTGCGCATTTTTTCTACACGTAACGCCAGTACGATGATCACCACGCGCACTTCCGCCGCCATGGCGATGAACATTTTGCGTAATGATTCGGCAGCTTCCTGTTCCAGACGGTCCCATCGGGTTGCCTGGACCCGGACCACACCATCGACCAGCTTTGCAATCTCCTTTCCGAACTGATTTTCCGTATCTGCCTGGGAGATTTGATTTCGAAACGTAGCGACGAGACAAGCGCCTACGGCCGCGGGGTCCAGTCGCAGGCTCGCCAGTACGTTGGCGGCGTGCAAGGCTCTTTTTTTTGCGGTAGCGTCGAGATGGGTGGTGACGCCTTCGAAGGCGAGTTCAATGGGTGCTGTATCCGCATCCGGATAGCTTTTTTTTACGTTGGCAAGCAGTGCCTCCAACTCGGGCGATGGGCTAACGGCCATCTTAGGGAAACTATCACAGCCAGTGCTTCGTCCCCACCGCGAATGCTTTTTGTCCCAAGCTTTTTATGCTTTACGCCCTTTGGGAGATTGCCATCGTCGCTTGACGTGTACCCTGAGGATATCGCGTAGCAACCCGATATGGGCGCAATGGTCCATCTTGTCATTTCCCTGGTATCCACGCACATGGAAGCCGGCGCGGTCATAACGAGAAATGAGATCGAGACCCATCGGATCCGAACCACGGGGCCGGACAGCTTGGGCACGACCGTTGAGCGCATGAATCAAATAATTGGCGGTCTCCGTCGTAGAGGCATATCCCGGAGGAATGATCGAGGAATGACTCACGAACATCAGCTTTTGGCCTTTGGCCGACCGCTTCGCGAATTCAACGAATGGTTCGAGTTGCACCGCGTTGAGCGATTTGCCCGCGTAACCACAATGAAGGCCGTCGAGCAATACCACCGTGTCCACCACTTGTTTGCCATAAGCTGTTCGTAAAATTTCTCCTACCGCACCGTATCCAGCACTCCACGCACTGAGTCCGATCTTGCGGGCCTTTGCTTTGGGATTGCCGGTTTTTTTGGCTACCGCCGCCTCGACGCTTCGCACGAGATTTTGGAATACGTTTGGGGAGCGAAACACGGATTCATAAGGTCCCGATCCGATTCCGAGATCGATTCCCACCAGCACCGCTCCGTCCATAACCTGCACCCATTCCTTGCGAACCGCCTCGTGGCCGTGAAAGTGGAACATTACGTCGAATTGGCCGGAACGGGTGATTCCTCCCTTTTGCACACTGATCATTTGCCCCATCGAAGGAGAGCGGTCCCATCGATCGTAGATGCCGAATCCAGGGTCCGGCGTGTTGCAAGGGTTGACTCCACGCTCCTGCGCGCTTTTTTGCGTTTGGGTCCACGCCGCTGGAGGAGCAATGACCGGCTGTGGGTTCGATGCCTTGCTTGTCTCCGTCTTGGCTTCCGGCGTTGGCGAAGCCGCTTTCGGCGTAGGAGCGGTGGGACGGGATGCCGCGCCTTTCGCGCTTTTACACGAGCCTTTTCGAGCAGGGATTTCCAAGACCTGCCCTGGCTTGATCGGTGCCCCCGCCACCATCCCGTTCTGCTCGCGAAGCGCTTCCACCGTAACGTGATACCGCTTGGCGATCTTCCACAACGACTGCCCTTCCCCTACCGTATGCGTCGCACACGGGGCTTGCGCCATGGAATCCGTCACAAATAATACAACCGCCACCAAAGGCGCCAGCCACAACACGACGCGTCGCATCACCATCACAAGCCAAACGTTGGCGCGGGATCGAAGGGCTTTCAACCCAACGACGATACCAAAGGGGATTGTTGTATGTAACATTTTGAATTTACATCAAAATAATGAGATCAGCGCTGGAGCCAGGTGAGGGCGGCCTGGTACATCGCACGACGTTTTTCCAGCGCGACTTCATGTCCCATATCCGCAGGATCCGAGAGAAAAACAGGAACGCGGGCGTTTCGCAACAACGCTTGCGTCCTGATAGTGCCGTCGAATACCCCGTCTTGCTTGCCCGTGATGAGGTAGACACGGCGCAAATGAGAGCGTGCGCGCCCGATCAATTGCGGCGCTTCCCCGCCCCAATACGCATCGTCGGCAGCCAAAATCAGCCAACGATTGAACATTCTTGGGTCTCGAATACCGATATTCATGCCCACGAATGCTCCTTCGCTGAAGCCGATCAGCGTATTTCCCGTTAATTGCACGCGCCGTCCCTTCGCCTTGCGTAACGCCGCATGCGTGGCGTGAACGATCCGCCGGGCCGTAACCCAGTCGTTGTTCCAGCTTTGGCCCGCGCCATACGGATGCGAAGCGCTCGGGCATACGAGCCAACCCATCGGTCGGACGATGGGTGCCCATCGTTTACAAAACTCCGATGCATTGCCCCCTCGTCCGTGCAACACCATGAATACGGGACGCGGTCCCGAGCGTTTCGGACCGGCTGGTTCGTAATAATAGGCAGAAGGTGCACCCGAAACCTCCAGGGTTTGCAAATCGCGCTGCCATTCGCTGTCGGGCCGTACTGATGGTGTGGGCGTGGATTGGGCAGGGGGTTGGGGATTCGGAACCACCAGCTTCTGGCCGGGACGAATCGGATCTGTTTTCCGGATTCGGTTGGCTTTGCATAAAGCATCGACGGAAGTCCGGTAACGACGAGCGATGGCGCCCAAGGTTTGGCCTTGTTGCACCGTATGCACGGTGGTTTCGGTTTGGGCGAAAGACAGCCCCTCCCACGAAAGGAGCGTGAGAATCGTGGATATTCCGAGGAACCACAAACGGCGGGGCCACATCACGGAGGTTCGACGTAGCACAAGGGATGGGATTCAGTGAATCTTTGGGGATTTTATCGGGGAAAGCGGCGAATTGGGCTAGGAAAGGAGGCTTTGCACGATAGCGGTCACGGACTTCAAGGCTTCATCGAGTTTGGATGGGTCCGAGCCGCCCGCTTGCGCCATGTCTGGACGCCCTCCGCCGGAGCCGCCTACTTGTTGCGCGACCTGACGGATGATGTCCCCTGCTTTGATTTTATGGGTGAGGTTTTTGCTGACGGTCGCGACGAGCATGGCTTTGGGGCCTGCCGCGGCGCCAACGACGACCACGGCATCTCCCAGCGTATCACGGAGCTTTTCCGCCATTTCTCTTAGTGCGGCCCCGTCGGCCACCTCCGACCGCACCGCAAGCACTTTCATTCCGCCGATTTCATGGGCTTGTTGAAGCATCGAATCCACGCCACCACCACCCATCGCAACCTTGCGTTTCAAGTCCGCGATCTGCTTTTCCAACTCTTTTTCATGTTGTGTGAGCTTCAGAACCTTGTCAGCAAGGTCCGGGCCGTCGGCTTTTACGAGTTTTGAAGCCTGTTGCACCGTCTGCTCGAGCTGCCGAACATAGCCGAGGGCATTGAGGCCCGTGACGGCTTCGATTCTTCGCACCCCAGCGGCAATCCCTGCCTCGCTGATGATTTTGAAAAGGCCGATGTCCCCCGAAGCGCGAGCGTGGGTTCCTCCACATAGTTCAACCGACTCGGGCGTGATGGTGAGCACGCGCACGGTATCACCATACTTATCGCCAAAGATGGCGATGGCGCCCAAGGTCCGCGCCTCCTCCAACGGCAAGATATGCGTTTCGACCGGCACGTTGCGCAGGATCTTGTCATTGACGATGTCTTCGATTTGCTGCAGTTCTTGCGGGGTTACCGCTTTACCATGGGTGAAGTCGAAGCGGAGTCGATCGGGGCTGACCAACGAACCTTTCTGTGCGGCATGCGGACCGAGTACGGAGCGAAGAGCATGATGGAGAAGGTGCGTTGCGGAGTGATTCCGACGCGTGGCTTGTCGTGCTTCGTGGTCGACGATGGCTTCGAGTCCGTCACCGATTCGTACGGGAGCCACAACCTCGACCTTATGAACCCACAGCGCATCGAGGGGGCGCTGGGTGTCGAATACCCGCGCGGCCAATTCGCCATTTCGAAGAAAAACACCCGTATCGCCGACCTGGCCTCCGGATTCGCCATAGAAAGGCGTTGCATCGAGGACGATTTCTGCCGTGGTTCCCGCGGGTGCTTCTTCGACCAAGGCATTGTCGACGATGATCGCTACCACGCGAGCTGAATCGGAGCGCTCGGTTTCGTAGCCCAAGAAACGAACGGATTTGTTCGTCACGGCCTCGAGCGCGTCGAAGTAGGCGCGCGGAAGCGCCTTGTCTCCGACTTCACTGCCTTTGCTTCGTGCTTGGGCCTGTTCGAGGGCTAGCTTGTAGCCGGCCTGGTCCACGGTGATCCTACGCTCTTCGCAGATGACCTGGGTAAGATCGAGGGGAAAACCGTACGTATCATAGAGTTTGAAAGCAACGTCTCCCGACAGAACCTTCTGCCCTTTGTGCTCGAGGCCAGAGAATTCGTCTTCGAGAATCCGCAATCCGTTGTCCAACGTCTTTCGAAACCTCACTTCTTCCTGCTCGAGAGCATCAGCAATGAGATCGCGTCGCTCCACGAGTTCCGGGTAGCAAGCGCCCATACGCTCCACCACGTCGAGGGCCACCTCGAAGAAAAAGGGACGATGGATACCGAGGCGGTTTCCGTGTCGAATCGCTCGGCGCACGACCCTTCGCAATACGTAGGAACGGCCATCGCGATCGGGCAGGATCCCCTCGGCGATGAGAAATGCAGCGGTGCGAGCGTGATCGGCAATGACTCGCATGGATGTGTCATCGTCGGCTTGGGAATGCGTGTATTTTTTATTCGAAATCGATGCGGCTTTTTCGACGAGGGGCATGAGCAGATCGGTTTCGTAGTTGGAAGAGACCTGTTGCAGGACAGCGGCAAGTCGTTCGAGACCCGCTCCGGTATCGACGCATGGGGCGGGCAGGGCAGAGAGCTTGGCCTCAGCGCCATCCAACGTTCGGTTGAACTGCATGAACACCAAGTTCCAAATCTCCATCCACCCTTTTCCATCGTCGGTGGGATCCTGTCCGAACTTGCTGAGGTCGACATCGTTGCCGACGAAGTAGTGAAGTTCGGAACAGGGGCCGCAGGGGCCGGTGTCGCCCATCTGCCAGAAGTTGTCTTTCATCCCCATGCCGAGGATGCGGTCATCACCAAATCCTGTTACTTTTCGCCATATTACACGCGCATCGTCGTCGGCGGGAATACCGTTTTCTCCTCCGAAGACGGTGATAGCAAGGCGTTCGGGCGGCAGTCCAAGGTCTTTGGTGAGGAACTCCCAAGCGAAGAGGATGGCTTTTTCCTTGAAGTAATCGCCGAAGCTGAAGTTGCCGAGCATCTCGAAAAAAGTGTGATGACGTGCGGTTTTGCCGACGTTTTCGAGGTCGTTATGCTTTCCGCTGATACGGATGCATTTTTGGCTGGATGCCGCACGAACGTACGGGCGCGTTTCGCGCCCCGTGAACACATCTTTGAACTGAACCATCCCGGCGTTGTTGAACATCAGGGTGGGGTCATTGGAGGGGATAAGAGAGGCCGAAGCCACGATCTCATGATCGTGTCGTCGAAAATAATCGAGGAAAGCACTTCGGATTGCAGAGGCGGTCAGATGGCTCATGGTCGATGTTCGAGGCTGAAGGGTTTTGACAATCGGATGCGTTCCTACCCCGAAGACGATTCGTTCGAAAGGGGGTGAGCGCAAGGTTGGGGCGAGTTCGGTTCTCCGTGCTATTCTACCGTGATGATTGCTCGACGTTTTTTCGCTCTGTGTGGATGGGTCGTCGCGTTAGGGGGGTGTGGCGACGATAAGCAATCGGTGGATGCGAGCCAGGTGTTCGATTCCGGGCAAGGAACGAATAGTCAGTCATTTTGCCAGGACTATTGCACTACTTTGGTAGAGGTGGCTCCAGGCTGTGAGCAATACAACGAAAACCATCGATGTGAGAAAATCTGTAAGTATTACGTGGCTTCTGTCTGTAGCGAGCCGTACGAGGCGTTTGCCTCGTGCCTGCAACAATCGAAAAAAGGTCAATGTTTTCAACCAGATGCGGGTAGGTTGACCCTGGTTGTGGACGCCTGCCATGAGCCGTATCAGCGTTGGCAGACCTGCATTCAAGAAAAAAACGCCAGTGTTTGCCCTTATTGAGGAGCGCGGGTGCGAAGCGGGTCCAAAGCCTTGTGCGGCCCTGCAAATCGCCCAGAAAAAGACGTCGGCGTGCGAACGTGATACCCTGTCTTCCAGCGTTTTGCCGACTGGCAAGATTGGTATACGATTCAAGGTCGACGTTGAGCACGAAGGCCCAAAGCATCCAAACCCGACAGTCGTTACGACCTCAGATGGTCGTGGGCGACAAGTACCGCCTTGATTCTCTGTTGGCGGAAGGGGGTATGGGCACGGTGTGGGTCGCGACCAACCTGGTGCTCGAACGCAAGGTTGCCATCAAGGTTTTGCACGGCGAGGCACGCAATGATCTGGCAGAAGCCCGTTTGTTGCGTGAGGCGCGCGCGGCGGCCCAAATTGGGCACACGAATATCGTTCAAGTTTTCGATTTCGGACACACGGATCTGGGCGAGCCCTACATCGTGATGGAATTGTTGCGGGGCGAGGATCTGAGCGTGCGACTTGCGCGTGTGGGGCGCCTTGCCGCTGCCGATGCCGTCAAACTCCTGCTTCCGGTGACGAGTGCGCTCGCCGCCGGCCACGCCAAAGGAATCGTCCATCGCGACATGAAACCAGGCAATGTATTCATTGCCATCGATGATGTGGGTAATGAAATCCCCAAAGTCGTCGATTTTGGAATCGCAAAAGTACAAACCCCTCAGTACACCCCGAAACTCACCGTCGAAGGACGTGTGGTCGGCAGTCCCGAATACCTATCCCCCGAACAAGCTCGGGGGGAAGACGACCTGGATGCAACCACGGATGTGTGGGCCCTATGTGTCACGCTTTACGAGACGCTTACGGGCAACATCCCGTTTCGCGACGAAAACTACAATCGTTTGCTTCGGCGCATCATCGAAGATCCGCCCCGTCCCATTACGGATTATGCAGCGGGAGATGCGGCCCTGTGGAGCATTATTTCACGAGGGTTGTGCAAACATCGTCGCGCTCGCTGGGCATCGATGGAAGAGTTGGGTCGCGCGATGGAAGAATGGCTCGAACAGCGTGGGGTAGAGGATATTCCACGGGTTCGTTTCGCCAGTCTGTCTCGCGTCGCACAGGACTTTCCGGCTCATCCCCCTGCCAGTTCGAATCGATCGAATACGACCGACGATGGGGAGGATGCGGAGCCGACGATTTTGAAGTTGCCTCCGCCCGTTCCTGGGCCTGCACCATCTCTGCCTTCCCAGGAGTTGTCGGTTCCCCTACCGGGATTGACGGTGCCAAGCAGTGTCAATGCAAGTCCGCTGCCCGTTCATCGCGATCCTTCGCCTTCTCGCGTGGAAGCTCCTCCCGTCTACGGCGACTTGCATGGTTCGGGCTCATCGTTGTCCAAACTTCCCTCTCGGCAGTTGCAACTCGCGGTCATGATCGTGGGTGGATTCATCATTGGAGTGACCGCGGTCGTGCTGATTGCCATTGCGGTGACAAGGTTATCCAGCGACGAGCATCCTTCGCGGGAGCCTATGGCATCGGTTTCGGACTCTTCTCCGATGCCGATGCAAACCTCTTCCATCCAGATCCCACCGGTGGTCGCGGAACCAGCCGAAACGCAAGGGCCCGAGCCGTCTGTAACCATGACCGCGGGTCTGGACGCTGCTCCTGCGCCAAGCCCCCCGATGCCATCTACCACGGCGCTTTCTTCTTCCACCACGACACCTTCAGGCCGTCCACCACGGCCTATCCGAAATTGGACAACGTCTTCGCCTCCTATCCCCAAGGACCCCAACTTCTGAGGTTTGCAATGCGTCGAGCGTTCATTCCGGTTCTCATGCTTGCCGGAGCCGTTGCGCCCTTGGGTTGCTCGCTTTTTGTGGCAAGTGAACTCGAGGATAAATCGGTCACCAGGGCGGATGCGGGCTCGAGCGATGCCGCGACGGATCGCGACGCGGATGCAAGCATGTCCTTGGATGCTTTCTCAGACAAAGCAGAAGCTTCCGAGGATGGAACGTCGGATTCGCAAGAAGATTCGCAAGAAGAGGATGAAGGGCCACCTGATGCCGGCGATTGCTCCCAATGCCAGTTCAAATGTTGTGACAATCGTTGTGTCGATACCAGTTCGGACCCGATGCATTGCGGCGACTGTGGACAACCATGCCCTAAGGATCGCGACTGCCTCCAGGGTGAATGTGCCAAGGGTTTCCGCTCGATGAGTGAGCAAGACGCCCCATCGCCCCGGCGTTCCGCTTGCGCCGTATGGACAGGAACAGAACTATTCGTCTGGGGGGGTACCGCTTTTAACAACCTGCCGCTGGGCGATGGTGGCGCGTACGATCCCATCACGGATTCATGGCGTCCGATCAACATCAATGGAGCACCGTCGGCGCGCGGAGAGCCGAATTGCGTGGCCATGGGAACAGACGTTTTTGTCTGGGGTGGTTCGACAAATAGTGGGCTGGTCGATGGCGGAGCGATTTGGAGTTCGACGCAAAACACCTGGAAAGCGATTGATTCTCACAAGGCTCCGAAGTCTCGTCGATGGCCGGCAGTGGTTTGGACAGGTGAACGAGTCCTGGTGTGGGGTGGGCAGACAGACGATGGGAAATGTGAACAAAGCGGTAGTCAATACGATCCTGTCCTCAACACGTGGAATTCGATGAGCGACTCGTCTTCGCCGAAACATTGTAAGCGACAGGCTTATGCGTGGATGGATACGTTGCTGTATGTCTACGGGGGACGAAACGACAACGATATCGCGGGCAACAAACTGCATTCGTACGATCCCGCTACGGATGTCTGGAAAGAAGTGAACACGATTACTCTCGCTGCTCGCTCGAATTCCTTCATCACGCCGAGCGACTCACGCTTGCTCGTATGGAGCGGGTTCACAACGAAAGAGTATGGGGTCCCGGACGGTTTCGTCTTCGATCCGTCGACGTGTACATGGAAACCACTGACTTCTCCTCAACCGTCATCGATCAGAGGTCGGGTTCCGTTTCGGTCGGGATGGTGCGTGTGGACGGGTGATGCCATGCTGCTGGTTGGCGGTGTCAAAGAAGGAAAAATAATTACAAATTCAATTACTTACAACCCAAATACCAAGCCACAGGATCAGTGGTCGAAGGCGATTCCTTGGGATCCTCCCCTCGAGTATGACCAGGGAATTGGCGTATGGACCGGAACTGAGTTTATTCTCTGGGGCGGATCCGATGGATCGAAACCCATTCTTGGTGGTAGTCGTTGGATGCCTTGATACGTTTTCGTCCGATCGTTGCATTGGTTCTCTGTCTTGGTGTCACGCCGTGGGTGCATGCCCAGGGGACAGGTCCGAGTGCTGTGGACGTAGCGACGGCAAGAGAATTGTTTCGAGAAGGGGGGCGTCTTGCCAATGAACAGAAGTGGCAGGAGGCTCTTGATGCGTACGAGCGGTCGATGGCGCTTCGGCCTTCGAACTTGACCCGATACAGCATTGGGGTGACGTTGGAGCGCTTGAATCGCCTCGTGGAGGCGATGGAATACTTACGGGAGTTCGTTCATTCGGACCATGACAGCGCCACGCGATCCTATGTGGAAGCAGCAACGCGTCTGCTGCGCGAACTGGAGCGTCGCATTGGTCGAATCAAGGTGGTGATACCTGGCAATCCGCGGGGAGCGGAGGTTCGGTTCGACAATGTACCGATTCCTTCGGTAGCCATTGGTGTGCATCGTCCCACGGATCCCGGTCATCGAAAAATCGAAGTCCGTGTTCCTGGCTACGTTCCTTTCGTCAAAGAGGTGGACTTGAAAGAGGGCGAGTCGGTCGAGATCCTCGTTCGGCTGCATACCTTGGCCGACGGGCAAGGTGCCGAAGACGCGGAGCAGTCCGAGGAGCCAGCCGCGGTGGTATCGGTGGGCCAAAATCGAAGTACGACAGCGATGGTGCTCACGATCGGTGGCGCGGGTGTTTTTGCCACGGGTCTGGGCATGGGGCTTTGGGGATACGTCAAAGCGAAAGATGCTGACTCGGGCGAAGGTGAAGATGCCGATGCGGCCCGTCGTCTCGCACTCATTGGGGATATTGGTATGGGGGTGGGGTTGGTGGCGGCGGGAATTGGAACCTACCTGCTTTTTTCGGAGGAGGATTCCACGGATAGCTCGAAAGTGCGTGTGGGGCCATGGGCGGCCGCAGGAGCGGGTGGGCTCGTAGCCGTGGGCCGTTTTTAGCGCAAGGGATGGGAAAGGGGCGTGGTCGGGCCGCAGGGCAAGCGTGACGTGGATCGTCATGAATTTCTTTTCCCCCCCCCTCGGCGGGCTTGTGTGTAACTATGTGAATTTATGTGTTTTTGTAGATATAACCCCGTGCCATCGGCTTTTTCCCCGAGCCTTTCCTTCACCTTACGACAGATGAAAGGGTAGTCCCGCCTCCGCTTCGCCATCCGCAAGTCTGTTTCGATGGTTTGCCATCGGTCGGATAAGCACGGTATTGTCGACTCGTCACCGTGCCCCTCTTCTCTGCCTATTCATGTGCAACTATTTGAAATTACATATTTTAATCTTGTGAACTTCCGCCGATTTCACCCCTTGCGTCGACTTGCCTCGAACCAAGAGCCTCCCCTCATATCCCCTCAACCTCCGACGGAAGGAGAAGCGTGAAAGCTCCGTGCTTGTCGGTTCGTGTCTCCGCTATCGGCAAAACGCCAGGTAGTACGGGGTGGTCCGCCGGACCGTCGGCCTCCCGACCGAGCAGGGCATACACCCGAAGACGCGCTTGCTGCACCGGATTGCCGTTCGGATCCCGTAATGTACCCGCCCACGGGATCGGAAAACTGATCGTTAGCGTTCCCAACGGCTCGCTCGGTACTTTCGCGCGTCCTACCACCAGCCAAGGAAATCTAGAAATATCCGAAGGCTGAGCCGTGATATCCACCACCCCGGGATCGACTCCCAAGACAAACCCCCCGCCAGCACCGGTCAGAGTCGATGCCGCACGAGCGATGAGCGGTGCCGTGCCGAATATTCGCTCGGCATAAGACCCCGTGCTCATCGTCGAAGGGCGCGCAATGACCGAAATATTTTCAATGGGACGGTTTGCGATGGGGTCCACTATCGTTCCCTCCACCGCATACATCGTGGCTACTTCAATCGCTCTTCCCGATTGTACCGCGGGAGAACGTCCAATCGTCCACGAAGCTTGCGAAATCGATAGCCCCGTTCGATCCGGGGGTGTCACCACGACCTGATACGTTCCCGGCAACAGCGACAACGAAAACATGCCTTCCGCATCCGTTGTCGCGGATGTCTCGTAACGAGCATTCAACCCCGCCGATGCTCCCATAAGAGCCGTACTGCGAAGACGTACCGTCGCCCCCGCCACCGCCTCCACCTCATGGGTCACCACACTCGCGTTGACTTGCACAGTAGCCAGATCCAACGCCGATATGCTCGGTTGAACTTGACCATCACCATCCAGATCCAATACCGATAAATCCCACGTTATCGTCGGCGCAATCAAGTCTTTGGGCGGGACTATCTGCAATATCGGGGGCGTCTCGCCCAAAGGCTGGTACCGTATTTCGAAGTTCGTGGGGTTCGAATCGTTGAGCTTTCGCATTGTGGAAATGACCTTGCCTTGCTCAGGCTCGACCAACGATACCGTCCACCCCGTCAACGATATTTGCTCGCCCGTCGACGATACGGGTGGCGTAACCGTTCCCGTTAGCGTGGAAAGAGCCCCCACATGCAGCTCCATCATCACATTTCCGGGATCCAACGTTTTTTTCGGAGCAAATAGCGGAGGGAAATCCGCTTCACAATCCCCAATCACCGTCGCGTAGACATCATACTTCCCCGAGGGAACCGATGCCGCAAACCGAAAACCCGTGCCGCCTTCCACGCGCTCGGCATTGGCCGCAACCGTGTATCCAGGCAATCCTTGCGAGGCATCGCTACGGGAGAAGTCCACATGAACACGCAGCGATTGCGTCGTTGTATCGAATGCTTGCGAACAGGATTCGGAAGGAGGATCCCCCAACACGCTCGGCGTGGTGGTCAGAATCCCTTCGACATTGGCATAGCGCGGTAGGGCCAAGTCCTCATTCCAGCGCCCGTGGGAGATGTCGTCGATGGGGATGAGGAAAGAGTCTCCCGCACCGAAAAATGCGGAAGCCGGGGGCACAATTTCCAGAATTCCTTGGGTCAGCCGCCCTGACGAGGCGACGCACATTCCCGAGCCACACATTCCCTGACGCCCCGAGGCTCTACAATCCGAGTCGATTTTGCAGGTGTTGACGACGCGGGTGGTGGGTGAATGATCGGGCATTTGGTCGACGGAGCACGACAGCAGGCAGACGGTGAGAAAAAAAGCGAGGGGGCAGGTTCGCATATCACGAACCTCCCTCGATGCCGGCGTCCAGCGTGGATGACGGGGGCACGCCCGGGCATTGCGCGAGACTTATCAACGCCGGGTCACCCTTGATCATCCACCATACCAGGATTGCGGTGTCATCCTGACGAATCGGAATCAGTTCTTTCGCATCGAATTCGTGGGTGATGACGAGAGACACCTGGTAGCAACCATCGTTGAGACGTCCGGGATCGAAACTGGCGCCGATATGCCGAACTTCATCAAAGGTGCCGGGAGGAATGACCTCGCCACCAAATATTTCGTCGAAAGGACGATCCCCCAGTTTGTAATTGATGAATGCTCGGCTCCACAGCGGACGGCCCGCGTCGTCGGAACGCACATCGGTCGATAGTGTTACTTCTCGCGTGTCGGCATCGACGCGAAGCAATCGTGTGATGGGCACTCCCGCTCCCCCTTGCGGCGTTGCCAAGGCGGTGTTGGCATCGACGAAAGGAGGGGAGAGGACAGGTTCTGCGAATTCCGTGGTCGAGGTAACAAGGCAGCTTGGATTACCGAGGAAGGTCACACAACAGAGCAGGAGCGAGAAACGTGCCACGCCCGGCAAGTTAAGCAGATGCCAATCATGGGAGTCGCGCCCTGACAACCGTGTCATATCAGGGCCTCGATCCTGTCGTCGAACTCCAATACGCCCCGGAACCATGCCGGGTGTCGTGCCACCGCACGTCGGCATATTCGCAGCTAGCCGCGAAACGAACGAGATCAGCAGCGGATACGGATACACGACAAAGGTGACGGTATGCATCTGGCGCGCCGGTGTCGATGGCCTGCTGCATCCCTGGGTCCGAAAGCGCATCCTTCAACGCCACTGCCAGGTTCCCCACCACCAACAACCCCGCGCGTCGCGTGACTTGCAAAGCCCGAGCCCATGCATCCTCATACGAGAAAGGTTCGGAATCTCGATAAAGCTGGGCAAAGCGACGCTGGGCAGAGCCCGGAAGCGCACGCCACAACTCTGCGGCAAGGACGGCGGATTCACTCGCACGCTCCCGCGCCGCGCTTGGAGGACCAAAGGCCGCTTGTAACGCACGCATGAGTTGCCGCACCGCCGTGGGAGGAAGCCCGAATAACATCGCATTCGGCGGTGTCGTTCCCATCATCATCGCCGCCATTCGATACTCCAATGGCTCCCCATCGACAATCTCACCACTGACGACCACTGCCATCGGCGATAGGGCGGCCACACCCAGAGCCATCGCTCCTTCCGTTCTTCGCTGAAATACGGGCACCTTGCCCAATCCAAGGATCCCGGCCGCTTTGGCGTAAGCTCTTCCCACGGGCGAAGGAGAAATCAGCGATATTCGCTCGATACCAGTCAATCCATAGGCGGCGGGTTCTCGAACGAAAAGGTGTGATGCACTCCTCCAAACCTCTCCAAGCACATCCGCCGCGGCCCCATACACTCCTCGACCTACCATGGTGAGCAGACGCTCCGGATCGTGCGACGAAGGCTGAAGATTCGGAGGCGGTGGCGCGGTCTGCCCGGTCAACACACAAACGACATGGTGGAGGGCCGCCGCATAATCCGCGTTTCTATCAGCCCGGGCAGCGTCTCTTAGCAATTCCAGATGCCGCACACTATGCGGTTCAAGCACCACTTGCCGACGTCGTATCGCCACGACTTCGCTCGAGCGAGTGGGATTATCGGAAATCCACGAGGCTAGCTCATCACCCGCTTGCATGTTGCCCTTGGCGAGTTCTTGTAGAAGCTTGTTTTCTCGATTCGGGTCCACGATGGGACGCGTGGGTGCCGCCGTCTCGATCGATGGCGTGGCATCCGCGGGCGGCAGCGCCGCATCCGCAATAACTGGGGCAGTATCCGCAACAACTGGAGCAGTATCCGCGGGCGATGGCGAGACAGGTGGGGACAATGGCGAAGGCGCTATCGCGCTGACCCATGTGTCAACGCTGGGCTCGTTTTCCACCTTTGGCACCTGGGCAGCCGGCGGAACCGTGGAAATACGAGCCGGTGGAGGTAAAAGACTCGGCGTCAACCGACTCCGAAACGCATCGCGCTCGACTTCCATTTCCTTTCGCAACGTGGCATCCGACGATGCCGCGGCGATGGCTTCCCCATAATATCCTTCCGCTTCCGCATTCGATTCGCGCGTGTTTCTCGCCGCCGATATCCTCGCAAGCTGCCACAGCGCCTGCGCGCGAGACAACCCCCGCGACGCGCGAGCCACCTGATTGAGCTGACGTCGAACCTCGTCTGTCGTGGGAACCAGTTCGGTCATTTCAACGCGCAATCGCTGCACCAAAGGCTCGGAGCCCGGTTCGCGCTCCAACAGCGCAACGTAAGGCTCGGCAAGTTGCGCGCCTCCCGCCCGCAACGCCGCTCGCGCCGCACAGAAAGCCACTTGAGCCCGCGTTCGAACCCCGCGCAAATCCTCCGCGCCCAACGCCATGTCGAAGAGCGGTAGCGCCAAATGAGGATCACCCATGATCGAATATCGATCCGCCAATGCCAACGCAAGCAAAGGACCTGTGCCCGTACGCTGAATCTGCTGTTGTAACGCCGTCATCGCAGCGTCCGGTCCTTGCCAAACTTCAATGCATTCGGCGGTAAGAAACCCATGTAAATCAATATCTTCCGGGCTTAGGCCCGCTTCGATACGACGAAGCTGGGCGAGCATATCCGACACGAGTCGTCGGTCCGACAACCCCTCGAGACGGTACGTCATGAACACCACGCGTAGCTGGATCTCGGTGTCCGAAGGAACCAGCGCCGCCGCGCGTCGCGCCCGGTCGAGCGCACGATGGCTATCCCCCTTGAGCATCGCAATCTCCGCCGCTTCCATCAACCAGCCAGCTCGATGCGAAGGCTGCGCGTTCGACACCGCCGATAGCTCATCGAGCAAGTCCCCACGACGAGCCGTCGGCCCGGAATCGCCCAGTTCCGCTTCCAACTTCAACGTCAATACCTGTTCGGTTCTCACATCGCCGATCTGTTCCAGCGCTTGTTGTGCTTTGTCATACACGCCCAGATCCAAGTACGCCCGCGCTGCCCCGCACAATAGTGGCACCGCCTCGGAACGATCGTCCGCCAGCATCGCGGCACGCACCCAATAGCCCGCCGCCGAGAGCTTGCCTTCCAATCGCTCCGCCAACTCCGCCCGATAGACCAACATCGCCGAATTGGCAGCTCCCCTCGCGATCAACTCGTCGAGTTCCCCTTGCGCTCGTTCAGACATCATCAACGAGCGATCCAGCAATTGCACACGACGCAATTGCAAGGCTTGCGCTTCCGATGCCGATGGCGTCACCGTCGAATGGCGTTGCAGAAGATGAGCGAGAAGCTCCCACTCACCTCGCTCCATGGCATCTTGCTCGAGCCGTAGCCACGCCTCCCGTGTTTCCGGTGCAACCTCGACAACCAGATTCCACATCGCACGCGCCTGCTCTTTGTCCCCCAACTTGTCTCGAAGCGCGCCCACCTGCACAAGCAAAGGCACCTTTTCGGCAGGGTCGTCGAGCTGACTCGCCATGCGCTCCAATAACGCCACCAACCGCTCGTGAAGCCCCAACGCTTCATACCGCTCCCGAAGCCGTCGATCCACCTGCGCATTCGGGGTGTCCGCACCCATCCTCTCCAATACCTCGATCGCTTCTCGCTCCTGCCCGCGCTCGACCAACTCGTCCGCCAAGGCAAGCCTATCCGTCTGACCCGTCGGCATCGCCCCATCCCTCGACGACACCGCGCTGTCCGAGATGGCCTCCTTTGGGCTTGGGTCCTGTTCAGGTTGCGATTTCGTGGGCTCCGGCGGAGTCGAGTCGACGGATATGGCATCGGCCAAATCCGCAAATGGATCCATCGGTTGCGAGCTATCCGAAGCAGTCTCGGCTTCCAACTCCCTCAACGCACGAACCCATTCGCCGTCGCCGAGCGCCTCCGATAAACGATGAGCAAAAGCCATCAACGACGGTCCCGTCGTCCCTGAACGATCCCGAACACGTTGAATCAGTTCCTGGATGAACAGGCCACATCCTTCCTTGTCCATCACCAGTTGAGGTACGAGCGCAACCAACCGGTCGTACTCGTCGATATCGCCAGAACAAGCGAGAGCCGCGCGCGCCCATTGCAGGGCGAGACTGTAAGCGTTCAATATTATTACTGAAATCGTTGCTGCGCTCACGGCGATACGGGCGCCGATGGGCCCTTCGAGCTTGGGCGCCAACGCTTTGAGCGCACGCTGCAACCTCAATTCGAAGATGCTGGATTCTTCTTTGTCGACGCGAAGCAACGATTCCAAAACCCGCCCGATCAACTCCATCGCTTCCACGCTCGGGGATTCGAGAAGTGCTCGTAAGCCTAGGTCCAGCGCGCGACGTTGATGCTGTGCATGGTTCGATGCGATGGTTGCCGCTTGCATCCACCATAGGGCTCGTTGGTCCGCTTGTGTGTTTTCCGCGACGTTGCACAAGCAGTCCACCACGTCCGCGACATTTTCTTGTTGCGCAAGACGTTGCATTATCGTGAGCGCGGAGCCCTGCATCGGGTCGGCTTCGAAGGCCGCGATGGCATGGGTGAGGGCCATCTCCGAAAAACCACGAGCTTCAAGCACTCGCGCCGCGCGAAGATGCGATGCCCGTTTTCCAAAACGCCCCTTCGCCCCGGCAGCGGCAAGTCGATGCGCTTCATCGATCGCTTGATGATTCGCCCCCTGCCCGCTCGCCACTTCGATCAACGTTAGCGCATCGGTGCGACGCGGGTCCTCTCGCAAAGCCTGCAATGCTAAGTCGGCGGCTTCCGTCCACCGTTCGAGCCCGATCGCGCGAGCTGCAGCAACGACGAAAGCACAGGCTCTACGCACGGGATCGGTGCATGCTAGCGCGTAATCCTGGAATGCATCACTGACCTCTTCGGCGGTGGTTCGTTGAGCGAGGGACTCGGACAGCCGCGCGAAGGCGAGCGCATCATGACCCATGGCTTCGAGCCATGCTTCGATGGCTCCCACCGGATCATGGGCATGATCCCACCTTGCGGAACCCAGGTGCAGCCAAGCGAGTGCCGAGCCTTCGGTATCTCCTGATGCTGCCAAACATCGCGCACGAGCTTCGAGAATCCAAAGCGCTGCATCACCGGATATCGATTCCTGCATCGGTTCCAGACGAGCCAAAATTTCATGCGGTTCGATCGAGGCTCGAGCCGCACGCACGAGAGCCAGCGCTTGTCCTTCCCTATCGTCCAGATCCCCGTAAATCTTCGCAAGTCGGAGCAGCTCTTGCCGTGGTGCCGTGGTATGCGCCAACCATCGCTCCACAATCTTGGCTTCCCTTCGCAGGTCTTGGGCCTCCAAAGCCACCGCGAGCAGTGTTTCCCGAAATACTTCCGAATGGGAACCCCACATATCGGCAAGCTCCGCGGCAACCTGTGCAGCACGATGCACATCGCGCGAAAGCAATTCGGCGAGCCCCCCGCACAACATCCGCTCCATGTCCGAAGTAGGAAAAACACAGGCTGCCACGCGCAGGATCGCCGCCGCATGCATCTCCGTCGTCGATGCGACCCCCGTTTGCAACAATTGCTCGGCAACCTCAGGATCCCAGGGACATAACTCGATCCAACGACGAGCCCAGGCGTGAGCCAAATCCCCGTTGCCCGCGTGAGACAGAAGCGATGTCATGGTGGCATGGTTCTCACGGGTGGGAACGAAGATGGAGGCAAGCTTTTCTAGGGATCGAAGCAGGGCCGGATCCTTGGAGCGAGCTGCATGCGATGCGATGAGACGCAGTAGCTCGGGGGCCCCTTCATCGGCTTCTTTGGCCTGCCACATCAACCGTTGCGCTTGCTCCTGGTTTCCCAATGCCTCCCATTGGGTTGCGGCAAGAGAAAGCATCGTGGCTCGTACCGAGGCCGAAAGATTCGGCGCCAAATGCTCCAACGCCAGCGCCCGAAGCTCCTCATCGCCTGTCGCCGATGCAGCAATCCACGCATGCGCATGCGACGCCCTCATGCCGGGCAAGGTTTCTGTGAGCCGCTGTGCCAATGACAATGCTGATTGTGGATCACCTCTTCGCCACGCATGGGTCATGAGCGTGACGAGCCAATGCAGTTTTTCATTGGGCGCGATCGGGTCTTCGAGCCGTTCGAGAACCATTCGCTCGAAATGGTCCTGGCGCCCGCAGCGAACCGTTGCTCGCTCCAAATCGAGCCACCATCGGCTTTGCTCTCGATCCAAACGAACGAGATGCGTCAATACCTCGATGTATCGTTGAATCTCTTGGGGACGGCCCCGAAGAATCGACGCCATGCGTCGCCACCCTTCGAGCTTGGCCTCCGTATTTCCTTGTTCGACGGCTGTAGCCGCCGAGGCAAGAGCATTGTCTTGCAGTTTGATCCGCGGGACGAGCGCTGCTCGAGTGCTTTCGAGTTGCGGGTCGTCCATGCGGATGAGCAATTCCGTCAACGCCCAATGCGCCAAGGAAGGGTCGGAGAGACGTTCTTCCGCGAGCGTAGCCAGTTCTCGATAACAGCCGATAGCCGCTGGCCCATGGGGATTGGCCTGGACCGCACGGATCAAGGCTTCTACCAACGGCGTATCATCACGCATCGCTCGCGCGTGCGTGCGAAGGGACGCTCTAGCCTCCCCACATCCGGGGTCGGCGGCCACCGCCTCGATCCAGGCGTCGAGAGCCCGGTCCGGACTCGCGAGCCGTCCAAGATAAATCCCTGCAATATCAAGTAGTTTCCTTGCTTTCGAGGTACCCTGTTCCGTCGAAGCGGCCCATTCCCAGCGCGCCGTAACCGCGTCGTGAAGACCTGCCTGCGTCAACGCTTCATCCACCTGCGCGGCCACAGACCCGGCGATCACCGTCTCGAGCCTGCCTTGAACGATCACCGCAAGAGCGCGGGCAGAATCCTCCGCTTCGAGAGCCCGAGAAAGACGAATGGCATGCACTGCGCGGCTAGCAGAGCCATCGATGGCGTTGGCGTGGAGGAGACGAGTCTCATCGGCGGCTTGGAAACGCCCGGATTGCTCGAGGGTATCGACGAGCGCGTCACACGCTTGGGCGCTTGCTGGTGATAGCGCAAAGGCTCGACGTCGCGCTTCGAAAGCTCGGGCTCGATTGCCGTTTTGATCGTGACGATCGGCTGCTTCGAGCCACATCGTGGTGGCTGTCGATTCGCCTTGTACGGCGGCAAGCTCACCAGCCAACTCGAGGGCATCCGCACTGGTCGGCCATACGGTTGCTGCCTCCAGCAGATTTTCCATGGCTTCTTGGAGCGCTCCCCCCCGAATTTGCAGCCTTGCCATGCGCATCAACAATTTGGCCGCGATGCTTGCGGCGGCTGCGACGTGAACGTTTGGCGCCAGGACCGATGCCGCTTCCCTCGGCGCTCCGACTCGCTCGAGCCATCGGCTGATCTGCTCTCTCCACGACTCTTCGCCCCCCAACTCGAGCGCTTCACGACCGTATCCGAGCGCTTCCGCCAAGTGCCGGTCCGCGTCCGCAAGCTGCGAGGCAAGCCACCAACACGCGTTTTTGGCCCCATTTCGGTCTCCCCGCAGGTGGGCTTTCAACGCTTGGGCTTGTACTTTGGCAAACCCCGCCACCGACCCGTCCACGATGGGCAATGCCACTGGCTCTTCGAAGGCATCCGCACGACCCATCAATCGGTCGAGCCAATGGGGACATAGCGTGAAACCCTGTGATCGAGTGGATTTTTCACCCGTCATGATCCTGTCCAACGCGTCGGAAACGTTCGAATCCCGCATGCCTTCCTGACCTACCGCCCAACACGGTCCGTCCAGGGGCTAGCGTATCAAAATCGCGAAAGGAACTGCTACAAGCATGCGCTCTCCCTGTATCCAGGGAGCCCAAGCCTCCGCATAAGGCAACCATTCGACGGAGGACGTAGAAGCAAGGATGGGGCGTAAAACCCAGTTTCTGGCCATCGGTCCCGTCGCCGCGGAAACGTCATCCTCCGGGTCGAGTTGAAGGAGCTTTTCCAATCCGCTTCCTTGCTCTACCCAACGAACCGCCCCCGTGGGCTCCAATCCTCCCACACGAAGTGCATAAGCGATGGCGTCTTGCAAGCCTCCGATTTCGTCCACCATGCCCAATTCGAGCCCTTCGCGCGCGGCGAAAATTCGTCCTTCGGCGAATGCAGCGATTCGTTGCGGCTCCAAATGACGCCCTTCGGCGACGCGCTCCACGAATAATTCATAAACGCTCTGCATCGTTTTCAACGCTCGGACTCGGGAGGCCTCGTCCCAAGCCACGAACGGCGAAAGATAAGCCGCCCGCGCACGAGCCTCCTGGGCATCGCTAGCGGGGAAGACCTCTGCCGATACCCCGAGATGATCCAAACCCCGACCAATCGCAAGCTTTCCTCCCACCACACCGATCGAACCGATGATGCTCGAGGATTCCGCAAACACCCGTGTGCCTGCGCACGCCAGATAATAGCCGCCGCTCGCGGCCATATCCCCAATGGATACAATGAGCGGCTTGATCTTCCGAAGCTGCATCAATTGATGCCAAAGCAGATCGCTCGCCAACGCCGAGCCCCCCGGTGAATCGATCCGCAACACCACCGCACGAACCGCTTCATCCTTTCCCACCTGAAACAACGACTGCGTCAATTGCCGTTCCGATATGCCATCCCCATCCGAAAATAACGCTCCAGAAGAAGTCGCCGCAATGGCTCCCGTCGCACGCAGTACCGCCACATGCGGCTCATCCGTGGCTCCCCCCGCACCACTCAACGCCCGAACAAGCTCCGCTATCCCCGATGTGTCCACTGTCTTGGCTCCTGGACCAAAACGCACAACCGCCTGCGAAACGTTCGCGCGCGTCTTCGCTTCCTCACGCGCTTCGCTCGCCATACCTACCGCATCCACGAGCCCTTTGTCCTTGGCCTCCTTAGGAGAATACGGCCCCAATTCCATCTGCGGTGAGGCTCCCGTTCGTGCCTGCTCAATCCCCTCGAGCCATTGATGCCGCACCGAGGTGAGCATCTGCATCAACGAAGCCCTCGCTTCGTCGCTTGGACCGTCGTGGGTAAATGGCTCCACCGCCCCCTTGAACTTTCCCACCTGGAGCATGTCGACATCGATGCGAAGTTCGGCCAATAAACGTTTTGCATATAAGACTTGCGCCGCGATACCCACGGTCTCCAAGGAGCCCGCGGGACTTAGCCAGATCCGGTCACACGCGTTTGCCGCAATCCAATAGGTTTCGTTGCCCAAATCGTGCGCGTGGCATACGACCGGCATGCCCCCTTTTCGAATGCGACCGACAATTCGCGCAAGCTCTTGCGTTCGAGCAAACCCTTGTTGTGGCCCGAAAATGATGAAAAGCCCTTTGATTTTCGATTCTTTGCCTTGTTCGATCCGCGTAAGCAATTCAATTAGATCAGCGAAAGAACGCTTTTTCGGCGTGCCAAGCAGCCCGGCTCGATCGATTTCCGGCAATCCAGAATAAAAATTGATTTCTGCGACATGGGGGCGAGAAGGAGTCGTCGGTTCGTCCGCAAATTCGCTCGGAATCTCGGAAGGAGCGGCCACAGGCTCCAGCCGGGAACGCCCCTGACACGCCATGGCAAAGGCACCCACGAAAAAGGCGACCAAGCCAAAGGCTATCGTCCGTGACCGTTTCATGGAGGAGCAGCGTCCGTGGAAGTATTCGTGCGTTTCGGATCTTCCGTGGGCTTGGAAGCTTCGGCAATACGTTGTCGCGCTCGCGCGGCATAAGGACCCTGTCCACCCGTTTGGGAGACGATCTGCTGGTAAAGAGCAACAGCCCCCGCCTTGTCCCCCGCATCCCACTTCGCGTCCGCCAAACCGATGAGAGCCGGCACATATCCAGGGTTTTGCTTGTTGACTTCTTCGTAGTATCCCATCGATGCCGACTTGTCACCGCGCGCTTTGGCAACATCGCCCAGTCCCGCCAAGGCTTCCGTATCACCGGGGTTTTTGGCGAGAGCAGCACGGTAAAATTGCTCCGCGCTGTCGAGATCACCTCGCTGCCGCGCCGCATGCCCCCGCGCTAGCAAGTCTTGATAACTCCCTGCCGCAATCTTGTCATCCCCCGCACGATCCGGACCATCTCGATTCGCCCCCGGCATGGGTGGCAAATGAGATGGATCGATCGGACCCGTCGGTTTGGCCGAAGACACCGGCCCTTCTTTTGACACACGAGCCACAAACGCTTTGAGGTCAAGCAGCAAAGCATGAGGCCTTGTCTGCTTCTCCAAGGTGGCCAACTCCGCTTGTGCCGCTTCAGCCTGACCGGCTTGCGCCAATGCATAAATTAGAGCCGCCCGAGCCCTGCCAAGACCGTGTTCGCTCGAGACCGACGTGCGCAATCGCTCGATCACCACGGGCCAATCTGGTTTATTTTCGCACATTTCCAAGGCGGCTAGCACATACGCGATGTCGGCTTTGCCCGCATGCGGCGAGATCTTCGCGGCCAGAGCTTTCGCCTTGGATATCTCCCCCGCAAGTCGAAACGCATCCACCCGAACCGCAATCGATTCCGGATCATCTTGGGCTTCCACGCGACTCGATGCCGCGATGGCTTGCTTCGTTCGGGTATCGAGTTCCGATTGGGTGATGCGAAGCACTTCTTTTTCCGAGGGATCAATCAATCGGGTCTTCAACCAGGTTTGATCGGAACGAATGTTCGTAAGCTGCGCCAAAGCAAGCAAAACATGCGGATCGTTTTCCGCCAGCACACTCGCCTTGTCAAAACTCGCCTTGGCCGATTCCCAATCACCCTCGCGAAGCTGCTCGTGACCCGATTCGAGTAGCCCCGCGATGCGAGGATCCACCGTGATGCCGGCCGTCGGCTCCGTCGCTTTCTCGAAATAACTCCGACCTACCGTGGCCGCTAGGATTCCCAATGCCCCTACGACCACGACTCCCGCCACCCACCGGATCGCCCCAGACCGACGAGCCGGGGTCGTGACGAATCGGGGATCCGTAAACCCTTCTTCCGTCGATGCATAACTCATTCGCACATCGCTGGGGGTCGGTGTCATCGCCAACGGCCGCCCTTCGCGGATTTCCACCTGGTCCAGCGGCTTGATCCCTCCCACGGCTACCGCAGGAGGCGCAGGCGTTTCCGCCAACCCAGGACGCCGCTGCGTGGCTGGTTCAAATCCTGGCTCCTCGCCCAATACCTCACGAGTCGAAAGCGTTCTATCTGTCCCCGCCGAAATTTTTGGAACCGTCGCCTCGTCGAAATCGCTTTCGTCGTCCTCTCGGTGAATGGAAGGAATCGGCGGACGAGATTCGAACGGAGCCGCCATCGGACGGTCGCTCGTGAACCGGGGCACGCGTCCCTCTTCCGGAAAAAACTGTGCAAGTTCGGCAATTTCCGATACTGGGCGCGATGGCAATCCCCCGCGCGTCAACACGTCCGAACGACCTACTTGCCCCCGCGTGATCGCTCGTTGAAGGTCTCGAAGAGACGTGAATACCAAATCCCCACCACCGCTCGTGCGCACTTCCCACCGCTCCGGCATCGAAGACGCCGATTCGGGCCGCCGATAGATACGAAATTGATGCCCGCAGTGGGTACACTTCACCGTCGTCCCACGCTCCGAAACGAGAGCATCGTCGAAATCGTACTCGGTTTGACAATGTTCGCAGAGTACTTCCATGTTTCGTCAAAGGCCAATTTTTGATGCCATCGCCCCGCTCCTAGCACCCAAAGAAGCTTGGGGCGAACCAAAACGGAACGAATCGCGCCAACGCGGAAATGAGGACCGCACCGTAGCACGTTGCTCCCAGTCGTATCCAGCAATCCGAAACCAAAGAATGCCTTGCCCAAACAAGGCCATCCGACGGATTCGAACCGCTCGGCCGTGACCCATGAGTTTCACACCAAGGGTGTAAACGGATTTTCACGGTCTCTCTTTCCCTTTCCCAGGAAAATGCAGCCTTGTTCAAGGCATAACGCTTGCTAGGCTTCTCAAAACAATCACCGCCCGGGGAAAAGAAACCATGAATCCACACCGAATTGGCTCAGCGTTGGGATTATCCGCCTCGGCAGGACTGTCCGCCCTCTTTCTGATGGGATGCCCGATCTATCCCAGCGCCACCGAATGCTACGATCACGAAGACTGCCCCAGAGGCATGTACTGCAATGATGACAATCAATGCGTCCGTCCTCCCTCGGATGGATTCGGAGGCTCCCCGTCCCAAGGCTCTGGCGGCTCCGGTGGCGCGACCAACTCCACAACCCATTGCACCCAGCCTTCCGACTGCCGAGTGAACGAAACCTGCGGTCAAGACGGCCAATGCCACCCCGGCGATTGCTATTTTTCAGGATGTGTTTCGGGATTTGAATGCGTGTTGCATGGATACCAATACGTCTGTTTACCTAGCGGTAGCGGCGGTTCGAGCGGCAGCAGCGGTTCGAGCGGCAGCAGCGGCTCGAGCGGCAGCAGCGGCTCGAGCGGCAGCAGTGGCTCGGCCGGCAGCAGTGGCTCAGGCGGCAGCGGCGGTGCCCCCATCCCCTGCGCCAACCCCAACGATTGTGATGCAGGCCAAGTCTGCTCCGAAAAAGGCCTGTGTGAAGACGGTAGCTGCGACGACCATGGCTGTGTCCACGGATGGATATGCGAAAACGATAGCTGTGTTCCGAACGACCCCCATCACTGCATCTTCGACCAGGATTGTATCCCGTTTGGGATAGGCTTCCTCTGCGTCAACGGTTCTTGCACGCCCCCCGAAGATCAATGCACGGACAAAACTCAGTGCCCCGACCCCGCATCCCAAAGCTGTGTCAACGGAAAATGCCTTTCCACTTGTACCTCCTCCTCCGACTGCCCCGACGGATTCCTATGTGACGTCACCCTCGGCATCTGCTCTCTTCCCGCTGTCGGTTGCACGATAACCAGTGATTGTACGGATCCGGATACCGTGTGCGTCGCCGGTGCATGCGTGTCACGCTGCAGCTCGAACGATACTTGCTCCGAACACTTCGTTTGCGTGGCCAATGGCTGCGTACCCGATCAAAACCCCAGCTTCCTTTGCGATGTCGATGGGACCCAAGACGTATGCAGTGCGGGAAGCATCTGTCTTCATCATAGCTGTTATATTACATGTACACCAAATCCGGATAGCTGCGCTACCCACCCCCCCGACCTCAACCAATGCAAAAGCACCACGTCGTCCTCAGGTTCCTACCACGTCTGTGGCTCGAGCACGAACCTGGGCGACGAATGCGATCCTTCCTCCCCTTGCTCGGGCGTCAAGGTGTGCATCGACGGATTTTGCCGATGATCTCATCCATTCCGCCACGATTCCCGCTTAGACATATCCTACCGGAGAGTCTCCCTCCGCCATGATCCAAACCATGTCGATGGCACGACCTTCGTAGACTTCTGAAACACAGGAGGACTATACGCAAATGGATAGCGAGGGCGTGGGGGGCGTTGTCTCATGCGCGACGTCCGATGGATTGGCTTGACGTGCCATCATGACTGGATTGTTGCCCCCGGATGCGTCACACTCAAAAGCGTCACATCCTTGGAAAGGGGGCCGAATCATGCCGATTCTCGAATTACGGTGCTGCGCCTGTGGCATTGTTTTTCATCGTCCTGCCAGCGCGGCGCAACAAGACCAAGTCTCCTGGCGACTATCCACTCCCATGGCCCTGATGTCCCCGGCCCTCGAAGTCGAGACCCTCCGATGCCCACGGTGCCACGACCTGCGCGTCGAACCCGTGCTTCGCTCGTTTCGACCCGATCCTTCTCGCTCATCAACGTGAGAGCCTCATCCTCGTGATTGGGCGCTACCCATGGTGGCGTCCCCAGCGCTCGCCATCCTTGCTCGGGTCGCGGCATCAAATCCTTGCGCGCTCGGAACCTGCCTCGAACTCCGAAATCCCTTTCTTTCGCCATAACGTGACCCAAAGCAGGAGCGCTGCCACAATCGAAACGATGAGAGCACTGGGGATCTCACTCATCGTTCGGGTCGCCGTCCAAAACGAAGTTCGGCCCACGAAAAGCATCCAAGCGACGGTGGCCGCTCGAACTGCATAACTTACCATGAACGCGGCAATCACCATCCGCGCTTGCTCCTTCAACGCTACCAATACGAGCGTCAATAGCAGCCAGGTCGCCGATACGTATTTCCAAATCATGGCCGCCCCCACGCGAAATTGCGAAACCTCGGGATCGCCAAAACCGCCCACCCCGTAATCGATATTGGTCAAGTCCAGCCCCCCCTGCAGACCGATTCTCACCAAGAAAACCGCGGCAAATAGTGTCGTGGCCAGCAATACCACCGCCCATGGCCGATGCTCGATGGCCACATCCCCCGGCTCCTTCGCCCGGACCACCGTATGCAACACCGCTTCAAGCCCTATCGCCGCCGATGCCAAAGGCAATACCTCCGCATCACGAGAAACCCACCCGTATCCCGCAAACAATAACCCCAAGGCCAAGGTATTTCGTCTCGCCAAAAGCGCAATCACAGCCCCCGCGGGCAACACGAACATGGCCGCAAGCCCCACATCCGCGGGTATCACCCGGCGCAACAACAGGCTGCTTGACGCCACTGCCATGGCAACGACCCCATCGATGAGGATTCGCGCCTTCGAGGCATGACAATCCCTCATCGTGGCCCCGGCCAACAACCACCCCACCAGCGCGACGATTCCCAATCCGAGCATCCACGCGGGATGAGCCCGTAGCCACGGCGGCGTGGGATCGCCATGATAATAACCCGCGGGCAACAACGCCACCAACGCAAGCCCGAACAGCACTACTCTCCACCATGGCAGCCGAAACCGACCCGAAACGATCGTTCTCACACGCCCTTCGGCTAAATCCGCGCGCGGAGCAAGCAGCCACAGCAAGCCAAACAACAGCAACACGCCATACGCCAAGTGTGGTGTGTTGGTTGGATAAGACCACGCGACCGCTCCCACGACGAGCGCCCAGCCCACCACCGACATCCTGTGGAACCAGTCCGCCGCAAAAGATGGAAATCCGACTATCAACAACAGCGCAACACCAGCCACCGCAAATAACACCCCGCGAACGACATCATCGTAAGGCTGCGCCATGCGCTCGACATAAAGCGTCAACGCTACCGTAATGGCCGATATCATTGTGGCCGTCAATGTCAGGCCAAGACGTTTTCTCCAATAAAAACGCGTATTTCCATTTGTTTCGCAAGACCACGCTCCCGCGAGCAACAAAAACAATACGCTCAACCCAGCCACAAGGCTCGCCGTTCGCCCTTGGCCGGATCGCGCCTCGTCGATCGCTCGATCATAGGCCCGCACCGTGGCCCGGGCCGCGGCTGCTCGCTTCACCGCGGGAGCGTTCGTGCCACAGCCGTTCGCCAGCGTAGCCAGTCGCTCCGCGACCGACTCTTGCCCATCCTCACGAGCCACATGGATGACCCGTCGCGCATCCGCACACACCACCGATGCCGCCTGCTCCTCATTGATATCCAACATCTCCACCAGCGCCGTTCCCCGGCCCCGGGCAGGGCCCGAAATGCCAAGAAGCACCGCGAGAGTCGCACTCAAATCCACCTGATCCACTTCCCCCAATTCCACCCCAGGACGAATCCCAGGCCCAAAAGCAAATAACGGCGTCCGACGCGTGATGTCCGTCGCCATCCCGTGGGTGCCCGTGTCCGTCTGCCCATGATCACTCACCGCCAAAACGGTCCAACGTGGTGAAATTTCATCGAAAAACGCTTGCATCCTCCCATCGATCTTCCGGATCAATTCCCGATAGCGCATGTCCAAAGTCCCATACGCATGCCCGAAATGATCCGGCGCAATGAGATGGATGATGAGCAAATGAGGTGGAGTCTCGGACTGAACCATGCGACGAGCCGCGTCGAGAATCTCGTCCGAATTGTCCGTTTCCAGCGCAATGCCATTGGCATCAACGACTTGCTCGTCGAAGTCCCCAAGAATTTGCGCCCAGGTGATATCCCCCGCCAGCGCTGTTCGAATCCCCGCCGCTTTCGCATTGTCGAGCAAGTGATTGTACTTCACCGCGGAAGCGTTGAGATTCATGACGATTTGTTCCAGGTCACTGCGAAGCCCGACGCCGATTCCCCGAACGGCCGACGAGGTCATCGTGACCGGGCTCGCCATCACCGCGCCATGGGTATGCTCACGCATGGCCTTGGCATAGTTGGGCGCTACGCTGGGGTTTTGGGCCAAATCCCATCGCAACCCATCGATGCAAAAAACCATCACGTGGCGAGATAACGCGGGTAGTACCGGGGGTTGTACGGCCACCGCCGCGGGTGCCTCACCCTCCAGGAGTTCATCCAATGCCGTGGAAAACAGCACGATCGAAATCAGAATCGTTAAAACACCGACCAGAAACAGGAAAAACCGCTGGGAAAAGGGAAATAGGGCCATCGTTTTGTCACTCTCGTGCCAACGACGCGCCTAACACGCGGGCTTGCCTCCTTCAAGTCCGCCACGAAATCGGGACATCCTGCCCAGCGAGACATCGATGTCCCGCGCCAACGCGCCCCTGCAATCCGCCACCGCCTGGAGCCCCGAAGATCATGTCGTCTGTCATGCCGTTGGCTCCAGGGAAAGACGCGCCACGCTTAGCAACTCGGTCAGCGAATGCGTCAATTCGGCGAGCGGCCGCTCGGTTCTTATCAATCGCCGCTCCCATCGGTGACGTTGTCGCAAGCGATGCCGCAAACGTCGAAGTACGCGATCCCGCCTATGCCCCTCGGAAGCATTGTAATCGTCCACGTCCTCTTCGATCAGCTTCCACAATGTAGACAAATGTCCCTCGATCTCCAGCCGATCGTGATGTAGCCGCCTATGCTCGTCCTGGTATCGTTGATTCAGCCGATGGACTGTGCTCAATAGTCCCGGCAATTGCCGCTCGAGTTGCGAACCGCAATAGCGACGTTCATCGAGGGGGCCGACATGATTTCGACGACGGCAGGATCCATCCTGCTTTTCCGCTTGGGTCATCACATGGGCCGAGTGGATTTCCATCAAAGGAGAAGAACCCGATACGATGGGAACAAAAGGCGTCGGACTGTGGAGGTCCACGAGAATCTTGAAATAATTCGCCCAGCTATGGTCCTCACGGTAACTGGTATCCGTCATGCCCACCGTCACCACCCCAGGGTCGAGAAAATCCGGATGCACGTCGAGCAAGCGGAGCATTTTCCTTTCCCCCGCGTTGGTATGCGCCTGCGACGGCGGGCAAATCCGCTTCGGTGTCCGCCACAACATAAACCACCGGTCCAGCGCGTGCGGAGCGCTGAGGTAGCCATCGTGCTCCTCCACGGACGTATAGTAAATCTCATCGACCCCAAGCTCTTCGGCAGCGACGTCGAGCACGGGTTTGGGTGACGCGCTGCTGACGATGATGCGGATATGAGGGCATCGCTCGCGCAACCAAAGCAGATCCTGCTTGTCGAGGATTTGGTCGGCGGCCTGCCTATGCCATACCCGGCGCGCGAGAGTACGAGCGGTATCCAACGGAATTTCGGATAGATGATGCATTAGGGCGTTGCGTACGATGCCATGGATGACTTCCACGGGATCTTGCCCCAACATGCGAAAAAGCCATGGTCGAACAGCCTTCGAACGCATGCCAAGCTTGATGGCCAATCCATAGGACAGACCAGGATAGGCCCACAGCCTCGCGCCTCGAGCCACGTAATGAACGGAACGCCACGGGTGCTTGTGGTCGAATACGAAACGGTTGGACTTACGCTCGGCTTCGGCTTGCTCGAGACCTGCCATCCCATAAGCTGCATGGGCGCATAACTCCCACCCAAGGAGTTCACCGATGTTTTTATCCCAATGCAGCGTTCGATCGAGATCGAGCACCAAGTAGCGAGTATCGGTGGGAACGACACGCTCACATAGCGCGCGAAACCCAATCAATCCTTGATGGATCACGAAGGTATCCACCCAACGCGCATGCGCCCCGGCCTCGAACAATCCTTTCACGCCTAATGTCATCGCATCATCCTTCTGGCTCGATGCGCGGACTGTACGTCGAGAATACTTCTGTCAAACGTAAACATTGTGTAAACCCATGAGTCTATGATCCGTTCGAACCCACGTTGGACCCCCGTTTGGCTCATGCTTCTGGCATGGATCGTCGGAACCCCACGGCAAGCCTGGGCAGACGATGACCCATGGTTCGGTGCCGACAAGGGATTGCATTTCGGAGCCTCGGCAGTTCTGGCCGCAAGCGGTTATGCCGTAGGCACGCTGGTTTTCGAACAGCGCTCGTCTTGCGCCTGGCTTGGCGCGGGGGTCGCCATGACCGCTGGCGTCGGCAAAGAACTCTACGACGCCGCGGGCTACGGTTCCCCTTCCTTGCGGGACCTCGTATGGGATGGCGTGGGAACCGCCGTGGGCCTCGGGCTGGCATGGTCCCTGGATTTGCTCATTCGCGGACAAAAAAGGACAGAAACAGCTTCGCCATCCACCGAAGCGCCCGTGTACCCCGCCCCTTCCATCAGCCAGGCCGCATGGAGCCTGCGGTTCTGATGCAGGACACACGTCACCTGTCATTCGGAAATCATGGGTGTGATATACCGGATCCCATCCGTTTTTTCGAGCAATCCCGCGCTACGAACGCCAAGAGCCGGATCGGCCAGATCCAGACTGGGATATCCCTGCTCCCACCTCGAAATCGAAATCGGAAAAAGATGCCACCGATGACCGAAATAATCGCTAAATGCTGATGTAGGATACTCTGGCACCGTTCTTGGACTAGCGAGACACCATGCACCCCATGACGCTGGCGGAATCGTCGAGAACAAGCCAACTCCCGGTCCCCAATGCTTTTTCATCCACGACGTATACGTTGGATACCAAGGCCCTTCGTCGAAGAGGCACTGCCCTTTCCGCGAATGAGTCGGATGGTATCCTGTGGGCGCAACACGTTGCCGTTCTCGATGCGAGATTGGGTATGTCCATTCGAAACGTGAAGTCGCTGCTGCACACCCAGAACGTCGTGCTCGTTCGCCAAGACTGTGCCCGACACGCCGTCGAAGCCTATCGTGATTCGCCTACAACGACGTCCTACCCACGATTCGTGCTGGATCCCATGCTTTCTTTGCAATCACGGATGGCTCGGAGCTGGGCCTTGTACGGCTAGCTAGAGAATTTCCGCTCTCAAGGGGGTAGCTTGTTTGTAATCATTTGAAATTATTGATTAAATTTGAATTCCTTCCACGGCTTCCTCCCCATCCATAGGTTTCGAAATTAATTTCTTCGCTCGATCGAATTGGCATCACCTCTTCGCATTGGAGCGAGCCATGTCATCTTATGTTGGTACTGAACCCCTCGATGCCCACGACCTCATCGCCATCGTCATTTCGGTATTTATCCCCGGCGTGGGGCATATTTTGCTTGGGCAAAAGGCCAAAGGGCTGCTCATTCTCGCCGCCGTGGTGATTTCTTTGGGAGTTGGCTACGTTTTGTCTTGTATCATTGCCGTCGATGCCCTGTTGGTGGCGCGCACGCGCAAGTTCCGCCCAGTGGCGGACTTCGAATGCTTTCCCGAGCACCAACGTTTTTTGGGGATTTGAAAGACTTGGCGGTCAACCGGCTCGTCCGATGGCTTCTCGATACACCTGTAGTGTTTCCTGGGCACATCGTTGCCAGCGAAATTGTTGGATATGGTCGCGTCCCGCGGCCATGAGCCGGTTTCGCGTCGGTTCGTCCTCGACCACCTGCCGTATGCTCGATGCCAGCTCGGCAACGTCGGAAGCATCCGCATGCAACGCGGCGTCTCCGGTCATTTCGAGGATTGCGGGGGCACGCGACGCGACCACTGGGGTTCCGAGCGCCATCGCTTCCATCGCCGGCATGCCGCATCCCTCATAATGAGAAGCAAATACAAGAGCTTGCGCATGGCCGTACAAAGCCATGAGCACGTCGTCGGGAACGAAAGGATAGACCAGCACTTTGCGACGCACTTCCGGTTGACGCAGCAAACGGCGCATTTCGAAGTCAACCCGAGCGAAACGCCGCACGAGCACCAGCCGATGGTGGGGCCTGTCGCGGGTGGCCAGCAAGAAGGCACGAACGATATTCGCGTGGTTTTTGTAGGGGCTTCCCTGTCCGACGGCGAGCAGAAACGGGCTCGACTCAGGGACCCAGCCGGATAAGGTGCTTCGGGCAGGAACCTTCGCCGGATCGAAACGCTGCCTGTCGAGGCCATGGCGAACCACCCGGATCTTCGAAGCATGGCGTGGATACAAGCGCGTGATCGCATCGGCCGTGGCCTGGGAGATCGCGATGACCCTTATCGCTCCCCGAATCGAATGCGCATAATGCCCGCGATACCATAGATGCATGGTGAGCCGCGAAGGCCAAAAATTAGAAGCTAAGTGTGGGGCTTCTACCCACATCATATCGTGCATCGTCACGACGAAAGGGCAGGGGACGCGCGGCGGAACCATATCCGCCGGGGAATGGTAAAGATCGTGCCCGGACAGCCGCATCACCGCACGAGCACGAAAGAGCGTGGCCACGGATTTCGTTTCTCCCGGCACGATCTCGACTTCTTGAACCCGATCGCTGTCCACCAACGGGTGTTTGCTGCCCGGATGGCGCAGCACGGTGAAAGAAAACGCCTCATCGATAGCCACCATTTCACGCAACAAGGTGGCGGCATAATTGCCAATACCACTGGATTGGGGCACCACCGAACGAGCGTCGAAAATCACACGATACATTGACAATGACCCATAGTAGGGCAGGAGTTTTTCATGGGCTACGGAGCCATGGGAACATTGTGGCCACGGGCAAGATTCTCAACGTACGACCTGACCGATCACGACTTGCATGCGGTCTCGATGCGCCAGTCGTCCTTGTTCCTCGGCGATGTGTTGCACGCGGGGCAGCTCACCGCCAAGGAACTTTTCACCATGAATGCGAAATTGTTCGGGATCCCCCGTACACAACAGGCTGAGCTTCCCTTGTCCCGGCTCGGTGAATCCCGGATGCCTTGTCAACCAGTCGACGAGCCGCCGTGCCACGTGAGGGCTCGGGTCGAGCACCTGGACCCCTGGTCCCACGGCTTTCTGAAATGCCGGCAGCAACAGGGGATAATGCGTGCAGGCCAGCACCAGCACATCGATATCCTCGAATCGATCGACATAGCGCTGCACCGCCAACCTGGCGATATCCGTATCGGCCCAGCCTTCTTCCACGATAGGCGCGAGAAGAGGAGCGGCGTGACCTGTTACCCGGTGTGGGCCTAACTTAGCGATTTCTAAAGAAAATGTTGTGGAGCCTATCGTTCGTGTGGTGCCGATGACGCCGATATGGCCGGTGCTTTGCGCTACCGCGGCCTCCGCGGCAGGAATGGTGACGCCGAGGATGCGACGCGGCGCCTCCGCGTTCGGAACATAGCGCCGTTGTAAGTGACGAAGGGCCACGCAAGAAACCGTATGGCATGCCACCACCACCAGCCTGCAGCCTTCCTCGAAAAGCCGCTCGACACATTGCTCCGAAAAATCCAGGATCGTATCGCTATTTCGTCCCCCGTAGGGCGCGCGTCCCGAATCTCCCAAATATATGAAATCATGCCGCGGCAATACCGCCCGAAGCTGACGCAGCACCGATAATCCGCCGTAGCCGGAGTCATATACGCCTATCAAGGGGTACCTCAGATCGCGTTGAACCCCTTAACGCCGAAACCGTCAAGTTTTTCCCTGACAACGGAGGCAGGAGCACCGTCCCCAACCCAGGCTTCCCGGCTCCGCCTTGCATCCGTGCCGTGATTATGGAAACGTCGCCCCGTGAACCCAATCGTCTCCTGCCAAAGCACCATCACCGATGTGGTCGTCTATGGTCGAGGTGCGATCGTCACCCGAACCATCCACGTTCCCGACGGTCTTGCCGACGGCATCGTCGACATTCACCTCGACGGCCTCCCTGCCCTGGCCGATGCTGGGGGAATCCGGGCCGAAATCGCCGCGAAAGACCGTCGAATCGTGGCCCTTCAGTCGAGTTTGACCATACCGGAGCAGGCTCCGATACCCGGGACTTCGGTGCAGCGGGTCGAGGAGCTGGCAGCGCGGATCGAGCGATGGCAGGACGAGCGCAGTGTCGTGCAAGCCGAGCGGGAACGGCTCGAGGGGATTGAGCCAAAACCCCCGAGGCGTCGTGCCCTGTACGAAGCTCCACGGCAACACCTGGACGATAGCTTAGCCGCGGGCGGTTTGCTCGATGACATTCTGGCGCGTTTGGATGCGCGGTTGCTCGATCTGGAGGCGTCTCTCGTCCAGGCTCGTAAAGACTTGGAGGCAGCGCGTCTTGCGGATTCTCAAGCGGAAAGCAGTCAACGGGAAGGGGTGGGGCATCCGACACGCCGGGTGCATCTTCGCCTCGACGGCAACGGTCCGGTCGAGGCCATACGATTGATGTACGCGGTTGCGCCGGCCCGATGGTGGCCCGTGTATACGTTGCGGTTGACGGAAAAGGGGTCTGCGACGTTTTGGATGGAAGCGCTGGTGGCGCAGCTATCAGGAGAAAACTGGAAAAACGCTCGCCTCTCGTTGTGTACGGCGGGTTTGATCGACGATATACGTCTTCCGGTGCTGGCATCGATGCGGTTAGGCAGGGCGCAACCGGTCGAGCATCGGGGGTACCGGCTCGCACCGCCGGATCTCGATCGCCTATTTCTTTCTTTTGATGTCTTTATTTCGGCGACGGCCGACGGGGGCGCCCAGGTGCCCTCGGTCGCTTTGGGGAGCGGCATAGGGTTTGGAATGCCCGCAATGGGTATGCCTTTGCCAGCTCCACCGCCGTCTCCACAGCCGTCTCCAGCGCCGGTGGCGCTGATGGAAGAATCGAAGTATATACAAGGGATACCTCGGTCTCCCGCAGCGGATGGGAGGGAACGAGCGCCCCAAATGCCGAAACCGGCCTTTCGGGCTATGGCGGCAAAGGCTCCGCCCAGGCCGGCAGCGGTGGCCGCTGCCTCTCCGGGCGCGGGGGCATACCTGCCCAACCAAGCGGAATTGGATGGGGGCGGCGTCGATGGTGCGCCCAGCGTTCCGATGGAGGCGGCCCTTGACGTGGAACAGCAATCTCTCGAGCCCCCGCAGCCCGTCGAGCCCGCCGATGCATGGCTCGACTTCGATAGTTTGCGTCTTGGATCGGGTTTTGACAGGGAGCATCGAGGCCGGCTGTACCGTCAGAGCGATAGCGCCCTCGCGTCGCGCCAACAGCGTGCGCTGTCGCGGATCGAGGCGCTCAGCCCTTCGGCGTTGGTGCAAGATCCTTACGAAAATCGAGGGGCTTTCGACCATCGTTTCGACGCCCAGGGTGGTGTGGAAGTGCCATCGGACGGCCGAGCACATCGGATAACGCTGTCGTCGGCTTCCGCTCCCGCGAGGTTTCATTATCGAACGGTGCCGGTCGAGTCGGCGGAAGTGTATCGCGAGCTGGTTTTGACCAACCCGCTCCAGGCTCCCATTCTCGACGGCCCTGTGGACGTGTATCTGGATGGGTCGTTGCTGACGACCACGCGGGTGGAGCGAATCGACGAGGGCGGTTCTTTTCGGGTCGGTCTTGGGGTGGAGGAACGGATTCGTGTGGCTCGTAATGTTCGTGTGGAGGAAGAAACCACGGGTTTGCTAGGGGGAACGACTTCGATCCAGCATTCGGTACAGATTGATTTGCGCTCCTCTATGGGTAGTGCGGTTTCGGTGGAGGTGCTCGATCGCATACCGGATACGGATGATAAGAATATTGAAATCAAAGTAGGAAAGTTTTCGCAGCCAGGAATCAAGTATACGCAAATGGATAGAGGGACTCCGATTCGTGGAGGGTATTCGTGGTCTGTCGAGCTTTCCGCGGGGGGTTCGGAAACGCTGACCTACAGCTATCGCATCCTGTTGCCGTCGAAAAACGAGATCGTAGGAGGCAATCGCCGTGACTGATTCCAACTTCCAACCCGAATCGTGGAGCGAGCATCCGACGGTGCAAGCGCCTGCGGTGCAGGTCACGTTTTTCGAGGACCGCGCGGAGGTCGTTCGCCGTGCAAGCGTTCATATGCCTCAGGGCCGCAGTTGGGTGACCCTGTTGGGACCCGGAGTACTTCTCGACGATGCCAGCGTGGTGGTCCAGGTGATAGGGCAAAAGGCGCGCGTGCTCGGTTCGAGGGTGCTTCGCCATAAACGCTCCGCTACCGCGCTGCCCTCCCATGAACTCGAGGAACTCGAAAAAGCCGCGCAACAAGCACAGCAAGAGCATAAACGGCTTTTGCAAGCGCTCGATCGCGTCCAACGGAAGCGTCAGCGCTCGAGCGCCTGGCTGGACCTGTGGTCCAGGGCGTTGCCGCGGGCCCCGCAACCATCACCGCAAAACCTCGAGGATTGGAAGGCGGCGATCGAGAAGATCGAAGCGCAAATGACGGAGGCGCTCGATCGGACCAGCGAGCTGGGTCGCGCGTTGCAACAGGCTAAGCGGGCGGAAAAACAAGCGAATTTGCGATTGGAAGCGGGAAAACGCGTCTCACCGGATTACCGCGCAGCCCTCGAGGTGCAGATCGAAAGCCCGGCGGATCAGACCATCGAGATCGAAGCCCGGTATCGCACGGCCTGCGCGCTGTGGCGTCCGGAGCATCTGGCGCGGTTGCAGACCACTCCGGAAGGCGAGTTGGAGGTCGAGGTGCAGACGGTGGCGACGGCCTGGCAGGCTACCGGCGAAGTATGGGAAGGGGTTCGATGCAAGTTTTCGACCGCTCGCCCCGCGCATGCGGCGTCGCCCCCGTTGCTTTCGGAAGACCTGCTCGTTTCGCGCCGAAAAACTGAACAAGAGCGGAAATACGTGCGGGTCGAGCAGCGCGACGAACAGGTTGCGACGGTGGGAATCGATCGTGGTACGCGGCAGGTGGAAGAAATGCCGGGCTTGGACGATGGTGGGGAGCCCGTGAGTTTCGAGCCTGAAGGGCCGTGTAGCATCGCGAGCGATGGTCATCCCTTTCGGGTGGAGCTGTCCTCTCGAAAATTACCTTGTAAACTCGATAGGATAGCGTATCCGGAGCTGGGGGAAGCCATTCATTTTCGGATGACTTCGACCTGGGATGGCAAGATGCCGCTGCTGGCGGGGCCGGTGTGGATTGCTCGGCAAGGGGCGATGATAGGCCGCTCCAAAACGTCTTTCGTGGGTCAGGGAGAGCCCTTCGAACTTGGAATGGGCGTGGATGATGGCCTGCGCGTGCGTCGAACCGTCGAGGAGAAGCGGGATACGACGCTGGTGATGGGAAAGCAGAGAATCACACGTACGATCAAGGTGTTCCTTCGCAATCTCAGTGATTCGGAGCGTGCTTTGCGCGTGGTGGAGCGCTATCCGGTGAGCGAAATCGAAGACGTGAATGTGGAGTTGGTTTCTTATCGGGAAGGGAAGCCGGAGCCGCGCGACGGTTTTGTTCATTTTGATGTAACGGTTCCCGGCCATGGTACGAAAGAGCTTGTGTTGGAGGTGCGGATCGAGGCTTCTTCGCGGGTGGTGATGTGATGGCTGATAGAAGGGGTTAATCCTGTGGGCTTCCTTGTTTCGTGGAGCCGCGGAAAACAGGATAAGTATGTGTAATCAAAGCTGAATATGGGCTATTGGAGAGAGGATCCTGGCCGCTGTGCTTTGGGGTTGTTGAGGATCCAGAGGTGGGAATTGGGGAACTAGCAACTAGCAACTAGCAACTAGGAATTGGGGGGCCAAAAACTACTTACCGCAGCCGTCGTACCGCCCGGTGCCGTCCCACGCGCACGGTCCCACGATACACTCGGCAAGGTTGTTGTCAAATTCCCCCGTCTGGTAATCAAAGACTTTGAACCATCCGCCATCGTCCCATACGGCTGTAGGTTGTCCTCGTGGCGCGGCGCTGTCACGATGGAACGTCGAATACCATTCACGGATGTTGTTGCAGCGAAGCGGTGGTTTGCTTTCACCGCTTTTCCATCCCACGCCCCACTCTCCAATATAAACGGGCATTCCCTGACCATCCCCCTCCGCCCATTTTTTCATGGTGTTCATCGGCTTTTCCTGCTCCTCCTTCGTCCAGGGATAGGTATACGGATACTTGTGATCCCCACAGAAATCCCACGGATTATAGTGATGGAAGGTCGCCATCACGAACGGATCGTTTCCACCACCGACCTTGTCGAGGTTCTTCCAAACGTTGCCCATCTCGGCCGCGTAGAACACCCTGTTGCCCCCGATGATGACGATCCGCTCCGGATCGCGCGCGCGCACCTCCTCGTACGCCATGCCTGTCATACGCACCAAATCGGGCCCCGGCATCTCGTTCTGGCCGCTGCGGTGCGGTTCGTTGAGAAACTCGAACAGCAGCCGATGATCCCGATCCGCGTACATCTCCGTGATATCCGCCCAGAGCCGCTGAAGTACGGTGTCCCGAGAGTATTCTTTGAGTTCCTTTTCGTGGTGGGCGTTGATCACCACATACAGTCCCGGCAAAGATAGCGCATAGTCGATGACCTTGGTGATCTCCGCAAGGCGTGGATGCTGATGGTCGACATCGCCGACGAGCGGGTCATGGACCAATCGTGTGCCATTGACCTTCTCGGTCCACGTGATCGGAATACGCAAATTGCGAAAACCCATGGCATAGTAGGCGTCAATTTTTTTCTTGGCGACCTCGAAGGTGCGAGGAGTCTCTTTCGTACTTTCAAAAAACTCTCCGAGATTGAAGCCATACCCCATTTCGGCGGCCGCACGTTTGGCCGTGAGCGGTTCCTCGGGGGGGGCGTCTGCCGGTGTATCCGGCTGCGCATCGACCAAGCCTCCCTCCGTGCCTTCTCCTCCCGCTCCAACGTCTTTGCCGCCGCCTCCCTCCGTCTTCGCGTCCACGTCAACACCTGTGTCACCACCACTGCTCACGTCAGCTCCACCATCTTGCCCGCCCGCTCCCCCCTCGGCCGCTGGTTTGGGCGATTCGACAGGCCCGTCGGATGATTCCGAACACGCCAATACGGTGAGTCCACTGAGTAGCGTCAGAAGAGTGAATACAGCTTTGGTTCGCATACGGGTATGGTAAAAGCCAACGCCTTTCCACGTCAAGACGAGCCTGCGCAGCCGACGACAATGTCGAGTATCTTTGCCGTGGCAAAAATAGGTTCAGAAACAGCTTGATCGACAATTTACCCAGCCAGCCTGGCTGCGGCGCGTTGTCTAATATATTGAAAATAAAGACAAAGTTAATAGGTCGAGGCGCGGGATGCTCCCACGAAAGCGCGATTGACGAAGCATCTGGCCGCGTAGTATGATGATCGTTTCGCTAACCATGAGTCCATGGGCTCGCCTTCTGGGAAAAGATGAACATGAAAATGAATCACGCGGGGATCGGGCTGATAGCTGGTCTTGGCTTGGCGCTTCTTTTTGTTGGCTGCAGTGATGACGAGGAAAGCGTCGACGGAACCCAAAATCCCGCTGGCGGCGGGGGATCGGGCGGCACCGCGGTGGATGCGAGTGCGGAAGGAGCCGCTCCCGACGCTGGTGTCGCCGGAACCGGGGGTAAGCCAACGAGCGACGGCGGTGGGCCCGAGGGTGGTGAGCCAGATAGCGGCGAGCCAGAGGCCGGCAACGGTGGAGCGGGGGGCGCTGCGCCGGCGAATTTCATCCCGAGCAACCGCCTGAATTGCGACGGGCTTACCGACGGCGAAGCGGCTGTAGGCATTAGCTGGGGAAATCCCGGAAAAGGTGAGAACGCGGACACGGGAACCTATGGCGACACGAGCATCAAGCTGCCGGGACGCACCTCGAGTTGCAAACTCGCTATCAAAAAGGGCTCGACGGGTCGTCCGGGCGACGGCGCTGATAGCACCGAAGGGGATTTCGGCTTTTTTATGGGCCTTTCCCCCGATTGGAAAACCCTCGTCGGAGAAGGGGAAGAGCTTTGGGTGGGTGTGCGGATCCGTTTTCCGTCGAGTTTTAGTTTTTATACCAATACCGGCTTTCTGAAATTCATCCGTCTCGAATACGTGCAACCCGACCCCAATCATCCAACGTATGGACGAGTCGATTGGTTGATCGAAAACGGCCTTGGAGACGCGCAGATTGGTTGGCGTTACGGTGATGAGAACCAGGACTTTGGCCTTGACAAGCTGGGAGGAGAGCTTTTCGTGCTCGACGAGTGGAACTGGGCAGAGGTGTACTTCAAGGCTTCGGCCGACCCCGCCAAGTCCGTCACGCGGTTATGGGTCAATGGCTTCATGCAATATGAAATCACCGAAGGCAAGAATGTCCGAAATCGAACGTCGGCGGGCACGTACGAGACATCAACCACGAAAAAGATGCTCCCCACCTTGCCTGCCGCAACGACTGCGCTGGAGAGCGTCATGCTCTTCACGTATTGGAACGGGGGTGCGCCGAAAACACAGTCTTGCAACGTCCAAGACGTGATTATTCACGATAACGGAGCGGACCTTGCGGCGAAGGATGAGTTTGGCAACAAGATGATCGGTCCGGATGCTTTTTAAGCGAGAAGCTTGTATAACATATTGAAAATAAAGATAAATATGCCTGTTCCCCAGCGCATGGGGAACCTGATAGGTTTCCTCATTTTTCCTGAATTGGAAAGGGATACGAGCTGAGGATTTTTGGATCTTGATTTTGGCTTGGTCCTTTAGCCCCCCTTGGGGCACCCCGAGCAGGTGCCCTGGGCTATTGAACGTTGGACTGGCGCACTGCGGTGAACAATGGGGGATGACCGTGACCGTTTCGCGTCTGCCGTGACCGTGAAGGAAAGGCCCTGGAAAAAAGAGGGGATGGTTTTGAAGGGGAAGGCGCAGGGGCTGTGTGACGAATGGGGTTAACCGCTTGTCAGGGGCGACCGGAGGCCACAACCAGGTCATCGATCAAAAACGACTGCTTGATAGGCGACCCATCTCCGATCCACGGACCGAACAGGAGTTGGTTCAGCTTCATATCTGCATGTTGTGCCGTTCGCAGGATGGCATTGGTGCGTTCGAAGACCATTGCGCCATTGACCCAAACGCGTAAGATTCCGTCGGGCTGTCCACGCCCTGCGCTGATGCTATTGAGCTTGGCGAAGTATTCCACGTGGTTCCAGTCATTTTTGTTTTGTGGGGTCAATACGGTGGGTGATGCCAGAGTGACACCATTGACGTAGACGCCGCTGCCGGCGTTATAACAAGAGCCGGAGTAGCCCGAAGGCAGGCCGTTGCAGCCGGCCACCGCGCGGTTTTCGGTCTCGGCGATGAGGTCCTCGCCGCGTCGGCTTTGATCGATGTTTTTGCCGTCCTGGAATCCCACCCACAGGGCCCCTGCCGAAGCCGATTCCCAGTGGCTTTCCAGGTATAGTGTGAGATGGGTGAACGCCGGTCCTTCGTATTTATCGTCTTTGTTGGTCAAGAAGTAGAACTCATGGGGGTGGTAGGGCTTGCCTGAGCCGACGAAATCGGAGCTATATTTTACCCAATAGCCAAGGTAGACGGCATCGGTTTCGGGGAATAGGTGCCGACCAGCGCCCTGACCGCTACAATCGGGCTGACCTTTGTTGTAGGTACATTCGAGGGAGTGAGACCCGGAGTGGCTGTCCGAGGAGAGGGTTTTCGGGAGTGATTCGTACCAGCCTCGCGTTTTGTACTCCGCGTCTTCGAATTCTTCGGTGAAGTAAATCGTGACTTCGGGGCTGGCGCCTGCCGCGCCTCCGCTGCCAGCCCCTGCCGCGCCTCCGCCACCACCATCCGGCGCGGTGCCGGCCTCACCACCGTTGCCGCTATCTGTCTCGCCGTCCGTTGTCGTGCCGCTATCCGTGGCTGGCTTGCCACCACTTCCAGCCGCTCCGGCTTCTGGCATGGTTCCGTCAGCGTTAGCATCAGCCCCCGCGCCGCCCGAGCCCCCGTTGCCGGCGGGGTTTTTGGGCCCGTCGGTGCTTTCATCGTCGCCGTTGCTGCAGCCAGCAAGGAAAAACGCCAAGGTTAGTCCTGCGATCAGCCCGGTTTCGACATAGTTATTTCTCATATTTTACCTTTTTCCAGAACCAATGGGTGCGGCTTTGCTGCTGCCCTCGAGATTAGCGTGGGTATATGCCTCTGTCGACTCCATGAGCAGGCGCGCAACACCAGCGAAGGAGAAATTTTCTTGCATGCGTCGACAGTGTGCGTCGAGCCGGTTTCCCCCGTTTCCATTTTTTGTTGAAATACAGTGTTTCGCAGGGATACCTCGCAGCCGAACCCGCGAAACGCAGAGTGTTTTCCGTGATTCACCCTTCGAAAACAGCGCGCGTTTGTTTTGACGATATGCTATGCTTGCTGTTCTTTTGGCAATCGAATCCCTCTGACCGTTTGAAGCGATGACCCATGGACACGATACACATAGCGAGTCGACCTTGTTTCGCGATGTCTTCTTGCTTGATGCTGTCGTGTTGGGTGTATCGGCAGCGGGAGCTTGTCGGCTTGGGGAATCTGGAACCTGGCGCAGTTCACCGAGCGAAACGGAGCAGCATCCGGTCCAATGAGGTAAATCAGGTTTGGAGGTTCAATCCATGAATCGAATGGGTTGGTTGTTGGTACTTGTCGTTGCCACGGTCCCAACCATCGGTTCGTGCCGTCTCGGACCGTCCTTGGATGACTATCGTTCGGGAAGCGGTGGCGGTCCCGGGGTAGGAGGGGCCGCGGGAGCTAGTGGCGGAGCCAGTGGCAGCGAGGGGGGAGCCGGTGGAATTGGCGGCGCTAGCGGTGGCGAGGGCGGAGTTGGTGGAATTGGCGGGGCTAGCGGTGGCGAGGGCGGAGTCGGTGGAATTGGCGGAGCTGCCGGTGGCGAGGGTGGAGCCAGTGGGGTTGGGGGGAGCGGTGGAGCAGGAGGGATAGCTTACGGTCCTTCGTGCGAAGGGCTTGAAGAGATATGTGGTCCTGCCGGGCAAAAACAAAATTGCTGTGAAAACGCGCTCGTCGTCGGCGGTTCGTTTCCCATGGGACGCTGTGAAGATCCAAGTGAATCCTGCACGGATTCTTTTGAAAAGGGAGATCCGAATGAACTGCCGGAACATACGGCCACGGTGGCGAGTTTCGTGTTGGATCGATTCGAAGTGACCGTAGGCCGATTTCGTCGTTTTCTGGAAGCTTATCCCATGAGCAAGCCCAGCTCTTCCGCGGGGGCGCACCCGTTGATACCAGAAACGGGGTGGAGGAGTGCTTGGGATTCCAAACTACCAGCGGATAAAGATAAGTTGATGGTGGCGTTGAACTGCAATGCCGCCACCAAAACATGGACCGACAGTCCTGGTTCGTTTGAAGCGATGCCAATCAATTGTGTCGATTGGTATCTGGCCTTCGCGTTTTGTGCTTGGGATGGCGGACGCTTGCCCACGGAGGCGGAATGGGAATATGCGGCGGCAGGAGGCGAGGAGAATCGTCGCTATCCCTGGGGAGCGACGGCACCGGACGCGAACTCCGCAAATTACGTTGCCAGTGATGACAAGCCCTTCGTGGTGGTGGGTAGTTATCCGGACGGGATGGGTCGTTGGGGGCATTACGATATGGCTGGAAGCGTGTGGGAGTGGGTTTTCGATTACTATGGTACCGCGTGGTATGGCGAAGGCGGCCTAAACTGCGACAATTGCGCGAATCTGACGTCTTCCTGGTCAGGCCATCGAATACGTCGTGGTGGCGGGTACAAGAGTGCAGCCGGGGAGCTTCGCGCTGTAAGCCGGGCCTCCGACATTGGAGCCAGCCCTCGTTATGGGTTGCGGTGTGCCAGAAGTCCGTGAACGGAGCGACGTCAAATCATGGGTGCTGCGATGCTGCGTCATCTCCTGGTTTTTCCCCGTGCATTTCCTTCGCCCTCGACTGCCGGAAAGGTGTGCCCTCCATCGCTCGGCCACAGGACCGCCGCAGTCACGGTCACGGCGCACGGCCCACAAAACGGTCACGGTCATCCCACTTTGATCCCCCGCAGTGCGTTAGTCCAATGTTTTACGGCACATCTTGCCATCGTGCCACGATGAGGCGCATGACCAAAGCCTTCAAGGCAAACCCGTCCGGGAGGCTGGAGACTACGCTCGACGCATCGTAAGATGCCGACGCACCGATGGCATCCCGGTTTCCTGCGCCCATACCACGCAGCACGCGCTTGACTATCTGAGGAACACCCTCCCAGCCGAGGGCGAAATCCGTGTAGCACATTGATATTATTGATGAATTATAGTATCCCACATCTTGTCTGGACCGGACGGAGCCAGGTGGTCCTGGGAATGTCGGATTGGTTTGGGGTTGGAAACGTTAACGACGCGCCGTGTTGCAGCAAGGATTAGAATTATGATGTTGAAATTCAGTGGAATTTGAGCTAATCTGAAATGAATCTTCAATTTTCTGTTGGGAGGCAATATGAGACTTCGCGTGATTTCGGTTGCCTTGGTGGTGGGCTGGGCGGTTCATGCTTTGGGCTGTTCTTCGGAAGACTCGGAATACGATGGCGGTGGGAGCGCTGGTATTGGTGGTTCCGGTGGATCCCAATCGGCTGGTTCTGCGGGGGAAGAGTCTGGTGGTAGTGGCGGTGGAAGCAATATCGGCGGCTCGGGCGGCTCGGGTGAATCGGGTGGCTCGGGTGGCTCGGGTGGTACGGGT